>NTHE01000006.1 GCA_002551355.1 Streptomyces sp. man185 | reverse complement strand
AGATGTGTATAAGAGACAGGCGGGGTGGTGGGGCGGGCGGGGGTGGCCCGGGTGGGGGACGGGAGGGCGGCCGGCGGCGGGGTGAAGGACGGCGGGGCGCCGAGGGAGGGCGGGGTCGTGGCGAAGGTGGCCGGCGGCGCGGCGAACGTGGCGGGGGCTGGCACCGGGGCCGGGGTGGCGGCCCGGTCCGGCCAGGGGGCGTGCGGCCGCAGGAACGGGCGGGTCGGGTCGAGCGGCCCGGCGGGGGTCCCGTGCTTCGGCAGCAGCGGGGCGAGGTCCTCGTACACCTCCTGCGCGGAGGCGGGCCGGTCCTGCGGGTCCTTGGCGAGCAGCCGCAGTACGAGGGCCTCCAGGGCGGCGGGGACCTCGGGGCGGGCCTGCCGGACCGGGACCGGGGCCTCGTAGAGATGTCGGTGCAGGACGCCGAGTGCGGTGGACCCGGCGAACGGCACGTCTCCGCTGAGGAGTTCGTGCAGGAGGACCCCGAGGGCGTACAGGTCGGTGTACGGCCCGACCGCGCCGCCCATCGCCTGCTCGGGGGCCATGTAGGCGGGGGACCCGATGGGCGAACCGGTGTGCGTGAGGCGGGTGGTGTCGGTGTCGAGGACGGAGGCGACGCCGAGGTCGAGGACGGTGACGGTGCCGTCGGGGCGGACCATGACGTTCCGGGGCTTGAGGTCGCGGTGGACGATCGGCACGGCGTGCACCGCGCAGAGGACCGCGCAGAGCTGGGCGGCGACGGCGACGGCCCAGGGCCAGGGGTACGGGTCCTGCTCGGTCAGGTGGTCGGCGAGGTCCGCGCCCTCGACGTACTGCATGACGAGGTAGAGGTCGTCGTCGTCGCTGCCCGCGTCGTGGACGGTGACCAGGCCCGGGTGGTCGACCTGCGCGGTGACCCGGCACTCGCGGACGAACCGTCGGCGCAGTTCGTCGGCCGCGTCGCTGCCGGTGGGCCCGGCGACCCGGTCGGGGCGCAGCAGTTTCACGGCGACGCGGCGGTCGAGGCGCCGGTCGTACGCCGTCCACACCTGGCCCATGCCGCCCTGGCCGAGGATGGTCGCCAGTTCGTACCGGTCGGCGATGATCCGCCCGCTCACCGGCCTTCGCCCTCCCTGTTCCCCTTGCTCTCCTTGCGGAGGTAGTCGCTCAGCTCGTCCAGCTCGGCGCGGACCTGGTCGAGGCGCTGGGGCGCGGGCGTGGGGGTGGGCGGCGGGGTCGGCGCGGTGTACGGGTTGGGCTGCGGGTGCTGTTGAGGCTGGTGCTGCGGGTGCTGTTGAGGCTGGTGCTGCTGGTACGGCAGCGGCGGGGCGGGGTGCCCGCTGGCGTGGACGGTGTACGGGGGCGGGGAGCCGAGGGCGTTGTAGTGCCGTATCTCCGCGTACAGGTAATAGGTGATCACCCCGGCCAGCAGCGCGAGGATCCAGAGCATCATGAACAGCGCCGCCGCGTCCGACATCTGATCCGGGTCGTCCGGTGTGGCCATGATGAAGGCGAACAGTCCGACGTTGAGGGCGATCACGACCACCAGCAGGAACCAGTCGCGCGGCCTGCGGGTGACGACGGCGAGCCGCAGCATCGCCGCCCAGCCCAGGAGGCCGCAGCTCAGCACGGTCACCGCCACGAGGATCACGCGCACCGTCGTGAGCGTCCCCGAGGACGGCCGGGATGTCGTCGGCTGCTGCGGCATAGGGCCGTAGCCGTGCATGTGCTGCTCCTGGGACGCGTATGTCGGACGTGTGGGGTGAGCGTATACACCTCCGCCGACCGGCTGTCCCCGGTTGTGCCCAACCGTTGTGGTTCACCTCACCTGCGCGTGACCGTGCCCGGAGCCGCCGCCGAAGTCCGCCTCGGCCGCCGGCAGGACGCGCACCCGGCAGCCCGGGAAGCGGAGGTTGCGGTAGATCTCGTTGTGGTGCGCGACGAATGCCTCCGGCGCGGCGTACGGGCGGAGGCGGCGGGCCGGACGGACGTGGTGTGCCCGTCCGCGACGAGGACCACGTCGTACCCCCGGCTCAGCGCCTGCCGGGCGGTGGACTCGACGCAGATCTCGGTGGCGGACCCGGTGACGACGACCTCGGTGACTCCACGGGCGCGCAGGACGGCGTCCGGTTCCGTGCCGAGGAAGCTGTCCGGGGCGGCCTTGGGCACGACCGTGTCGGCGGCGGCGGGGGCCAGTTCGGGCACGATCCGCCATCCCTCGGTGCCGGGCTCCAGCTCCTCGTCCCGCTGCTGCGCGAACACGACCGGCACCCCGGCCGCCCTGGCCCGCGCCCGGAGACCGGCGATGGCCGCGACGGTGGCGGACGCGCGGTGCGCGAGCGCGACGAGGGCGCTCTGCATGTCGATGACGAGGAGCGCGGGGGCCGCCCTCTCACCAGGCTCGGCCGTCACAGCCGGTGCCGTACCCAGACGTTGGGCTCGACGTAGACCGCGTAGCCGTGGGCGAGCGCGCAGTGCACCGGGACGAGCGCCCCCGGCACCTCCACCGGACCGTCCATGTCGAACGGCAGCCCGGTCCACTCCCGCCACTGCGCGAGCGAACCGCTCACGGTCATCGACACGGTGGCGACCGAGTCCACCGTCCCGCCCGCCCGGGCATGGACCCGCAGCCACGGGTCCTCGGGCAGCCCGTCCTCGGGGCGGGTCAGCCGGACGTACTCCTCCATCGGCAGGCCGGCCTTCAGGTGCTTGCCGCTCGGCCGCACCGGGGCGACGACCTCCCGGAAGCCGAGTCGCCGCGCGTTGTCCCGCATCGCGGCGAGCATCCGGCCCGATATCCCCTTGCCCTGGTGGCCGGTGGCCACGGTGATCTCGATCGCGCCGACCGTGTCGGGCGTGCGGCCGCGCCGCAGGTCGGCGAAGGCCCACAGCAGCATCCGGTCCCAGCCGCCGACGGGCAGTCCACCGCGCCCGGGGGCGTCCAGGACGAAGGGCACGCTGTAGGCGCGGGCGACCACGACGCCCTCGGGGTCGGTGGCGACCAGCACGTACCGGGGGAACTCGACCGCGATCCGGGCGAAGTTGGCCCAGCCGACGATGTCCTCCAGCACGAACTCCGGCCAGTCGTCCGGCATCGCGTCCAGGGCGTCGGCCAGCTCCGGGCGTTCGGCGAGGGTGGTGATGGTCAGTTCCATAGGCGCGACCCTAGGCAGCCCGCGCCGCTCCGACCAGCGATTATCGGCGCGGGGCCACAGCACGCTCCGGCGGGACGGCGGTCCGCGCAACCGCACGCGAGCATCCTGCCCCACGCGATCCGGTGCCCGGCGGCGGCCACGGAGCCGATGCAGCTGATGATGGCGATGGGCCGCCCGTACGACGTCATCCGCGGCGGGAAGGCCTGATGTCCGATCAGCCGCCGCACTGGGTGAGCATGGCCTTCTTGTCGGCCGTCGTGACCGGGAGTTCGTACTTCAGCGAGACCTGGGCGAACCGCACCGCGTAGGAGCAGCGGATCGGCTTGTACGGCGGCAGCCAGGAGGCGGGGCCGGAGTCCCGCTTGGCGCTGTTGGCCGGGCCGTCCACCGGGATGAGGTTGAGCGGGTCGTTGGCGATCTGCTCGCGCTTGGACTCGTTCCAGCGGGCGGCGCCCATCTGCCAGTCGTAGGACAGCGGCATCACATGATCGATCTGCACCTCGGTGGCCTGCTGCTTGCGCCAGTCGATGGTCTCGCCGGTGTAGGGGTCCTGGAGCGTCATCGACATGACGACGCAGTCGGACCCCGCCTTGCGCTCGATGTCCTTGCCGTCGCGGGCGAGCAGGTCGTTGCGGGTGTCGCAGCCGTTGCGGGCGAGCGGGATGCCGTCGATGCCGTCCTTCCAGGCGTAGCCGAACTTGTCACGCTCGTAGCCGGTCTTCGGGCCGCGCCCCTTGGTGGCCACCTTCTCGATGAGCTTCCGGGCGGCGGCCCGGTCCGCGTCAGTGGTGAGGGGGGCCAGGCCCGGCTTCGTGCCGTCCGGGTTGTCCAGCGGGTCGGCGCCGAAGCCCTCGGCGGACTGCGCGCCGCCGTTGGTCCCGCCGCTCGTGCCACCGCCGTCGGCCGCGAGGTCGTCGGGGCCGCAGCCGCTCGCCAGAGCGATCGCGACGAGGGCGGCGATGGGGGGCAGGGCCGCGCGGTGCGTACGGGGAGCTATCACGTGGAGCCGTCCTGACGGTGAGGAGACCGGACGCGAGGAATCCTATGGGCGGCAGGCCACGACGAGTTGATCCGCCGGCGACCGAAACGGAACGGCGAGGGACCTGGAGGAGGGATCTAGAACACGTCGCGCAAGGTCTCCAGGAGCCGGGCGATGTTCGCCTCGTCGCGGCGGTAGTAGGTCCACTTGCCTCGCCGCGTGGCGACCACCAGCCCTGCCTGCCGCAAGATCGCGAGGTACTGCGAGGTGGTCGACTGTCCCAGCCCCGCACGCTGCTGGATGTCGGACACGCAGACGCCGATGGCGACGTCGCCGGGCTCCTGGCCCGGGAAGCTCATCGGTTCCTTGAGCCACACCAGCATCTGGCGGCGGGCCGGGTTGGACAGGGCCCGGAACACAGCCAGCAACTCAGTCTCCGAGAACACGAGGTGATCGTAACGCAATAACATATTGTCGATTCGCGATATGGCGATCTATTGTTGTCGCATGTCGACTTCGATGCGTGTGATGGAACTCGTCCACTTCGGTGACGCGGACACCGCGTTCGCCGCCCGAGAGCTGCCGAGACCCGCTCCCGGACCCGGCCAGGTGCTGGTGCGCGTGCGGGCCACGTCCGTGAACCCTCTCGACCTGCAGACACGGCGCGGCGACTACCGCGACCAGGTGCCGCTTCCGGCGGTGATCGGCAACGACGTGTCCGGCGTGGTGGTGGAGACCGGCCCCGGGGCGGACGACTTCCGGCCGGGCGACGAGGTCTGGTATCTGGCGCCGGTGTTCGCCGGGCTGGGGACCTACGCCGAGTTCCACGTGGTCGACCAGGCCCTGGTCGCCCGCAAGCCCGAGGGGCTGTCGCACGTCGAGGCCGCCGGTCTCGCGCTCGTCGGCGTGACGGCGTGGGAGGCACTGGTCGAACGAGCCGGGGTGAAGCCCGGGGAGCGGGTCCTGGTGCACGGCGGCGCGGGCGGGGTCGGCTCGGCCGCCATCCAGGTCGCCCACGCGCTGGGAGCCGAGGTGGTGACCACCGCGCGGGCGAAGGACCACGAGTTCGTCACCGGGCTGGGAGCCGACACCGTGATCGACTTCTCGGCCGGTGACTACGTCCCACAGGTCCGTGAGCTGGGCGGGGTGAATGTCGTGCTGGACACGGTGGGCAGGGACACCCTCAGCCGCAGCCCGGAGGTGCTCGCCGACCGAGGCCGCGTGGTGTCCATCGTGGACATCCCCGAACCTCAGAACCTGCTCGCCGCGTGGGGCGTGAACGCGACCTACCACTTCCTCTTCGTCAGCCCCGGCCGCGCGAAGCTCGAGGCCCTCAACCGCCTGGTCGACCAGGGCGAACTCCGGCCGGAGATCGGCGCGGTGCTACCGCTGGCCGACATCGCACAGGCGCACGCGCTGCTGGAGGGCGGCTCCGCCGGCGAGGGCCGCCGACGCCCCCGCGGCAAGATCGCCGTCGACGTACAGCCCGACCTCGGATGAACCGCACCTGAGCCCCCGCCCTCTGGGGGCGCGCCCTTCCGGCGCGGGTCACACCTTGCCGATGCCGAGGGTGTTCTCGGACGGCAGCAGCCCCGAGCCGATGACCTCCAGCCAGGGCTCCCCCAGCAGGTCCGCCAGCCGCTCACGTCCCGGCTCCCCCAGCTCCCGCCACGGTGCGGCGGCCTCCTCGTCGGTGCGCAGCTCCACCTTCGCGCGCAGCTCGCGTCCCGCCTTCGTGGCGGCCCCGTCCGCCACGATCAGCCCGCGCTCCTGGAGCCGCCGCCCGGCCGCGTCCCACTCCGGTGCGCCCCACCCCCGGCTCGCGAAGACCTCGGGGGCGGCCGCGCCGACCGCCGCGAAGGAGACCAGCGATTCGACCGGGTCGAGGCCGGCCTCGGCGAGGGCGGCGACGTGCCCGTCGCCCCGGTGTTCGCGCAGGACAGTCGCCGCGTGCCAGAGCGCCAGGTGCGGGGCGTCGGGCCAGGGCAGGGCGGAGTTGGCGGGGCCGAGGCCGCTGGGGATCCCTGGGGCCTCGGCGCCCCCGACGCCGCCGGAAGCCGCCGGGCCCGCCGCCTCCGCCGCACGGCGGGCCAGTGCGGCGGCCTCCGCGAACTCCGGCCCCTCCACCCGGTCCCCGAACAGCGCCCGGTAGGCCCGGTCGACCGCCCGCAGCCGGGCCGCGAGCACGGCGTCCGGGGCGGCGGTCGCCCAGACGCCCGGAACGTATCCGTCCACCATCGCCGGGGCGAAGCTGTGGAACGTCCGCACCACCTCCCCCGCGCCCGCCGCTCCCAGCGGAGCCGCGCGCCAGGCGAAGTAGCTCGACCAGCGCTCCCCGACGTCGTACCCCAGCGCGGCGGCTTCCTCGAATGCTTCGGGGGCGTAGTACAGAACGGCGTGCAAGGGCTCCAGGAGGTGCCACATCTGCCGCACACGGGACGGTTCTCCGGTCATGATCTCCACCTCTCCCGGACTTCCGGGACGGGAATCGCATATCTAGCCAGTGACTAGATCGGATCTTCAGCATGCGCACCCCACCCGAACTTGTCAATGACTAGATGCCGGGTAGGGTGCTGCCCATGAGCAGCGAACGCGAGCGCACCTACCACCACGGCGACCTGCGGCGGGCCATCCTGGCGGCCGCTCTCGACGTCATCGCCGCCGAAGGCCCTGCCGCTCTGAGCCTGCGCGACCTGGCCCGGCGGGCCGGTGTCTCGCACGCCGCGCCCGCGCACCACTTCAAGGACCGCGCGGGCCTGCTGACCGCCGTGGCCGCCGAGGGGTACGCCCTGTTCGCCGACGCGCTGGCCGGAGCGCCGGATCTACGGGAGCGGGGCGTCGCGTACGTACGGTTCGCAAAGACGCACCCCGCGCACTTCCAGGTGATGTTCCAGCCGGACCTGCACCGCCCCGACGACCCGGACCTGCTGGCCGCCCGCGCCCGGGCGACCGAGGCGCTGCGCGCGGGCGTCGCGGACCTCCCGCCGGGCGGCCGGGGCGCGGACGACCGCCTCGCGGGGGTGGCCGCGTGGTCGCTGGCACACGGCTTCGCGACCCTGCTGCTCAGCGGCAATCTGTCGGACGCGATGGAGGGCCGCGATCCGGAGGAGGCGTTCCGGTCGCTCACCTCGTTGGTCTTCACGCCGGAAAACGGCCGCGACGGCTGACGGGGGCGTCCCCCAGGCTGCCCCTCATGGGCTTTTCCTGAGCGACGAACGAGGTCCCGCAGCGGGACCCGGAAGCCGCCCGGCGTCGACCTCCGGGCCCCGCTCGTATGCCCACGCACCCACTCGGGAGACCCGGCCATGCCGCACGCACGCCCTGCCCGTACGCCCCTGCCCGCCGACGCCCTGAACCGCCGCATCGCCCTGCTGCGTGCGACGGCCGAGGCCGACCCCCGCGTGGAGGGCGTCCTCCTCTACGGATCGTGGACGCTCGGCGAGGCCGACGCCCACTCGGACCTGGATGCCTACGTGTACGTACGCGAGGAGGACGCCGACGCCTTCGACGGGCGGGAGTTCGTGGAGCGGCTGGCTCCGCTGAAGCTGGCGTACACCAACATGTACGGCATCCTCGCCGTGGTCTTCGACGACCTGATGCGCGGCGAGTTCCACGTCGAGCCGGCCGGCCCCGGCATCGCGGAGATCGCCACCTGGCTCGACCAGGTCCACTTCCCCCGTCCCGAAGCGGCCGTGCTCCTGGACCGCACCGGCCGCCTGACCGCCGCCGCCCGCGAACTGGCCGCCTTCAACCCGCCGGAGCCGGTGGCCACCGCCCAGCAGCTCACCGACGAACTGGCCAACTGGACCCTGATGCTGGCCCACGTCCAGGCCCGGGGAGAGCACGCCCGCGCCCACAACCTGCTGCACGCCGTGATCGCCCCGCTCCAGCTCAAGCTCTGCCGCCTGCTGCGCGGCTCCACCGCCCACTGGCTCACCCCGAGCCGGGCCCTGGAGGCGGACCTGCCGGGCGCGGACGTCGAGCGGTACGCCACGACGACCGGCTCCCTCTTCCCGGAGGCGCTCCGCACGGCGGCGGCGAACAGCTGGCACTGGAGCCGGGAGCTGGCGGCCGAGGCGGCGGACCGCTGGGGGACGCGGCTGCCGCTGGGGCTGCACGAGGAGATCGCGGAGGCGCTGTCCCCGACGGGGTGACCTCAGCCGCTCTCGGGCGTGAACTCGCACGGACTGGGCCCGAACGGCCCACCGCGCTCCGGCCGTCCCCCGCGGCGCGTCGGCCCCGCCGGAAGCCCGGCAGGGCCGACGCGCCGCGAACCGGCGAACCCGGCCCTACGACCCCAGGATCGTCGTCAGGAACTCCCCTGTCCACGCCAGCAGTTCGCGGCCGATGACCGGCTTGCCGCCGATCTTGCCGGTCGTCGGGCGCGGCACCAGGATCTGGTGGGCGGTCGGCTTGATGACCGTCTTGGGGTGCAGGCGCTTCAGGCGCAGTTCCTGGGACTCCCGCAACTCCACCGGAGCGAAGCGGATGTTGGAGCCCTGGAGGACGATCTCGCCGACTCCGCACGCGCGGGCCAGCATGCGCAGGCCGGCGACCAGGAGGAGGTTCTCGACCGGTTCGGGCAGAGGGCCGTAGCGGTCGGTCAGTTCCTCGCGGACCGCGCGGATGTCGTCCTCCGAAGAGGCCGCGGCGATCGCGCGGTACGCCTGGAGGCGCAGCCGCTCGCCGGGGGCGTAGTCGTGCGGGACGTGCGCGTCGACCGGGAGCTCGATCTTGACCTCCAGCGGGGGCTCCTCCTCGACGCCGCCCTCCATCTGGGCCCGGTAGTCCGCGACCGCCTCGCCGACCATGCGGACGTACAGGTCGAAGCCGACGCCCGCGATGTGGCCGGACTGCTCGCCGCCCAGCAGGTTGCCCGCGCCGCGGATCTCCAGGTCCTTCATCGCCACGTACATGCCCGCACCCATCTCCGTGTGCTGAGCGATGGTGGCCAGGCGTTCGTGGGCCGTCTCCGTCAGGGGCTTCTCCGGGGGGTAGAGGAAGTAGGCGTAGCCCCGGTCGCGGCCTCGGCCCACCCGGCCGCGCAGCTGGTGGAGTTGGGAGAGACCGAAGTTGTCGCCGCGCTCCACGATCAGGGTGTTGGCGTTGGAGATGTCGATGCCGGACTCGACGATCGTCGTGGAGACCAGGACGTCGAACTTCTTCTCCCAGAAGTCCACCACCACCTGTTCCAGGGCGGCTTCGGACATCTGGCCGTGGGCCGTGGCGATCCGGGCCTCCGGGATGATCTCGCGGAGGCGGGCGGCCGCCCGGTCGATGGACTCGACCCGGTTGTGGATGTAGAAGACCTGGCCCTCGCGCAGCAGTTCACGGCGGACGGCCGCGCCGATCTGCTTCTCCTCGTACGGGCCGACGAAGGTGAGCACCGGGTGGCGCTCCTCCGGCGGGGTGGTGATCGTGGACATCTCGCGGATGCCCGTCACCGCCATTTCGAGCGTACGGGGGATGGGGGTCGCGGACATGGTGAGGACGTCGACGTTCGCACGGAGCTTCTTCAGCTGCTCCTTGTGCTCGACGCCGAAGCGCTGCTCCTCGTCCACGATGACCAGGCCGAGGTCCTTGAACTTCGTCTCGGAGGAGAACAGGCGGTGGGTGCCGATGACCAGGTCGACCGAGCCGTCCTTGAGGCCTTCGAGCGTTGCCTTGGATTCTGTTTCGGACTGGAAGCGGCTCAGCGCGCGTACGTTGACCGGGAATTGCGAGTAGCGCTCGGTGAACGTGCCGTAGTGCTGCTGGACGAGGAGGGTGGTGGGGACCAGGACCGCTACCTGCTTGCCGTCCTGCACCGCCTTGAACGCGGCCCGGACCGCGATCTCCGTCTTGCCGTAGCCGACGTCGCCGCAGATCAGGCGGTCCATCGGGACCGTCTTCTCCATGTCCTCCTTGACCTCGGCGATCGTGGACAGCTGGTCGGGCGTCTCCGCGTACGGGAAGGCGTCCTCCAGCTCCCGCTGCCAGGGGGTGTCCGAGCCGAAGGCATGGCCGGGAGCCGCCATCCGGGCCGAGTACAGCTTGATCAGGTCGGCGGCGATCTCCTTGACCGCCTTCTTCGCCCGCTGCTTCGTCTTCGTCCAGTCCGCGCCGCCGAGCCGGTGCAGCGTCGGGGCCTCGCCGCCGACGTACTTGGTGACCTGCTCCAGCTGGTCGGTCGGGATGTAGAGGCGGTCGCCCGGCTGGCCGCGCTTGGCAGGGGCGTACTCGACGAGGAGATACTCGCGGGTCGCGCCCTGGACCGTGCGCTGGACCATCTCCACGTACCGGCCGACGCCGTGCTGCTCGTGGACGATGTAGTCGCCGACCTCCAGCGTCAGGGGGTCGATCGTCTTCCTGCGGCGGGCCGGCATCCGGCCCAGGTCCTTGGTGGCGGTCCGCTGGCCGGTCAGGTCCGTCTCGGTGAGCACGGCGAGCTTCAGCGCCGGGTCGACGAACCCCTGCTCGATGGCACCGCAGGAGACGTGCACCAGGGACGGGGTGATGTCCGTCAGGTCCGCGTCGAGGCGGGCCGCGATGCCCTCGCCGCCCAGCACCTCGACCGTACGGGAGGCGAGCCCCTGGCCCTCCGTCACGTACACCGTGCGCCAGCCGTCGGACAGCCACCCCTTGGTGTCGGCGAGCGCGCGGGCGGTGTCACCCCGGTACGCCTCCGGGGCGTGCATGGAGAGCTGGAGCGTGTCGTCGTCGTGGTCGGCGGCGTCGGCCGCGAACGGGGAGATCGACCACCACATCATCCCCAGCTCACGGGCCCGGTCCCGGACGTCCGCGATGCCCCACAGCGAGGCCGCGCCCACGTCGATCGGGGCCTCGCCGCCGCCCGCGCTCGCCGCCCACGACGCCTGGAGGAACTCCTGACTCGTGGCGACCAGGTCGGCAGCCCGGGTGCGGACCCGCTCCGGGTCGCAGACGATCGCCATCGCGTCCTTCGGCAGGACGTCGAGCAGCAGCTCCATGTCGTCGACCAGCACCGGGGCCAGGGACTCCATGCCCTCGACCGCGATGCCCTCCGCGATCTTGCCGAGCAGCTCGCCCAGCTCCGGGTGGGCCTCCGCGAGGGCGGCGGCCCGCTCCCGTACCTGGTCGGTCAGCAGCAGCTCGCGGCAGGGCGGGGCCCACAGCCCGTGCGCGGCGACCTCCAGGGACCGCTGGTCGGCGATCTTGAAGTAGCGGATCTCCTCGACCTCGTCGCCCCAGAACTCCACCCGAAGGGGGTGCTCCTCGGTCGGCGGGAAGACGTCCAGGATGCCACCGCGCACGGCGAACTCACCGCGCTTCTCGACCAGTTCGACCCGGGAGTACGCGGCAGCCGCCAGCGCGTCCACCACCTCCCCCAGGTCCGCGCTCTGCCCGCCGGTCAGCGCCACCGGCTCCAGCTCGCCGAGCCCCTTGACCTGCGGCTGGAGCACGGAGCGGATCGGCGCGACGACCACGGAGACCGGGCCGGTCTCCGGGTCGTCCTCGCGCGGGTGAGCCAGGCGCCGCAGCACGGCGAGCCGCCGGCCCACCGTGTCCGAGCGGGGCGAGAGCCGTTCGTGCGGCAGGGTCTCCCAGGACGGGTACTCCGCGATCGTGTCCGGCGGCAGCAGGGTGCGCAGGGCGGCGGCCAGGTCCTCGGCCTCCCGGCCCGTCGCCGTGACGGCCAGTACGGTCCGGCCGGTCTGCCGGGCCAGCGCGGCCACGGCGAACGGGCGCGCGCCGGGCGGGCCCACCAGGTCGACATGGGCGCGGTGCCCGTCTCCGGCGGCCTTCACCGCCTCGGCGAGCGCCGGGTCCGTAACGACGACATCCAGCAGACCGTGCAGACTCATGAAGTTTCCGTCCGGGGATCAGATCAGGGGTGGTTCAGTGGTGGGGCCGGGGGTGGCGCGGGTGGCAGTCCGGCGGCCCGGGACAGCCGGCTGCTGCCCGGGCAACGCGAAGGGCCCGACACGTGGGACGCGCCGGGGGTTCCAGGTTACGACCCGGGGGTGACAGCCGCGCCCGCAACAGGCGAGCGGGCGACGCACACCGCCTCCTCGCCGCCCGTCCTGCCGCTGCTCGGCGCTCTCCGCCGCCCGTCGCACCGGCCGCACCGTTCACCGACGGTCGCACACCGTTCATCTCCGCATCGCACACAGTTGTGCCGGGGATCCTCACAGGAGTGATCCCAGCGTCTAGTCTTTGCCCGACCATTACACGGGCACTCGGACCAGTGCATCGAGCAGCGGGTCGCACAGGCAGTACCGAGCACGGTCAACGGCACGGGCGGAGCGGGCAGCGGCGGGGGCGAGCGGCGCGGGGAGATCCCCCTCGGTGCACGACCCCACGGCATCAGGCATCGGGGGCGTACGTGGGCGAGAACGAGATGTCTGTCTTCGGCGTCCCGGAGGCCGAGGAAGAGATCTACCGGCACTTCCTGCGCAACCCCGGCACCCGCGCCGACGACCTCCACCTCCTGCTGCACTCCCGGCCCCGGGAGGCCCGCGCCCGGATCGCCCGGCTCCAGAAGCTGGGGCTGCTGCACACCGAGGACGCGGAGCGGCGGATCTTCCCGGCCGACCCCGAAGTGGCGCTCGCCCGGCTGGTCGACATACGGCTGGCCGCGCTCCATCGGGAGTTGCAGCGCGTTACCCGGTCGCGGCACGTCATTGACGGTCTACGCGCGGAGCAGGGGGCCCGGACGCCCCCTCCGCAGGGCATCGAGCAGTTGGAGGGGCTCGCCCAGATCCGTAACCGGATCGACGACCTCGCGTTCTTCGCCCGGGACGAGATCCTGTCCGTGGAGCCGTACACCCGGCTGTCGGCGGAGAACATCGCCCGGTCCCGTCCGCTGGATCTGCGCTGTCTGCGGCGCGGGGTGCGGATCCGCAACGTCGTCTCCAGCGTGGCGCTCCAGGACCCGCCGACCGCCGCCTATCTGCGCGAGCTGGCGGAGCACGGGGCGTCGATCCGGGTGACGCGGGACACCACGGAGCGGCTCCTCGTCTACGACCGCCGGGCGGCGCTCGTCCCGCTGGACCCGCGCGACACCGCGCGGGGCGCGCTCCTGGCCCATCGCAGCGGCCTGGTCTCCAACATCATCTCCCTGTTCGAACGGATCTGGGACCAGGCCGACGACCTGTCCCGGGCGGTCGGCGGCGCGCAGAGCGGTGAGGACGCCGCCGTCCCCCGCCCCTCCGGCATCGAGCGGCGGGTGCTCGTGTCGATGTGCACGGTGGGCAAGGACGAGGCGGGCGCGCGGGAGCTGGGGGTGTCGGTGCGGACCTACCGGCGGCACGTCGCCGACCTGATGCAGACGCTCGGGGCGGCCAGCCGGGCGCAGGCCGCGCTGCTGGCCCGCGAACGCGGCTGGATCTGACCGCAGGAGGGGGCCCGAGTGGCCTGTGGCCCCACGTATACACGGCCCCACGGGCCCGTGGACCCGTGGACCCGTGGACCCGTGAGCCCCCATGGCCCCGTGGGCCTCGTGGACCTGTGGACCCCCTGGCCTACCGCTCCTCGGTCCAGCCGCGCAGGGCCGTGTCCGCCAGGACGCAGGTCACCACCCGCCGTACCGCCGACGCGTCCGTCGCCCCGACCAGCTCGATCCGCAGGACCACCCGGTCCTGGTCCACCTCGGGGTGGCAGGCCCAGTGCCCGGGAAGCAGCCCCAGCAGCCGTACGACGGTGGTCCACCCGGTCGGGGCCGCCCGGTCGCGGCGGACGACGACGACGTCGGCCACCCCGGTCCCGCCGGTACGGCCGGCTGCCGTCATGACGTCGCCTCCCGGTCCCCGGCGGGCCCCGGGGCCAGCGCCTGCCGGGCCGCCGCCGCCAGGGCCGTGATGCCGACGCGCAGGGCGGCCCTGACGTCGGGAGCGAAGCCGGGGGCGTGGTTGGGCGGTACGGGTTCGCCTCCGGCGCGGGCCGCCCGCCAGGGGCCCGCCCCGGTGGTCCCGAGCATCCAGTAGGCGGCCGGGGCCCCGCCCGCCGCGAAGTGCGGGAGGCCCTCGGTGGCCGCCGACCCGGCGAGGTCCAGCACCCGGCCGGGCCCGAGCAGCGCCTCGTGGGCCCGGCGTACCCGGGCGGTCAGGGCCGGGTCGGGGCACAGGGCGAGCAGGCGGTGACGGTGAAATCGGGCGCGCGTGGAGCTCCGGACGCGGCGGCCTCGGCCCGGACGACGCGTTCGGCTGCGGCGGCCAGCCGGTCGAGCGCCTCTCCGGTGAACGCCCGCATGGTGATTCGCTCCGCACCGCGCGCTGCAAGTACTGCGCGGGGAGCGTGGAGTTGGCGTGCAGGAGCAGCGCGGCGAGCAGATTGGCGTGCTTGGAGGGCTGGAGGACGACGGTGTCGGGACCGTCCGCGAGGGCCAGTGGACCCAGGAACTGGAACCGCTTCAGGGACGGCGGCCCCGAGAGGCGACCTGACTCCCCTGCCCCTTCCGCGGGTTCCGCCGCGTCTGCTGGGCTAGCCACCGCTAGTCCCAGCCGTTGACCAGCCTGCGCACCTGAACGGGTGGGGATTCCGGGAGCAGTTGGCCGATGAGGACCGCCGGCTCCGTGCAGACGGTCCGGGCGACGTGGTCGGCGGCGGGGGGCGGGCCGGTGGGGGTGGTGGCCGATGCGGCGCCGGTGGAGAGGGCGAGGGCGGCGAGGGCGATACCGGTGACGAGGGCGGCGGCTCTGGCCGGGTGGCGCTGCTTCTGCGCAAGCGGAGACCTTGACACGTGTTCCCCTTTGACAGTGACGTCGGAGCCGGGGGGGCGTCCCGGCACGCACGACGATGCCAGCGCGGAACGCGCCACAAGAGAGGCCGCGGTGTCAGCTTGCTGCACGGGAGTGCACCGCCCTGCGCAGCAAGCTGACACGGTCCGCCGTGACCGGCGGCCCGGGGCGGGGAACGGGCTCGGCCCCGGGACGTTTGGAGGAACGTCCCGGGGCCTGCCGGTCATCCTACGGTGACGCCCTCGGGCTCACCCCCCGCCGGGCGGGTGCGTGCTCACCCGTCCGTCGCGATGGCGTTCAGGACGTTCATCCGGCCCGCCCGGAAGGCCGGGACCAGAGCGGCGAACAGTCCGACGAGAGCCGAGCAGGCGAAGACCGTGAGGATCGTCGGCCACGGGATCTCCAGGACCTCAAGCCCCTCCAGGGCCAGCAGCTTCTGGGCCGCGGTGCCCCAGCCCATCCCGAGTCCGAGTCCGAGCAGCGCCCCGAAGAGGGCGATGACGACGGACTCCAGCCGGATCATGCGGCGCAGTTGGCGGCGGGAGAGCCCGATGGCGCGCATCAGGCCGATCTCGCGGGTCCGCTCGACGACGGACAGGGCGAGGGTGTTCACCACCCCGAGCACCGCGACGATGATCGCCAGGGCGAGCAGGCCGTACACGATGTTCAGCAACTGGCCGATCTGGTCCTTCAGTTGCTCCTTGAAGTCGGCCTGGTTCTGCACCTTGTAGACCGGGTACTCGGCGATGGCGCTCTTGAGGGCCGCGTACGCCTCCTTCTCCTTGCCCTCCTCCGCCTTGGCGAACATGACCACGTTCTGCGGCATCCGCTCGGCCGGGACGTAGGACGCCGCGGTCGTGAGGTTGGTGTACATCGCGCCGCGGTCGATGTTGGTGTCGTCGGATGTGATGGCCGCGACCTTGAGCTTCGCGGTCTCACCCGCCTTGAACGCGACGGTGATCGTGTCCCCGACCTTGATCCCGTGCCGCTCGGCGTAACCGTCGCCGACGGACATGGCGTCCTTGCCGTACGCCTTCGCGAGGTCACCGGAGATGACCGTGCGGCGGACGTCCTGCTGGTACGTCGGGTCGGCGGCGGTGATCCCCTCGTCCTCGGTCTTGCCGTTCGGGGCGGTGACCTTCGCCTTGACGAAGGTGTAGTCGGTCATGTGCTCCAGGCCGGGGACGGCGCGTACGGCGTCGGCGGCCTGGGGCACGATCGGGCGGCCGGTGCTGCTGTCCTGGACGATGAAGTCCGCGCCGACCGACTTGTCGAGCTCCTCGGTGGCCGAGGCCACCATGGAGGACCCGACGACGGACAGGCAGGCCACCAGGGCGAGCCCGATCATCAGGGCCGCGCCGGTCGCTCCCGTACGCCGGGGGTTGCGCAGGGCGTTGCGCTCGGCCAGCCGGCCGACCGGGCCGAAGAGCCGCAGAACGACGACGCTCAGTCCGCGCACCACGACGCCGGCCAGGAGCGGGCCGATCACGATGAAGCCGATGAGGGTCAGCAGCACGCCGAGGGCGAGGAACACGGAGCCTTCGGTGGCCTTGTCGGCCTGGGTCGTCGCCCCCAGGGCCGCACCGCCCGCGGCCGTCAGGAACAGGCCGATACCGGCCCTGATCCACCCGGACCGGCCGTCGGCGGGGGTCCCGGCGTCGCGCAGCGCGGCCATCGGGGAGACCTTGCCGGCCCGGCGGGCCGGGACGTACGCGGCGAGGACGGTGACGACGACACCGAGCACGAGGCCGGTCGTCGGGGTGGTCCAGGCGACGGTGAGGTCGTCGGTGGACAGCTCCATGCCCACGGCGCCCATCAGCTTCATCAGCCCGACGGCGAGTCCGACGCCGGCCGCGACGCCGAGCGCGGAGCCGACGATGCCGAGGAGGACGGCCTCCAGGAGGACGGACCGGTTGACCTGCTTGCGGCTGGAGCCGATGGCCCGCATCAGGCCGATCTCGCGGGTGCGCTGGGCGACCAGCATCGAGAAGGTGTTGACGATGAGGAAGATGCCGACGAGGAAGGCGATCCCGGCGAAGCCGAGCATCGCGTACTTCATGACGTCCAGGAAGGCGCCCATGGAGTCCTTGTTGGCGTCGGCGGCCTCCTGCTGCGTCTGGAGCTTGTACGCGGTCGAGCCGTCGAGGGCTGCGGCCACGTTCTTCTTGAGCTGGGTGTCGCCGACGCCGCTCTCGGCCGTCACCAGGACCTGGGTGAAGACGTCGGGGCCGCCCAGCAGGAGCTTCTGCGCGGTGGCGGTGTCGAGGTAGACGATGGCCGCGCCCGGGTTGGTGACGGTGAAGGACGCGATTCCGCTGATCTTCGCCTTGAGGTCACCGGTGGCGGCGATGGTGCGCAGCTCGTCGCCGATCTTGAGCTTGTGCTTCCTCGCGGTGTCGGCGTCGATCATCACCTCGGTGGGACCGCGGGGTGCGTTCCCGGAGGTGATCTCCATCGAACGCAGGTCGTTCTCGGTCCAGTTGCTCGCGATGGTGGGGGCGCCGGTCTCGGAGCCCATGTTCTTGTTCTCGCTGTCGACGACCGTGACCGCCATGGACATCACGGCACCCTCGGCCCGCTCCACCCCCTCGGCCTTCTCGACCTGCTGGACGGCGGAGGCGGGCAGCGAGGCCGGCTTGCCGCTGTCGGGCTGCTCGTCGCTCCCGTCCGCGTCCTTCGGGCTGACGGTGACGTCGGGCGAGGAGACGGCGAAGAGCTTGTCGAAGGTGGTGTTCATCGTGTCGGTGAACACGAGCGTGCCGCAGACGAACGCCACGGACAGCAGCACCGCCACGGCGGAGAGGGCCATCCGGCCCTTGTGCGCGAGGAAGTTGCGCACGGAGGTCTTCCAGACGGTCATGACGTCCGCCCACGTGCGTCGAAGTGCTTCATGCGGTCGAGGACCTGGTCCGCGGTCGGGTTGTACATCTCGTCGACGATGGAACCGTCGGCGAGATACAGCACCCGGTCGGCGTAGGAGGCGGCGACGGGGTCGTGGGTGACCATGACGATGGTCTGGCCCAGCTCGTCGACCGACTTGCGGAGGAAGGACAGGACTTCGGCCCCGGCGCGGGAGTCCAGGTTCCCGGTGGGCTCGTCACCGAAGATGATCTCCGGCCGGGCGGCGAGCGCCCTGGCGACGGCGACGCGCTGCTGCTGCCCGCCGGAGAGCTGGGTGGGGCGGTGCTTGAGACGCTCGGAGAGCCCGACCGTCTCCACGACCTGCTGGAGCCAGGCGGCATCGGGCTTGCGGCCCGCGATGTCCATCGGCAGCGTGATGTTCTCGATCGCGTTGAGCGTCGGGAGCAGGTTGAACGCCTGGAAGATGAACCCGATCCGGTCGCGCCGGAGCTGGGTGAGCTTCTTGTCCTTCAGCTTGGTGATCTCGGTCTCGTCGAGGAAGATCTCGCCCGAGGTCACCGTGTCGAGCCCGGCCAGGCAGTGCATCAGGGTCGACTTGCCGGAGCCGGACGGGCCCATGATGGCCGTGAACTGCCCGCGGGCGATGTCCACGTCGACATGGTCGAGCGCGACGACCCGGGTCTCCCCGCCGCCGTACGCCTTCACGACCTGCCGCGCTCGCGCCGCGACGGCCGTACGCCCTCCAGTGCCCCCGTGCCTGGGAATGGTTACAGCCGTTGTCACGGTTCTTCTCCTATGTCGGTCGATGACTGGACGTCGTCGGCTACGTTCCGAGTCTGGGTTCCGGACCGGGTCCGGCGCGATGGTGCTCAGCGCAGTCTTCAGGTGGGGTTTTCCCCACCTGCCCCCCTGCGGTGAGCCGTAGCGGCGACGTAAGAAGAGGTTAAGGAGGCGTCCCCCGCCGCCACGTCCTCCGCCGGGAGGAACGGGCCCTGGCCACCATGAGGGGGCGCCCCTAGGGGACTCGTCCCCCGGGTGGAGACGGGGTCAGGGGCACCTTTCGGGCCGGCGGCCCGGCACGATGAGCCCGGGCCCCGGTGGGGGTCGTCGCCATACCCGGACGAGCTGCTCCCACCGCTGCCGGACGACGAGTCGTCACCGTACGAAGAGCCGTAGTTGCCGTCGGACGAGGACGAGGAGCAGGAGGACGAGGACGAGGAGTCGTAGCTGCTGGACGAGTCGTAGCCGCTGGAGTCGCGGGAAGACGAGCTTTCGTCGCTCGCGGCTGCCGACGAGCGCTGTCCGCAGCCCGAGTCGCGCGTGCGTGATCCACCGGTGCCGCCTCAACTCCCTTGCGAACGAAGCCCCGCAGCGACACCGCAGCACCGGCACTCCCGCTCCCGTCGCCCGGGATGAGACAGTGCCACGGGAAATACGTGCATAGGGAAGGGACCCCGGTGAGCGGCACGAGCGATACGGGCGGTACGAGCGACACGGGCGGTACGAGCGACACGGGCGCCGGCGTACCGCCCTCCTCCACCCTCATCACCCCCCGAGGCCGTCGCCCCGTCGTGGCGGCGCTGATGCTCGGCATGGCGCTGGCCGCCATCGACGGCACCATCGTGTCCACCGCCGTCCCGCAGATCGTCGGCGACCTCGGCGGCTTCACCGTCTTCTCCTGGCTCTTCTCCGGCTATCTGCTGGCCGTCACGGTCACGCTCCCCCTGTACGGGAAACTCTCCGACACCTTCGGTCGCAAGCCGGTCCTGATCGCCGGGATCATCCTCTTCCTGATCGGCTCGGTACTCTGCGCGGCCGCGTGGAACATGGCCGCGCTCATCGCCTTCCGCATCGTCCAGGGTCTGGGCGGCGGCGCGCTCCAGGGCACGGTCCAGACCATCGCGGCCGATCTCTACCCGCTCAAGGAACGCCCGCGCATCCAGGCGAAGTTGTCCACGGTGTGGGCCACCTCGGCGGTGGCCGGCCCGGTGGTCGGCGGACTGCTCGCCGGGTACGCCGACTGGCGGTGGATCTTCCTGATCAACCTCCCGGTCGGGGCCGTCGCCCTCTGGCTGGTCGTCCGCCACCTCCACGAGCCCTCCCGCCCCCGGCCCGCCACCCGGCCCCGGGTCGACTGGGCGGGCGCGCTGGCCGTCTTCGCGACCGGCGCCGTGCTGCTCACGGCGCTCGTGCAGGGCGGGGTGGCCTGGCCCTGGCTCTCGGCGCCCTCGCTCGGCCTGTTCGGGGCGAGTGCGGTGCTGGCCGCACTCACCGTCGTCATCGAACGGCGGGCGGTGGAGCCGATCATCCCGGGCTGGGTGTGGCGGCGGCGCACCATCGCCTCGGTCAACCTGGCGCTCGGCGCCATGGGGCTGCTGATGGTCGCGCCGACCGTCTTCCTGCCCACGTACGCCCAGTCGGTGCTGGGCCTCGGCCCGATCGCCGCCGGGTTCGTCCTGTCGGTGATGACGCTGAGCTGGCCGGTCTCGGCGGCGCTGTCCGACCGGGTCTACAACCGCATCGGCTTCCGGCGGACCGCGATGGTCGGCATGGGCGCGGCACTGCTGATCCTGCTGGCCTTCCCGCTCCTCCCCTATCCCGGTGAGCCCTGGCACCCCGCACTCCTCATGCTCCTGCTCGGCGCGGCCCTCGGCCTGTTCCAGCTCCCGCTGATCGTGGGCGTCCAGTCGACGGTCGGCTGGGCGGAACGCGGTACGACGACGGCGTCCGTGCTCTTCTGCCGCCAGGTCGGCCAGAGCATCGGCGCGGCGCTCTTCGGGGCCGTCGCCAACGGGGTCCTGGCCGCCCGCCTCCTCGACGCCCCGGTGACCGGCCTCCCCGACGACCTGGACGCGGTCGCCCACACCCTGGAGAACCCGGGCGCGCTCTCCGCGGCGGCGACGGACCACCTGCGCCGGGCGGTCGACGCGGCGGTGGACCACGTCTACATCGGGGCGGCCGGGGCCGCGGCCCTGGCCCTGCTCGCGCTGATCACCCTCGCCCCGCGCCGCTTCCCGGTCATCACGGAGGCGACGGAGGCCCCCGAGAGGACGCCCGGCGGAAGCCGCGAGCACTCCGCTTGATAGGCAAGTCGCTACTTGCCTATCGTGGAGCCATGGCGGACGATGTCTTCAAGGCCCTGGCCGACCCCACGCGACGGCGCATCCTCGACGAGCTGACCGACCGGAACGGCCAGACGCTGTTCGAGATATGCGGACGGCTGGTGACCAGACACGGCCTGGGCCTGTCCCGCCAGGCGGTCAGCCAGCACCTGGCCGTCCTGGAAACGGCGGGCCTGGTCATCACGCGCCGCGAGGGCCGCTACAAGTTCCACGACCTGAACACCGAACCCCTTGAGCACATCGTCAGCCGATGGCTCGGACCGAAGGCACCGGAGAGCACCCCATGAGGATCAACCTGACCAGCGTCTTCGTCGACGACCAGGAGAAAGCCCTGCGCTTCTACACGGACGTCCTGGGCTTCGCGAAGAAGCACGACGTCCCGGTCGGCGGCGAGGACCGCTGGCTGACCGTGGTCTCACCGGAGGACCCCGACGGCGTCGAACTCCTCCTGGAGCCGAACAAGCATCCCGCCGTGAAGCCGTACACGACGGCCCTGGTCGAGGACGGCATCCCGGCCACCGCCTTCGCCGTGGACGACGTACGGGCGGAGTTCGACCGGCTGACCCGGCTCGGCGTCAGGTTCACCCAGGAGCCGGTGGAGATGGGCCCCGTCACCACCGCGGTCCTGGACGACACCTGCGGCAACCTGATCCAGATCATGCAGAGCGCGTAGGACGAGCGTCTTCACGCCACCCTATTGACTGGTGTCACTGAGCACTTACCGGTGTCATCCCGGATTTACCGGTGCCACAGCCTCGGCCGATATAATCCGGCAATGCTTTCCAGATTGGCCGAAAAGAATTCATCGGCCCCCGGGAATCATCGCTTCGCGACGTGCGCCGAGGTCGACCGACGGCACACCGCATATGCCCCGACCATTCCCCGGGGGCCATTCCACGCCGACGGCCGCGCGCAACCCCGCCGTCTCGCGATTACCACAACAGCCGTAGCCCGCTGGCCACTTCCCGACAAAATCACTCTGCCTACGGACTATGCCGCTCGCCGGATCATCCGCCGCACAAGCATGTCTACGATGTGGTCAACCCCTGACAGGAAAGGCTGCTTCCGCTTTCCTCCGAACCACCGAGGTGCACTGCACCTCCTCGGAGCGGCCGCACACCTTCTGCTCGGTAGAACTGAGGGACCGCATCCATGCCAAAACCCGAACCAGCCAGTCAGCGGCGGAGGCCGATGAACGCGCCCAAGGCGGCGATGGCACCGCTTGTGGCCGTGCTGTCCGTGACCGCCGCCGCCGGGGCAGTGGCCGTGGTCCTGGCGCCGTCCGAGGCACGCGACTGGGCGGTGGTCGTGGTGCTCACCGCCTGGGCGGTCCTGGCCGTGACGCTCGCCGTCGCCCACACCGTCACCCGGCGGACCCGGCGCGCGGCCTCGGCGCAGGCCGCGGAGGCCGAGCGGCTGAGGGCCTCGCTCTCCGCACTGGAGATGGACACGGCGCACACCGCTGATGTGGCGCTGCCCTCGCTGATCCAGCTCATACGCGGCGGAGTGAAGGCCACCGACGCGCTCGGCCGGATCCCGTCGCCGCGCAGCCCGCGTCAGCGCAAGCTCCTGCACCTGCTCGCGACCACGGTCGAGGGGCAGGAGCAGCAGACCGCCGCGCTGCGGACCGAGAGCACCCGGGTCCACGACGAGATGGGAACGGAGAACGCCCGACTCCGCGAGGAGCTGCACGCGCTCGTCTCCGAGGTGGAACGCTTCACCCGCGATACGTTGCCGGGCGTGGCCGCCCGGCTCCGCGAAGGCGAGTCCGGCACCGCGGTGCAGGCCGAGGCGTATCTGCCCCAGCAGCCGCTGCTGCGCGCATCCATCGAGGCGGTGCTCCGGGAGCTCGCGCTCAGCGAGCGCCGCGCCCTCGCCGCGCAGACCGCGTCCGCCAAGGCGCTCAGCCGCGTCCAGGCGAAATCCGTCAGCATGCTCGCCGATCTGCGCAGCATGCAGGAACGTCACGGCGAAGAGGTGTTCGGCGATCTGCTGAAGCTGGACCACAGCACCTCGCAGCTCGGCCTGATGACGGACCGCCTCGCACTGCTGATGGGCGGCCGGCCCAGCCGCGCGTGGAACAGGCCGATCGTCATGGAGAGCATCCTGCGTGGCGCGGTCGGCCGGATCACCGCCTACCAGCGCGTACGGCTGCACTGCTCGTCGAACGTCGCCATCTCCGGCTTCGCCGCCGAAGGCGTCATGCACCTGCTCGCCGAACTGATGGACAACGCCGCCAACTTCTCACCGCCCATCGACGAGGTGCACGTGTACGTCGAGGAGCGCGGCACCGGCATCGTCGTCACCATCGAGGACAGCGGCCTGAAGATGGCCGACGCGGCGATGCGCCGGGCCGCGGACTCCGTCGCCGGGCGGCTGACCGACCTCGGGGCCCTCCAGGGCACGCGCCTGGGCCTCGCCGTGGTGGGGCGGCTCGCGCTCAAGCACCGGATCAGCGTCAACTACCGGCCGTCCTCGCGCGGTGGCACCGGCGTGGTGGTCCTGCTGCCGCGCCATCTCATCGCCCAGGAGCCCCGCGAGAACCACCCGGCCCCGAGCCTCCGGGAAGCCGCCGCAGCCGCGTCGCCAACACCGACGCCCGCTCCCGCTCCCGCTCCCGCCGCACCGTCGCTCGGGCCCGCGGCGCCGTCGCCCGGGTCCGCACCCGTGACGCCGCCCGCCGCGCCCTCGCCCGCGACACCGCCTGCCGCGCCCGTGTCCGTGCCCGCGACGCCCTCCCTGCCGGAAGTCGTCGCACCCGCCGCCCCGGCACCCGACCAGACGCCCACCCCGGCTCCCTCCCCGGCGGCCGACCACCTCGTCGCCCGTCCGCGTGAGCCCGAGCGGCCGGCGGCCCGCCCCGCGCCGGCCTCCACCCCCGGCGGCCTGCCCGTACGCACGCCCGGCCGCACCATGGGCGAGGCGGAGCGCGGCCGCCACCGGGGCTCGCCCGCGCCCACCTCCGCGGCGAACCCGCGGGGCGACACGCCACGGGCCACCCCGCCCCGCAGCGCGGGCCAGCAGTTCGGCGCCTTCCAGCGCGGCCGACGGCCCCAGGGCAACGCCTCCGGGGAGCCGGACGCCGGGACCGTACCGCCGCCGCCCTCCGCGCCGTAGCCCGGAACGCCATCCGCAGGGTGCCCGGGTTCACCGGACGCGCTCGCTCGAAACATCCGAGATTGGAGGTACGGGCCGTCGGCCGGTCCCCGCGCCACGGTCCCGTCACTCATCATGCAGACCACAGACAACAGCCTCACCTGGCTCCTGCAGAGGCTGCTGGAGCAGACCCCCGGCACGCGGCACGCCCTGGCCCTGTCCCGCGACGGGCTCAAGCTCTGCTGGAGCGAGCACCTCACGCTCGACCAGGCCGACCAACTGGCGGCCATCTGCTCGGGCATGCAGGCGCTGGCGCAGGGCGCTTCCATCGAGTTCGGCGACGGCTCCGGAGGCGTACGGCACTCGATGACCGAGTTCCACGGCGGCCTGCTCTTCATCGTCGAGGCCGGCGAAGGCGCGCACCTGGCCGTCGTCGCCACGGAGGAGGCCGACCCCAGCATCGTGGGCAACCAGATGACGCAGATGGTCGAGCAGATCGGCGAACACCTGCGCGCCGCACCGCGCGGCACCGTACCGGGGAGCGCTTCTCCGGGACGTACGTCGCCGGGGAGTACCTCGTGACCCCCCGGCGACCCGTCGACACCGGGGCCCCCGACCGGCTCTACACGGTCACCGGCGGCCGCAGCCGCGCCGCCGACTCCTTCGACCTGGTGACCCTCGTCGTCAGCGAGTGCCGGCCGACCACCGGCATGCAGTCGGAGCACGCGCGGATCCTCGATCTGTGCACCCACCCGACCGCCGTCGTCGAGATCGCCGCCGAACTCGCCCTGCCCGTCACCGTGGTCCGCATCCTGCTCGACGACCTCCACGTCATGGGCCGGATCACCGCCCGCCACCCCCGCATGTCCGCCTCGCGGGCCGAACTCCCCGACTCCGAACTGCTGAAGGAGGTGCTCCATGGTCTCCGGAAGCTGTGAGCTCCCCGCCCAGCGCACCCCGCTGGCCGACGCGGCCGAGACCGGCCTGAAAATAGTCGTCGTCGGAGGGTTCGGCGTCGGCAAGACCACGCTCGTCCGCTCGGTGAGCGAGATCCGGCCGCTGAACACCGAAGAGGTCATGACCCAGGCCGGTGTCGGCGTCGACGAGACAAGCGGTGTCGACGCCAAGACGACCACCACGGTCGCCTTCGACT
Source organism: Streptomyces sp. man185 (assembly GCA_002551355.1). Classification (GTDB taxonomy): domain Bacteria; phylum Actinomycetota; class Actinomycetes; order Streptomycetales; family Streptomycetaceae; genus Streptomyces. The sequence goes on along the minus strand of NTHE01000006.1, from coordinate 144,364 downwards.
TCGGCCGCATCAGCCTCAACGAGCGCATCGTGCTGTACCTGTTCGGCGCCCCGGGACAGGAACGCTTCTGGTTCCTGTGGGACCGGCTCTTCTCCGGCACCCTCGGCGCGGTCGTCCTCGTAGACACCCGCCGGATGGACGACTCCTGGTACGCGATCGACCGGCTGGAACACCACGGCACCCCCTTCGTGGTGGCGGTCAACCGCTTCGACGACGACGTCGCCCACCCCCTCGAAGAGATCCGTCAGGCCCTGGCCCTGCCCGAGCACATCCCGATGATCGACTGCGACGCCCGGGTCCGGACCTCCAGCAAGAACGTCCTGATCACGCTCGTCGACCATCTGCGCACGATGGCCATCGCCCGGGAGACGACACCATGAGCACCTCCAGCCCGTCCTTCGATCCCTCCTTCGGCTCTCCCTTCGATCCGGGCACCGCCGCCCCCTCCGGCTGCCCGGTCGCCCCCGGTGCCGTACGCCTGTCCGGCGCCTCCTACCAGCAGACGCCCACCGAGCTCTACCGCTCGCTGCGCCGGGAGCACGGCGCGGTGGCCCCGGTCCTGCTGGACGGGGACGTTCCGGCCTGGCTGGTGCTCGGCTACGCCGAACTCTCCTACGTCACCACGCACGACGAGCTGTTCGCGCGGGACTCGCGCCGCTGGAACCAGTGGGACAGCATTCCGCCGGACTGGCCGCTGCTGCCGTTCGTCGGCTACCAGCCCTCCGTGCTCTTCACCGAGGGCGACGAGCACCGCCGCAGGGCCGGGGTCATCACCGAAGCCCTCGAAGGCGTGGACCAGTTCGAGCTGGCACGCGACTGCCGGCGCATCGCCGAACGGCTCATCGCGGACTTCGCCGGAAGCGGCCGGACGGAGCTGATGAGCGGTTACGTCCACGCGCTGCCGATGCGGGCCGTGGTCCAGATGTGCGGGATGCCGGTGTCGGGCTCGGACACCCAGCAGTTGGTGGACGACCTGCGCATCTCGCTCGACGCCGGCGAGGGGGACGACCCGGTCGCGGCCTACGGACGCGTCGGCGACCGGCTGCGCCAACTGGTCAAGGACAAGCGGGCGGCTCCCGGACCCGACGTCACCTCCCGCATGGTGACGCACGAGGCGGGCCTCACGGACGAGGAGATCGTCCAGGACCTGATCTCGGTGATCGCCGCGGCCCAGCAGCCCACCGCCAACTGGATCTGCAACACACTGCGGCTGCTGCTGACGGACGAACGCTTCGCGGTGAACGTCTCCGGCGGCAGGCTCAGCGTCGGCGAGGCGCTCAACGAGGTGCTGTGGCTGGACACCCCGACGCAGAACTTCATCGGCCGCTGGGCCGTACGGGACACCCAGCTCGGCGGCCGGCACATCCGGGCCGGCGACTGCCTGGTCCTGGGGATCGCCGCGGCCAACACCGACCCGGAGATCTGGCCGGAGGCGTACGTCGGCGCCGAGAACTCCGCCCATCTGTCGTTCAGCGGCGGCGAGCACCGCTGCCCCTATCCCGCACCGCTGCTGGCCGACGTGATGGCCCGTACGGCGGTGGAGACGCTGCTGGAACAGCTCCCGGACCTGATGCTGGCGGTCGAACCGGCGGAGCTCACCTGGCGGCCCTCGATCTGGATGCGCGGGCTGTCGGCGCTGCCGGTCCAGTTCAGCCCGATGGCGCAGTAGCGAGGCACCGGGGTGAGCGGCCGGGGCTGAGGCCGGAGCCCGGGCCCGGAGCACCGGTGCCGGAGCCCTCGGGATCCGGCACCGGCCCCGCCCCAGTCCTGGCCCGCCCGCTCGGGGGCGACGGCGTTCCGGTCAGCCGTCAGCCGGACACCGGCGTGAACCGGACCGGCAGACTCTTCGGCCCCCGGGTGAACACCCCGTTCTCGACCGGATCGAAGCCGTCGGCCAGCCTCAGATCCGGCATGGCGTCCAGCAACTGGCCGACACCGATCTCCACTTCGGACCTCGCCAGCAGAGCACCGACGCAGAAGTGCCGGCCGAGCGCGAAGGCGAGATGGTCGGCCGCCGCCGAGAAGGCGTTCGTGGCGGTCAGGTCCTCGCGGAAGATGTCGAAGACATCGGGGTTCCGGTAGCGGTCCTCGTCACGGTTGGCGGCGCCGATCAGGCAGGTCACCGTGGAGCCCGCCGGTACGGTGCCGCCGCTCAGCTCCACCTCCGCCGCCGACTGGCGCATGATCATGTGCACCGGCGGTGTGTAGCGCAGCGTCTCGGCGAAGGCCCGGGATATCAGGCTCCGGTCGGCGCGGACCGCCGCCAGCTGCTCGGGGTGGGTGAGCAGGTTGGCGAAGATCCCGGCGATGGCCTTGTCGGTGGTCTCCCCGCCGGCCGCCAGCAGCAGGCTGCAGAACGCCTTGACGTCCTCGTCGCTCATCCGGACCCCGTCGACCTCCGCGGTGCACAGCGTCGACAGCAGGTCGTCGCCGGGCGCTTCACGCCGTTTGCGGATGATCGGCAGCATGTACTCGGCGAACTCGACGCGGGTACGTTCACCTGCCCGCGCAACGTCCTGATCGCCGGAGAGATTACCGAGAAAGGCGATGACGGCCGTATACCAGCCGTGGAAACGCTCATAGTCGGACTTGTCCAGACCGAGCATGTCCGCAATGACGTTCACGGGAAAACGGGTGGCGTAGTCGGTGACCAGATCGACGGAACCTGAGTGACGGAACCCGTCGATCAGTTCGCGCGAATTGCGCTCGATGACCGGTAAGAACTTGTCCCGCAGGTCGCTGCCCCGGAAGGCGGGCGCGACCAGGGCCCGGCGAACGGCGTGCTCGCGCCCGCTGAGCTGCAGAATCGTCCGCCCGTGCACGGGCTCGATCTGCCAGTCGTAGTTCTCGGTGGTGAATTCACCGGCTTTGTCCTTGAAGACGCGCTCCACGTCCTCATAACGCGAGACAATGTAACTCTTGGTGGCTTCGTGCCACAGGAGCGGCGAGTCATGACGCATCCGGCGATACGCCTGATACGGGTCTCTCTCGAACTCGGGTGACAAAATGTCCGGCGCTGGGACCGACATGAACACTCCCTGGTGAACGGGGAACGGAAACGTGTGAACCGATCACTCCCATCACCTCCCGAGAACGCGCATTCGTCAAGGGTTGCCACCCGTTGCGACCTGCTCGGACCCACCCGGTACACCGCCCCGGCGAGAGAGGGGGCACCCCCTCGCCCCGGGCGGGCGGGGAGCGCTCAGCCCTCCGTCCCGGGCAAGCGGGAGCGCTCAGCCCTCAAGCCCGGGCCGACGGGGGCACTCAGCCCTCCACAGGCGGGCCGAGGCGGCGCTCAGCCCGCAGTCCCGCCCTCCGCCTCGTCTCCCGACCCGCCTTGCGGCCCGTCCCCCGACGACGACCCCCGCCCCGTCAGCGCCGCCAACGAGCTGCGTACGTGCGCCATATGGGCCTGGGCCTCCTCGCGGCCCTCCTCGTGCTCCCGCAGGATCCGCTCCGTCTCGCGGACCACCCGCTCCTCACGGACCCGGGCCTCGGCCAGCAGCTCCGCCGCCCGCGCCTCCGCGTCCTCCTGGCCGTGCCGGGCGGCCTCCTGCGTGGCGGCAAGGTGCCGGCCCGCCTCCGTGAGCAGCGCCTGGGCCCGTTCGGTCAGCTCCGTGTGCCGGGCCTCCAACGCGGCTTCCTCGGCGGCCATTTCGGCCTCGGCCGCCTTGAGGCGCTCCGCGTGCTCCTGCTCCTGGTGGGCCAGCACACTCGCCGTACGGTCACGGGTATCCGCCATCGCCGACGCGGCGGCCGCCCACACCTCCTCGGCGTCCTGCCGGGCCGCCGTCAGCAGCTCTTCCGCCTGCCGGACCGCCGCGGCCACCCGCTCCTCCGCCGCCCGGTCCGCCGCCGCACGCACTGCCTCGGCCGCCTCGCGCGCCGCGTCCCCGGCCGCCCGGCCCGCCGCCTCCGCCTCGGCCTCCAGCGCCTGGCCCGCCGCCAGCGCCTCGGCCTCCAGCGCCTCGGCCTCGCTCTCGGCCAGGGCCAGGATCCGCTGCGCCCGCTCCCCCAGCTCGGCATAGTCCTGCACGGGCAGCGCCGCGACGGTCTCCGCCAGCCGGGCCGCCTCGGCGTGCAGCTCCTCGGCCCGGCCGGTCAGCCGCGCGATCTCGGCGAGCGCCCCGTCCCGCTCGGCCGTCAGGGCTGCCACCCTGCGGTCCACCTGGTCCGGGCGGTAGCCCTTCCCCCGGACACCGACGACATCGAACGCGGACACCGGTCCAGCACTCATCCCTGAAACCTCTCTCCGACCCACCGGCACGCCCTGCCGCACCACGACACCCCTCGATACGTCAAGGATGCGGCAATTGGTGCCGGAAGTCGGAATCGATCAGCGGCATTCAGGCCGGAAGCGACCGGCATCACAGACCCGGGCGAACCCCCGCACAGCGAAGCGCCCGAACCCGGGAAGGGTTCGAGCGCCTCGGCCGGACCGTGGGGCCGGACCGCCGGACCGGGCCGGCAGACCGGGTCAGATCAGATCAAGCCGTCCCACATCTGCTCCAGCAGCACCGACCACCAGCTCTCCGGCGACGCCAGCGCCGCCGGGTCCAGCGCCACCAGCTGTGCCTGGAAGTCGACGGTCCAACGGCCCGCCTGCTCCGGGTTCAGCCCGAACCGCAGCCGCCACATCCGGCCCAGCAGCGCCATCGACCGCACGAACTCCGGCAGCCCCGTGTTCACGAACTGCGGCGGCACCGGCTGCCCACCGGGCCCCGCCTCCACCGGGACGGCCACGATGTTCGCCGTCCCGTACTGCACACAGATCGCCCGGCCGAAGTCCGTACCCATCACCAGGTACGACCCCGCGTCCGGCGCGGGCTGCACCTGCCGCTGCGCCGCCAGCTCCGCCAGCGTCGGCACCACCGGCTGTCCCGGCTGCGCCCAGAAGAACGGCCCGAAATCGGCGGGCAGCCCCGCCCACACCAGGGTGCGCGCGACGACCTCCGGCACACCCTGGCGGGACACCGCCCGCTGGTCGAACCGGAGAATGCCCTGCGGACCGAACGCCTGCGCCAGCTCCTCGGCCACCGCCTCCGGCGGCAGCGCCGGCGCGGGCGGCATCTGCGGCAGCGGCGCCCGCACCGGCGCGGGCCGCGCCGGGCCGTCCGCGACCTGGTGCAGCTCGCCCTGGTGCGTCAGCAGATGCTGCATGCCCTGCTGGCGGCTGGCGTGATCCGTACCGTACGGAGCGACGCTGGTGATCCGCACCTGCGGCCAGGTCTCCCGGATCATCCGCGCGCAGTACCCGCCCGGCAGCTCGCAGGACTCCAGCTCCGTGTGGAGCTCGATGACCTGGTGCGGCGGCACGTTCATCGCCCGCAGCTCGTGCAGCATCTGCCACTCGGGGTGCGGGGTGCCCGGCGCCGAGCGGCGGATCAGCTGCTGCTCGCTGCCGTCCGGAGCCCGGAACCGCAGCACGGCCTGATAGCCGGGGCCCACGGTCGGCTGACCGGTGGGCTGCTGCGGATAGCCGTACGCCGGAGACGGCGGGGTGTGCCCGCCGGGCGGCGGACCGGGAGGACCGGGCGGACCCGGCGGCTGCGGTACGGGACCGGGGCCACCCACCGAACCGCCCGGGGCCCCGGGCGGACCGGGAGGGCCGGGAGGCCCGACCTGCCCCGGGCTCGCGAACATCGTCTCCGCGTGGTGCATCCCACCACCCGGAGCCGGCGTGGAACCCGGCGGCGGACCGGGCGGACCGGGAGGCTGCGGCGCACCCGGGGCACCGGGCGGACCGGGAGGCTGCGGGGCCCCCGGGGCACCGGGCGGACCCGGCGGCCTGGGGGCACCCGAAACGCCCGCACCGATGCTGCTCCCGTCGGCGAGCATCGTCGCGGCATGGTGCACCCCGCCACCCGGAGGCGGCGTGGAACCGGGAGGCGCGGGCGGACCGGGAGGAGCCGGGGGCCCGGGAGGCGGCGTGGAACCCTGCGGCGGACCCGGCGGGCCCGGAGGCGGGGTGGCGCCGGGCGGGCCGAGCTGGGAGACGAGCTGTGTCGGGACGTACCCGCCTGCCGGAGCACCGGGCGCACCCGGACCCAGAGGCGGCGGCGTCGCACCGGGCGGCATACCGGGAATCCCCGGCTCACCGGGCGGCGGCGGCGTCGACGGACCGCCCCCACGAGCCCCGCGCGGCGGCACCACGGCCTTGCTGGTGGCCGCGTCGGCGATGTCACCGGCCCCGCCCGGGGCCCCCTGCTGAGGCCGGAGCGCGGGCGCGACCTGCGTACGCGGCAGCTGGCTGCCCCCCGACATCAACGCGGTGGGCGCCTCCGCCGGAACGACCGGCGGCGGGGCCTCCTCGTCGTCCGTCCCCGACAGCGGCGGCGCGAACACCGTCGCGGGCAGCGGGACGGCCGCGTCGTCGGAGTCGGAGTTGGTGTCCGTACCGGCCCACGGGGTCGCCCCGGCGGGCACCCCGTCGGAGGCCGTGGGCTCGTAGGCCGCGCCACCGCCGGCGGCGGGCCACGAAGCGGCGGATCCCCCGGCAGAAGGCGGAAGCGTCCCGCTCGCGGCGGTTGACGGTGCGGCCCCCTGCGCGGACGCGGCGACAGGACTGGCACCGGGGGTCTCACCCGACGGGGCCGGAGCCGAAGAAGAGGGAGAAGGGGGCTGCGGCGACGGCTCAGCCGCCTCCGCCTCCGCCTCTCGCCGCTCCGCCCGATGATCCGGAATCCCCAGCTTGTCCGCCGCCTCCTGGAGCCACTCCGGCGGCGTCAAGAGGAACGACGTCTGGTTCAGGTCCACCCGCTGCGGCGGCTCCGGAGCCGCCGCCGGCGCACCCGCCGGAACCCCGTACTCCTCCTCGTACCGCCGGATCACCTCACCCACCGGCAGTCCCGGCCACAGCGTTGCCTCACCGCTGTCCCGGGCGATCACCAGCCGCTGACGGCCGCCGTCCGAGACGGGACCCTCCGGCCGGTCCTCGGCCCACAGCACGAAACCCAGCTCGAACTCACGGACCCGCACCTCACGGTGCTGATACGCGGGCACGTCACCGTTGACCCACTCGTCCGCCCGCTCCTGCGCCTGCGCGAAAGTCACCACCGCGCTCACCCCTCCACCGGGACGGCGCGCGCGAAGCCACCGTCCACCATCAGGTTCGCCACGGTCTCCAGCTCCGGCGGGTTGCCCGCCAGCCGCTGGAGGAAGGCGTCGAAGTCCGTACCGCAGGGCAGCAGCAGCCGCTCCACACGCTCCTGGACACTCCAGCCGTCCTGGTCCCGGGCATCGTCGTACGGGCAGAACCACACCGAACCGGGGTCCTGGCCGCGCACCTTCACGGCGAGAATCCCGCCCTGGACGAACGCGACACCCAGGAAGTCCTTGCTGAAGTGGTCCCGCAGGCACTTGTTCACGTACACCAGGTCGTTCATCGCGGCCTCGTCACGCACCGTGAAGAACGGCTGGTCCACCAACAGCCCCAGCTCCGCGTCCAGCGCGGCGCCCACAGGGGCCGAACCGCCCGCCGCCTTCAGGAAAGAGCGGTACGCGCCGGGCAGCCGGTAGCCGAGGTCCTCCTCGACCCCCTGAACCTGCTGCTCGCTCACGGCGCCCGCGCCCTTCGGCAACCGGAAGTGCGCCGGACGGGTCTCCTGCAACGGGCGCGTACCGCGCCGGTCCTGGTCCACGTCCGTACCCGCCAGACCACCGTGATGACGCAGCAGCGCCTTCACCTCGACCGGCACCAGCTCCATCCGCCGGCCGCCGGGCACGTGGTGCCAGGTCCAGCCGTGCGGGGTCGCCACCGCGGGAATCGTGTCCCACAGGTCGTGACCGCTCGCCGCCATCGCCGCGTTCGCCGACACGTAATCGGTCAGGCGCAGCTCGTCGATGCCGAAGCCCGGAGGCGGATCGGCGATCTCGGCCGCGGCGCGCGCGTACGGCGAAAGTACCGGGTGGCCGTTCCCGTCCATCCGCACCCCACCGGGATGCCGGGACGCCCGGACCGGATCCGGGAAATTCACGACCTGCCCGGCGTAGGCGGCGTTCGGTGGCGCGGCTTGCTGCCCGAGCCGACCTGTCGTCATGGCTGATGCCCCCTGCTGCGTCCGGTGTTCCGCACAGCCTAAGCGGTGGGGCAACAGGGAACCCCGTCCCGCCGGTTCCGTCACGAACGGTCACATTCGCGTGACGGTGAGGCGACGGTCTCGCACCTTCCGGCGACACGCAGACACGTTTCCCCCACCCAGCTTCCCCACCATGCGGCACATTTGACAGGCTGTCCCCGCAACTCGGGGGATTGCAGGGAGGGACGTCAGCACGATGCATTCCACACAAACCGTCACATCAGGGGACCCGCGCCTCAGCTGGAGCAGCACCGAGACCAGCCGTACGCCCCGACTGATCCACCGCCGCGACGGGATCCTCCCCGCCGTGGCCGCCGCGCTGTCCGTCCGCGGCGAGACGCTGACCTGCACAGCGGGCAAGGGGGACCAGCCACCGGTGCTGCACCCGCTCGTCCAGGACTTCCTCGACACCCTCACCAGCGGCCAGCGCGAACGCTTCACCGGCCGCTGCCCCGAAGCCATACTGCTCTCCCGCCAGCTCACCGCCGCCGAGAGCGGGCGCTCCAAACGGGCCCAGCGAAAACCCCTGACCAACGGGGAAGCGCGCCGCGCGCTCAAGCACTCCCGGCTGACCGCCCGCCGCATCCGTGAGGACGGCGACCCGCTCCACGGCAGCTACGCACCACCGTGCCGATCCTGTTCGGCGCTCCTGTCCCACTTCGGCGTACGCCCCGTCGACCTGACCTCCACCGGCGCCGCGACCACCGCCGAGAAGGGCTGACCGCCCACCGATGCACGACCGCCAGCAGCACACCTCCACCACCCGCTTCCCCGTCGCCGTCGACGCCGCCCTGCGCGAAGCGGGCTGGCGGCCCGGGCGCTGGGACATCCGCCAGGCGGAGGAATGGGCCGACGCGCTGCGCTCCCACGCCTCCCCGGCCGGCCACCGGCACGCCGTCTTCCCCGCCGCGGTCGAGGCCTGGGCGGAGTTCGGCGGCCTCCACATCACCGCGTCCGCGCCCGGCCGCCACATCGCACCCACCGCGGTACGCGTCGACCCCCTGCACGGACTCCACCTGGCCCGGACGCTCGGGGACCTCGGGCGGGCCCTGGAGACGGAGGTCAGTCCGCTGGGGGCGGAGGGAGAGGAGCAGGCGATTCTCGCGATCGACACGGAGGGCCGGGTGTACAGCATCGACCACACGGGGGACTGGTTCCTGGGCCAGGACATCGACGAGGCCCTGGCAACCCTGGTGAACGGCACACAACCGGCCCGCCTGTCCTCCAGCCCGTCCGGCGTTTGAGCCCAAGCCCGGCCCTCCCCGGCCCGTCCGGCGTTTGAGCCCAAGCCCGTCCACCCCCGGCCCGTCCGGCGTTTGAGCACGGAACCCTGGCCGTGGGGAGCGGCAACCCTCCGTGTCCGGCGAGCAATGGTGCCCGTTCGTCCCGAGCGACGGTTCCGTCCTCAATCGCCGGAAGGGCTCAAGGTGCGGCCCCACTCGGCCGGACGGGCCGAAAGCGCGGCCGGCCTCACGCTCCGCCCGAGCCGTCCGGGAGCACCGCCGAGACCCGGAAGCCCCCCGCGTCCGTGGGACCGGACACGAACACGCCCCCCAGCCCCAGCACCCGCTCCCGCATCCCCACCAACCCGTTCCCCCCGCTCGGCAGCCCCGCGTCCGCCGCCGCCGAGTCCGAAGGCCCGTTCTCCACCTGCATCGCGACCTCCGTCTCCCGATGCGCGAGCCGCACCCACGTCTTCGCGCCCGCCGCATGCTTGTGCACGTTCGTCAGCGCCTCCTGCACCACCCGGAACGCGGTCTGCTCGACCTCCGGCGGATACGCCCGCAGCTCACCGTCGACGGACAGCTCCACCACCATCCCCGCCTGCCGCGACTGCGCCACCAACGCCTCCAGCTCGTGCAGCCGGGGCCCGTCCTCCGACGCGGCGGTCGCGGCGGCAGCGGCGGCCGCCTGCCGCACCGACGCCAGCGGAACCGCCCCCGCGGCGGCGGGCGCCGTCAGCGCGTCCCCGGTGCGCAGCACCCCGAGCATCTCGCGCAGCTCCGTGAGCGCCTGCCGGCCCATGTCCCCGACCAGCGCCGCGTTGCGCACCGCCTTCGCCGGATCCTTCGGCGCGACGGCCTGGAGGGCGGCGGCGTGGACCACCATCAGGCTCACGCGGTGGGCGACCACGTCGTGCATCTCCCGGGCGATCCGGGTCCGCTCCTCCGTACGCGCCCACTCGGCCCGCTCCTCGGCCCGGTCCGCGAGCAGCGACAGCTCCCGCTCCAGCGAATCGGCCCGCTCCCGCAGGCTCTCCATCAGTCGGCGCCGCGCCCCTATGTAGAGGCCCAGCAGAACGGACGGGGCCGTGAGCCCCACCGCCATGAAGACGGACATCAGCGGGACGTACCAGTCCCCCGGCCCGAAGTCGGCCTGCTCGGCGACGGTCTGCCGCAGCCGTACGTACGTGATGATGAACGTCCCCACCAGGGCCATGCTCGCCAGCACGATGGTGATCCGGCGCGGCACCTCGGACGCGGCCAGCGTGTACAGGCCGATCAGCAGCATCAGGAAGCCCATCTCGGCGGGCGTCAGCGCGATCGTCACCAGCACCACGGCGATCGGCCACCGGCGCCGGATCAGCAGCACCGAACCGGCAAGAAGCCCGAACACCACGCCCACCGGCACCGGAATCCCGGTGTTCCGGGCGAACTCCACCCCCTCCAGGCCACACTCCAGCGCCGATACCAGCGCGAGTCCCACGTCCAGGGCGACACTGCGTCGCCGCTCCCACCACCAGTAGCCGCGGGTGGTCGATCCCGCCGCCTCCCGGTCTGCCCCCGTTGCGGTCATGGCATCCAGCCTACGGGCGGACGCATCTCATTTTCGGGTGACCGGCAACAGCACGTTCCGCATTCGAACATGCACGAAACGCACACCGATCGCCTGAAATGGCGAATCGACCACGCTTTCGACCTCGACCGGATCGAGGCGGAGCCGAGGTGTTCGAAAAGTTCGATCTTGCTGCGGGTCCGGATCCGCCGAAGCCCGAGCTCCGCTACACGGAAGACGCTTGGTACGGCATAGTGTTGGGTGCCGACCCGGCGGAACCGAGGCAATGTCCGGTTTAGCCAGGATTAATCCCCCATGGTGTAATCAGGCAGCACTGCGGTTTTTGGTACCGTCTGTTCAGGTTCGAATCCTGATGGGGGAGCTCACGTTCGCGGGCCCCGACCACACCGGTCGGGGCCCGCCCCCGTTTCCGGCGCAAACACCCCCGGTATCCTGCGGATGACCACCATCCGAAGCCGAAGGGCACATCCGTGAGCGCAACCAGCCCGGCAGCCGTCGTCGTCCTCGCAGCGGGTGAGGGCACCCGCATGAAGTCGAAGACCCCCAAGGTTCTGCACGAGATCTCCGGGCGCTCGCTCGTCGGACATGTCGTCGCCGCCGCCCGTGAGCTGGACCCCCAGCACCTCGTCGTGGTCGTCGGACACGCCAGTGAGCAGGTCACCGCGCACCTGAACGCCGGCGACGCCCCCGTGCGCACCGCCTTCCAGGCCGAGCAGAACGGCACCGGGCACGCCGTCCGCATGGGGCTCGAAGAGCTCGGCGGGGCCGTCGAGGGCACCGTGATCGTCGTCTGCGGCGACACTCCGCTGCTGTCCGGCGAGACGCTCGGCGCGCTCGCCGCCACCCACGCCGCCGACGCCAACGCGGTCACCGTCCTGAGCGCCGAGGTCCCGGACTCCACCGGTTACGGGCGCATCGTGCGCGACCCCGCCACCGGCGCGGTCACCGAGATCGTCGAGCACAAGGACGCCACCGACGAGCAGCGGGCGATCCGGGAGATCAACTCCGGGGTGTTCGCGTTCGACGGGCGACTGTTGGGCGACGCGCTGGGCAAGGTGCGCACCGACAACAGCCAGGGCGAGGAGTACCTCACCGACGTGCTGTCCATCCTGCGCGAGGCCGGGCACCGGGTCGGGGCGTCCGTGGCGGGCGACCACCGCGAGATCCTCGGCATCAACAACCGGCTGCAGCTGGCCGAGGCGCGCCGGCTGCTGAACGGGCGGCTGCTGGAGCGGGCGATGCTCGCGGGCGTGACCGTGGTGGACCCGGCGTCCACGCTGATCGACGCGACGGTGACGTACGAGCGGGATGCCGTCGTGCATCCGGGGACGCAGCTGCTCGGGACCACCCACCTCGCGGAGGACAGCGAAGTGGGGCCGAACGCGCGGATCGAGGACACCGTCGTCGGCGCGGGCGCCCGGGTCGACAACTCCGTGACGCTCTCGGCCGAGATCGGGGCGGGGGCGTCGGTGGGCCCGTACGCCTACCTGCGGCCGGGGACCCGGCTGGGGACGAAGGCCAAGGCCGGTACGTACGTGGAGATGAAGAACGCGACCATCGGGGAAGGGACGAAGGTCCCGCATCTCAGTTACGTCGGTGACGCGACGATCGGGGATCACACCAACATCGGTGCGGCGAGCGTCTTCGTGAACTACGACGGCGTCGCCAAGCACCACACGACGATCGGTTCCCACTGCCGTACCGGTTCGGACAATATGTTTGTGGCACCGGTCACGGTCGGGGACGGGGTCTACACCGCCGCCGGGTCGGTCATCACGAAGGATGTGCCCGCCGGTTCGCTGGCCGTGGCGCGGGGCCAGCAGCGGAATATCGAGGGTTGGGTGGCCCGGAAGCGTCCGGGCAGTGCCGCCGCGCAGGCCGCTCAGGCGTCGTCGCAGGAGCACGACGGGCAAAGCTGACCGGAAACAGGTGCGCTGGTGACGGCGTACCGTGATAGATGCTCACCCCATTTCGGCTGGCTCGTTGCACATCGGGACCTATGCGTGCAGCGCCAGATACACGTCTGAGGAGACTGTGCTGTGACCGGGATCAAGACGACCGGCGAGAAGAAACTGATGCTCTTCTCCGGCCGCGCCCACCCCGAGCTGGCCGAGGAGGTCGCCCATCAGCTGGGAGTCGGTCTCGTGCCGACGAAGGCGTTCGATTTCGCCAACGGTGAGATCTATGTGCGGTTCCAGGAGTCGGCACGTGGCGCGGACTGCTTCCTGATCCAGAGCCACACGGCTCCGATCAACAAGTGGATCATGGAGCAGCTGATCATGCTGGACGCGCTGAAGCGCGCTTCGGCCCGTTCCATCACGGTGATCGTGCCGTTCTACGGGTACGCCCGTCAGGACAAGAAGCACCGTGGTCGTGAGCCGATCTCGGCGCGTCTGGTGGCGGACCTGATGAAGACGGCGGGTGCGGACCGGATCCTCACCGTCGATCTGCACACGGACCAGATCCAGGGCTTCTTCGACGGCCCGGTGGACCACCTGTTCGCGCTGCCGATCCTGGCGGACTACGTGGGTGCGAAGGTCGACCGTTCCAAGCTGACGATCGTGTCGCCGGACGCGGGCCGCGTGCGGGTCGCCGACCGCTGGTGCGACCGGCTGGACGCGCCGCTGGCGATCGTGCACAAGCGCCGCGACAAGGACGTGCCGAACCAGGTCTCCGTCCACGAGGTCGTGGGCAACGTCGAGGGCCGGGTCTGTGTGCTGGTCGACGACATGATCGACACCGGTGGCACGATCTGCGCCGCCGCGGACGCGCTGTTCGCGCACGGCGCGGAGGACGTCATCGTGACGGCGACGCACGGGGTGCTGTCGGGTCCGGCGGCGGACCGGCTGAAGAACTCGAAGGTGAGCGAGTTCGTGTTCACGGACACGCTGCCGACCCCGGGCGAGCTGGAGCTGGACAAGATCACGGTGCTCTCGATCGCGCCGACGATCGCGCGTGCGGTGCGTGAGGTGTTCGAGGACGGTTCGGTGACGAGCCTCTTCGAGGAGCAGGGCTGACAGCAGGGCTCACAGGGGCGCTGATCGCCCTCTGGTGATCCACTTTGGGGTGCGGCCTCCCCGCCGGGTAGACTCAGCGAGTTGCTCGGCGAGGGAGGCCGTACCTGTGTGTACGGCGGTCCGTTATCGACGCGCTCTTCGTAGCAGGCCTGTCGTGGGCCGGGTGACCGTTCGTGTTCCGTCTCCCGACGGCTCACCCACCTGACGAGGAGTGCAACCATGGCTGAGATCAAGCTCGCCACCGAGGTCCGTACCGAGTTCGGCAAGGGCGCTGCCCGCCGTGTCCGTCGTGCCAACCAGGTTCCCGGTGTCGTTTACGGCCACGGCGCCGAGCCGGTCCACGTCACCCTGCCCGGCCACGAGCTGCTGCTCGCGCTGCGTACGGCCAACGTGCTGATCGGTCTGAAGCTCGACGGCAAGGACGCGCTGGTCATCCCGAAGGCCGTGCAGCGTCACCCCCTCAAGGGCACCATCGAGCACGTCGACCTGCTGACCGTGAAGCGCGGCGAGAAGGTCGAGGTCGAGATCGCGGTGCACGCCGAGGGCGACCTGGCGCCGGGCGCCAACCTGCTGGAGTTCGTCCAGAACACGCTGCTCGTCGAGGCCGAGGCCACCCACATCCCCGAGTCCGTGACGGTCTCCGTCGCGGGCCTGGACGCCGGTGACTCGATCGTCGCCAAGGACATCGAGCTGCCCAAGGGTTCCACGCTGGCCGGTGACGAGGACGCCATCGTGATCCAGGTCGTCGCCGCGCAGGCCGAGGAGCCGGCCGAGGGCGAGTCCGCCGAGGGCGAGACCGCCGAGGCCTGATCCTCACCGCTCTCCGTCGCTCCGGCTCCGGCCGCGTGACGTGTTCCACCTGCTTGACTGACGGGGTGGTGGCTTCCTTCCGGGAGCCACCACCCCGTCTGCCTGTGCCGTAAGCCGTATGTGAGGAGACCGAGCGCTGATGTCCGACGCCACCGACCCCTGGCTCATCGTGGGACTGGGCAATCCCGGTCCCGACTACGCGGCGAACCGGCACAACGTCGGGTTCATGGTGGCCGATCTGCTGGCGACGCGGATCGGCGGGAAGTTCAAGCGGGCGCAGAAGGCGCAGGCGCAGGTCCTGGAGGGGCGGATCGGTCCGCCGGGGCCGGCGAGCCGGCGGGTGGTCCTGGTGAAGCCGATGTCGTACATGAATCTGTCGGGCGGTCCGGTGACGGCGCTGCGGGACTTCTACAAGGTGCCGACGGATCATGTCGTGGCGGTCCATGACGAGTTGGACGTCGACTACGGGGCGCTGCGACTGAAGCTGGGCGGCGGGGACAACGGGCACAACGGCCTGAAGTCGATGACGAAGGCGATGGGTCCGGAGTATCACCGGGTGCGGTTCGGGATCGGTCGGCCACCGGGGCGGATGCAGGTCGCGGATTTCGTGCTGAAGGACTTCTCGTCGACGGAGCGCAAGGAGTTGGCGTTTCTGGTGGACCGGTCGGCGGACGCGGTGGAGTGTCTGCTGGCGGAGGGGCTGGAGCGGGCGCAGAGCGCGTACAACTCCTGAGCGACGGGCAGCTCCCCCTTCCCGCGCACAACTCCTGACATTCCTATCCCTGGCGGGGCGTTTTTCGGCCATAGGTTGACCGGGGGTGCGGGTCTGGCCAAGGATCTGCCCCCATGAAGCGGAGCTCTTCCCACCGTGCGGCGGTGGCGGGACGGCAGGTGGCCATGGGCCTGGTCGTTCTGGTGCTGCTGGTCGCGGGTGTGTGGTCGTCGTGGGACGCCGCGCACCACATCGTTCTGGCCAAGGGCCGTGAGCACGGCACGGTGACGGTGACGGGGTGCGGCGACGCCACGTGCACCGCCTCGTTCGAGCCGGACGCGGTGTCGCGGGACCGTGGGCGGGTGACCGTGGACCGGTCGGTCGCGGCACGGGAGGGGGATCGTTTCCCCGTGGTGGTGAAGCCCGGTTCCGATGCGGTGGTCCGCACCGGGATGCCGGGCTTTCTGCATGCCTGGGTGCCGCTGGGCGGGGCGATGCTGCTGGCCGCGTTCGTGATCGGCGGCGGGCTGCGGATGGGGCGCACGGCGTGGGGTGTCGGTACGGCGGGGGCGGCCCTGCTGATGGCGACGTTCGTCGCGCTGTAGCAGGACCGCCCGTTTCCTTACGCGATGCTCAGCCGGTGTTGCGCAGGCCCGCCGCGACGCCGTTGACGGTGAGCAGCAGGGCGCGGGCGAGGAGCGGGTCGGGCTCGTCGCCGCGCTCGGCGGCCTGGCGCTGGCGGGCCAGCAGGGATACCTGGAGGTAGGAGATCGGGTCCAGGTAGGCGTCGCGGATGGAGAAGGTCTGCTGGAGCACCGGGCTGGTGCCGAGCAGTTCGGTGGAGCCGGTGACCTTGAGGACTTCGCTGACGGTCAGCGCGTGCTCGGCCTCGATGGCGTCGAAGACGTGCTTCAGCTCGTCGGGGACGAGTGTGTCGACGTAGTGCCGGGCGATGCGCAGGTCGGTCTTGGCGAGCGTCATCTCGACGTTGGAGATGAAGTTCCGGAAGAAGTGCCAGTGCTCGTGCATCTCGTCGAGGACGGTGTCGAGTCCGGCCTCGCGCAGGGCCTTGAGGCCGGAGCCGACGCCGAACCAGCCGGGGACGATCTGGCGGGACTGGGTCCAGCCGAAGACCCACGGGATGGCGCGAAGGCCGTCGAGCGAGACGCCCGAGCCGGGGCGGCGGGAGGGCCGCGAGCCCAGGTGCAGGTCGGCGAGCTGGTCCACCGGGGTGGAGGCGAGGAAGTACGCGGGCAGGTCGGGGTCCTCGACCAGCTTGCGGTAGGCGCCGTGGGCGGCGTCGGAGACCGTGTCCATGGCCGCGTCCCAGCGGGCGAGGGCCTCGTCGGACTGGCGGGGCGCGGTGTGCAGCGCGGAGGCCTGGAGGGTGGCCGCGACGGTCAGTTCCAGGTTCTCGCGGGCGAGGGCGGGGATGAGGTACTTGTCGGAGATGACCTCGCCCTGCTCGGTCACCTTGATCTCGCCCTCCAGGGTGCCCCAGGGCTGGGCGAGGATCGCGTCGTGGGAGGGGCCGCCGCCGCGGCCGACCGTGCCGCCGCGGCCGTGGAAGAGGCGCAGGCGCACGCCGTAGCGGTGGGCGACGTCGCGGAGGCGGCGCTGGGCGCGGTGGATCTCCCACTGGGAGGTGGTGATGCCGCCGAACTTGGACGAGTCGCTGTAGCCGAGCATGACCTCCTGGACGTCGCCGCGCAGGGAGACGAGGCGGCGGTAGGAGGGGTCGGCGAGCATCTCGTCGAGGATGACGTCGGCGGCCTTGAGCTCGTCGGTGGTCTCCAGGAGCGGGACGATGCCGATCTTGGCCCAGCCGGCGTGCAGGTCGATCAGTCCGGCCTCGCGGGCGAGGACGGCGGCGGCGAAGACGTCGTCGGCGCCCTGGCACATCGAGATGATGTAGGACTCGATGACTTCGGGGCCGAAGCGTTCGAAGGCCTGCTTGATGGTGTGGAAGACGCCGAGGGTCTTCTCGCCGGCCGCGTCGAGCGGGGCCGGGGTGGGGGCGAGCGGCCGGCGGGAGCGGAGCTCCTTGGCGAGCAGCTTCTGCCGGTAGTCGCGCGGCATGTCGGCGTAGCGCCAGGACTCCTCGCCGAGCCGGTCGAAGAGCTGGCCGAGGGCGTGGTGGTGGGCGTCGGCGTGTTCGCGTACGTCCATGGTGGCGAGCTGGAGGCCGAAGGCGGCCAGGGTGCGGATGGTGCGGTCCATCCGGCCGTCGGCGAAGAGGCCGCCCTTGTGCTCGCGCAGGGAGGTCTGGATGAGCTCCAGGTCGGCGAGGAGCTCGGCGGTGCCGAGGTAGTCGCAGCCGGGGCGGTGGGGGGTGCCCTCGGCGAGGCGCTCGCGGGTGTTGACGAGCTTCTGCCGGATGCAGGTTGCCTTGAGGCGGTAGGGCTCTTCGGCGTTCAGCCGCTTGTAGCGGGGGCTGATGCCGGGGAGGCGCTCCAGGTCGGCCTGGAGGGAGGTGAGGAGTTCCTCGGTGGCTCCGGCATAGCGGATGGAGTTGGAGAGGAGGCCGCGGAGGTGGTCGATCATCTCCAGGGCATCGGTGATGCCGTGCTCGTGCTGGAGGATCAGGACGTCCCAGGTGACGGACGGCGTCACGTTGGGGTTGCCGTCGCGGTCGCCGCCGATCCAGGTGCCGAAGGTGAGGGGGCGGGTGCCGGCGGGCAGTTCGACGCCGACGCGCTCCAGCTCGGCGGCGAGGTCCTCCAGGACGTCTCCGACGGCGTTGGCGTGGAGTTCGTCGAGGTAGTAGATGGCGTTGCGGGCCTCGTCGGCGGGCTCCGGGCGGACTACACGGAGTTCGTCGGTCTGCCAGATGAGGTCGATGTTCTCGGCGAGGCGGAGGTCCAGGCGACGGCGGTCGGCCTCGATGGCCGGGGTCTCCAGGAGGGCCGCGATGCGGCGGAGCTTGTTGAGGACCGAGCGGCGGGCGGCCTCGGTGGGGTGTGCGGTGAAGACGGGGCGGACGTTGAGGTTCTTGACCGTCTCGCGCAGGTGCTCGGGGTCGGCGTCCTTGAGGCGGTCGGCGGTGCGGGCCAGGAGGCCGCCCTCGGCCGAGCGGCGGTCGCGCATCTCGTGGGCGCGGTGGACCTGCTCGGTGACGTTGGCGAGGTGGAAGTAGGTGGAGAAGGCGCGCACGAGCTGCGCCGCGGTCTCCAGGTCCGTGTCGCCGAGGAGCTCGGCGGCGGCCTCGCCGTCGGTGCGGGTCAGGGCGCGGACCCGCTCGACGAGGTCGAGGAGCTCCTGGCCCTCCTGGCGTACGAGGGTCTCGCCGAGGAGGTCGCCGAGGCGGCGGATGTCGGCGCGCAGCGCGGGGCTGGCGGCAGGGGTCTGGTCGGCACTGCTCACAGTGTGCGGCTCCTTGCAGTGAATGAGGAGGTGCGTTCGCTTCGCCGCCCCCCGTTGCGTGGCGATGGGGACGGGTGGCGGGGTCCGGGGCCCTGCGGCTGGCAGCGGTGCTGTCGCCACGCCCCGACGAGCGGGTGCGGACCGCGCTGTCCGACGCTCCCAGGATAGGTGTCGTCGCAGGCGGCGTGTCCGTTGCCCCGACGGGGATCGCGGTCGCCGCCCGGGACACCCGGGCCACTGTCCCCTTACCCAGAGGGCGGGCGGGGTACCGCGCGGGACGGGTTGGAGCGGCCTCTCGTGTTGTGGGGCCCGTCACTGCCATACTTACCAAGCCGTAGGTTACGGAACCGTAGCCACGGCCGTCCGAGTCTTCTCCCTCACCCTCGGAGGTATCCCCCCATGCCGAGCACTCCCCCCGTGATCGACGAGACCGAGCCTCCCGGGGCGGCCGGGGCTTCGCTGCCCCCCGCCACGCTGGGCGGCGACAACAAGCGGACGATCGAGCAGTTCGCGCTGCTGGCGTTCATCGTGGTGCCGTTCGTGGCCCTGGTCGCGGCGGTGCCGCTGGCGTGGGGGTGGGGGGTCAGCTGGCTGGACGTGGGGCTGCTGGTGGCGATGTACTTCATCGGCTGCCACGGGATCACGATCGGCTTCCACCGGTACTTCACGCACGGTTCGTTCAAGGCGAAGCGGCCGTTGCGGATCGCGCTGGCCGTGATGGGTTCGCTGGCGGTGGAGGGGCCCCTGGTGCGGTGGGTGGCCGATCACCGCAAGCACCACCGGTTCTCGGACGCGGAGGGTGACCCGCATTCGCCGTGGCGGTTCGGGGAGAGCCTGCCGGCCCTGATGAAGGGGCTGTGGTGGGCGCACATCGCGTGGATGTTCGACGAGGAGCAGACGCCGCAGCAGAAGTACGCCCCCGACCTGATCAAGGACCCGGCGATCCGGGCGGTCTCGCGTCACTTCCTGACCTTCACGATCGTCTCGCTGGCGATTCCGCCACTGGTGGGCGGCCTGGTGACGATGTCGTGGTGGGGCGCGGCGACGGCGTTCTTCTGGGGTTCGCTGGTCCGCGTGGCGCTGCTGCACCACGTGACCTGGTCGATCAACTCGATCTGCCACGCGGTGGGCAAGCGCCCCTTCAAGTCGCGTGACCGGTCGGGGAACGTGTGGTGGCTGGCGGTCCTGTCGTGCGGCGAGTCGTGGCACAACCTGCACCACGCGGACCCGACGAGCGCCCGGCACGGGGTGATGCGGGGGCAGATCGACTCCAGCGCCCGGCTGATCCGCTGGTTCGAGAAGCTGGGCTGGGCCACGGACGTACGGTGGCCGGATGCGGCGCGTATCGACTCCCGGCGCACGTCCGCACCGGCCGACGCGGCATGATTGACGACGTGGCGACCGACTCCAGCACGAGCAGCGAGAAGAACAGGACTTCCCCCTCCCGCCGGGCCCGGCGGGTCAGGATGACGGGGAAGGAGCGCCGCGAGCAGCTGCTGGACATCGGGCGCGCCCTGTTCGCCGACAAGGGGTTCGAGGGCACGTCGGTGGAGGAGATCGCGGCGCGCGCCGGGGTGTCCAAGCCGGTGGTGTACGAGCACTTCGGCGGCAAGGAGGGCCTGTACGCGGTGGTGGTCGACCGCGAGATGCGCCAGTTGCTGGACATGGTGCAGGGGGCGCTCACGGCGGGCCATCCGCGGGAGCTGCTGGAGCAGGCGGCGTTCGCGCTGCTGGATTACATCGAGTCGTACACGGACGGTTTCCGGATCCTGGTCCGGGACTCCCCGGTGGCGCAGTCGACGGGCACGTTCGCCTCACTGATCAGCGATATCGCCACGCAGGTGGAGGACATCCTGGGCCTGGAGTTCAAGGCCCGGGGCTTCGACCCGAAGCTGGCACCGCTGTACGCGCAGGCGCTGGTGGGGATGGTGGCGCTGACGGGCCAGTGGTGGCTGGACGTGCGCAAGCCCAAGAAGGCGGAGGTGGCCGCCCACCTGGTGAACCTGTGCTGGCACGGGCTGGAGAACCTGGAGTCGAAGCCGCGGCTGATAGGGCACCGGAAGAGCTGATCACAGCCGATCACGTAACCCTTCCGCACGTCGTCACCCGTGGTGATGACGTGCGGATTTCCCGCCGTGGTGTGGTCGGGAGGGCAGAGGTTTCGTCCATGGGAGGAACCAAGACCGCCGGGCCGGCCACCGCGCACAGCTCCCGCCGGCCCCCCGTCGTGCGGGTCTATGAGCTGGACCCGGTGACGAAGGCGTACGCGCTGACCGGCATCCATCACGACCGGCTGAAGACGGGTGTGCCGTCCCCGGTGGACATCGACATCTCGGCGGAAGCGCTCAAGGAGCTCTGCGTCTCACAGGGCGTCCGGCTCCAGGAACTCCAGCCGGTTGCCGACCGGGTCGTGGGCGTAGAAGCGGCGGTGGCCGGGGAGGTCGTCGTCCCATTCCGTGGTGACGCCGTGGGCCTCCAGGCGGGCCGAGTACGCCACGATCCCCGTCACGCGCAGGCCCGGGTGGGCCTTCTTCGCGGGGTGGAAGTCGCTCTCGATGCCCAGGTGGAGCCGGACCGGTCCGGCCGCGAACCAGCAGCCGCCGCGGGCCGCGAGCACCGGGGGTTTCGGGAGTTCGGCCATGCCCAGGGCGTCGGCGTAGAAGGTCCGCAGGGCGTCCTCGGACCCGGGCGGGGCGGCGAGCTGTACGTGGTCGACGGCGGCGAGGCCCACGCGGGCGGTCATCACTTCTCCTTGCGGGCGACGGCGAAGATGCGGCGGAACGGGAAGACCGTGCCGTACGGGCCGGGTGGGTAGGCCTCGCGGAGCAGGTCGCGGTATTCGGCGAGGAACGCGTCGCGGGCGGCCGGGTCGTCGGCCAGCGCGGTGAGGACGGGGCGCAGGGCGGTGCCCTTGACCCAGTCGAGGACCGCGTCGTCGCCGTGCAGGGTCTGGAGGTAGGTGGTCTCCCAGACGTCGGCCGTGCAGCCGAGGTCCCGCAGCCGGGTGAGGTAGTCGGTGGGTTCCAGGACCGAGGCGGTGCGGTCGCCGATGCCGTGGAGCAGGGGGCGCCAGCGGTCGGAGTCGCGGAGGCCGGCCAGGAGGGTGTGGCTGGGGGCGGTGAAGTTGCCGGGGATCTGGAAGGCGAGGGTGCCGCCGGGGGCGAGGGCGTCGAGCCAGCGCGGGAAGTGTTCGGCGTGGCCGGGGATCCACTGGAGTGCGGAGGTCGAGACGATCAGGCCGTACGTCTCGGTGGGCTCCCAGGTCGTGGCGTCGGACTCGGCGAAGTCGAGCAGGGGCGGCCGGGCGTGGGCGGCGGCCTCGGCGAGCATCTCGCGCGAGGTGTCGTAGCCGGTGATCCGGGCTTTCGGCCAGCGGTCGGCCAGGAGCGTGGTGACGTTGCCCGCGCCGCAGCCGAGGTCGGCGATGCGGGGCACGGGGTGGCCGGGGAGGTCGCCGATGCGGGCCAGGAGATCGTGGAAGGGGCGGGTCCGGTGGTCCGCGTGGCGCAGGTACTGCTGCGGGTCCCAGGCAGGCTGGTCGGGTGAGGTCATGGGAACAGGATCACGGCGAGTATCTCTTGATGTCAAGACACTTGAATTCAAGAGACTTCATGTCGAGGGACCCTCTACACTGATCGACATGGAGGACGAGGTCGACCGACTGGTCGCTGCATGGCGCCGCGAGCGCCCCGACCTCGACGTGGAACCACTCGAGGTGCTCAGTCGCGTCTCCCGTCTGGCACGCCACCTCGACCGGGCCCGCCGCATAGCCTTCTCCGAGCACAACCTGGAGCCGTGGGAGTTCGACGTGCTCACCTCACTGCGCCGGGCCGGCGCCCCGTATCAGCTCTCCCCCGGGCAGCTCCTCACCCAGACGCTGGTCACCTCGGGCACGATGACCAACCGCATCGACCGGCTCACCAAGAAGAACCTCGTCGAGCGGCTGCCCGACCCCAGCGACCGGCGCGGCGTCCTCGTCCGGCTCACGGCCGAAGGGCGCGACAAGGCCGACCAGTCGCTGGCCGGACTCCTCGACCAGGAGCGCGCCATCCTCGGCGAGCTCTCCCGCCAGCAGCGCGGCGAACTGGCCGGGCTACTGCGCCAGTTGACCGCCCCGTTCGACAACATCCCGACCTAGCGGACCCGTCGGATCCTCCACCGGGCCGACGCCCGCCCGGCGGGCCAGCGCCACCGCCGCCAGCGTCGAGTGCACCCCCAGCTTGCCCAGCACGTTCTGCATATGGGTGCGCACCGTGTGCGGGGACAGGAACAGCCGCTCGGCGACCGCCTTGCGGCCGAGCCCGGCCACCATGCAGCGCAGCACCTCGCGCTCCCGGGGCGTCAGCGACTCCACCAGCCGCTCACTCTCGGTGCGGTGCTTGCGGGCCGCGGTCAACTCCCGCAGTACGCCGGTGAGCAGGGCGGGCGGCAGATGCGTCTCGTCGCGCAGCACGCCCCGGATCACCGACAGCAGCCGTTGCAGCGAGCAGTCCTTGGCCACCCAGCCCGAGGCCCCCGCCTGGAGCGCCCGGGCGGCGGCCCGCGGGTCGTCCTTCTCGGCGAGCACCACCGACCGCACGGCGGGCCGGCTGGAGCGGACCCCGGCGACCAGCGAGATGCCGTCGACGACGCCCGCGCCTTCTTCCCGGGGCGCGGGGACGGCGGGCGTCCCGCCGCTCGCCAGGACGCCCAACTCGGCGTCCACCAGGAGCACGTCGTAACCGCGCCCCTCGGCGACCGCACGCTCCAGCGCACGCAGCGCGGCCGGGCCACTGCCCGCCGCGGAGACGTCCACGTCCGGTTCGGCCGCGAGGGCCGCCGCGAGCGACTCGGCGAAGATGCGGTGGTCGTCGACCACGAGAACCCGGATACGCGCCACAGAACCCCCATCGGTGGGGGCGGACAGCTGCGGGTACGGCGTCCGGGGCTTCGCTGCGGCCTGCCGTGCCGACGACCGCCGCCGCCGAACCGCCTGCCGCCCTGCCCCGGGCGCCATACCCGGCTCTCTCGCTCCCCTGAATCGGCACCGGCCCCCACCGGTGCTGAGCATCAGCGTACGGGCGGGGGCCACAGGGGGAAGGCGATTCGATGAACTGGTTGCCTCAAGTGTTTAGGGTGTGCTTCATGTTCCGTCTTGAGACAGAAGTAGACAAAGAACGTCGCATTCTGCTGAGCGGGCGTCTGCACGAGGACAACGTCGCGGCTTCGGCCGGCCTGCGTGCGCTGCTCTCCACATCCGCCGAGCACGAAGTGCCTCTGGAGGTGTGGGCGTCGGATGAGCACGGGGCCCTGGCCGGCGGGCTGACCGGGCGGACCTGGGCGTACTGGCTGCACGTCGACCTGCTCTGGGTCGACGCCCCGCACCGGGGCTCCGGCCTCGGCGCGCGTCTGCTCGCCGAGGCCGAACGGACCGCCCGCACCGAGCGCGCCTGCACCCGCTCACGGCTGGAGACCTGGGACTTCCAGGCTCCCGGCTTCTACCGCAGACAGGGGTACGAGGAGATCGGCCGGGTCGCGGACTACCCGCCCGGTGTCACCGAGTTCATCCTGGTCAAGGACCTGTGAGCGCGGGACACCGGAACGGGCTCGGGACCGGGCTCAGCGCAGGCGGCGCGCCCCGGCCGACGGGATGGCGTCGAAGATCCCCGGGGCCGCGTGTCCGGCCGCCGCGAACGCCTCGCTGACGGCCTTGGCCACGGCGTGGGCCGCCGTCTCCTCCACCAGGACGACCGCCGAGCCGCCGAAGCCGCCGCCGGTCATCCGCGCACCGAGCGCCCCGGCCTCGTTCGCCGCCTCGACCACCAGGTCCAGCTCGGGGCAGGAGACCCGCAGATCGTCTCGGAGGGAGACGTGGCCCGCGTTCAGGACGGGGCCCGCGGCACGGACCTCGCCCGCGTCGAGCAGGGCGATGACCTGCTCGACCCGGTGGTTGTCGCCGACGACATGGCGTACGTAGCGCACGACCGACTCGTCCGCCCCGGCGTCGGCGAGGGTGGTGAGCGCCGTGGCGAGGTTCTCGTACGGGAGGTCGCGGAGCATCGGTATGCCGAGCAGCCGGGCGCCCTCCTCGCAGCCGGCCCGGCGCTCCGCGTAGGCCCCGTCGCCCAGCGCGTGCTTCACGCGGGTGTCGACGACCAGGAGCGTCAGGCCCTGGGAGGCCAGGTCGAAGGGGACCTGACGCAGGGAGAGGTCGCGGGTGTCCAGATGGAGGGCGTGGCCCTCGGTGCAGCAGGCCGAGGCCATCTGGTCCATGATCCCGCAGGGCACGCCGACGAAGTCGTTCTCGGCGCGCCGGCCGACGACGGCGAGTTCGGCGGCGCTCAGGCCCAGTTCGAAGAGGTCGTCGAGGGCCAGCGCGGTGACGACTTCGAGCGCGGCCGAGGAGGAGAGCCCGGCGCCCGTGGGCACGGTGGAGGTCAGCGCGATGTCCGCGCCGGTGACCGGGTGGCCGGCCTCGCGCAGCGCCCAGACCACCCCGGCGGGGTAGGCGGCCCAGCCGTGGCCGGAGTGCGGGGCGAGTTCGTCGACGCGCAGCGAGACGACGCCGCCGGGGACGTCGGTGGAGTAGAGGCGCAGGACACCGTCGTCGCGGCGGGAGACGGCGGCGACGGCGGTGTGCGGGAGGGCGAGCGGCATCACGAAACCGTCGTTGAAGTCGGTGTACTCGCCGATCAGGTTCACCCGACCGGGTGCCGCCCAGATGCCGTCGGGCTCGCTTCCGTACAGCTCGGCGAAGGTGGCGGCGGGGTCGGCCCCGGACGGCTCCGCGGCGGTCCCGTACGGCTCGGTGGTCCCGGACGGCTCCGCGGCGGTCCCGGTCGGCTCGGTGGTCTCGGTCATGGGGTGGTCGTGTCCTCTCGGCGGGCGAACTGCCAGGCGTCGGCGATGATTCCGGCCAGATCGGCGCGGGAGGGCTGCCAGCCGAGGCGCTCGATCGCGGTGGCGGCGGAGGCGACGAGGACGGCCGGGTCCCCGCCGCGGCGGGGGGCGGCGGTCTCGGGGACCGGGTGGCCGGTGACCTTGCGGACGGTCTCGATGACCTCGCGGACCGAGAAGCCGTTGCCGTTGCCGAGGTTGCAGATCAGGTGCTCGCCGGGGGCGGCGGCGGTGAGTGCCCGCAGGTGGGCGTCGGCGAGGTCGGCGACGTGGATGTAGTCGCGGACGCAGGTGCCGTCCGGGGTGGGGTAGTCGTCGCCGTAGACGTTGATCGACTCGCGCTGCCCCAGAGCCACTTGGAGGACCAGCGGGATGAGGTGGGACTCGGGGCTGTGGCGTTCGCCGCAACTGCCGTAGGCCCCGGCCACGTTGAAGTAGCGCAGCGAGACGGCGGCCAGGCCGTGGGCGGCGGCCTCGCCGCTGATCATGTGGTCGACGGCGAGCTTGGACGCACCGTAGGGGCTGGTGGGAGCGGTCGGGTCGGTCTCGGTGATGGGGCTGGAGACCGGTTCGCCGTAGGTGGCGGCGGTGGAGGAGAAGACGAGGGTGCGCACGCCGTGTTCGCGCATCGCGGCGAGCAGGGCGGTGGTGCCGCCGACGTTGTTGACCCAGTACTTCTCCGGGTCGACGACGGACTCGCCGACCTGGGAGAACGCGGCGAAGTGCAGGACGCCGTCGTAGGAGGGGTCCAGGTGGCGGGCGGCGTCCTGGATGCGGCCCTCGACGAAGGCGGCGCCGGCCGGGACGCCCTCACGGAAGCCGGTGGAGAGGTCGTCGAGGACGGTCACCGTGTGCCCGGCCTCCAGCAGGTGCTGGGCGACGACGCTGCCGACGTATCCGGCGCCGCCGGTGACCAGGTACTTCTTGCGGTCGTTACGGACGTTCTGGGGGGTGCTCACTGGCTCGCTACCTCTCGCAGTCGCTCGGCCGCGGCCTCCGGCGGCACGTCGTTGATGAACACGCTCATGCCGGACTCGGACCCCGCGAGGAACTTCAGCTTGCCGGAGGTCCGGCGAATGGTGAAAAGCTCCAGGTGCAGGGCGAAGTCCTCCCGGCCGTCGATCCCGAACGGCGCCTGGTGCCAGGCGGAGATGTACGGGGTCGGCGGCTCGCCGGGGCCGAAGATCCGGTCGAAGCGCCTCAAGAGTTCCAGATAGACCTGTGGGAACTCTGTCCGCGCGCCCTCGTCCAGCCCCCGCAGGTCGGGGACGCGACGGCGGGGGTGGAGGTGGACCTCGTAGGGCCAGTGCGCCGCGTACGGGACGAAGGCGATCCAGTGGTCGGTGGCGAGGACGACGCGCGATCCGTCCTTCTCCTCGCGGGCGACCACGTCGTCGAAGAGGTTGCCGCCGGTCTCCTCGCGGTGGCGGGCGGCCGAGCGGAGCATCAGCTCGGTGCGCGGGGTGACGAAGGGGTAGCCGTAGATCTGGCCGTGCGGGTGGCCGAGGGTGACGCCGATCTCGGCGCCGCGGTTCTCGAAGCAGAAGACCTGGGTGACCTGGTCGAGTGCGGCGAGTGCGGCGGTCCGGTCGGTCCAGGCGGCGAGGACGAGCGCGGCCTGCTCCTCGGTGAGGTCGGCGAAGGACGCGTCGTGGTCGGAGGTGAAGCAGACGACCTCGCAGCGGCCGGAGTCGCCGGCGAGGGAGGGGAAGCGGTTCTCGAAGACCGCGACGTCGTAGTGGTCGTCGGGGATCTCGCTGTGCCGCCCCTCCCGGGTGGGGCAGAGCGGGCAGGCGTCGGCCGGCGGATGGTAGGTGCGGGCCTGGCGGTGCGAGGCGATGGCGACCGCGTCGCCGAGCAGCGGATCGCGGCGAATCCCGGACGAGGTCGAGACGGGGTCCAGGGGGCGCTGGTCGACGGCGTCGCGGACGGTGTCGTCCTCGGCGTCGTAGTAGATCAGCTCACGGCCGTCGGCGAGGGTCGTAACCGTCTTCTTCACCAGGGTCCTCCACCAGATCCTCCCAACATAATCGCACATAACAAATCACAAGCAAACAGCTCCGTCAACGCCTGGGGCCCGGGGACCGCATACCCGGACATTCACCCGCACTCGATCACGATCGAACAAAGAACCCCAACGAGACTGTTCATTTCTCGAACATGACGGCGTAAGTTCCGTCGGGTTAAGTTCGCGATACGAAGCGAGTACCCCCCATGCAGACACTGGCCGAAGGGCTTCGGCTCCCCACGAACGGGCTCGACTACGCCATCCTGGCGATCTACTTCGTCGTCGTACTCGGCATCGGCTTCGCGGCCCGTGCCAGCGTGAAGACGAGCCTCGACTTCTTCCTCTCCGGACGATCCCTGCCCGCCTGGGTGACCGGGCTCGCCTTCGTCGCGGCGAACCTCGGCGCCACCGAGATCCTCGGCATGGCGGCCACCGGCGCGCAGTACGGCGTCGCGGTGGTGCACTGGTACTGGATCGGCGCGATCCCCGCCATGGTCTTCCT
This sequence comes from Streptomyces sp. man185, assembly GCA_002551355.1. Lineage (GTDB taxonomy): Bacteria > Actinomycetota > Actinomycetes > Streptomycetales > Streptomycetaceae > Streptomyces. Next base: position 116,202 of record NTHE01000006.1, on the reverse strand, counting down.
CGGCCTGGTGATGATGCCGTTCTACTACCGCTCCAAGGTGCGCTCCGTGCCGGAGTTCCTGCTCCAGCGGTTCGACAAGTCCGCCCACCTGCTGAGCTCCGTGCTCTTCGCCTTCGCGGCGATCCTCATCGCGGGCGTCAACCTCTACGCTCTGTCGATCGTCGTGGAGGCGCTCCTCGGCTGGCCGCAGTGGGTCGCGATCGTCGTCGCGGGCCTGTTCGTGCTGGTCTACATCACGATCGGCGGGCTCTCCTCGGCGATCTACAACGAGGTACTCCAGTTCTTCGTCATCCTCGCCGCGCTGATCCCCCTCACCGTCCTCGGCCTGAAGCGGGTCGGCGGCTGGGACGCCATGAGCGACTCGCTGACGAAGCAGCACGGCGGGGACTTCATGACCGCCTGGGGCGGCACCGGCATCGGTGACGCCAACCCGCTGGGCGCCAACTGGCTGACGATCATCCTCGGCCTCGGCTTCGTGCTGTCCTTCGGCTACTGGACGACGAACTTCGCCGAGGTGCAGCGCGCCCTGTCCGCGAAGAACCTCTCCGCCGCCAAGCGCACCCCGCTGATCGCCGCCTTCCCGAAGATCTTCATCGTCTTCGCGGTGATGATCCCGGGCCTGGTCGCCGCCGTGATCGTGCCCAAGATCGGCACACCGGACTCCGACCTCACCTACAACGACGCGATACCCCTGCTCATGCAGGAACTGCTGCCCAACGGTGTGCTCGGCATCGCGGTGACCGGCCTGCTCGCCGCCTTCATGGCGGGCATGGCGGCCAACGTGTCCTCGTTCAACACGGTGTTCACCACCGACATCTGGCAGCGGTACGTGGTGAAGGACAAGCCGGACACGTACTACCTGCGCTTCGGGCGGCTGATCACGGCGATCGGCGTGCTGGCCTCGATCGGCACGGCGTTCATCGCCGCCAGCTTCTCGAACATCATGAGCTACCTGCAGACGCTGTTCTCGTTCTTCAACGTCCCGATGTTCGTCGTGTTCATCATCGGCATGTTCTGGAAGCGTGCCTCGATGAAGTCCGGTGTCTGGGGCCTGGTCGCGGGCACCGTCGCCGCGATGATCAACTACTTCTGGATCTACAAGGGCGGGATCATCGACATCCCCTCCGACCAGGGCGCCAACTTCGTCTCCGCGATCGTCGGCTTCGTCGCCGGAGCCGTCGTCATGGTCGCCGTCACCCTCTTCACCGCGCCGAAGCCCGAAGCGGAACTGGCCGGCCTGGTGTACGGGACCGAGTCGCCGGACGCCGACGAGGCGCCGGACGAGGCGGACAGCGCCTGGTACCGCAAGCCGGCCCTGCTCGGCTGGGGCGCGATCGTGCTCGCCGCCGCGTGCTACATCCCCTACTCGTTCTGATCGGAGGAACTCACCATGTCCGACCTGCACAAGGAAGTCTCCGAACTGGAGCGCAAGTCCGCGACCGCGGCCCGTCTCTTCGACATCCGGCGGATCATCGGCGGCCTGTTCGTGGTCTACGGAGTGATCGTCACCATCGCCGGCATCAGTCCGTCCGACGCCGACCTGAAGAAGGCGGAGGGCGTCCACATCAACCTGTGGACGGGCCTCGCCATGCTGGCGCTCGGCCTGTTCTTCCTGGTCTGGATGAAGCTGCGCCCGGCCCAGGCCCCGGCGGTCCCGGAGTCGGAACCGGAGCCGGGGCCCGACGCGGGCTGACCCGTCGGGCGCCCGCCGCCGGTCTGCCCGCCGCCCGCCGCCACGTCCCGCAGGGGCCGTCCGTCACCCGCTCTGCCCGGGGACGTACGGCCCCTGCGGCGTGCTGCCGTTCCCCGCGGCCCGCTCCAGCAGTCCCGTACGGGCGGCGAGGGCGGCCGCCTCCAGCCGGGAGCCGACCCCGAGCTTCATCAGGACCCGCTGGACATGGGTGCGGGCGGTACTCGGGGCGATGTCCATCCCGGCCGCGATCAGCCGGGTGCCCTCGCCCTCGGCGACCCGCACCAGCACCTCCGCCTCGCGCGGGGTGAGCATCCGCAGCAGCCGCCTGCCCTCGTCGTCGGGCTGGGCGGCCGGGTTGAGCAACTCGGCGAAGGCCCCCCGCAGCAGCTGCGGGGCGATGGCGCTCTCCCCCGCCCGCGCCTTGAGCATGGCCCGCTCGACGCCCTCGATGCGCTCGTCGTGCCGGACGTACCCGGCGGCCCCGGCGGCGAACGCCGCGGCGATCCCGCGCGGGCTGGGCACCGGCCCGAGGACCACCACCGCCACCTGCGGGCGCTCCTGGCCGATGCGCGTGATCGGGTCGAAGACTCCGGGGGCGGCGGGCGATGCCGTACCGAACAGGCAGACTTCCGGGGCCCTGCTGACCACCAGTTCCGCGGCCCCGGACGTCGGCGCGGCCGCCGCGAGCACCCGGTGCCCGCGGAGTTTCAGCGCCGAGGCGAGTGCCTCGGCGAGCAGACGGTGATCGTCGACCACCATGAGCCGCACGCCCATCGGTCCTCAGCCCCCAAAGCCCTGTACGCCCGGCCCCCCGGACTCCTGCCCCGGCAAGGTACACGCTTGGTCGACGCCGCGCGGCGCTTACGTGGGAGAAGCCCTCTGGAGTGCCGAATTCTGCACCATTCGGGGCTCGTTGACCGCTACTCGGTGATCACTTCACCGGCGGAAAACGATCGGCCCTGCCGGTCGGTGATCGACCGGCAGGGCCTGGCGGGTGTCCCGCGCTGCTCGTGGAGGCGAGCGGCGGTCAGTCGGCCCTGTAGCCGACGACGAGGTAGAGCTTGTCGTCGCCGTCGACGATGCTGCGCTTGCTGATCAGACTCTTCGACTTGAAGAAGTGACCCTCGGAGTAGAGGAGTTCGGAGTGGTCGGTGGTGAAGCGCCGCTCCGCCTCACGGACCGCCTCGTCGCTCGGGTTCTCCATCAGCAGGGTCTGCTTGAAGGTCTCGCCGTCGATGGAGACGATCTGGCCGCCCTTGTCGTAGGGGGGCTCCTTGTACGCGATGATGTTGGTGCCGTCCATGCGGAGCGGGACCAGGCTGTAGCGGTCACCGGCGTCGGCCCGGCTGCCGAGGAGTTTCCCGGTGGTCAGGTCGAAGGCGACGACCTCGTTGGTTTCGCCGTACTCACTGGTGCCGTCGTGGCTCTCGGTCGGCAGGTAGAGCCGGTTGTTGCCGACGGCCATGTTCTGGCAGCGCTCGACCTCGGTGGACCCGCAGCTGGCCGCGTACTGCTCGGCGTCGGCGGGGATGCGCACGATCAGCTTGCCGGTCGCCGCGTCGATCGAGAAGAAGTCGGAGATGCCGCTGCCGTCGCCGGCGGTGTCGCCGACGTCGGCCGCGACCACCAGCGGCTTGGTGGAGACGATGGCGGCGTAGTCGATGCCCGCGGGCATCTTGTACGAGGACAGCGGGGCGCCGTCCTTCGGGTTCAGTGCCTCCACGGCGAGCTGCGGGCTGTCGATCTCACCGCACCTGCGGACCACGGCGAGGGCCTCGCCGCCCGCGTAGCCGCGGTCGTAGCAGCCGTCCGCGCCGACCTTCGGCTTCCAGAGCTCGGCGCCGTCGGCCAGGTTGAAGCCCGCGCCGCCCGAGGTGCCGCCCGCGGCGACGGTGGTCCCGCTGAGCGTGATCTCGTCGAAGCGGACCTGCTGGTCACCGCCGGTGGCGGAGGTGATGCCCTTGCTCCACAGGAGCTTGCCGGCGGCCATGTCGATCACGCCGACCTGGTTGCACGACGGGTACTTGTCCTCCTTGGTCGCCTTCGTCTCCTCGAAGACGATGGCGGTCCTGTAGTCCTCGCTCATATGCCGGGAGGCGGAGCAGACCTCGCCGGGCAGCGGGACGGACCAGAGCTTGGTGCCCTTGTCGCGGTCGTAGCCGACGATCTCGGCGACGCCGGACTTCACGTACGCCTTGTCGGTGAGCCAGGAGCCCTCGACCGTGGTGATGTCGCCGACCTCCGGCTCCGGAAGCTGGAAGGCGACCGCGGACTTGGTGCTGGCGGGCGCCTTCTCCTTGCCGCCGGCCAGGCCGCCGCCCTTGGCCTCGCCGCCGTTGGAGCCGGACGAGGAGGCCTCGCTCTTGCCGCCCTTGTCGTCGCCGCCGGTGGCGGAGTAGATGACCCCGGCGCCGATGATCAGCACCACGGCGACGGCCGCGGCGACGATGATCTGCATCTGGGTGGAGAACTTCTTGCCGCCGTCGGCGCCCGGCTGCGGGGCCCCGTACTGCGGGTGCATCGGCTGGGTCGGGTAGCCGTAACCCTGCTGCGGCATCCCGGGCTGACCGCCGGGCCCCTGCGGGTAGCCGTAACCCTGCTGGGGGGCCTGCGGGTAGCCGTACCCGTTGGGCTGCGGCGCGGGCGGGGTGGGGTAGCCGCCGACGGGCGGGGGCGGCGGGGCGCCGTACCCCCCGGCGGGCGCGTCCTGCGGCGCGGCGGGCGGCTGCGGCGGCTGCTGGGGCTGCTTGCCGAAGGGGTCCGCGGGCGGCGGAGTCGGCTGGCCGAACCCACCCGGGGGCGGGTCCTGCGGCGCGCCGAACCCACCCGAGGGCGGCCCGGACGGCGGACCGGCGGGCGGCGGGGGCGTGTTCGGTGCTCCCGGGGGCGTGTCCGACGGTTCGTTGGGCGGCTGCTGCGGTGGCTGGGGCGGCTGGGTCATGGCGTGCGTACCTCTGGGGACGAGTGGGGGTGGGGGCGCGTGGGGCCGGAAGGGACCGGCTGGGACCGGATGCCGGGGCCGGGGACCGTCGTTGCGGTCACTTCTCGAACACCAGCAGCGTCGACTGCTCCAGCTCTTCCTTGTCGCTGGTCGCGCTCACGCGCTCGCTGAAGATGAAGGAGCGGCCGCCCTCGTAGACGACCTTGGACGAGAAGAAGCCGTTCTCGATCCGGCCGGTCGACTCCGGGTGCTGGACCAGCGTCTTGGGGGTGCCGCCGGTCGGCGCGAGCGTCACGACGGCCCCGGCCGCGTCGTACTTCGGCCGCATGTAGAGCAGCACGTCGCCGCCCTCCATGCCCAGCGGCTTCAGGACGCGCTCGGCCGGGGCGGGCGCCTCCCACTTGGGCTTTCCGGTGTTCAGGTCGAAGGCGATGACCTTGTTCGTCCGGGCGGTCCCGCTGGTGTCGTCCTCGGTCGCCATGTAGAAGGTGTTGGCGTCGGCGGCGACACCGCTGCACCCTTCGAGCTTCTCACCGAAGATCGCGAAGCTGCTTCCGCAGTCGGCGGTGAGCTTGTCGCCCTTGCCGGGCGAGAGCTGGGAGCGGAGCTTGCCGCTCTCGGTGAGCGCGGCGATGGCGTACTGCTTCTTCTTCTCGTGCTCCAGCCTGACGACGAGAGGGGTGACCGAGTAGACCTTGCTGACCGCCCAGCCGCGCGGCGGCTGGTACGTCCACTTGGGCTTGCCGGTGACCGGGTTCAGCTCCTGGACCTGCTGCTGCGGGTTCTCGATGTCGTCGGTGCGGCAGCTGACCGCGGCGATGAGCTTCGCACCGCCGGCGAAGGCGAAGGGCTTGCAGTTGCCCTCGGGGGTGCCGAACAGCTCCTTGCCGTCGCTGACCCGGTAGGCGTTGGAGTTGCCGGTGCGCCCCACGGTGACGGTGTCTCCGCTGATCGCCACACCGATGTCCGACAGGAAGTCCCAGGTGCCGTTCTGCTTGACCGTCTTCTTCCAGCCGGGCTTGCCGGTGTTGAGGTCGATCATCTGGAGGACGGAGCACTTGGCCTTGTCCGTGGTGCCGTCCTTCACCCCGATGACGATCTTGCCGTCGGCGGTCGGGGTGCTGGGTGCGGCGCACACGTCGGCGGGGAGCGGCACGGTCCACTTCTGCTTGCCGTCGGCGACGGCGTAGCCGGACACGCCCCGGTACATGGCCTTGGCGATCACGTCGCCGGCGAACCAGGGGCCTTCGACGGACGCGCCGCTGCGGGGCAGGTCGACGTCGTTCTTCTGGAGCCAGGCGACCTTCGCCTCGCCCGGCTTGCGCCCGGCGTTGAGGTCGTCGTCGCTCTCCCGGCCGTCGCCGTTGCCGTCGCCCTCGTCGACCGTGGGCGACCCGCTGGGGGGCTTGGGGTCGTTGCTGGTGTTGGCGACGGGCTTCTTCGGGTCGTCGTCGCCGTCGCTCACGAGGAGCCAGGTGCCCGTACCGGCGACCAGGACCACGGCGAGCGCCGCCGCGACGATGATGCCGGTCTTGTTCTTGAGGAACCCGCCACCGCCGGAACCCGGTCCGCCGGGGGCGGGGGTGCCGGGGTACTGCTGCTGCGGGTAGCCGTAGCCGGGCTGGGGCTGCTGACCGTACGGGCCCGAAGCCTGCTGACCGTACGGACCCGGGGCCTGCTGCCCGTAGGGGCCGGGCTGCTGACCGTACGGACCGGGCGCCTGCTGGCCGTACGGGCCGGGCGCCTGGCCGGGCTGCTGCGGATAGCCGTAACCGGGCCCCGCCGGGGGCTGCTGCGGGTAGCCGTACGACGGGCCGCCCGGCGGAGGCGTCTGCGGCGGGCCGGCCGGGGGCGCGGGCGGCTGTGCGGGGGGCGGGCCCTGGGGCGGCTGACCGGGCGGCGTCTGCGGCGGTTCGGCCAGGTCCGGCTGGTCCTGGGGCGGCTGAGGAGCTCCGTTCGGCGGCTCCTGCGGAGCCCCGAAGCCTCCCTGCGGCGGTTGCTGGCTGGGCGGCTGGCTCATCAGCACGTCCCCCTTCGTGCGGTCCGGTGCCCGATTCGGTCTCCCCCGCGATTCCGAGAGGTGTCAATTCCCCTCGGAAAGGAGCGAATCGGGCATGGCTTCCGCGGTGTCACGACAGTCGGGCGGGGCTTCTTTGTACCACCCGACCGCCATCGAACACCGGATCGGTCCAGCCCCTGTTCCCAAGGGAGAACCGCCTTGTGATGCCGCCGTTACGCCCCGGCCGGAGGTGATGGTCAGTCACCGAAGGCGATGATCGTCCGCACGTCCGTCTCCTCTGCGTCGCTCTCACCGCCGACGCGACCAATGGCGATCAGCGAGCGTCCGTCGGCATAGCGGATCGCGGGATCGAAAACGTGCTCGGCCGTTGCGGCCGACGCCGGATGCCGCAGGACCGTTTGCAGAGCGCCGCCCCGCGGTCCGAGCGCCATGATGCCGCCGCCGGTCTTCGCCTTGGCGTCCGGCGGACTCAGGTACAGCAGCACCTTGCCGTCCTCGACCCTCATCGGCTGCAGCGTCTGCGCGGGCGGCGCCGGCACCTTCCACTTGATCTTGCCGGTGTTCATGTCGAAGGCGACGACGGAGTTGGTGAACTCGCCGTCCACATGAGCGGTCTTCGTGGCGAGGTAGAAGGTGTCGCCGCCGGCGGCCGCGCCGAGGCAGTCGTCGAGGTTCTCGTCCCGCTCGCCGCACTCGATTTCGAAGTCTTCCTTGCCGGGATCGGGCTGAGCGAGGAGGGTGCCGTCGTTACTCAGGAGCGCGATGGCCCACTGCGGCTTCACCCCGTCCTGCCGCAGCGAGACGACCGGCGGGTCGACGGAGTAGAACTTGTCGATCCGCCAGCCCTTCTTGACCTTGTACGTCCACACGCTCTTGCCGGTGGCCGGGTCCATGCGCCGCACTTCCTCGTCAGGCGTGTCGTCGTCGCCCGGAGCCCTGCGGCAGTCGACCGCGGCGAGCGGGACGTCGCCGCCGGCGAATCCGTACGGCTGGCAGAAGCCCGGCAGCCGGTCCCACAGGTGCTTGCCGTCGCTGATCCGGTAGGCGTCGGTGCGGGTCGTCCGGCCGGCCGTCAGGACGTCGCCGTTGACCGCCATGACGATGTGCGACAGCCCGTCCGACATCGAGGAACGGTCGAGCGTGGCGGTCCAGCCCGCCTTGCCGGTGACCAGGTCGATCATCTGGAGCTTCTCGCAGTCCGCACCTTCGTCGGTGCTTTCCCTGATGGCGATGACGATCTTGCCGTCCGGGCTCGGCTGGGACGGCGCGGCGCAGACGTCGGCCGGCAGACGCAGACTCCACTTCTGCGAACCGTCGTCGAGGGAATAGCCGGACGCCGTGCGGTACATGGCCTTGGCCACGATGCCGCCCGTGATCCACGGACCGCGCACGGCGACGCCGCCCGACGGCACGTCCACGTCGTTCTTCAGGACCCAGCGGACCTTGGCCTCGCCCTCCTTGAGCCCTTTGTTGAGCTCCGCGGCGCCCGGGGCGGGCGTCATCGTCGGGCTCGGCTCGCCGCTGGGCTTCTTCGGGGCGGTGCTCTCCTGCGCGACGGGCTTCTTGTCGTCGGCGCCGTCATCGCCGCCCACCGCGAACCAGACCCCCGTCCCGATGACAAGGACCCCGGCGACCACGGCGGCGACGAGACCCGCGACCCGGCCCCGCGAGCGCCCGCCGCCCCCGGGCCCGCCGGAGGGCTGGTGCGGGGGTCCCGGGTTGCCGTACGGCACGGTGGGCGGCTGCTGCGGCTGGGGGTAGCCGTACGGCACCGTGGGCGGCTGCGGCTGCGGGTAGCCGTACGGCCCGGTCGGCGGCTGACCGTACGGGCCGGGCTGCGGTTGATGCTGCGACTGCGACTGCGGTTGCACGGGGGCTCCGTACGTACCGGGCTGCGGTTCGTACGGAGCGCCGAAGCCTTCCTGCTCCCCCGGGCTGCCCTGCGGCGGCGGCTGCGACATCGCTGTGGTCCCCCTCGAACGTACGGTCACTGCCTCACCGTTCTACCACCTGCCGCAGCGGCCTCCGTCAGGCGTCCTCGGCCAGCTCCAGCCAGCGCATTTCCAACTCGTCCCGCTCGGTGACGAGTTCGCGCAGTTCGGCGTCGAGCCCCGCGACCTTCTCGAAGTCGGTGGCGTTGTCCGCGATCTGCTTGTGCAGCGCGGTCTCCCGGGTGGAGAGCTTGTCGAGCTGCCGCTCGACCTTCTGCAGCTCCTTCTTCGCGGCGCGGGCTTCCTGCGCCGAGACGGCAGGAGCGGCGGGGGCGCCGGACGTACGGGGCGCGGCGGCGGAGGGGGTGGACTCCTCCTCCATCCGCTGCCGGCGCTCCAGGTACTCGTCGATCCCGCGCGGCAGCATCCGCAGGGCGCGGTCGCCGAGGAGCGCCATGACCTTGTCCGTGGTCCGCTCGATGAAGAACCGGTCGTGGGAGATCACGATCATCGACCCGGGCCAGCCGTCGAGGAGGTCCTCCAGCTGGGTCAGGGTCTCGATGTCGAGGTCGTTGGTGGGCTCGTCGAGGAAGAGGACGTTGGGCTCGTCCATCAGCAGCCGCAGGATCTGGAGCCGGCGGCGCTCACCGCCGGAGAGGTCGCCGACGGGCGTCCACTGCTTCTCCTTGGTGAAGCCGAACTGCTCGCAGAGCTGGCCCGCGGTCATCTCGCGGCCCTTGCCGAGGTCGACCCGGTCGCGCACCTGCTGGACGGCCTCCAGCACCCGCAGGTTCGGGTTCAGCTCGGAGACCTCCTGGGAGAGGTAGGCGAGCTTGACGGTCTTGCCGACGACGACCTTCCCGGCGGCGGGCTGCTCGTCGCCCTGCGTACGGGCGGCCTCGGCGAGGGCGCGCAGCAGCGAGGTCTTGCCCGCGCCGTTGACGCCGACGAGGCCGACGCGGTCGCCGGGGCCGAGCTGCCACGTGAGGTGGGTGAGGAGGGTCTTGGGCCCGGCCTGGACGGTCACGTCCTCCAGGTCGAACACGGTCTTGCCGAGGCGGGCGTTGGCGAACTTCATCAGCTCGCTGGTGTCGCGCGGGGGCGGCACGTCGGCGATGAGCTCGTTGGCGGCCTCGATGCGGTAGCGCGGCTTGGAGGTACGGGCGGGGGCGCCACGGCGCAGCCAGGCCAGCTCCTTGCGCATCAGGTTCTGCCGCTTGGACTCCTCGGTGGCGGCGATGCGTTCGCGCTCGGCGCGGGCGAACACGTAGTCGCTGTAGCCGCCCTCGTACTCGTGGACGGCGCCGCGCTGGACGTCCCACATGCGGGTGCAGACCTGGTCGAGGAACCACCGGTCGTGAGTGACGCAGACGAGGGCGGAGCGCCGGGTCCGCAGGTGGCCGGCCAGCCAGGAGATGCCCTCGACGTCGAGGTGGTTGGTGGGCTCGTCGAGGACGATCAGGTCCTGCTCGTCGATGAGGAGCTTGGCCAGCGCGATCCGGCGGCGCTCGCCACCGGAGAGCGGGGCGATGACGGTGTCGAGCCCATGCTCGAAGCCGGGGAGCGCCAGCCCGCCGAAGAGGCCGGTGAGCACGTCCCGGATCTTGGCGCTGCCCGCCCACTCGTGGTCGGCGAGATCCCCGATGACCTCCTGCCGGATGGTCTTCTTCGGGTCCAGGGAGTCGTGCTGGGTGAGGACGCCGAGGCGCAGCCCGCCGTTGTGGGTGACGCGGCCGGTGTCCGCGTCCTCCAGCTTGGCGAGCATCCGGATGAGAGTGGTCTTGCCGTCGCCGTTGCGGCCCACGACACCGATCCGGTCGCCCTCGGACACCCCGAGGGATACGCCGTCGAGCAGGGCACGGGTGCCGTACACCTTGCTGACCTGCTCGACATTGACCAGATTGACGGCCATTTCACTCCTGTCCCGGGGGTCCCTGCGGTGAGGACCGCTCGACGCACCAGAGTAGTCGCCGCGCGGGGTGCGATAGCGTGCCGCGATCGATCATGGGGAATAGCCCCAGGTCGCAGGGGCGCGGAAGACATCCGGGGTGGGGACTTCATGACGATGACGCGTGGGCACGGACGGGGCCGGGTTCCGGTGGCGCTGGCGGCGACGGTGGCGGCGATGACGCTGGCCGGCTGTTCGTCGCCGGCCGGAGCGGGGAGCGACGGCCCGGCCGGACCGACGGCCGCCGGCAGCCCGCCCGCGAAGGCGGCGGAGAAGGTGGGAACGGACAAGGGCGCGGCGGACGCGGACAAGGTGGAGGCTGCCGAAGTCGCGGCCAAGGGCGGGCGGCTCGGGGGCCCCGGCTCGGAGTGCGAGCTGCCGGTGACCTTCGACCTCGCCGCCCACTGGAAGCCGAAGGAGGTCGATGTGGATCCGGACTCCGTCCTGGCCGAGCTGACCGAGCAGGGCACCGTGAAGCTGGTCTGCGAGATCGACGCCAAACCGACGGGGAACATCGGCTTCCTGCGGGTGTGGCGGGGCAAGGCGTCCGGGGACGACCCGCAGGCGGTGCTGAAGGCCTTCGTGGCGGACGATCCTCAAGCGGGCGAGGCCACCTACACACGGGCGAAGGCCGGTGCGCTCGCGGCCGCCGAGGTCGGATACACGGGACACAGCGAGCTGCTGGACGAGTCGAAGAAGGAGCGCGCCTTCGCCGTCTCGACGCCCGACGGCCCGGTGGTGGTGCACCTGGGCGGGATGGACACCGAGGAGCACACCGCGATGCTGCCGGCGTACGAGCTGGCGAAGAAGTCCCTGAAGCTCGGCTGACCGCCCCGTCGCCGCCCCCCGTGCCCGCCGCACGCCCGGCTCGGGGCACGCGATACCGTGCCCCGATCGATCAAGGGCCGGGGGGCGACGTGGTGGCAGCGGCATGGGAACGGTTCACCGGGCACCGGTGGCTGCCGAAAGCGGCAGTGGTCGTGCTCGCCGCCGTACTGGTGGCCGGCTTCCTCCTCGTACGGTCCGAGCGGCGCGACGCCCATAACGCCGAGGCCCTGGAAACGGCCTGCGGTGGTGTGCTGCCACGGGAGACCGTACGCGGTCTGCTGCCCGGGGACGAGACGTGGGAGCTGCGCGCCGACCTGGACCTGACCGGGCCGTCCGGGCGCGGGCCGCGCACCCTGGTGCGGTGTTCGCTGGACTGGGGCCAGTACGGGGGTCTGGAGCTCGCGGCGGTGCCGGTGCTGGACGTTCCGCTGTCCGGCGTGCGGCCCGATGACCTCATGTCCGCGAGCACCGCGAAGGAACCGGACTGGGCCACCGCGTACCGCACCGCCACCACCCAGGTCACCGCCGACTGCCCGGCCGGTCTGCCCGGCTACCCGCGCCCGGTGACCCGCTTCCGGGTGCACGCCTCGTTGGGCTACGACGACGGGGCGGAGGTCGCCGGGGCGGCGGGGGAGCTGGGCGACGCGGTGGCGGCCGTCGCCAATCACGTACGGGACCGGGGCGGTTGCGGAGGCGCGGCGGTGGAGCCCACGGACGTACGGCCGCCGCCGGCGCCCGTCGAGGATCCGGACGAGGAGTCCGACGCGGTCCCGCCGTCCTGCCGCTGGTTCCGGCCGGGGATGCTCGACGGCAGGGCCTGGGGGCGCGACGACCGGGAAGCCGACGGCGTCATGGGCGACGACGCGGACGTCTGCTCCCTGTCGGTCCGGCGTTCGAAGCCGGCGAGCCGGTACGACCTGACCGCCGGGGTGACCTCGGTGAGCTGGCGGGGCCCGCTGCTGCCCGAGGTGCGCACGGCGTACGGGGCCGAGCTGGCGGCTCTGTCCCGGGACCCGGAACCGGAGCCGGAGAGCGACGAGAAGCCGTACGCGCTGGCCGTCTGGGCCGAGTCCTCGTGCTCGGGACGCCGGACCCTGAGCCGGGTGCGGGTGGAGACGGCCGCGGCTTCCCTCGCCGCCGACCGGGCCGACCGGATCCTCGACGCGTATCTGGCCTCGTCCGACTGCCGTGCGGTGAAGGTCCTCGGGAAGGTGTGGAAGTGAGCGACACCCGTTTCTGGCGCAGGCGGACCGTACGCCGCACGGCGGCCTGGACCGTGACCGCTGCGGTCCTGGCGGGAGGGCTCTTCTGGGTCTCCGGCGGCTACGACTCCTGGCGCGACGACCGGGCCCTGGATTCGGCCTGCGACGGCGACCTGGCGGCCGATGCGGTGCGGGAGCTGTTCGACGGCAGCCCCCTGACCTCGTCGAGCGGCTGGACCGACCGGCAGCACTGCACGGTCGGCGCGTCCGACGACGACACGGACGCCGGCCTGGTGCTGTGGGCCCGGGACACGGAGGGCTTGGGGGAGCTTGTGGAAGTCGAGGGCTTCGACGCACCCCTGGGACACGGCTGGACCGGATCCTTCGGCTTCGACCCGGACGACGAGGACACGGACGAGGCGCGGGCGGTCCTGCTGCTGAGCTGTGGCAAGGGGTCCGGGCACGGACGGGTGATGACGGCCGACGCCGATCTCGGCCGGGGCGGTTTCGACGACCCGGTGGCCCGGGAGCGGCTCATCGCCGTCCTCACCGAGACGGCGACCGCCTACACCCGGCGGACCGGCTGTGCGGCTCCGGTCGGCGGGCGGGTGAAGAACGTCGGCGTCACGACGACCCACAGGGACTACAAACCGGTCGCCGAGGCCACGGGAAGCTGCGCGGGCCTGCTGGACGGAAAGACCGCCGCCCGGTGGGGCGTGCGCACGGTGCGGGAGATCCCCGTGGCCCCCGCGCCCATCGAGAACTGCGCCCTGGGCGGCCTGCGCGGCGCGTTCTTGTACGGGTTCTCCGCGTATTACGGACCGGCCGCCAGGTGGGAACGCACCAGCCTGGACTACAGGCGGGACGACGACCCCGCCCGCCCGGGCGCCGACGCCCCGGACGCCGGATACGCGCTGGCCGCCCGATGCCCCGGCGCGGGCGGGACCGCCTTGTTCCAGGTGGAGACTCTCCACGACGAGGACGACCCGAAGCACGCGGCGCCGATCGTGGATCACCGGGGGCTGCGGGCGGCCCTCCAGCGCTTCGCCGAGCGCTCGGCGAAGCGCCATGGCTGCGAGACGCCCGAGCCGCGGTAGGGGCGGGGAGGGTTGTGACGCCCCTGCCGCCCTTGCCGTCGGCTCTCGGGAATGGGCAAACCAGAACCGCTGAAGCACGGCTTCCAGGGCCTACTGGTCCCGGCGCATCACCGACGAGCACCGGCTCATCCACAAGGTGGTCGACGACGAGGTCCGCGTCGCCGCCTGCCGCTACCACTACGGCCGCTGACTCCCGGCCCGCACGACGGGCCCCCGTCCCGCCCGCTCCACCAGCAGCCAGCCGCCCAGCGTCATCGCGACCGCTCCCGGGGCGCTGACCGGGAGCGCGATCAGCAGGGCCGTGTGGCCGTCCAGCAGGCCGCCGAAGCCGACCATGGACAGACCCAGCACGCCGAGCAGGCACAGCGTCGCGCCCAGGGCCGCGAGGGGGCCGTGGCCCTCGGCGGGGGCAGTGGGGACCGGGCGTTCGAAGGTGCGGAAGGCGGCGACCAGGGCGGCGGTCAGCGCCGCCGCGAGGGCGATCCGCAGCGGGACCTGGGCCCACCAGGCGGCCGACGCGGGCTCGGGCAGCTCGACGTCGAGGGCGAGCAGCGCCCCGTACACCCCGAACATCGCCGTGAGGTGCCAGAGGAACGCGGTCATCGCCACCCCGTTGGCCGCCACCACCGTGCGCCAGACGCGGGGGCGTTCCAGCAGGCGGGCGGCCGGGGCGCGGAGGAGTTCGACCGCGCCGAGGAGCCAGAGGCCGTGGGCCAGCAGGGCGAGGGTGGGCGGGGCCATGTTGCTGACCTTCTCGCCGGGCATCCCGACCATGGACAGCGGATACGGGCCGAACGCCACCAGCGCGATCGCGGCGACCAGGCCCGCCCCGGCGAGGAGCGCGGGGCGGCGGATTCGGCCGTCGGCGCGCAGGAAGCCGAGCTGGTGGACGGCCAGCCAGACGAACGCGAAGTTCAGGAACTCGACGTACGGGACCCCGGCCGCGAACCGGAGGACGTCCACCGCGACCGCCGCGACCGCCAGTCCGGCGAAGGCGCCCCAGCCGTACCGCTCGTGCAGCCTCAGCAGCGGCGGGGTGAAGGCGACCATCGCCAGGTAGATCCCGATGAACCACAGCGGCTGGGTCACCATGCGCAGGGTCACGCCGGTCAGCCCGCCGCCCCCGCCGAGGAGTTGGACCAGCAGCGCCGCCGCGCCCCAGACGAGGACGAAGACCGTGGTGGGGCGCAGCAGCCTCTGGAGCCGGGCGCGGAGGAAGGCCGAGTAGACGGAGTCCTCGGAGCCCCCGGGGCGCTTGCGGAGGAGCGAGCGGTAGGACAGCGCGTGGGAGAAGCCGCCGACGAAGAAGAACACCGGCATGACCTGGAGCAGCCAGGTCAGCGGCTGGAGCGCCGGGACGACGGCGAGCAGGTTGCCGACCCCGTCCGGGGTGACGGCGGCCATCAGCCAGTGGCCGAGCACGACCGCGCCGAGCGAGGCGACCCGCAGGAGGTCGACGTAGCGGTCCCGGGTGGCGGGCGTCGCCCCGGCGAGTTCACGAACACTTGATCCCATGGACGTACGGTCGCGCGAACCGGGCGGGGCTCGGCAGCGCGACCCTACTCAGATCCGGGATGAGTACCCGGGGTACGAGGCTCGGGTGACGTACGCCGGGTCAGGAGCTCAGACGACGTGGGCGCCCGGCGCGGGCGAGGCCGCCACGCGCGCGTTGCGGCAGGTCCCGGACGCCACCAGAGCGGCCGCCACCTTCTCGGCCGTCTCCTCGTCCGCCACCAGGAACGCCGTCGTCGGCCCGGATCCGGAGACCAGCGCGGCCAGCGCCCCCGCCTCCGTGCCCGCGGCCAGGGTGTCGGCGAGGGAGGGGCGCAGGGAGAGCGCGGCGGGCTGGAGGTCGTTGCTCAGGGCTTCTGCGAGTGCGCCGGAGTCGCCGGAGCGCAGTGCGGCCAGCAGAGCGGGGGACGCGGTGGGTTCGGGGACCTCCGTCCCTGCCGTGAGGCGGTCGAACTCGCCGTAGACGGCAGGCGTGGAGAGGCCGCCGTCCGCCACCGCGAAGACCCAGTGGAAGGCGCCGCCGACCTCGATCGGGGTCAGCTTCTCGCCGCGTCCGGTGCCGAGCGCGGCCCCGCCGACCAGGCTGAACGGCACGTCGCTGCCCAGCTCCGCGCAGATGGCGAGGAGTTCGCCGCGGCTCGCGCCGGTCCCCCACAGGGCGTCGCACGCGACCAGGGCGGCCGCCCCGTCGGCGCTGCCGCCCGCCATGCCGCCCGCGACCGGGATGTCCTTGGCGATGTGCAGGTGGACGGCGGGTGTGACGCCGTACCGCTCGGCCAAGGCCACGGCGGCGCGGGCGGCGAGGTTGGTGGCGTCCAGCGGGACCTGGGCGGCGTCCGGGCCCGAGCAGGTGATACGCAGCTCGTCGGCGGGAGTCGCGGTGACCTCGTCGTACAGGCCGACGGCGAGGAAGACGTTGGCCAGGTCGTGGAAGCCGTCGGGGCGGGCGGCGCCCACGGCGAGCTGGACGTTGACCTTGGCGGGGACGCGGACGGTGACAGCAGCGCTCATTCCGACGCCTCCGGCTTGTTCTCCGCGATCGCCGCGAACTCCTCCACCGTCAGCGCCTCGCCCCGCGCCTGCGGGGAGATCCCGGCGGCGACGAGCGCGGCCTCGGCGGCGGGTGCGGAGCCGGCCCAGCCGGAGAGGGCGGCGCGCAGCGTCTTGCGTCGCTGGGCGAAGGCCGCGTCCACGACCGCGAAGACCTCGGCGCGGGACGCGGTGGTGGCGATCGGTTCCGTGCGCCGGACCAGCGAGACGAGGCCGGAGTCGACGTTCGGGGCGGGCCAGAAGACGGTGCGGCCGATGGACCCGGCGCGCTTCACCTCCGCGTACCAGTTGGCCTTGACCGACGGCACGCCGTAGACCTTGTTGCCGGGGCGGGCGGCGAGGCGGTCGGCGACCTCGGCCTGGACCATGACGAGGGTCCGCTCGATGCTGGGGAAGCGCTCCAGCATGGTGAGCAGGACGGGCACGGCCACGTTGTACGGGAGGTTCGCGACGAGCGCCGTGGGCGCGGGGCCGGGCAGCTCGGTGACCAGCATCGCGTCGGAGTGGACCAGGGCGAAGCGGTCGGCCCGCTCCGGCATCCGGGCCTGGACCGTGGCGGGCAGCGCGGCCGCGAGCACCTCGTCGATCTCGACCGCGATCACCCGGTCCGCCGCCTCCAGCAGTGCCAGGGTCAGCGAGCCGAGCCCGGGGCCGACCTCGACGACGGTGTCGTCCGGGCGGACCTCGGCCGTGCGCACGATGCGGCGGACGGTGTTGGCGTCGATGACGAAGTTCTGACCGCGCTGCTTGGTGGGGCGTACGCCCAGCTTCGCGGCCAGGTCGCGGATGTCTGCGGGGCCCAGGAGGGCGTCGGGCTCTGTGCTGCTCACCCGGTAAGCCTACGGCCGCAGTGGGGCCACGGACTCGCCCCCCGCTGCACGTACAGCTTCTTCGCCCGGTACGTCTGCTCGGCGGCGGGTGCGTCCTGGGGGCGTCCGCTGCCGCCGAGGGACTGCCAGGTCCGGGTGTCGAACTGGTACAGCCCGCCGTAGGTGCCGCTCGGGTCGACCGCGCCGGGGCGCCCGCCGGACTCGCAGGCGGCGAGCGCGGACCAGTTGAGCCCGTCCGCTCCGGCGACCGGGTCGGGGCGCTGCCGGGTGCCGGTGCGCACCACGCGGCTCACCGGCCGGTGGACCAGCTCCTCGGCGGCCCTGCGCGGCTTCTGCCGCACGCCGTTGACGGTCCGGACGGCGTACGTGACCCGGCGCACGCCGTTGCGGCCCGCCCGCTCCACGACCTCGGAGCCCCGGAGCAGCTCGGGGTCCTCGCTGCGTTCGACGGCGTACGGGACGCTCTCCTCGTGCACCTCGCGGGTGTCGGTGATCCGCATGACGGAGATCGTCTGCCCGTCGCGCGGGAAGCTCGCGGGGGCGACGGAGGTGGTGTCCTGACCGTGCAGGGTGATGCCCGCCTCCGCGAGGGCCTCGCGGACGGTCGCGGCGTTGGTGCGCAGGGTGCGTTCCTGGCCGTCGGCCATGAAGGTCACGGCGCGTTCGGTGCGGACGGTGAGGGTCAGGCCGGTGCGGGCGATCCGGGTGGAGCGGGCGGCGGAGAGGTGCGCCCCCTCGGCGCGGATCCCGAACTCGCGCAGGGCTCCGGCCACGGTGTCGGCGGTCGTCCAGACCTGGTGGCGGGAGCCGTCGAGGGTGAGGGTGACGGGCCGGCCGTAGTGGACGACGACCTCGTCTCCGTGGTCGAGGCCGGTGTTCGGGCCCGGGGAGACGCGGTCGTGCGCGCCGACGGTGACGCCCTCCTCCGCCAGCAGTTCGGTGACGTCGTCGGCGAAGGTGTGCAGCGTCCGGGGGGTGCCGTCGACGTCCAGCCGGACCGCCTTGTCGTGGGCGACGAACGCGGTGGTGCCGCCGGCCAGGAAGGCGACGACGAGGGCCTTCGGGACGAGGCGCTTCAGGTTCTCCGGGGCCGCCGCGAACGGGTTCCCCCTCCCCGGGAGCGTCCGGCGGCGCTTGGCGGCCCGCCGGGCGTCGGCGCGGGTGGGGCCCTGCCGGGGCAGGGCGGGCGGCGGCCCGGTGACCGGGGTGTCGACGACGGTCGGGGCGTGGGCGGCGGGGCCCGCCGTCCACGCCCCGTCAGCCAGGGTCAGCTGCTCGTGGAACGCGCCGAGACGCCTGTCCTGCGAAGTGTTCACGCCGTTCACGCCGCTCCCGAAGATCCGCCTGCTGCCGCCCCGTCGTGCGCGGGGACGATAGCGGAGGTCCGGTGACTCTCCAAAGCGACACGGCTACGCAGGGTGCCCGTCCGGGATCAGAAGTCGAACGCCCGTGCCGTGTTGTCGTAGATCGCGGCGGCCAGCACGTCCTCGTCCAGGCCCTTCACCTCGGCCATGGCGCGGAGCGTGACGGGGATGAGGTAGGGCGCGTTGGGCCGCCCGCGGTAAGGGGCGGGGGTGAGGAAGGGCGCGTCCGTCTCGACGAGGACCAGCTCGGTCGGGGCGACGGCCAGGGCGTCCCGCAGCGGCTGGGCGTTCTTGAAGGTCACGTTGCCCGCGAAGGACATGAAGTACCCGGCGCGCGCGCAGATTTCGGCCATCTCGGCGTCGCCGGAGTAGCAGTGGAACACCGTCCGCTCGGGTGCGCCCGCCTCCAGCAGGACCCGCAGCACGTCCGCGTGCGCGTCGCGGTCGTGGATGACCAGGGCCTTGCCGTGCCGCTTGGCGATCTCGATGTGGGCCCGGAAGGACTCCTCCTGGGCGGCGATGCCCTCGGGGCCCGTACGGAAGAAGTCCAGGCCCGTCTCGCCGACCCCGCGGACGTGGTCGAGGGCGGCCAGCGCGTCGATCTGCGCCAGTGCCTCGTCCAGCGCCGCCTTGCCGCCGGGCTCCCGCGCCCCCTGCCGCGCGGCACCGTCGGCGTACCCGTGGACGATGCGCGGGGCCTCGTTGGGGTGCAGGGCGACCGAGGCGTGGACGGCCGGGTGGGCGGCTGCGGTGTCGGCGGCCCAGCGGGACCCTGCGACGTCGCAGCCCACCTGGACGACGGTCGTCACGTTCACCGCGGCGGCCCGGGCGAGTGCCTCCTCGACGGTGGCGTCCTGCATGTCCAGGTGGGTGTGGGAGTCGGCGACCGGAACCCGCAGGGGTTCGGGCAGCGGCGGGGCTTCGGTACGGCTCATGCCGACGACTCTACGAGGCCCCGCCCCCTTCCCTCACCTGCGGTGGAACGCCCCGTGCGTCACCTGCGCTGGAAGGGGTGCAGCAGGTCCGACAGCCGCCAGTGGCGGCCCGGGGCCGCAGCGGTCGACACCGCCCCGTCCTTCACCGCGGCCTCCGCGGCGCGGGGCATCTGCTGCTTCCGCAGCAGCTCCTGGACACCGGCGACCCGCCCCGCCCGCATGATGCGCACCACGTGTCCGCCGCAGTTGGTGCAGGTGGGCGTGGAGAGCGGGGACGGCACACGCTCGCCGTCCGCCGTGTAGACGACGAACGCGTGGCCGTGGACGTCGACGTGGTGCTCTATCTCGTAGGACTGCTCCCAGCCGTACCCACACTTCATGCAGGCGAAGGCATACGCCTCATGGACAGTGGTCGCTGCGATCTCGCTCATGCCTGCTCCTCTTGTCCGCCGGTCACACGCTCCGGGGACGGCCGGCCCGCCCGAGGGTTTCGAACAGGTGGCCCGTCCCTTCCAGTGGACACCTGCACCCGGATGGACGCACCAGCTCAGAGGCATTGTTGATGCGTTCTTGGCCTCCTTTGGCCGCGCTTTGCCGACGCATGGCGCGGGCGAGGAGCGAGGCAGGACAGCGCGTGACCGCCGAGCCACCGAGCGCCCCCGAGCGCGCCGCCCGCCGGTCGTGAACGCGCCCGCGCACCACCCCCGCCCGCCCCCGCCTCATTCCTTGAATTCCCGGGCTTTCACCCCACCCGCACCTCATGAATTCACCATTCAATTGAATACGCGATTTCCCCGGATGTCCCACCCCGATTTGCGGAGCTCCCCTTCCTCCTTTTCACTCATTACGTCCACCCCATTTCCCACAGGACGGGGAACAACCCATGTTCACCACGGACACCACTGCCACCGACATCGAGCTCGACCTCGACGCCGCTCTCAACCCGGGCGAGGTCGAAGGTCTGTACCGCGACTCCCGCGAGTGCGCCTACCTCGCGCTTCTCGCAGGCGGCGGCGCACTGCTGCTTTCGCCTCCGACCCCCCGCCCGAAGAAGGGCTGAACGTCGGAACATGGACCAGACACATGCGTCGTCCCCGCTGGCGGGTGCCGTGCATGACCTGGCAACAGAGGTGGTCCTCGCTCTTCGGAGCGGGGACCACCTCGCCACGGTGTGCGGCGCGGCGGGAATCGACGAGGAGAATCGGACCGGAATCGCGGCGGCACGGGTCATCGGGGCCGACCTGCTGCTGCCCAGTGTTCTGTACGGACGTCATCCGCACCCGGGCGACGTCGCCGTACTCGACCGGGCGGTGCGGGAATTCCCGCCCAAGCCCGACGCTCCGGCCGCCACGGCCTGGAGCCACTGGCACATGATCTCCACGCTCCAGCGGATGGCACCGACTTCGCCGGGAACGGCTGCCCCGGGGACCTACGCGGAGCCCGACACCGCGTGGCTGGAGGAGGCCCCCTGGCAGGCGTTCACGCATCAGCTCTCGGTCCTCGCACCGCTCGCCGTCCCGGCCGCCCCCTCGGCCGTGCAGCGGGCCGCGGCGAACCGGGCGGTCGACCTGTCGCGCGGCTTCGTCCGCGCGGTGCGGCGGCGCGACTGGCTCCAGGCGGCGGGTGCGGGCCGCTGGCTCGCGGCGATCGGCGGCGAACCGGCGACGCTGGGCCTGGAACGCGGCCTGGACTTCGTCGAGCTGATGGGCGGCCACGACCCCCGGGTCACCCTGCACGTGCGGGCCGCCCGCCTGATGGCCGAGGCGAGGGCCCGGTGAGGGCCCGGTGACGACGACCGCGACACAGGACCCGCAGGGCCGCCCGGGGTCGGGTCGCGGGGGCCGCCCCGAGTCGGGCCCCGGGCCTCGCCGCTCCCGGGCGCCCCGGGAGCACCCCTCTCCCGGGGCCGCGCTCACGGTCCTCCCCGCCGTCCTGCGCGCCGCCCTCGCCTGGACCGACGCCCACCGGACGCACTTCACGCTCCCCGACGACGTCCTGGAACCCCACACCCAGGTCAACGGCACGCTCAAGCCGCTGGGCGAGCTGGCCCAGCTCGGCTCCACCATCCGCCGCACCACCGCCCCCGGCACCCCGGAGCACGAGCTGGCCGGGGACCTCGTCGCGTACGCCTGGGAGCAGGTGCGGGAGGGCGCACTCCTCCTGGAGCTGCTGCGCGCCGAGCCGTTCGCCGCGTACCCGTACGAGATCTACGCCGCCTTCGCCGGGTACGGGCTGCGCCACGAGGGCTTCGAGGCGCTGGCCCGCCCGCTCACCGCGACCCGCGCCTGGGCCCACACCGAGCAGCACGCCAACCGCCAGTTGGGCCTGGTCAACTCCGAGCGGCGGGTGGGGGTGGTGACCCACACGGACGCCGGCGGAGTCCTGTCCCGGACCTGGCTGGGCGGTCTGTCGGAGCCGTGGATGTTCGAGGGCCCCTCCGGCTACGCGCTGACCCACACCGTCTTCCACCTCACGGACTGGGGCCGGATGCCCGACCGGGTGCCGGAGAAGATCGACGGCTATCTGCGGACCTGGCTGCCCGCATGGGCCGACGGCTGTCTGGAGAGCCGGCAGTGGGACCTGACCGGCGAGCTGCTCGCGGTGGCGGCGACGCTGCCGGGCCCGGCGCCCGCGGAACTGCTGGACGAGGTCTGGCCGGTGCTCGCCGACGTCCAGCATCCGACCGGCTGCGTCCCGGAGACCGGCCCGCCGGCGCAGGACACGACGGCGCCGGACCCGTACCCCTTCATCGACTGCTACCACTCCACGCTCGTCACGGCCTTCGCCGCGGCCCTGTCCCTGAGGTCGCTGCGCGGGAACGGCGGGCGGGGCGAGACCGGCGGGGCCGTGCCCGGCCGGGAAAGGCGCACCGCATGACCAGCAGCAGCGGCATCCAGCAGATCCACGACGTCGGGGCGAAGGCCCTGGGCTGGCTGTACGAACACCGCGAGGGCTTCCGGCTGGAGGCGGACCCGTCCCCGGAAGCGGGCATGCTGGACAGGTTCAAGCCGCTGGGCGAGCTGGCGCTGATCGGGAAGGTCATCTTCCGCGAGGGCGTGGCCGGCTCGCAGCAGTCCTCCCTCGCCCACAGGCTGCTGGACCACGCCTGGCACGAGCTGCTGGGTTCCGGGACGCGGCTGCTGGAGGGCCAGCGGCGCGAACCGCTCTCGCCGGTGCCGTTGGAGGTCTACGTACCGTTCCGGGAGCTGGGCTACCGGCAGCCGGACCTGGAGTCGGCGATCCGGCTCAACCACCGGCTCGCCAGTTGGGCGGCGCTGGAGGTGCTGCCGGTGCGCCGGCTCGGCCTGAGCGCGATCGAGCGGCGCTTCGACGTGGAGCCGAGCGTTCCGGAGACGGCTGCGCTGGCCCACACCTGGCTGGCGCGGCGGCCCGAGCCGTGGACCGTCGAGGGCCACATCGGCTACGACATCACGCACACGGTCTTCCACCTCACCGACTGGGGCGAGAAGCCGACCGGTCTCCCCGCCGACATCGCGGACTACCTCGCGCTGTGGCTGCCGGTCTGGCTGGACGACTGGCTGGACCTGGAGCGCTGGGACCTGCTGGGCGAGCTGCTGGTGGTCGACGCCTGCCTGCCGGAACCGACGCTGGACCCGGCGGCCTGGCAGGGCTTCGCGCAGGCCCAGCAGCCGGACGGGGCGATGCCGGTGGTCGGCGGGATGCCGGAGGGGGACGAGGAGTCGGTGTTCGACCTCGTCTACCACCCGACGCTGGTCGCCGCGTTCGCCTCGGCGCTGGCGATGTCCCGCGCCCTGTCGGACCTCAGCGCCGCACCGGCCCCGGCATGACCGACACGACGGCGGCCCGCGTGGACACCCCCGGCTCCCCGGCCACCGCACGCCTTCTCGCCGAGGCCGCGCGGGCCGTCGACGCGCCCGACCTGGTGCTCGCGGTCAGCCGAGGCGGCGTCCGCACGGTCCACACCGGCGGGAGCGCGGAGCCGGGCCCGGTCCCCCGCGAGCTGATGGCCTACGAGCTGGGCTCGGCGTCGAAGCCGTACGCGGGGCTCCTGCTGGCCCGGCTGGTGGCGCAGGGCCGGGTGCGGTACGCGGACCGGGCGGCGGACCTGCTGGCTCCTGGCTTCCCGGTGCACCCGGCGGTGCGCCGGATCACGCTGCGCCATCTGCTCACCCACACCTCGGGGCTGCCGGGCCTGCCCGCCGACTTCTATCCGCAGGCGGTGCCCCGCTGGTCGACCGACCCGTACGGCGGCTACCCGGCAGACCGGGTGGTCCGGGCGTTCCTGCGGGCCCGGCCGCGCCACCGGCCCGGGACCCGCTGGCACTACTCGAACTTCGCCGTCTCGGTCCTCGGCCACACCCTCGCGGCGGCCACCGGGACCCCGTGGGAGGTGCTGCTGCACCAGCAGGTGCTGGCCCCGCTGGGCCTGGCGGCGACCCGGGTGCGTCCGGGCCCGGAGGGGACCGAAGCCGTGGGCCACCGCCGCGACGGGACGCCGGTGCCCGCGCTGGACACCGGGGGCTTCACCGCGGCGGGCGCGGTCCGGGCGACCCCGCTGGACCTGCTGACGTTCCTGGAGGCGCACCTGGGCGGGCCGGAGCCGACGGACCCCACGCTGGCCGCGGCGCTGACGGAGGTCCGGAGCCCGGTGCTGCGACGCGGCTGGCGGCGCGCTCACACGCACACGCTCACGTGGTTCCACCACCCGTCCCCGTACGGTCCGGTCCTCTTCCACGCCGGAGCGACCCTCGGCCAGCAGGCGTTCCTGGGGTTCCGCCCGGACACGGGTCTCGCGGTGGCGGCGACGGCGACGCGGCGGGTGCACCGGGCGGACACGTTCGTCGCGACGGCGTACGGCCTGCTGACGGAAACCCCGTAGGTACAGAGGCTCGGGCGGCGCGGCTACTGAGGCTTCCCCGCGTCCTTCCCGTCTTTCTCCGCGTTCTTGGCGGCGACCACCGCGTCGAACACGTCCCGCTTCGGCAGCCCCGCCGCGGCGGCGACGGCGGCGATGGCTTCCTTGCGCCGCTCCCCCGCCTCCTCGCGCACCCGCACCCGCCGCACGAGCTCCTCGGCGTCTAGACCCTCGTCGCCGGAGTCGGTCGCGCCCTCCACGACGACGGTGATCTCCCCGCGCACCCCGTCCTCGGCCCACACGGCCAGCTCACCGAGCGGACCGCGCTTGACCTCCTCGTACGTCTTGGTCAGCTCCCGGCACACGGCGGCGCGGCGCTCGGCGCCGAAGACCTCGGCCATGGCCGCGAGGGTGTCGTCCAGCCGGTGGGGGGCCTCGAAGAAGACCATGGTGCGTCGCTCGCCGGCGTTCTCGCGGAGCTTGGAGAGCCGTTCACCGGCCTTGCGCGGCAGAAATCCCTCGAAGCAGAACCGGTCCACGGGCAGCCCGGACAGGGCGAGGGCGGTGAGCACCGCGCTCGGACCGGGGACGGCGGTGACGCGGATGTCCTTCTCCACGGCGGCGGCGACGAGCCGGTAGCCGGGGTCGGAGACGGACGGCATCCCCGCGTCCGTCACCAGCAGAACCCGGGCGCCCCCGACCAGCGCTTCGACCAGCTCCGGCGTACGGGCGGACTCGTTCCCCTCGAAGTAGGAGACGACACGCCCCGAGGTGTGGATGCCGAGCGCCTGGGTGAGCCGGCGCAGCCGCCGGGTGTCCTCCGCGGCGACGACGTCGGCCCGCTCCAGTTCGGCGGCGAGGCGCGGCGGGGCGTCCGCCACGTCACCGATGGGGGTCCCTGCGAGCACGAGCGTTCCAGTCGTTCCAGTCACATCAGCCATCCTCGCAGCACGGGCAGCGCCCTTCGCACAGATGCGTTCCCTACGATGGCGCGGTGACGAGTACCGCACCCGAGACCCAGCGGGGCCAAGACGCCGGGGACCCGCTCGGCGAACAGCCGACCTCCTGGCAACGGCGGCTTCGCCGCTTCGGCCATGTCCCCCGCCCGGAGACCTCCCTCCGCGACCGGCTGGACCCGCCGTACACGCGGCCGGGACGACAGGTGTGGTCGGTGCTCGCCATCCCCCCGCACGTGGCGGACCGCCTGGTGCGGGGGTCGGCCTGGGGCGGCCCGCTGCTGGTGACACTCGTCGCGGGCCTGCTGCGGTTCTGGAAGCTGGACCAGCCGCACGCGGTGATATTCGACGAGACGTACTACGCGAAGGACGCGTGGGCGCTGATCAACCAGGGGTACGAGGGGTCCTGGCCCAAGGACGTCGACAAGCAGATCCTGAACGACCCCTCGTCCGTCCCGATCCCGACCGACCCGGGCTATGTGGTGCACCCGCCGGTCGGCAAGTGGATCATCGGGTTGGGCGAGCAGATGTTCGGCTTCACGCCGTTCGGCTGGCGCTTCATGGTGGCGGTGCTCGGGACGGTCTCCGTCCTCCTTCTCTGCCGTATCGGCCGGCGGCTGTTCCGCTCCACGTTCCTGGGCTGTCTGGCGGGCCTGCTGCTCGCGGTGGACGGCCTGCACTTCGTGATGAGCCGGACCGCGCTGCTCGACCTGATCGTCATGTTCTTCGTGCTGGCCGCGTTCGGCTGCCTGGTGGTGGACCGGGACCACGCCCGGCGCAGGCTCTCCGACGGGCTGCCGGTGGACGAGGAGGGGGTGCTGCGCCCGGACGCCCGGGTCGCGGAAACCTTGCGCACGGGGTGGCGGCCGTGGCGGCTGGCGGCGGGCGTGATGCTGGGCCTGGCCTTCGCCACGAAGTGGAACGGCCTCTACGTCCTGGCCGCGTTCGGCCTGATGACGGTCCTGTGGGACGTCGGAGCCCGGCGCACGGCGGGGGCCGTGCACCCGTACCAGGCGGTACTGCGCCGCGACCTGATCCCCGCCTTCGTCTCCACCGTCCCGGTAGCGATCGTCACGTACATCGTGTCCTGGACCGGCTGGATCGTCACGGACAAGGGCTACTACCGCAACTGGGCGGCCACCGAGGGCAAGGACTCCTCCTGGTCCTGGCTGCCGGACTGGCTGCGCAGCCTGTGGCACTACGAGAACCAGGTGTACGACTTCCACGTCGGCCTGACCTCGGGCCACACGTACGAGTCCAACCCCTGGAGCTGGCTCGTCCTGGGCCGGCCCGTCTCGTACTTCTACGAGGAGCAGACCGGCTGCAAGGAGTCGGCGACCGGCAAGTGCGCCAGCGAGGTCCTCGCCATCGGCACCCCGCTGCTGTGGTGGCTGGCGTGCTTCGCCCTGGCGTACGTGGTGTGGCGCTGGTTCTTCCGCCGCGACTGGCGGGCCGGCGCGATCGCCTGCGGTGTGGTGGCGGGCTGGCTGCCCTGGTTCTTCTACCAGGAGCGCACGATCTTCCTGTTCTACGCGGTGGTGTTCGTCCCGTTCCTGTGCCTGGCCGTGACGATGATGCTGGGCGCGATCATCGGCCCGGCGGCGGGCACGGGCGCCCGGGCCGAGCTGGGCCTCACCGCCCAGGACCCCACCGGCGAACGCCGCCGCACACTGGGGACGATCGCGGTGGGCGTGCTGGTGCTCCTGATCATCTGGAACTTCATCTACTTCTGGCCGTTGTTCACGGGGACGCAGATCCCGGAGGACCTGTGGCGGGACCGGATGTGGCTGGACACGTGGGTGTAGCCGGGACTCAGCTGACGGCCGGCCGGAAAATCCATCGCCCGCCTCGTGCCGACGGAGAACGGTGCCGGCATGGGGACGGACATGCACGGCTTCATCGAGTGCCGCTGGGATCGCTGGCTGGACGAGGACGATCGCCGATGGTTCCCGGCCATCGACCTCTCACACCTCCACAACGGGCGCGACTACGTTGCCTTCGGCTCCTTGTTCGGTGTCCGCGACACCACCTCGTTCCGCCCCCTCGCCGATCACCGAGGCTTCCCGCAGGACGTGTCGGAAGAGGCCCTCGCTGCCTTCGAGCCCGGGCCGCGACGACAAGTCGTCGCGGCCCGCCCGCATTTCACAGCGATCTGCCAGGTCGACAGAATTCCCTGCTCCTTCTCCTGGACCCGAAGGTTAGAAGAAGTGCTTTCGTCCGCCCACCGCGCGCCCGGTCGCACCCAGGATCCACAGGATGGCACCCACCAGAATGAGGATGCCGCCGATGGTCGTCAGCAGCCCCATACCGACAAGCAGGCCGATAATCAGCAGAATAAGTCCAAGGACGATCATTTTCTTTTCCCATCGTCAAGTCGGTTCAGACGCGTATACGCCTGCACTTCACAACGGTCTCAGTGCACCTCACCGGTAGGTCCCGGCTCCGAAAGTCGCCTGGACCTCGTTGCGAAGGTCCTAGTGCCCGGCAATTCCGTACTCACACATCGCTTACACACATCATCGAAATCATGTTCGCCGCTGTCGCGCCAGGAAGACCGCGACCACCGCCGAAGGCATCAGGAAGCGCAGGGTGACGCCGCCCCCCAGGCGGGCAGGGCCGCACCGCCGCCCCCGACGCCCGCGTCACGGGCGACCACCCCGGGGATCGTCGGCCTGGTGGCGGACGGCCCTGGTGGCGCCGGTGGACAGCTTGCCGCCACCACTGCCCGTCGGCAGATCCGCCACCTCGGCCACGGGACGGAGAGCGCTTTCCGGCCCAGCATTCCGGTCCGGTAACAACGCCCTCACCGCCTGCCACCACACCTTAGGGTTCCTGACAGTTGCCCCTTGAACATGTTCATGGGGCTCTCCTGGGGAGGGGGACTGCGAGATGCGCAGTGGAGCGAAGGTCGCCGTGGTCGGCGGAGCGTTCGTGTTGGTGGCCGGCGGGATCGGCTACGGGGCGTACAGCGTGCTCGGGGACTCGGGCGGCGGGGGCGGCGGTACGCAGAGCGCGTCCGAGTCGTCGAAGGTGAAAACGGGGCCGCCTGGCGCGGAGGAGATAGCTGAGACGTCGAAGGGCTTCTTCGAGGCGTGGGCGGCCGGGGACGCGTCGGCGGCGGCCCTCCTGACTAACAACGAGTCGGGTGCGGAGCCGGTGCTCGCCTCGTACGGCGAGGACGCCCACATCGGCAAGGTGAAGATCACCCCCGGCCCGGCGGTCGGCACGAAGGTGCCGTACACGGTCAAGGCCACCGTCGCGTACGACGGCAAGTCGAAGCCCCTGTCGTACGCCTCGGAGCTGACGGTCGTACGCGGCCTGACGACGGGCAAGGCCCTGGTCGACTGGTCCCCGACCGTCGTGCACCCGCAGTTGACGGAGGGCGCGACGCTCAAGACGGGCGAGTCCTCGACGCCGACGATCGTGGCCGTCGACCGCAACGGCACGGAGCTGACGAAGGAGAAGTACCCCTCGCTGGGACCGATCCTGGACACCCTGCGCCAGAAGTACGGGGCAACCTCCGGTGGTTCGGCCGGCGTCGAGACCTGGATCGAAGGCGCCGACGAGGCCCAGCCGGACGTCAACCTGCTGACACTGGCCAAGGGCAAGCCGGGCAAGGTGCAGACGACACTGGACGCGGGCGCGCAGGCGGCGGCGGAGCGGGCGGTGAAGAAGTACGCGGAGGCCTCGGTGGTCGCGGTGAAGCCGTCCACGGGGGCGATCCGCGCGGTGGCCAACAACCCGGTGACCGAGTTCAACGCGGCGTTGCAGGGCAAGCAGGCGCCCGGCTCGACGCTGAAGATCATGACGGCGGCGATGCTGCTGGAGAAGGGGCTCGTCACGGCGAACGGGGCGGCGGAGTGCCCCAAGGACGTGTTGTACCAGGGGACTTCGTTCCACAACCTGAAGAACTTCGATCTCCCCGACGGCAGTACCTTCACGCAGAGCTTCGCCCGGTCGTGCAACACCGCCTTCATCAAGCTCATCGACGACACGAAGGACGACGCCGCCCTCCCCAAGATCGCCAAGGACGTCTTCGGGGTCGGCCTGGACTGGAAGACCGGCGTGGTCACGACCGACGGCAGCGTGCCGGAGGAGGTGGGCGGCGTGGCCGCCGCCCAGTACATCGGGCAGGGCACGGTCCAGATGAACGCCCTCAACATGGCGTCCATCACCGCCACGGCCATGACCGGCACGTTCACCCAGCCGGTCATCGTCCCGCAGCATCTGGACGACCGGGAGTTGGCGCGGGCGTCCCGTTCGTTGTCCCCGTCCGTCACCCAGCAGCTCAAAACGATGATGCGCGCCACGGCCGCCTGGGGCACCGGCGCGAAGGCGATGGCCTCGGTCGGCGGCGACAAGGGCGCGAAGACCGGTTCGGCGGAGGTCGACGGGCAGGAGACGTCGAACAGCTGGTTCACCGGCTTCAGCAACGATCTCGCGGCAGCGGCGGTCGTCCAGACCGGCGGCCACGGCGGCGACGCCGCGGGCCCGGTCGTGGCGGAGGTGCTGAAGGCGGGCGGCTGAGGCCACACCGGACCCTCGCGGACGGCTCAGGCCCACAGCGGACCCCCGCGGGCAGGTGAGGGCGCAGGACCCGACGTGGTGGGCGGGCCGCGCCATCGGCCAACACGGCCGCAGTACCAGCGGAACCCCCTCGCGTGCATACTGCACGGACCGCTAGCGTGCAGCCATGAGCACACCCGAACCCACAGAAACCACTCCCGCCGCTCCGGCCGCTCCCGTCTCTTCCGCGCACCCCCGTTTCGCGGAGGCGCTGGCCGAGCTGGGCCTCCAGGTCGAGGTACGCCGTTTCCCCGACGCGACCAGGACCGCCGTCGAGGCCGCGGCGGCGGTCGGCTGCGAGCTGAGCGAGATCGTCAAGTCCCTGGTCTTCACGGCGGACGGCGTGCCGGTACTGGTCCTGATGGACGGGGCGTCCCGGGTGGACGTCGAGCTGGTACGCCGCGAACTGGGCGCGCAGAAGGTGACGCGGGCGAATGCGGACCTGGTCCGCGAGACGACGGGGTACGCGATCGGTGGCGTACCCCCCTTCGGCCACGCCACCAGGACCCGCGTCCTGGCCGACCGACGTCTCCTGGACCACGCGGTGGTGTGGGCGGCCGCGGGCACCCCGCACACGGTGTTCCCGCTCGACCCGAAAACGCTGATCGCCCACGCGGGCGCGACGGTCGCGGATGTGCGCGAGTCCGCCAAGTGACCCCGCTGGTCGCCCTCGCGGTCCTCATGGCCGCGATCACGCACGCCAGTTGGAACGCGATCGCCCACGCGATCAAGGACCAGCTCCTCTCCTTCACGCTGATCTCCGGCGGCGGCCTGCTGATCGGCGCGGCGATGGCACTGTTCGCCCCGTTCCCGGCGGCGGGCGCATGGCCGTACCTCCTGGTCTCGGCCGCGCTGCACGTGGCGTACATGCTGCTGCTGATGCGCTCCTTCACGCTGGGCGACTTCGGCCAGATGTACCCGATCGCCCGGGGCACGGCCCCGCTGGTGGTGACGGTCCTGGCGGCGGTGTTCGTCGGCGAGCGTCCCGACGCCTGGGCCACGGCGGGCGTGGCGGTGGCCTCGGCCGGCCTGGTCGGCCTGGCCCTGTGGGGCATCCGGGGCTCCGGGAAGCGCCCGCACTGGCCGGCGATCGTGGCGGCCCTCGGCACGGGACTCGCCATTGCCGGATACACGACGGTCGACGGGGTCGGCGTCCGCGCCTCGGGCACCCCGCTCGGTTACGTCGCGTGGCTGATGGTCCTGGAGGGCCTGGCGATCCCGGCGTACGCGTACTACCGCCGCCGGTCCGGACTGCTCCCGCAACTGCGGCCGTACGCGGCACGCGGCCTGCTCGGCGCGGCCCTGTCGGTGGTCGCGTACGGGCTCGTCCTCTGGGCCCAGACGAAGGCCCCGCTCGCCCCGATCGCGGCGCTGCGGGAGTCGTCGATCATCGTGGGCGCGGCGATCGGCACGCTGCTCTTCAAGGAGCGCTTCGGAGCTCCGAGGATCGCGGCGGCGGGACTGATGGTGGTGGGCATCGGCCTGATGCTGCACACGAGTTGAGGCGGGGATGGGGCCCGATGTCTCATCGTGATCCACAGGTGCACCAACCCGGGTGGCCCCCGGCTGTCTCCTAGGCGCTGGAGGGATGAACCTCCGGCGCCTTTCCGTACGGAGAATCGGGGATCAGGTGGGGAAGCAGGTCTGGAGAGCCGTCGTGGCCGGTGGTGCGGCGGCGGTGTTCACGGCCGTGGCCGCGGTACCGGCCGGGGCGGCCGAGGGCGGGGTCTCGTTCAGCCGTGTCCAGGTGAACGGCGGCAAACCGATCGTGATCGGGACGTCGAAGGAGGTCGTGGTGCCCGCCTCCTTCCGGATGGCGACCAAGCAGCAGTGGAGGTGGCCGGCGGTGTTCCTTTACCGCACTGGTGCCGATGACCGGCTGTGGCACGCCATCGAGACGAACGAGTGCGACAAGGTGAGCTCGGGCGTCTGCGACATCAACGAGCGAATGTTCTTCGAGCCGAGCGTCTATGACATGCGCAACAGCGAGGCCGGGGCCTGGAAGGTCGCGGCCGAGGTTCACTTCAAGGGCGGCGGCGGTGACATCGATGACAAGGGAATGACGGTCCACGTCCAGCGCAACTCCCGCCTGACCGTCAACGCCTCGCCCGAACCGGTGACCAAGGGCAAGACCATCACCGTGACCGGAAAGGTCACGCGGGCCAACTGGGAGACCAGGAAGTACGCCTCGTACGGCGGCCGCCATGTGAGTCTGCAGTTCAAGCCTGCGGGCGCCACCTCCTACACCACGGTGAAGAAGGTGTACGCGAACGGCTCGGGCAACCTCAAGACCACGGTGAAGGCTTCCAGGACGGGCACGTGGCGCTGGGTGTACTACGGCAACACGACCACCGGGGCGTCCACGTCGTCCGGGGACACCGTCGTGGTGAAGTGACGTCCGCCGGGCCCGCCTGACGACGGACTCAGCGGCCTTCGTCCCGCCCGGACGCGTACGGGACGAAGGCCGCCTGAGCCTCACTGTCAGCGGCAGCACCCTGCGCATCGAGGTCACGGACACGCGCGGTGACAGCATCCCGCCCGGCCCCGGTGCCGTGAAGCCACCCGAGGACGACGCGGAGACCGGGCGCGGACTGCTCATCGTCGAGGCGCCGGCGGACCACTGGGGCGTCATCCCCGGACCAGTCCCGCGCAAGACGGTGTGGGCGGAAATCGACCTCGTACGGTGACGGCTCCCACCGGGTCGTGCAGCGGGCGACCCGGTGCGCCCCGACCGGATCGCTCGCCACCGGGACCCGGTGCAGCGCGACATCAACCACTCAAAGAAACAAGAGAAATAACCCGACCCGACCCACCCCCGGCAGCCACCTGACAGACCCCAGTGGGCCTTCGCGGCCCCGTCACTCACACGGGTGACATTTCCCAACTCAGCTCGCTTTTGGCCCGGTTGCCCGGCATATGCTCACGCCAGAACGCAACCCACACACTTCGGCCCCCGGCCGGGACTGCAATCCCAACCGAGGGCCTAGCCACCTAGGAAGAGACGCTTCCCGATGGATACCCAGCAGAATACTGCCCTCACCCGCGCCTTGGCGGAGGTTCCCGGACCTCTCCCCACCTCCGGCGTCATCCACATCACCATCCCGCACACCGACCGCTTCACCGTCGTCGGCAACCACCTCGCCCAGCACCCCGACCTCAGCTGCACCGCGATCGGGATCGCCGTACGCATCCAGTCCCTGCCCCGCGGGGCCAAGGTCGGCATCAAGGCACTCGCCGCCCACTGCAAGGAAGGCGAAAAGCGCATCGCCGCCGCCCTGCGCGAACTCGAAACCCACGGCTACCTCAAACGCGTCCGCGACCGCCTGCCCAGCGGCCGGATCATCACCCGCACCCTCTTCTGCAACCAGCCCACCGCACTGCTACGGCCGCGCGACCAGACAGCGGACGCTTCCCCGCAACCCGCCACGCCAGCCCCCGTAAACGCACCCGCACCCGTGCCCGGACCAACGGCAGCGCCGCCCACTCCACCGGCCCCGCTCTCCGTACCGCGCGTGCCGCCCCCGTCCGCGCCCAAGCCGCCTCGCCGCCCTCTGCCGCAGCCCGGCGAACTCACCCCGGATCTCGACCGCGCAGCCACCGCACTCCTCAGCGACCTGCACCATCACGCCGCGCAGTTCACCCTCTCCGAGGACGACGTCCGCCGACTGGTCCCCGGCGTGGCGGCCTGGCTCGAACGCGCGGCCCGTCCGGACACCATCCGCCGTGCCCTCACCGATGACCCGCCCCACCCCCTCAAGCACCCGGCCAAATTCCTCACCTACCGGCTCACCGAGCTGCTCCCGCCACCGCCCCCCGGTGTCGACGACCTCGCCGCGCTCGCCCGGCCCCGCATCACCGTCACACCCTTCCAGACCTGCGACGACTGCGACCGAGCCTTTCGCTCCCCCACCCCCGGCCACTGCCGCGACTGCCGCCAAACCCGCGAGCACCGAACCGCGTACGCACGAGCCGCCGCCTGACCGGCCGCCGGGGAGGTCAACGGTTGCGCAGGGACTCCGCGATCGCGGCGGCGGACGGAACGAGCCGGGTCTCACCGTCCTCGATGTCCCAGAGGGCGTTCTGCAGCAGCCGCCCCCGTGTCCAGCCGGCGGCCCGATCGCGGTCCAGGCCGAGGACTTCGGTCAGCAGGTCGAACCGACGCCGCACCACCCGCAGGGGCTCGCCCTTCGCGACGACGTCGTCCCACCGGCTGTCCAGGGCGGGCCACAGGTCGAACCCCGGATCGCCGGCGAGCGGCTCGGGGTCGATGGCGAGCCACGGCTCACGCTCTGCGGCCAGCACGTTGTCGTAGTGGAGATCCCAGTGCAGCAACCGGTCTCCGGGATCGTCGGCCAGTTCGGCGACTGCCGACGCCCAACCCAGCAGGAGGTGCCGGTCGCCCGGGTCGACCAGGCGCGTGACCGCCTGCGGGACCTGCTCCAGCATCGCGGCGGCAACGTCACCGAGGCCGGGAAGTCCCTGCGGCGCGGTGACCGCGACCAGCCGCGCGTGCAGCCCGGCGAGGATGCCCATCGCCACGTCGTCATCGTCGACCGACGCCAGGGTGCGGGCTCCGTCCAGCCGTTCCAGGAGCATGCTGCTGCTCGCGGGATCGTGATCGAGCAGACGGACCATGCCGTCGCCGTTCCAGGTGCGGAGCCCGATCAGCGCAGCGGCCGTCTCCTCCCGGGGCATCTGGAGCTTGAGAACGGCGCGCGTGCCGTCGTGGCACAGGACCGGGAGGACCAACGAGGCTTGACCGGACCAGACCGAGCCGTCCCGTCGCAGCTGCCGGCGTTCCAGCGTCTCTGCGGCGAGCGCCGGCAGTCCGGCGATCCAGGCTCTCCCTTCTTCGCCGAATGCGGTGGCGTACGAGGCAACGAGCTGCTGCGGGACCTCGTTGGCGGCTAACGCGCTCACATCGACTTCCTTCAACGGGAACAGGGCTCGTGCCGCAACCTATCTGCGCCAACGACTGCAGATCAGTGGGTGTTTGACATCCCTGGCGGTTCGGTCAGACCACGGGGTTCTCCAGCAGGGTGACCCGGTTGCCGTCCGAGTCTTCCAGGGCAGCGAACCGGGTGCGCGTACCACCGGCCTGCACCGGCCCCGACTCATCGCACGTTGCCGAACACGTACTCGGTGTCACGACTACGATCTGAGCCCATGACCACCACCCGGCACAGCGAAGACGAGTACGAGGTCGACACCGATCCGGACCGCATCGACATCGGCCTCGTGCACCACTGGCTCTCCACGGACGCCTTCTGGGCGCTCGGCCGCAGCCGGGACCTCGTCGAGCGGTCCATGCGCGGGTCGCTCAACTTCGGTGTGTACGACGGCGAAGGAACGCAGGTCGCCTACGCCCGGGTCGTCACGGACCGGGCGACCTTCGCCTGGCTCTGCGACGTATACGTGGACCCGGCGCATCGCGGCCGGGGCCTCGGCGTACGCCTGGCGACCGCCGTCCGCGACCACCTCGCCCCGTACGAACTGAAGCGAACGCTTCTCGCCACGCTCGACGCCCACGAGCTGTACGCCAAGGTCGGGTTCGCCCCCGTGTCCGACCCGAAGATGCTGATGGTCCTCAGCCCGACGACGTAGGGCTTTCCCCCCACTCCGCCACCACCTCCCCGTCCTCCTCCACCCCCGTCGGACGGAAGCCGAGCGACGTGTACAGGTGCGCGGCCGCCTCGTTCTCCGGGGCGTACGAGAGGCGGACGGCGGTGCCGTCCTCGCGGGCCGACAGCCAGGCCGCCAGGGTGCGTACGGCTGCGCGGCCGATGCCCGTGCCCTGGTGGGCGGCGTCGATCAGCATGCCGCCTATCCAGTGCGAACCGTCCTCGTCCCGGGCCCACATGATGTGGCCGGTCACCTCGTCGCCCGCGAGGACCGCCAGGGAGTTCCAGGTGTCCTCGCGGCTGCTCAGGACGAGGTAGCGGGCGGCCAGGGCCGGGACCCAGTCACGCTGGTCGTCGCGGGGTGCGCAGTCGGCGACCGCCCGCCAGTTGTCCGCGTCCACCTCGTGCAGGGTGACGGGGCGGCCGGTGCTGTCCGTGTGTCCGTGGCTGGTCATCCGCGCAGGGTAGGTCTCCCGGGCGATGTGCGGCCACGGGTTTACGGCTGCGCCATCGCCTGCCGGAAGCCCGTGTTCACCGCGAGGATCCCGCCGTCCACGCGCAGCGTCGTCCCGGTGATCCAGGCCGCGTCGGCGGAGGCGAGGAAGGCGACGGCGGACGCGATGTCCTCGGGGGTGCCGACGCGGCCGAGCGGGTAGAGGGCGGCGGCCCGGTCCAGCTCCGCGTCGCGGCCCGCCCAGGCGTCCGTGCGGATCGTGCCGGGGGCGACCAGGTTGACGCGTACGCCGCGCGGTCCCGCGTGGCCCGCGAGCGTACGGGTCAGGCTGCTCAGGCCCGCCTTGGCGGCGCTGTACGCGTGGCCGCCGAAGTCCTGTTCGCCGTTGACCGAGCCGATGGTGACGATCGCGCCCCGGCCCGAGGCGACCAGGTGCGGCAGGGCGGCGCGGGCGCAGCGGAACGGGCCGGAGAGGGTGATGTCGAGGTCGCGTTCCCAGGTCGCGTCGGGCTCGTTCTCGAAGAGTTCGGCGTCGTCGCTCGCCGCGTACGCGTTGTTGACCAGGACGTCGAGCCGGCCGAAGGTCTCGACCGCGCACGCCACCGCCGCCTCGACCGCCGTCCGGTCCGCAACGTCGCAGGCGAGGGACGCGGCGGTGCCGCCCGCCTCGCGTATCGCCTCCGCCGTGTCCGACGCGCGCTTCGCGTCGAGGTCGGTGACGAGGACCGAGGCCCCTTCCGCCGCCAGGCGGTGGGCCGTTGCCGCGCCGATGCCCTGGCCGGCGGCGGTGATCAGGACGCTGTAACCATCAAAGCGGGGTCGTGTCATAGCGCC
This sequence comes from Streptomyces sp. man185, assembly GCA_002551355.1. GTDB lineage: Bacteria > Actinomycetota > Actinomycetes > Streptomycetales > Streptomycetaceae > Streptomyces. Next base: position 79,583 of record NTHE01000006.1, on the reverse strand, counting down.
GACCGTACTGCCCTCACCAGGGCCTGGGCACGGGGGTCGGCGGTGACTCCCTTCTGGAGGCCGTTGGTGACGTAGCCGAGCGCGATGCCGGACTCGGGGTCGGCGAAGCCGAGGGAGCCGCCGCGTCCGGGGTGGCCGAAAGAGCCGGGGCCCAGCAGCGGGGCGGCCGGGCCGTGCAGCATGTAGCCGAGGCCGAAACGGGTGTTGACGACCAGGACCCGGTCCGGGCCCGCCGACTCCTCGGTACGGGCCAGGGTGAGCGTGGCGGGGGCGAACAGGCGGCGGTGGCCGTCGACGGGGCCGATCATCGCGGCGTAGCAGCGGGCCAGGCCCCGGGCGGTCGCGATGCCGCCCGATGCGGGGAGTTCGGCCGCGCGGTAGGCGGGATCGTTCTCGTCGGGGAACGGCTCGATCGCGCCGAACGCCCGCCGGGTGAGGGAGTCCGGGTCGCGGTAGGCCTCGACGACCGAGCGTTTGGGGCGTACGCGCAGAGCGCCCGAGGCCCCGGTGGGGGCCGGGGGGTCCACGGGGCCGATGCGGCCGATGCGGTGGGCCTCGTCGGCGGGCAGCCCGAACCAGAAGTCGAGGCCGAGCGGGCGGGCGATCTCCTCGGCGATCCAGCGGCCGATGGTGCGGCCGGTGGCGCGTCGGACCAGTTCGCCGATCAGCCAGCTGTAGGTCTGGGCGTGGTAGCCGTGGTCGGTGCCGGGCTCCCACTGCGGGCGCTGGGCGGCGACGGCGGCTGGTCCGGAGACTCCGTCGGCGGCCTCGGCGGGGGTGAGGGCGGTGTCCAGGGCGGGGATCCCGGCCCGGTGGGCGAGGAGGTCGCGGACCAGGACGCGTTCCTTGCCGTTCGCCTTGAACTCCGGCCAGTAGGTGGAGACCGGGGCGTCCAGGTCGACCTGTCCGCGCTGGTGGAGCAGGAGCGGGACGGCGGCGGCGATGCCCTTGCCCGCCGAGCGGACGATCTGGACGGTGTCGACGGCCCACGGTTCGGTGCCGTCGACGTCCCTCGTACCGGCCCACAGGTCGACGACCTTGCGCCCGTGGCGGTAGACGGCGACGGCCGCGCCGCGCTCGCCGCGCTGCTCGAAGTTGCGGACGAAGGCGTCCGCGACCGGTTCGTATCCGGGCGCCACCGTGCCCCGTACGTCCACGGACACGCTCACGGCCTCGGCCGCCTCTGCGCCTCCTCCTGCCCCTGTTTCTGGGCCTGTTCCCGCTCCTGCGTCCGGTCCCGCTTCCGCGCCCGGTTCCGCTTCCGCGCCCGCCGTGCTCACTCCCGCGCTCCCGCTCATCCCCCCATGGTGCACGTCCCGGCGGGGTGTTCGGGGGGCGGGTCGCCGTGACCACCGGGCTGTCACCATCTGTTTACGGTGACGGAACGCCGCCCCTGCTCGGGTCGAAGCCGAACGGCAGCTCCAGCCGGTGGGAACGCATCAGCTCCTCGTCGCGCAGGAGGTCCTGCGTGCGGTCGTCGGCGGCGATGACGCCCTCACTGAGGATGACGGCGCGCGGGCAGAGCTCCAGGGCGTACGGCAGGTCATGGGTGACCATCAGCACGGTGACGTCCAACGAGCGCAGAATGTCGGCCAGTTCGCGGCGGGAGGCCGGGTCGAGGTTGGACGAGGGTTCGTCCAGGACGAGGATCTCCGGATCCATGGCGAGGACGGTGGCCACGGCGACGCGGCGGCGCTGCCCGAAGGAGAGGTGGTGCGGCGGGCGGGCCGCGTACTCCTCCATGCCGACCTGCCGCAGCGCGCGCAGGACGCGTTCCTCCAGCTCGGGGCCGCGCAGTCCGGCGGATGCGGGCCCGAAGGCGACGTCCTCGCGGACCGTGGGCATGAACAGCTGGTCGTCCGGGTCCTGGAAGACGATGCCCACGCGGCGGCGGATCTCCGCGAAGTTCCGCTTGGCCACCGGGAGCCCGGCGACGCGGACCGTGCCGGAGCCCGCCTCCAGGATGCCGTTGAGGTGCAGGACGAGCGTGGTCTTGCCCGCTCCGTTGGGGCCGAGGAGCGCGACGCGTTCGCCGCGTCCGACCGTCAGGTTCACTCCGAAGAGGGCCTGGTGGCCGTCGGGGTAGGCGTAGGCGAGGCCGCTGACTTCGAGCGACGGGGCGGTGGTCTCGGCGTCCTTCGGGGAAAGGGTCACAGGGTCCATCCCAGCAGACAGATCGCGAGCGCCAGTACGGGGAGCGTCGCCGCGTACGCCCATTGGGTCCGGTCCGCCGTCGCCTCGTCGATGACGGGCATCGTGCCCGCGTAGCCGCGGCTGACCATGGCGAGGTGGACGCGCTCGCCTCGTTCGTAGGAGCGGATGAACAGGGCGCCCGCCGAGGCGGCGAGCACCCGCCACTGCCGTACGCCTCGCGCCTCGAAGCCCCGGGAGCGGCGCGCGATCGCCATGCGCCGCATCTCGTCGGTGACGACGTCCCCGTACCGGATCATGAACGAGGCGATCTGGACGAGCAGCGGCGGCAGTTTGAGGCGCTGGAGGCCGAGCAGGACATCGCGCAGTTCGGTGGTGGAGGCCAGGAGCACGGAGGCGGCGACGCCGAGGGTGGCCTTGGCCAGCACGTTCCACGCGCCCCAGAGGCCGGGGACGCTGACGGAGACACCGAGCACGGCCGTCTGCTCACCCGGCACCACGAACGGCATGAGCAGGGCGAACGCGACGAACGGCGCCTCGACGACGAGCCGCTTCAGCAGGAACCCGGCGGGGATGCGGGCCACGGCGGCGACGGCGGCCAACAGCGCCGCGTACAGGCCGAAGGCCCACATCGCCTCGCGCGGGGTGCAGACGACCGCGAGCACGAAGCAGAAGACCGCCGCGAGCTTGCAGTGCGGGGGCAGTTCGTGGACCGGCGAGTGTCCGTGCCGGTAGAGCTTGTGGGCGTGGCCCGCACCCATGTCAGGCGTTCTCGTGGTCGCGGGAGACGCTGCCGCGCTCGTCCTCACGGCGGCGGCGGACCACCCGGAACACCCCGGTGCCGACGACGACGGTGGCGCTGACGCCGATCGCTCCGGCGAGGCCGCCGGAGAGCCGGGCGTCGGCGATGTCGCCGACGCCGTAGTCGGCAAGGGGGGAGTCGGCCGCACCGTGCTCCTCGACCTTCTCGTCGATGCCCTGGTCGGCGGCGACCTTCTCCAGGCCGTCCGGGTTGGCGGATGCGTAGAAGGAGACGAAGCCCGCGAGCAGGAACGCGGAGACCAGTCCGGTGATCCAGAACCCGCGGGTGGAGCGGGGTGCGGCCGGTTCGGGCTCGCGGGTGGCGGCGGGGGCGTCGACCAGTTCGCCGTCGACCCGGAGCTTGAGGGGGGTGGCGATCTTGCTGACGCCGTGGACGAGGTCGGGGCGCACCGCGAGGACCGCGCCCACGGTCAGCGCGGTGATGATCGCCTCGCCGATACCGATCAGGATGTGCACGCCGACCATGGCCGTGAGGACCTTGCCGATCGGGATGTCGGTGGTGCCGCCGATCCAGTAGAGGAACGTGAAGGCGGCGGCCGCGGCCGGTACGGAGACCAGGGCTGCGACGAAGGCCGCGGCGGTGGCCGACCGGCGGGTGCGCGGGAGCACCCCGGTCAGCAGCCGGAACAGGCCGTAGGCGACGACGACGGTGACCACGCCCATGACGGTGATGTTGACGCCGAGGGCCGTGAGGCCGCCGTCCGCGAAGAAGATGCCCTGCATCAGCAGGACCACCGACAGACAGAGCACGGCGGTACAGGGCCCGACGAGGATCGCGGCCAGCGCCCCGCCCATGAGATGCCCGCTGGTGCCGGCCGCGACCGGGAAGTTCAGCATCTGCACGGCGAAGATGAAGGCGGCGACGAGCCCGGCGAGCGGGGCGGTGCGCTCGTCCAGCTCGCGGCGCGCCCCGCGCAGGCTGACGGCGACCGCACCGGCGGCGAACACCCCGGCGGCCACGGAGACAGGTGCATCGATGAAACCATCGGGTACATGCATGGGAGGCTCCGCTTCCTGGCGGGGTCCGCACGGTCTCCGCGCCCGTGCGGACGCGGTCCTGCGGGCGGGGTCATGAACCCATCAATAATAGTTCCTTCCTGCGAACGATGCGCAAGAGCAGGAGCCGGGCACATGTGCCTCGCGAACCACCTGGCTCGCGAACCACCTGGAGGGCACCGCCTGGGGCGCACCGCCGTCGAGCGAGCACACGCTCACCGTGCCGCTTCCGCAAAATATGGGACATTAGAGGACAGAGCGATACATATAGGAGGAGCCGGCCCATGTCCCCTGTGATCGAAGTACATGCCCGCGCCCGGCTCATCACCGATGGCCCTCTGACCCGTCCGGTCCCCGTCGACCTGCGCTACGACCCGGCCGACGAACGGCGCACCGTCCACATAGGACTGCCCGACGGCACCGACTGGGCGTTCGGCCGCGACCTCCTGGAACGAGGCCTGCGCACCCCGATCGAGCGAGGCGCCGTCCGCGTCTGGCCGTGCGGCCGGACGCAGCTGATCGTGGAACTGCACTCGACGGACGGGGTCGAGGTGTTCCAGTTCGAGATCAGGACGCTGATCCGCTTCCTCGCCCGCACCCGCGCGCAGGCGCCGGCCGCACCGCAGGACGGAGACCGGGAGCCCCAACCGCCGTCCCGCACCACCCGCCCGGAGAGAGGCGCCCGCACGGAGGCCCGCACGGAGACCCCGTCGGAGACAGGCACCCAGCCGGCCCGCGGCTGAAGGGCGGACCACGGCTGAAAGCCCGGCCGCGACCGCGATCATGAAGAGGCGGCCCCGGCGGGGCCGCCTCTTCGCGGTCCGAACCGCCCCCTCGCCGACTTCCGCTGACGCCTGAAGGCCGGACGACGTAGGGAGAATGTCGCGGGCCTGCTCCGCCGCGCGGGCTGTCCCTTCGGGCGACGAAGTCGAGGAAGCGGGCGACGCTCTCCAGCCGGGCGGATGACGCTGGTCGGCGCCCCGCGGATCATCTTCCTCGACGAGCCGACCACCGGGCTCGACCCGCGTTCGCGGCACACCATGTGGGGCATCATCCGCGGCCTGGTCGCCGACGGCATCACCGTCTTCCTCACCACCCAGTACCTGGAGGGGGCCGACGAGCCGGCCGACCGCATCGCCGTCCTCAACGACGGGAAGATCGCCGCCGAGGGCAGCGCCGAGCAGCTCAAGCGGATCGCCCCCGGCGGACACGTCCGGCTCCGCTCCACCGACCCGGACGCCCACCGGGCCGGCGCCTCCGCGCTGACCGGGGCCGCCTCCGACGACGAGGCCCTGTCGCTCCACATCCCCAGCGACGGCAGCCGGCGCGAACTGCGCTCCCTCCTGGAACACTTGGACGCCGCCGGCATCGAGGCCGACGAACTCACCGTCCACGGTCGGGATGGGCATGGCCGGCCCGAACGCGGAGGCGGCCGCCCACAGCGCGCAGCCCCTGATCCTCCTCCCGCTCATCTCCAGCGCCTTCATCCCGGCCGACACCATGCCCGGCTGGTTCCAGCCGGTCGCCGAGCACCAGCCCTTCACCGCCGTCATCGAGACCCTGCGAGGCCTGCTCCTCGGCACCGGGATCGGCCACAACGGCTGGCTCGCCGTCGACTGGAGCCTGGCCCTGATCGCGCTCGGCCACCTGTGGTCGAAGTCGCTGTTCCGCCGCGACCCGGCGCTGCGCTGATCGCGTGCGGCGCCCCGCCCGCGCCCCGCCCGTACGCAAGAGGAAAGCCCCCGTGCTGTTCGCACGGGGGCTTTCGCTGTGCCCCGGTCCCCGTCCCCACAGGTAACCGGGGCTTCCGGGGCCGCGCTCCGCTCAGACGCGGACCCGGAGCCGGGAGGGCTCCGTCAGGACGGACGGGTCAGACGCGGACGAGTTCACGCTCACCCTCGCTGCCGCCGTCCCCGGGCCCGGCGGAACCGGACTCCTCGGTCAGCTGCTGCTGGAGCTTCTCGCCCTCCACGTCCACGTTGGGCAGCGCCCGGTCCAGCCAGCGCGGCAGCCACCAGGCCTTCTTGCCGAGCAGGGCGAGGACCGCGGGCACGATGGCCATGCGCACCACGAAGGCGTCGAAGAGGACGGCGATGGCGAGCGAGAAGCCGATCATCTTGATCATCTGCTCGCTGGAGCCGATGAAGCCGGAGAAGACCGCCATCATGATCACGGCCGCGGCCGTGACCACCCGTGCACCGTGCTTGAAGCCGGTCACGATGGCCTGGCCCGGGCTCTCGCCGTGGACGTACGCCTCGCGCATCCGGGTGACGAGGAAGACCTCGTAGTCCATCGCGAGACCGAAGACCACACCGACCATGAAGATCGGCATCATGCTCATGATCGGACCGGTCTGCTCGACGCCGAAGAGCGAGCCGAGCCAGCCCCACTGGAAGACCGCGACGACCGCGCCGAGGGCCGCGACCACCGAGAGCAGGAAGCCCAGGGCCGCCTTCAGCGGGACGAGGACCGAGCGGAAGACCAGCATCAGCAGCAGGAACGCGAGGCCGACGACGAGCGCCAGGTAGGGCAGCAGCGCGTCGTTCATCTTCTGCGAGAAGTCGATGTTCATCGCGGTGGCACCGGTGACCAGGACCTCGGCCCCGGTGTCGGCCTTGACGTCCTTGCCCGCGTCACGGATGTCGTGGACGACCTCCTCCGTGGCGTGGGAGGAGGGCCGGTCCTTCGGGATGACCGTGATCGTCGCGGTGTCGCCGGCCTTGTTGAAGACGGGCGGGACGACGGCGCTGACGCCGAGCGCCTCGATCTCCTCGGCGACCCGGTTGGCGGCGGCCTTCCCGTCGGAGCTGTTCTTGGTGTCGACGACGGTCAGCAGCGGACCGTTGAACCCGGGGCCGAAGCCGTCCGAGAGCATGTCGTACGCCTGGCGCTGCGTGGTCGACTTCGGCTGGGCGCCGTCGTCGGGCAGGCCCATCTCCAGCGAGGCGGCCGGTACGGCCACGATGCCGAGGCCGAGGACGCCGACGAGCATGACCCAGACCGGCTTGCGCAGCACGAACCGCGCCCAGCGGGTGCCCATGTTCGGCTTGGCCTCGGGGCTCTTCTCCGCCTCGGCCGCCTTGCGCGCCTTTCGGCCCATGATCCGCTTGCCCGCGAAGCCGAGGGCGGCCGGGACCAGGGTGAGCGCGATGAGGACGGCGATGGCGACCGTACCGGCGGCGGCGAGGCCCATCTTCGTCAGCATCGGGATGTTGACGACGGCGAGGCCGGCCAGGGCGATGACCACGGTCAGGCCCGCGAAGACGACGGCGGATCCGGCCGTTCCCACGGCCCGCCCGGCGGCTTCCTCGCGTTCCCGGCCCTCCGCCAGCTCGGCGCGGTAGCGGGAGACGATGAAGAGGGCGTAGTCGATGCCGACGGCGAGGCCGATCATCATGGCGAGGATCGAGGTGGTGGAGCCCAGGTCCATCACGGTGGCCAGCGCGGTGATCGTGGAGACCCCGATGCCGACCCCGACGAGCGCGGTCACCAGCGGCAGCCCCGCCGCGATCAGCGAGCCGAAGGTGATGACCAGGACGACGGCGGCGATGACGACACCGATGATCTCGGCGGTCCCGGTGTGCGGCATGACCTGGAGGGCGTCACCGCCGATCTCCACCTTCATGCCGCTGTCCTGAGCGTCCTTGCCCACGCCCTCCAGGGCATCCCGGGTCTTGTCGGTCAGCTCCATGGAGCTGACCTTGTAGGTGACCGAGATGTACGCCGTCGAGCCGTCCTGGCTCACGGCCTTGCTCCGGAACGGATCGGCGACCCCGGCGACCTGGTCGGAGCCGGACTGCAGCTCCTTCACCATGCCGGTGATCTCGCCCTTGTTCCCGGCATCGGTCACCTTCTCGTCCCCGGGGGCGTTGAAGACGACTCGGGCGGTGGCGCCGTCGGCGCTGCCGCCGGGGTTGCGCTCTTCCAACAGGTCGAAGGCGCGCTGCGCCTCCGTACCGGGGATCGAGAAGGAACTGGAGGTGGCGGTGGACGCGGTGGCCGCACCGATTCCGGCGACCGCCAGCAACGCCACCCAGATCAGGGCGACGAAGCCGCGGCGGCGGAAGGTGAGCCGTCCGAGCTTGTAGAGGAAAGTGGCCACGGGGGCGTACTCCCGGTCAGGTCGTATGAGTGGAAACAGGGCGTGAGGAACCAGCCCGACGACGAGAGCGGCGTGTCAGGTGGGGCGTCGGGGAGAGGGCCGTACGGGTGGTGGGGCGGGGACGTCAGACGCCGAGAGCGGGGAGGATCACGGAGTCCACGTAATCGATGAGGAACGCCTGGTCCAGCGGGCGGTCCTCGATCAGCTGCCGGGCGGCCAGCGCGCCGACCAGCATGTGCGGGATGTACTTCAGCGCCGGATTGTCCGGGCGCAGTTCACCCCGGTCCACCGCCCGTTGCAGCAGCTGGTCGAGACCGGTCATCTCCGGTTCGATCAGCAGCTCGCGCAGGGCCTGGAGCAGCTCGGGGTACTCATGGACGGCATGGCTCAGACCCCGCATCAGCGCGGCGTCCTTCTCCATCTGGCAGTCGTCGGTCCGGCTCAGCGCGGCATGGAAGTCACCGCGCAGCGAACCGGTGTCGATGTCCGAGAGGCTCCCCGGCTTGTTGTGCCGCAGCGCCTTCGCGACCAGCTCGGGCTTGGAGCCCCACTGGCGGTAGAGAGTGGCCTTGCTCGACCGGGTACGGGCGGCGACGGCGTCCATGGTCAGGGCGTCGTAGCCGACCTCGCGGAGCAGGTCGAGGACGGCCTCGTACAGCTCGCCCTCACGCTCGGGGGTCAGCCTGGTGCGTGCCATGTGCCGACCTCCTTCGCTTCACCTGTCCGGTGTCCTGTTCAGCAGCCTCGCTCAGCATCGAACGAAACTGTTTCGTACACCTGAACCGTACCCCCACCTCCCAGCGAAACGAAATCGTTTCGCTTGTGTCCTGCACCACAAGTTGCCCCGGGCCCCGCGCACCGAAAACATTGGGGGGTGAGTGACGACGTCGCGTATCTCCGTTTCCCGCACCTCCACCAGGACTTGCTGTGCTTCGCGGCCGAGGACGACCTCTGGGTCGCCCCCCTGGCCGCCGCGGGGCACCGCCCGGGACGGGCCTGGCGGGTGACCGTCGACCGGACCCGGGTCAGCCACCCACGCTTCTCGCCCGACGGCGCCTCCATCGCCTACACGACCTGGCGCACCCTGGACCCCGAGATCCACCTCGCCCCGGTGGACGGCGGGCCGGCCCGCCGGCTCACCCACTGGGGCTCGACGGACGCCCGGGTCTGCGGCTGGAGCCCCGATCCGGGCGAGGCCTGCCAGATCCTCGCCGTGTCCTCGCACAACCAGCCGTTCTCGTACTTCTCCTGGGCCTACAGCGTCCCCACCGACGGAAGCCCCGGCGGCAGGCTCCCCTGGGGCCCGGTCTCCGACATCGCGGTCGCCGACATCGACGGCGAACGACGCACCCTGCTGCTCACCGGCACGCCCCCGCACGAACCGGCCGCCTGGAAGCGCTACCGGGGCGGGGCCATGGGCCGCCTGTGGCTGCACGGCGAGCGCCTGCTCCCGGACATCGGCGGCCACCTCGCCAACCCGATGTTCGTCGGCCGCCGCATCGCGTTCCTCTCCGACCACGAGGGCGTCGGCAACCTCTACTCCTGCCGGACGGACGGCACCGACCTGCGCCGGCACACGGACCACGACGCCTTCTACGCCCGTAACGCCTCCAGCGACGGCCACCGGGTGATCTACCAGTGCGCGGGCGAGCTGTGGCTGGTGGAGGACCTGGAGTCGCCCGACGCCACCCCGCGCAAGCTGGAGGTACGCCTCGGGGGCCCGCGCACCGGCCGGCGCGTCCACCAGGTGCCCGCCGCCAGCAACGTCGACTCGCTCTCCGTCGACGAGACGGGCCGGGCCAGCGCCGTCACCGTACGCGGCAGCCTCTACTGGCTCACCCACCGCGACGGCCCCGCCCGCACCATCGCCGACACCCCCGGCGTCCGGGTGCGGCTGCCGGAGATGCTCGGCAGCGGCGGGCAGGTCGCGTACGTCACCGACGCCGACGGCCCGGACGCGGTCGAGATCGCCTACCTGCCGCGCGCCAGCGGCGACCGGCCCCCGCGCAGGCTGGCCTCCGGGCTGCTGGGCCGGGTGCAGGAGATGATCTCCGACCCGGACGGCGAGCGCCTGGCCATCGCGTCGAACGACGGCCGCCTGCTGCTCCTGGACACGGCGGAGCCGGAGGCGGAGCCCCTGGAATCCGAGGCGAAGGCGCCCAGCGGCTCGACCCGCGTCGACCTGCACGCGGCCACCGGCGCGGCGACCCCGGGCAGCGCCGTGCCGATCGACGAGCACCCCGGGCTCACCGAGCTGATCCGCTCGGTCAATGGCCCGGTACGCGATCTGGCCTTCTCCCCCGACGGCGACTGGCTGACCTGGTCGCACCCGGGCGTCGGCCGCTCGCTGCGGCAGATCAAACTGGCCCGGATCTCCGGCCCCGGCGCCCCGACGATCGTCGACGTCACCAACGGCCGCTTCGAGGACGAGAACCCGGTCTTCACGGACGACGGCCGCTACCTCGCCTTCCTCTCCTGGCGCGGCTTCGACCCGGTGTACGACGTCCACACCGGCGACCTGTCCTTCCCGCTCGGCTGCCGCCCGTACCTGGTCCCGCTCTCCTCGGCGACCCCCTCCCCCTTCGCCCTCTCGCCCGACGGCCGCCCGGCGGCGGGCGGCCTGGACCCGGTGGACGTGCCGGAGGGAGGTATGTCGGAGGGGTCGACGGTGATGGTGGAGTTCGAGGGTCTGGAGAGCCGGGTGACGCCGTTCCCGGTCTCCGCCTCCAAGTACTCGGCGCTCGCCCCGGTGAGCGGCGGCGGGCTGGTCTGGCTGCGCTGGCCGATCTCGGGGGCTCTGGGCGAGACGTTCGCGAACCCGGCCGACATGTCGGGGCGGCCAACCCTGGAGCACTTCAACATCGCGAAGGCCCGCAGGACCGAACTGGTCGACCACCTGGACTGGTTCGCGGTCAGCGGCGACTCCTCGCGCCTGGTCGTGATGGACGACGGCGAACTGCGCGCCGTGCCCGCCACCGAACCGGGCGACGGCGACACCACGGTCTTCCTGGACCTGCGCCGCATCCTGCACGAGGTCGACCCGGGGGCGGAATGGCGGCAGGCGTACGGCGAGGCGGGCCGCATCATCCGCGCCTACTTCTGGGAGCCGGACATGTGCGGCATCGACTGGAACGGGGTGCTGGACCAGTACCGCCCGCTGGTCGAACGGGTCGCTTCTCCCGACGAGTTCGCGGATCTGCTGCGCGAGGTGCTGGGCGAGCTGGGCACCTCGCACGCGTACGTCTCCCCCGCCCGCCGCAACGAGGGCCCGCCCCACTACCAGCGGGCGATCGGCCTCCTGGGCGCCAACCTGGTCTGCCGGGACGGGGCGTGGACCATCCAGCGCATCCTGCCCGGCGACTCCTCGGACTCCAAGGCGCGTTCACCGCTGGCGGGTACGGGGATCAGGGAGGGCGCGGTCCTCACCCACGTCGACGGCCGCCCGGTGGACCCGGTGGCGGGCCCGTACCCGCTGCTGACGGCGGCCGGCGGCACCACGGTCGAGCTGACGTTCTCCCCGGCGGGCGGGGGCCCGTCCCGCCGGGTGGCGATCATGCCGCTGGTCGACGAACGCCCGCTGCGCTACCAGGACTGGGTGGCCAAACGCCGGGACGTCGTAAGGGAGTTGAGCGGCGGCAAGTGCGGCTACCTGCACATCCCGGACCTGGGCGGCTCCGGCTGGGCCCAGTTCAACCGGGACCTGCGCCTGGAGGTGGCGCGGCCGGCGCTGATCGTGGACGTACGGGGCAACGCGGGCGGCCACATCAGCGAGCTGGTCGTGGAGAAGCTCACCCGCACGATCCTGGGCTGGGACCTGACCCGCAACGCGCAGGCGGTCAGTTACGCCTCCAACGCGCCGAGGGGCCCGGTGGTCGCCCTGGCGGACGAGGCGACCTCTTCGGACGGCGACATGATCACCGCCGCGTTCCGGCTGCTGAAGCTGGGGCCGGTGGTGGGCCAGCGCACCTGGGGCGGCGTGGTCGGCATGACCGGCCGCCACCGACTGGGCGACGGCACGTCGATCACGGTGCCGATGAACGCGGCCTGGTTCGACACGTACGGCTGGTCGGTGGAGAACCACGGCGTCGAACCGGACGTGGAGGCCCTGCGCACCCCGCTGGACTGGGCGGAGGGCCGGTACGCGGTCCTGGACGACGCGGTCCGCCTGGCGCTGGAGCTCCTGGCCGTGCACCCGGCGGCGACGCCACCGTCGTACGACACGGCCCCGGATCTGCGGAGGCCGCCGCTGCCGCCGCGATGACCACGGGGTAGGCCGGCCCCGGAATCCCCCCGGCGCGCGGGTAAAGCACCCGTCCGGTCGTCCCGGGCGGGCGCCCGTCCTCGGGCGGCGGCCAGGATGGAAGGGGCTGCCCACGGACGAGGGAGTGGTATGACCGAGAACGGCTCGGACAAGGTCGCGGACGGTCGGCCCCGGGAGGCCCCGCATCCGCTCTCCGGCCGCCCCGATCTGCGGCGGGTCGGGGCGAACCCGGACTTCTGGTACCCGGTCGCCCTCTCCCGGAGCGTGCGCAACGGGCAGGTGGCCGCGGCCGCGTTCGCCGGGGAGCGCATCGCGCTCTACCGCGCCCGAAGCGGCGCCGTCCATGCGCTGGAGGACCGGTGCGCCCACCGGCAGGTGCCGCTGAGCATGGGCGTCGTGGACGGCGAGACGCTCCGCTGCTGCTATCACGCCTGGGCCTACCGCGGCGACGGACGCATCTCGCAGATCCCGTACCTCTCCAAGGGCGACGCCCGGCCGCCGCGCGGCGTGCGCGCCTACCCGGTACGCGAGGCGTACGGCCTGGTGTTCGTCTTTCCGGGCGACCCGGAGAAGGCGGAGGTCACCGCGCTGCCGGACGTGCCCGCCTTCGCCTCGCCGGCGTACAGGACCATGACGTTCTCCCGGACCGTGCGCTGCCACTACTCGTTCATGCACGAGAACCTGCTCGACATGAACCACCAGTTCCTGCACCGGGGCGTGGTCGGCAAACTCCAGCCCAAGCTGCTGGGATACGAGAGCGGCCCGACGTCGGTGGAGGCCCGGTACCTGTTCACCCACACCGGTGGCAAGCGCAACCGCAGCGCGAGCCTGCTCGCCGCCGAGGGCCTCGGCGGCCAGGCCTCCAGCGACGTCATGACCATCCGTACCGAATACCCCTACCAGACGCTGGACCTGGTCCCGGAGAAGGCCGACCACCCGGTGCTGCGCCTCTGGGCGGTGTACGTCCCCGAGGACGCGGAGCAACGCGTCTGCCACGCCTACGGCTTGCTGATGATCGAGAAGCCGAGGATTCCCGCCGCCCTGAACGTGGCCTGGCCGTTCATCCGGCACTTCACCGAACGGGTCTTCGCGGAGGACCGCATGGCCGTCGAAGCCGAACAGCGGGCGTGGGACGAGCAGGGCGAGGACCGCAACCACGAAGTCTTCTCCCTGATCTTGGACGTCCGCGACGTACTGCGCACGAACGGGGTCCCGCTCCACCCTCGCGCGACGGCCAACACCCGCCCCTGCGAGGGCCTGGTGCCCTGACCCAGGTCAAGGATGTCCTCAATCGCCGGACGGGCTGAAACACCCCGCTCCGCCCGACACCCCCTCAAAGCCCGCCCGGCACCCCCCAGCCCGCCCGGCCCTATCAAGCCCGCCCGGCGATTGAGGGCATCCCCTCCAGCCCGTCCGGCGTTCGAGGACATCTTCCGACCTCGCGCCGGCTGACCGGACCGCACAAGAAGGAGGCGTACCCGGCAACCCGGGTACGCCTCCTGACGCGACGCGCACGCACGCGCAAACCGCAGCCCGCACGCGTCACACCTCAACGACCGTCAACGGTCAAAACGCTCGCGCGCCTGGTCCTTCGCGTCCTGGGCACGGTCCTTCATGCCCGAGGAGGAGTCCGACCGCTGGTCGCGAGCCTGGGAGGCCCGGTCCTGGGCCTCGTCCTTGCCCTGACCGGCCTTCTGCTTGGCCTGGTCGGCGAGCTCCTGCGCCTTGTCCTTGAACTGGTCTGCGATACCCATGCTGTTCACTCCTGTGGGATGCGTGGGAGGGGTGTGGGGATGGCCCCAGCGGGGCCGTGCTCAGCGTTACACGCCCCGACATCCCGCGCATTTCGGACCGCTACCCACCGTGACACGCGGCCCGCCCACCCCCACTACGCCCGGTCCGCACGCTCCGCACGCACGTCCTGGTCCGCCGCTCCCCCGGCCCCCACCAGCCCCTTGGACACGGTGTGCAGGCGCGGTTCGAAGCGCCGCATCTCGCGCTGTCCGCCGATCGCGATGACCGAGGGCAGATAGCCCCGGACCGACTGCATCCCGCGCAGCCACCACTGGGCGTACACATGCGGGGAGCGCCGCGCGATGCCGTCCACGATCCGGTCGACGGCGGGACCCAGCGGGTACGTGCGGTTCATCGGCCACGGCAGCCGCTGCCGCAGCTCGCGCATCACGTCGTCCTGGTCCGCGCCGCGCACCATGTCGGTGTCGGTCCAGGAGAGGTAGCCGACGCCGACCTTGACGCCCTTGTAGCCGACCTCCGCGCGAAGGCTGTGCGCGAAGGCCTCGACACCCGACTTGGACGCGCAGTACGCGGTCATCATCGGTGCCGGGGTGATCGCGGCCAGCGACGCTATCTGGAGGAAGTAGCCGCGGCTCTCCATCAGCACCGGCAGGAAGGCCCGCCCGGTGACCGCGCCGCCTATGAGGTTGACCCCGATGACCCGCCGCCAGGCGTCCGGGTCGGAGTCGACGAATGGGCCGCCCGAGGCGACGCCCGCGTTGGCGACGACCACGTCGACCTTGCCGAACCTCTCCTTGACCTCGCGCGCCACCCGCGCCATCGCCTCGTGGTCGGTGACGTCGGCGAACCAGTGGTCGCTCTCGCCGTGCAGCCGCTCGGAGACGTGCTTCAGCTCGTCCGGCTCCAGGCCGACCAGGGCGAGGGTCGCCCCGCGCGCGGACAGCTTGCGGGCCAGCAGTTCGCCCACGCCCCGGGCCGCGCCGGTGACGACGACGACCTGGCCCTCCAGATTCCGCTTGCCGCTCATGCGACATCCTCCTTCTCCGCCGTGGCGGCCGCCCCCGTGGCGACGTACCGGGTGACCAGCTCCCTGATCTTCGCCGTGACGGCCTCGGGGGCCTCCACCGGCGTCATGTGCCCCATCCCCGTCAGCTCGGTCAGGCCGAGGCCGACCGGCAGGGCGGCGGCGATGGCCCGCGCGTGGACCGGCGGGGTCAGCCGGTCGTCCGTGCCGGCGATGACCGCGGTCGGCACCCGCAACTCCCTCACGCCCACCGCGAGATCCAGTTCGGAGAGCACATGGCCCCACTCCACCCTCGCGCGGCGCGGGCAGGCGTGCACGATCCGGGCGCAGGCGTCGACCCGGTCCGGGGCCGAACCCCGCCCCATCGTCGCGTACTTGAGGATCTTCCTGGAGACCGGGTTCACCGGCCCGAGGGGTGCCTTCGCGCCCAGTACGGCGGTGGTGAGCCGGGTCCGCAGCGCACCCGCGCGCAGCGGCAGGACCAGGGCCTCGGCGGTCAGCCGCGTACTGCCGGTGGAACAGAGCAGGACGGCGGCGGCGTGCTCGCGCACTCCGGGACGGGCGGCCGCCGCCATCACGGTCATCCCGCCCATGGAGTGCCCGGCGAGCACCGCCTTGCGGCCCGGGGCGAGCGTCCCGGCGAGGACCGCTTCGAGGTCGTCGGCGAGCGCGTTGGTGCTGTAGCCGCCGGGGCCGGGCTCGGGGGTGAGCCCGTGGCCGCGCTGGTCGTAGGCGATGACGCGGTGATCGGCGGCCAGGTCGCGGATCTGGGCGTCCCAGAAGCGGATGTTGCAGGTCCAGCCGTGGGCCAGGACGACGGCGGGCGCGTCCTCGGGGCCGTGCAGTTCGACGTGGATCCGCGCGCCGTCGGCCGACCGTACGGTCAACTCGGCGGCGGGCACGGGCGGAACGACGTCGCGGTGCAGGAGGCGGCTCATCGTGCGGCCTCCTCGGCGACGGGCCCGGCTTCCGGTGCGGCGGCGGTCACCGTCTCGCGGTCGGTGCGGCCGGGCTGCTCGGGGACGCGTCCGGTCCCGGCGGCCCTCTGCGCTCCGCCCGCCCGGACGACGTCGTACTCCGCGAGGTCCACCGACCGGGTCTGCCGCCGGAACTCACCCGTCGTACCCGGCCAGACGGTGGTGTTGCGGCCCGCCTCGTCCAGGTACCAGCTGGTGCAGCCGCCGGTGTTCCACACCGTGCGCTTCATCCGCTGCTGGACCCGGTCGTTCCACGCGGTGACGGAGACGGCCCGGGCGTCGAGCGCGGCGCGGCCGCCCAGCACGTTCAACTGCCGCAGATAGTCGGCCATGTAGTTCAGCTGGGACTCGATCATCAGGATCATGGAGGAGTTGCCGAGCCCGGTGTTGGGGCCGATGATCGTCATCCAGTTGGGGAACCCGGAGGCGGTCGCGCCGCGCAGCGAGTTCATCCCGTCCTTCCAGGTCTCGGCGAGGGTCAGGCCCTCCGCGCCGACGACCCGCTCGGCGATCGGCATGTCCGTCACATGGAAGCCGGTGCCGAAGATGATCGCGTCGACCTCGGCCTCGGTGCCGTCTGCGGCGACGACGGTGGAGCCGCGGACCTCGCTGAGCCCGGAGGCCACCACGTCCACATTGGGCTGGGCGAGCGCCGGGTAGTACGTGCTGGAGAGCAGGATCCGCTTGCAGCCGATGCGGTAGTCGGGGGTCAGCTTGGACCGCAGGGCCGGGTCCTTGATGGCCCGCGCCATGTTGGACTTGGCTATCGTCTCCACCAGGCCCAGCTGGTCGGGGTGCTTGGTGAAGGCGCTGACCTGCAACTCCCTTATGCCCCACAGCAGTCCACGGCGCGCCGTGCCCGTGGCGGGTATCGCCCGGTGGAGCACGCGCTCGGCCTTGCTGATGGTGCGGTCCATACGCGGCATGACCCACGGCGGGGTGCGCTGGAAGAGTGTGAGCTTCGAAGTCTTCGGCTGTATCGCCGGGACGATCTGGATCGCGGACGCGCCCGTGCCGACCATCGCGACGCGCTTGCCGGCCAGGTCGTAGTCGTGGTCCCAGCGCGCGGAGTGGAAGACCTTGCCGGGGAAGGAATCGAGCCCGGGTATGTCGGGCGTCCTGGGGTCGGAGAGCGGTCCGGTGGCGGAGACGACGACGTCCGCGCGCAGGACGGAGCCGTCGGCCGACTCGATCACCCAGTACAGGTTCTCCTTGTCCCAGCTCATCAGCTTCACCTCGTGGTTCAGCCTGATGTGCGGACGGAGCCCGAAGGTGTCGGCGACGCGCTCCAGGTAGGCCCGGATGTGCTCCTGGCCGGAGAAGGTGCGCGGCCAGTCCGGGTTGGGTGCGAACGAGAAGGAGTAGAGGTGGGACGGTACGTCGCAGGCGCAGCCGGGATAGCTGTTGTCGCGCCAGGTGCCGCCCACCGAGTCGGCGCGCTCCAGGACGACGAAATCGGTGATGCCTTCGCGGCGCAGCCGGACGGCGGCCCCCAGGCCCCCGAATCCGGTTCCGATCACCGCCACACGTACGTGCTCCTGCTGGGCCATGCTGCCGCCTCCCGCGGTACGTCACGCGACTCCGCCAGCAATCACTGGCATGGTTCGGAGAGTAGAGCAGGACCGTACTGATGGGTAGGGGGCGGACCGAGGAAAGTTACCGGCGGTACAACATAGGGTGCCCCTGTGGCTGAAGGACGCGAGCACCGCGAATACCGCATGGAGGAGCTGGCCAAGGAGGCCGGCATCACCGTGCGGACCCTGCGCTTCTACCGCGAGCGCGGACTGATCCCGCCACCTCGCCGCGAGGGCCGTATCGCCTGGTACGACGACCACCACCTGGCCCGACTGCGGACCATCGCGGGCCTGCTGGAGCGCGGCCACACCCTCAACGGCATCGCCGACCTGGCGGCCACCTTCGAGAGCGGCCGCGATGTCGCCGAGGTGCTGGGCCTGGGCGAACCGACCGAGGAGACCCCGGTCCGCCTGACTCCGGAGCAGCTCGCGGACTACTTCGAGGGCGAGGTCACGCCCGAGAACCTCGCCACCGCACTGGACCTGGGGTATCTCGCCACCGACGGGGACGAGATCGTGCACATCAGCCGCCGCCTCCTGGAGGTGTCGGCCGAGCTCGTACGGGAAGGGGTGCCGCTGTCCACGGTGCTCTCCTCGGGCCGCCGCGTCCGCGAGCACGCGGACGCGCTCGCCGAAATCTTCGTACGCGTACTGCATGCCCACACCCAGGAGACCGAACCCGCCCAACTGCGACCCCTGGCCCGCGCGGTGGTGGACGCCGAGCTGTCGATGGCCCTGGACCGGAGGCTGCGCCGCGAGGACGGCACGCAGCCTCCGAAGGAGTGACAGCCAGGCCACTCGGGCCACCCGCCCGTATCACCCGCCCGGGCCCCCTGGGCTACCGCTCGTAGACGACCGTCACCGGCGCGTGGTCGCTCCAGCGCTCGTCGTGCGTGGCCGCCCGCTCCACCCACGCCTTCACCGCACGCCCGGCCAGCCCCGGGGTCGCCATCTGGTAGTCGATGCGCCAGCCGCTGTCGTTGTCGAAGGCGCGCCCCCGGTACGACCACCAGCTGTACGGGCCCTCGACATCCGGGTGCAGCCCCCGCACGACGTCCACGTACGCGGCCTCCTCAAGGACCCGGGTCAGCCAGGCGCGCTCCTCGGGGAGGAAGCCGGAGTTCTTGCGGTTGGCCTTCCAGTTCTTCAGGTCGGCCTCCTGGTGGGCGATGTTCCAGTCGCCGCAGACCACGACCTCGCGCCCGTCCGCCGCCGCCCGGCCTTTCAGACCCTGGAGGTAGGGCAGGAAGGCGGCCATGAAGCGCTCCTTCTCGTCCTGCCGCTCGGTGCCGACCTCGCCGGAGGGCAGGTACAGGCTCGCGACGGTCACACCGGGAAGGTCGATCTCGACATACCGGCCGCTCGTGTCGAACTCCTCCGCGCCGGGAATCCCGAACCCGCCGAAGCCGGTCTGAACCCGCTCGGGGGCCTGCCGCGAGTAGAGCGAGACCCCGGCGCGCCCCTTGGCGGCGGCGGGCGCGTGGACGGTGTGCCACCCTTCGGGGGTGCCCACACCTTCGGGCAGCTGGGCGAGCTCGGCCCGCACTTCCTGGAGGCAGACCACATCGGCGTCGGTCCCCGCCAGCCACTCGACGAAGCCCTTCTTGGCAGCGGCGCGGAGCCCATTAACATTCACAGAAGTAACGGTCAGCATCCCCGAACAGTACCTACTCCACCCCCACGCACAGATATACGATACTTAGCATGCTTATTCATCCTCGGCCCTTCGACCACCCCGACGCCGTCAAACTCAATGACCAGGTGCAGCTCGAATACGCCGAGCGCTACGGCGACGAGGGCGATGTCACACCGCTCGACCCGTCGATGTTCGTCCCGCCGCACGGTCTGTATCTGCTCGCCTACGACGAGCGGGACCGCCCGGTGGCGACCGGCGGCTGGCGGACCCAGAACCTCAACGCCGACGGTTACGAGGACGGCGACGCCGAGATCAAGCGGATGTTCGTGATCCCCGAGGGCCGAGGCCGCGGCCTGGCCCGACGGATGCTCGCCGCCCTGGAGGAGAGCGCCCGGGACGCGGGCCGGACCAGGATGGTCCTGGAGACCGGCGACCAGCAGCCCGAGGCCGTGGCGCTCTACACCTCGTGCGGCTACACCGTCTGCGAGGTCAAGTTCGGCCACTACCGGACGTACGACAGCAGCATCTGCATGGCCAAGCCGCTGCGGCAGCCGTAGGGGGCGGGGTCAGCGCACCCGCGCGACCCCCACGTAGAACCCGCTGCGCTCCTGGGCGGGCGCGGGCTGCTCCCGATACCACTCGGCGGCGGGGACCAGCCCCGGGGCGGCCAGCTCAAGACCCTCGAAGAACGGCTCGACCTCGGCGCGGGTCCGCATCCGCAGGGCGATGGCCCCCTTCCGGTACGCCCTCTCCGTCTCCTCCCGCAGCTCCGGGTGCTGATCGGCGGTGCCGTGCGACAGCACGAGGAAGCTTCCCGGGGCCAGCGCGCCGACGAGCGTCCGCGTGATGCCGTACGGATCCTCCTCGTCCCGCAGGAAGTGCATGAGCGCGATCAGGGAGAGGGCGACCGGCCGGTCGAAGTCCAGCACCTTCCTCGCCTGTTCCAGGATCGCCTCCGGCTCGCGCACATCGGCCTGCAGATAGTCCGTCGCGCCCGCCGGGTCGCTGACCAGCAGTGCCTCCGCGTGGCGCAGGACGATGGGGTCGTTGTCCACGTAGACGACCCGGGCGGCCGGGGTGATCCGCTGGACGATCTGGTGGAGGTTGGGGGCGGTCGGTATCCCGGTGCCCACGTCCAGGAACTGGTCCACCCCCTGCTGCGCCAGCCAGGCGGCGGACCGGTGCATGAAGGCCCGGTTCCGCGCGGCGTTCGCCCTCGCCTCGGCGGGCAGCTTCTCCCCTACCTGCTGGTCGACCGCGTAGTTGTCCTTGCCGCCGAGCAGCCAGTCATAGACGCGCGCGGGATGGGGCTTGCCGGTGTCGATCGGGTCGCGCTGCGCGTCGGACGTCACAGGACCACTCCTCCGTACGGAACCGGAACCGGAGCCGGGCCGCGAGCTGCGCCAGCGTCCCGGAAAGCGTACGCCGCTCGCCGTTCGACCGGTCCCACCGATCCCCGTTTCCCCGTTCAACCCGCCACCCGGACACGGCCGTTGGTCACGCACTCCCGCCGAGTCACGCACTCCCGCCGAGCACCAGGACCACGTGCTCGTCCTCCCCGTGCCGCACCGTGCCCGTCGCCGTGAACCCGCACTTCTCCAGCAGCCGTACCGAGCCGGTGTTGCCGACGACGGGGTCCGCGTACAGCGGGCGGGCCGTCTCCCGCTCCAGGAACGCGGTCAGCGCCCGCGTTCCGATGCCACGGCCCCAGTACGTACGACCGAACCAGTAGCCGATGAAGCGCCGGTCCTCCTCCCACCAGGCCACGATGCTCCCCGCCGTCTCTCCGTCCACGACGACCGTCTGCACGAAGTTGGCGGGATCCCCCAGCACCCGCGTCTTCCAGTGCGTCATGAACGCGTCCCTCTCCCGCGGCGTGAAGCGCGATCTCCGGACCGCCTCCGGGTCGTGCTCGTACGCGAGAAACGCCTCCAGGTCCGCTGCGACGACATCCCTGAGCCCGACGTCCGTGAACTGCGCGCTGTCTCCCATGCCGACCGAGTCTGGCACCCGCCACTGACAATCGGCCCGTTCGCTCACCTCGGGGTGGCCAGCACCTGGGTCCAGTAGGGGCCGCGCGGGGAGTCGGCGATGCCCACGCCGACGTGGACGAAGTCGCAGTTGAAGATGTCGTCGTCGCGGCCGGGGCTGTTGCGCCACTCCTCGACGACCGCGGCCGGATCGCTCATGCCGGTCGCGATGGTCTCCCCGACGGCCGACCAGTCGTAGCCCGTGGCGCCGACCCGGTCGCCCGCGCCCCGGCCCGAGGAGTCGGTGTGGTCGAAGTAGTTCCGCGCGGCCATGTCCTCGGAGTGCCGCTGGGCGACCTCGGTCAGCCGGGGGTCGGTCTCCAGCTCCGGGCAACCGTTCGCGGCGCGCAGGGTGTTGACCCGGGTGACCACACGGGCGTCCGGGCCCGGGCGCGCTTCGGCGGGCTCGGGCGCGGGCGGTGCCGAGGGCTCCGGGGAGGCGGCGGGCGGCCGGGATGCGGCGGTACGGCTCGGCGAGGGGGAAGGTGAGGTCGCGGAGGGCGTGGGGAGCGGCTCGGCGGCCGCGGGCGGCGGGGGCGCGGGGCTGTACGTGACGCCCCCGCCCCGGGATTCGGTCGGGGCGGGGGCAGAGGGCCAGATCAGTACGGCGAGGGCGGTCACGGCGGCCGCCCCGGCTATGAGCCCCGCCGCCTTCCCGGCCGAGAAAGCGGCCGGGGCGGAGTGGGCGGCGGCCGAGGACGCGGTGGCCGGGGCGGCCGAGGAGGCGACGGCCACCGCCGCCTGCTGCCCGCTGTCGTAGAGCGGCACCACGAGCGCGAGCCCGGAGAGCAGGCCCTCCGGCGGGACCAGCCCCGCACTGCCGTCGGAGCAGGAGGCGCAGCCCCGTACATGGCGGGCGATCCGCTTGCGCCACAGCGGCGTCGGCGTACCGTCCCAGTCGCCCAGGAGGTCCTCCAGGGCCGGGCAGCGGGGGTCGGAGGCCAGGGCCCGGACGACCGCGCGGCCGACGTCGAGCTGGTTCTTCACCCGCTGGACGCGAACGGCGGCGTGCTGCGGGGACAGGCCGAGCGCCTCGGCCAGCTCGGCCCGGGTGAGGTCGCCGGTCGTCTCCAGCCACCACAGGGACAGGACATCGCGCTCGGCGTCGTCCAGCCAGCGGGTCGCCTCGGCCGTCTCGCGCCGCTGCCCGGAGAGTTCCAGGCGCAGGATCGTCAGGTCGACGAAGTCGGCGGCAGGGTCGGCCGGGTCCTCGGTCGCCTCCAGCGGGGCGGGGCGGTGGCCGAGATTGGACCAGCGGCTGCGGACCTGGTTCATGGCGATGGCGACGAGCCAGGAGCGGAAACGGGACGGATCGCGCAGCGAGGGCAGGCCGGAGAGCGCCCGGAGCATGGTCTCCTGCACCACGTCGTCCACGTCCGGATGGCCGTTGAGGGCGCGCCCGACGACGTTGTAGACGAGCGGCAGGTACTGGGCGGCCAGCCGTTCCCCGGCGGCCCGGTCGCCGTTCCTCGCCGCGATGACCAGAGCGGTGCTGTCCACGCCGTTCACGCCCTTCGTTCGGTCCGCCACCGGAATGTGGGCCAGGTCACCCCTGGGGGTTTTGTTATCCGCCCCCCGTCCGGTGGTCCACCAGTATGCGGGGGCCGGCAGGCCGTCCCGCCGAGAGAGTGCCGGGAACGGGAGGGACATGTCGAGCGATACGGACACCGACGAGGCGCGCGCCACCGGTCCGGGCTCCACCGGAGCGCGGACCACGGAGGCGCAAGCCACCCCCGCGCAGCACGCCGAGGCCATCACCACCCCCTCGCAGCACGCCGAGGCACACGCCACCGCGGCGCGGACGGGCGAGGCCATCACCACCTCGGCCCTGCACGCGGCGGCGACCGGCGCCGACACCTTCCCCGGCGTCCTGCGGGAGGCGCTGAGCCGCCGCGGGCTCTCCCTGGAGCGAGTGAGCGAACGGCTCAGGGTGCGCGGCATCACCATCAGCCAGGCCACCCTCAGCAGCTGGCAGCGCGGCCGCAGCCAGCCCGAACGGGCCCGGTCCCTGCGGGCCGTGGACGTGCTGGAGGAGATCCTGGAGCTGCCCGCGGGAGCCCTGCGCTCGCTGCTCGGCCCGCGCCGCCCGCGCGGCCGGATCACCCCACCCGGCGCGGAGGGGGCGGCGCTCCAGATCCTCGGGGAGGACTCGGTGGTGGAGAAGGCGCTCGGCGCGCGCTTCCGCCACTTCAACCAGGAGACCAGCTCGCTGATGGTCCACGACATCGTGCGGGTCGGCGAGAGCGGCACGCTGAGCGGGATCTCCACGACGAACGTTCTGCGGGCCAGCCGGGCGGGGGCCGACCGGGCGATCTTCGTGCTCAGCTTCGACGACGAGGCGGCCGAGCCCGTCGACATCAGGGTCACCTGCGGCCGCCTCGCCGAGGCCACGTATCTGAAGGGGCTCAAGTCCCTGGTGCTGGAGATCCACTTCGGCCGGGAGCTGGCCAAGCTGGACACCACGGTGGTGAGTTACGCGGTCGAGGTGAGCCCCTCCGAGACGCCGGCCACGCACTACGAGCGCTGGTCGCGGACGAACCTCCACGAATACCTCCAGCAGGTCTTCTTCCACCCCGGCGCCCTGCCGGCGGACTGCCACCGGTACGTCCGGGAGAAGGTCGGCGCCCCGCCCCGCGGCCGGCGGCGCATCCCGCTGAGCGACGCGCACGACGTGCATGTGCTGACCTCCCGGTGCAAGCCCGGCGTCCACGGGGTGGCGTGGGAGTACGGGACGGGAACAGGTGGAACGGGAGACCGCCCAGGATGAGTGGACGGTCTCCCGCGTCTGGGGGGTGGCCTTTTCTGCCGGTCTGTTCCTGCGGTGGGGCTACTTGGTGTTGAGCGTCAGCCCGTAGTACGCGAGGGCGTCGTCGAGCGGCTGGAAGTAGGACGAGCCGGGCGAGTTGACCTGGCCGTTGCAGCGCTGGCTGCTGGGACCGCCGGACGTCATGCCCTGGGCCTGGTCACCGGAGATGTACGCGCCCCCGCTGTCCCCTCCCTGGGTGCAGACGCTGGAGCTCGCCAGCCCGGTCACGACGGTGTCCGGGCCGCCGTTCTGGTCGGTGTAGGTGACGCTGACGTTGTACGAACCGACCTTTCCGCAGGTCCAGTTGGTGGTCTGACCGGACTTGCAGAGCGCCGCGCCGGCGGGGGCCCGCTTGCTGCCCCTGACCGGGACGGCGCCGGCCTTGCCGTACGTGGTGACGTCGAGGCCGATCGAGTTGCCGGAGTCGACGGCCGCGATGCCCATGTCGACGCTGCGGGTGCCGAGCGCGAACCGGGTGTGGGTCCCCTTGGCGAACCGGGTGCCGTTGTAGGCCAGTGCGGGCAGGTCTTCGATGCAGTGCCCGGCGGTCACGAGCACCTGCTTGCCGCTGCGGTCCTTGGCGCCGTAACCGACGGAGCAGAGGTAGCCGTTGAAGGTCATGCGGCTGCCGGGCGGAACGACGGCCTGGGTCTCCAGCTTCTCCTGCCCCTTCACGACGCGCACGGCGTCGCCGTTGCTCTGCGCGGCCTTGAGGAAGCTGCGGGTGGCGGCGTCGGAGTCGCCGTTGACCTCGACGGTCACGGTGTCCGACGCGAGGTCGACGGACCACGCGGACACCCCGGCCGGGGCGTTCTTGAGCGCCTTGGCGTCGAGCCGGGCCTTGATGCGGTCGAGCTCGCTCGCGCCACGCTCGGGAACCCGGGCCTTGAGGCCCGCAGCCCGTACGTCCTTCGCCGCCTCGGCGTCGGCGGCGTTGACGACCAGCGAACCGTCCTTGGCGAAGAAGGCCCCGAGCGTCTCGACCCGGTCCTTCCGCAGCTCCGCGAACCGGTCCTGCTGCTCGGCCTCGCGGTCCAGCCGCTGCACCGCGGCCTTCTCGCTGACGCCCAGGGTGGTGGCGAGCGCCTTGACCATCTCCGGCTGGTACGCCGGCGCCGCTGCGGGCGCCGAAGGCTCCTGCGTCGTACCGGCGTAGGCCCCTGTGGCGACTCCGGCCGACAGAAGGGCGCCGATCGAGGCAGCCACGATGTATCTGCGCGCGTTCTTCTTTCCGTGCTTCACGCGATTCCTTCCGCTACGCAGGCGAGCGTCCAGACAATGGGGGGGGTGGCCACACCACGCCTGGGGAAGCGTGATGTGTTCCATGGACACTGCCCGGCGGCGATGACATGTTCCTGTCGCCGCGCCTCGAACTCTGGCGCAGCCGCAACTGCCGGGACAAGAAGTGACGGTGGGGTTCTTTTCTACAGAACTGGCCGAGAACTGTAGAGAAAACGACCTGGTCGTCGGCAGGGCCGTCCCGGTGCACCCGGAAAGCCCGCCGCGCAGCCTGCTGAGTAGTGTCACGGCATGGTGGCTCGGATGGATCGGACATGGACCGGAGTTCGGCGGCGGGTGGAAGCGCTCGGCGCTCTGTCCGACAGTGCTGAGGTGTTCGGCGCGCGGGGGCACCGCTTCCTCCTGGAGGAGACGCTCACCGCCGCGCAGCTCTCCGAACTCGAAGCGCAGGTCGGCGTGGAGCTGCCGGAGGAGTACCGCGGCTTCCTTCTCCACGTCGGGGCGGGCGGGGCGGGACCCGCCTACGGGCTCTTCCCCGTCCGTCGCGTTCAGGGCCGCTGGCGCTGGGAGGGGGACGGGGCCGAGCTGGCCGACCTGTCGAACCTCGGCCGGCCGTTCCCTCAGCACGGACCCGATCCCGACGAGCTCGCTTCACTCCTGCGCCGGCGTCCGGAGGAGGAGGGCTTCGCCGAGATCGAAGACTTCGACGACGCCGTCGAGGCATGGGACGAGCGATGGGAGGACGTGATGTGGAAGCCGGAGCGCACGTTCGGCGCGATCGTGGTGTCCCACCTCGGCTGCGCCTATCGCCAGTGGCTGATCATCACCGGCCCGGAACGCGGACGCATCTGGTCGGACGACCGGGCCGAGGACCGAGATCTGGTGCCGCTCCTGACGCCCGACGGGCAGCCTGCCACCTTCGCCCACTGGTATCTCGACTGGCTGGAGCGGACGGAGGATCAGGTTCTTCCCGCACCGGATCGGGTCTGAGCTCGGCCGGCGGCCGATGCGCATGCCTTCGCCACGCGCGCTCGACCGCCCGGCGGCGCTTCCCGTACCCCCGAGAGCCAGGAGCGCCCGGGTCGGGCACACCCCTGCGTCAGCTCGCCACCAGGGCGGGGGCCTTGTCGGCAAGGGCGGCCAGGTAGCGCTCGGCGTCGAGTCCCGCCGCCGCGCCGGTTCCGGCGGCGGTGACGGCCTGGCGGTAGGCGTGATCGACGACGTCGCCGGCAGCGAAGACGCCGGGGAGCTTCGTACGGGTGGAGGGGGGCTCCACCACGATGTAGCCCTCGGCGTCCAGGTCGAGCTGGCCGGTGAAGAGGTCGGTGCGGGGGTCGTGGCCGATGGCGATGAACAGGCCCGTGGCCGCCAGTTCGCGGATCGCGCCTGTCAGCGTGTCGCGCAGGGCGACTCCGCCGAGCATGCCGTTCTCCTCCTTGATCTCGACGACTTCGCTGTCGAACGCGAAGGAGATCTTGTCGTCGGCGAAGGCTCGGTTCCGCATGACCTGCGAGGCGCGCAGGGTGGAGCGGCGGTGGACGACGGTGACGGAGCGGGCGAAGCGGGTGAGGAAGGTGGCCTCTTCCATGGCGGTATCGCCGCCGCCGACCACGACGATGTCGCGGTCGCGGAAGAAGAAGCCGTCGCAGGTGGCGCACCAGGAGACGCCACGGCCGGACAGCTTCTCCTCGTTCGGGAGGCTGAGCTTGCGGTAACCGGATCCGGTCGCGATGATCACGGCCTTGGCTCGGTGGACGGTGCCCCCGGAGTCGGTGAGCTCCTTGATCTCGCCGGTGAGGTCGACGGAGACGATGTCGTCGTCGATCATCTCGGCGCCGAACTTCTCGGCCTGAGCCCGCATGTTCTCCATGAGGGCCGGGCCGTCGACGCCGTCCGGGAAGCCGGGGAAGTTCTCGACCTCGGTCGTCGTGGTCAGCGAGCCGCCCACGAAGATCGAGCTGCCGAACAGCAAGGGCTTCAGCTGGGCGCGGGCGGCGTAGAGGGCGGCGGTGTATCCGGCGGGGCCGGATCCGATGATGACGACCTCGCGGATCTCACTCATGCGGTCCGCTCCGGGTTCGCCGGGGCGACCTCCTCGATCAGGTTCTCGACGAGCTTCCTGATCTCGTCGCGGATCGGGCGTACGGCCTCGACGCCCTGGCCCGCCGGGTCCTGCAGTGTCCAGTCGAGGTAGCGCTTGCCGGGGAAGACGGGGCAGGTGTCGCCGCAGCCCATGGTGATGCAGACGTCGGACGCCTTGACCGCGTCGATGGTGAGGATCTTGGGGGTCTCGGCGGTGATGTCGATGCCGACCTCGCGCATGGCCTCGACGGCGGCGGGGTTGACCTGGCCGGCGGGGGCGGAGCCGGCGGAGCGGACCTCGACACGATCCCCGGCCAGGTGCGACAGCCACGCGGCGGCCATCTGGGAACGGCCGGCGTTGTGGACGCAGACGAACAGGACAGAGGGCTTTTCGGACACGGCAGTCTCTCTTGTCTCACGGCGAAATCAGGCACGAATGACTTCAGCACCCGATGGTGTCAGCCACCACTGATGTGAGAGTATCAGTCCATGATGACGTCAGTCGACACTGAACTGATCCGGGTGCTGGGTGACCCCCTGCGTCTGCAGATCGTGACCCTGCTCGCCCGCGAGACCCTGTGCACCACCCACCTCGTCGAGGAGACCGGCGCCCGGCAGACCAATCTCTCCAACCATCTGAGAGTGCTGCGCGAGGCCGGAGTCGTGGAGACGGAGCCCTGCGGCCGCTTCACCTACTACAAGCTCCGCCCGGACGTCATCGCCCAGCTCGCCGGCCAGTTCGCCGATCTGGCCGAATCCGCTCGTACCGCTGCCGAGAACAAGAGGGCCTGTCCGTGACCCCCACCCAAGCGCCCGCGCCCACCGAGGAGTCCTCGGTCGTCGCGAAGCTTTCGACGCTCGACCGCTTCCTCGCCGTCTGGATTCTCCTCGCCATGGGCCTGGGACTGGGTCTGGGCCGGTTGATCCCCGGGCTGAACGACGCGCTGGCCAAGGTCGAGATCGGCGGCATCTCGCTCCCGATCGCCGCGGGCCTGCTGATCATGATGTACCCGGTTCTCGCCAAGGTCCGCTACGACAAGCTCGACGCCGTCACCGGCGACCGCAAACTGATGGCGTCCTCACTGGTCGTCAACTGGGTCCTCGGTCCGGCGCTCATGTTCGCGCTGGCCTGGATCTTCCTGCCGGACCTGCCCGAGTACCGCACCGGCCTGATCATCGTCGGTCTGGCCCGCTGCATCGCCATGGTCATCATCTGGAACGACCTCGCCTGCGGAGACCGTGAAGCCGCAGCCGTCCTCGTCGCGCTGAACTCCGTCTTCCAGGTCATCGCCTTCGGCGTGCTGGGCTGGTTCTACCTCGACCTGCTGCCCGGGTGGCTCGGCCTCGGCGACGGGGAGCGGCTCGACATCTCCATGTGGAAGATCGCGCTGAACGTCGCCATCTTCCTCGGCGTGCCTCTGCTCGCCGGATTCCTCACCCGCCGCATCGGCGAGAAGAAGATGGGCCGCGAGTCCTACGAGACGACGTTCCTGCCGAAGATCGGCCCCTGGGCCCTCTACGGCCTGCTCTTCACGATCGTCATCCTCTTCGCCCTCCAGGGGAAGACCATCACCTCGCAGCCGCTGGACGTCGTACGGATCGCAGTGCCGCTCCTCGTCTACTTCGCGGTGATGTGGTTCGGAACGTTCCTGCTCGGCAAGGCGATCGGCCTGAACTACGACCGCACCGCCACCCTCGCGTTCACGGCCGCCGGCAACAACTTCGAGCTCGCCATCGCGGTCGCCATCGCCACCTTCGGCGTCACGTCCGGCCAGGCCCTCTCCGGTGTCGTCGGTCCGCTGATCGAGGTTCCGGTGCTGGTGGCGCTGGTGTACGTCTCGCTCGCCTGGCGCAAGAAGTTCACGCCGTCGCAGATCAAGTAGCCACTCGTACAGCAGGATTCGGCTGCCCCGCCTCACCCGGCGGGGCAGCCGCGCGAGGGAAGGAGCCGGCACCGTGGTGATCAGACATGTCGACGTGGCCGTCATCGGCGGCGGCCAGGCCGGACTGGCCGTCGGCTACCACCTGCGCCGCCGCGGTCTGGACTTCGTCGTGCTGGACGCCCAGGCCTCGCCCGGCGGCGCCTGGCAGCACGCGTGGGACTCACTCCACCTGTTCTCCCCCGCCGCCTCCTCCTCCCTGCCGGGTCGCGTCATGCCGGGGCAGCCGGGAGAGACCTACCCGGACGCACGACACGTGGTCGGCTACCTGACCGACTACGAACAGCGCTACGACCTCCCCGTCGCCCGCCCCGTCCGGGTGGAGGCGGTCCACCGCGACGGCGACCGGCTTCTTATCGAGGCCGACGCCGGAACCTGGCGGGCGCGTGCGGTCATCAGCGCCACCGGAACATGGTGGCGCCCCTTCCTCCCCGCGGCTCCCGGGCGTTCCGCATTCGAGGGCGTCCAGCTCCACACCGTGGGGTACCGCCGCCCGGCCGATCTCGCCGGACAGAAGGTCGTGGTCGTCGGCGGCGGCAACTCCGGGGCGCAGATCGCCGCCGACCTCGTGGGCACCACCGAACTCACCTGGGTCACCCAGCGGCCTGCCCGGTTCCTGGCCGACTCCATCGACGGCCGCGCCCTCTTCGATCACGCCACCGCGCGCCGCCGCGCCCTCGACAAGGGCCGCGCCGACCCGGGAGGCGTCGCCTCGCTCGGCGACATCGTCGTCGTGCCGCCCGTACGCGAGGCGCGCGACGCCGGACTCCTCAAGGCCCGGCCGATGTTCCGCCGACTCAGCGCGACCGGCGTCGAATGGGCCGACGGCACCCGCGCCGAGGCCGACACGATCATCTGGTGCACCGGCTTCCGCCCCGCGCTGCCCCATCTCGCGCCACTCCGTCTGCGGGGGCCGCGCGGGCACATCCCCACCGCGGGTACCCGGGCACTCGGGGAACCGCGCCTCCACCTTCTCGGCTACGGCGACTGGACCGGACCGGCCTCAGCGACCCTGATCGGCGTCGGCCGTCCCGCACGCGACGCCGCCGCAGCCGTCGTGGAACTGCTCGGGCCCCCTTGATCCACCGTTTCCCGCTGCTCATATATCGCTCTCCGATATCGTATTCCGTAATGGGCGTGCCCGAGCCACCGAGGAGTGGGCCATGAGCAGGCGACCGATCCCTGACGGCGTACCGGAGGAGTTGCAGAGGCGGCTCGGCGTGCCCGACGCCGTGGTGATCGGTCTGGGATCGATGATCGGCGCGGGGATCTTCGTCGCTCTGGCGCCGGCCGCGCAGGCCGCTGGTTCCGGGCTGCTGATCGGCCTTGTGGTCGCCGGTGTGGTGGCGTACTGCAACGCCACCTCCTCCGCCCGGCTCGCCGCCCGCTACCCGGCCTCGGGTGGCACGTACGTCTACGGCCGCGAGCGGCTCGGTGATTTCTGGGGGTACCTGGCGGGCTGGGGGTTCGTGGTCGGCAAGACCGCCTCCTGCGCGGCCATGGCGCTCGCCGTCGGCTCGTACGTGTGGCCGGGGCAGGCGCACGCGGTGGCGGTCGCCGCCGTGGTGGCGCTGACCGCGGTCAACTACGCCGGAGTGCAGAAGTCCGCCTGGCTGACCCGGGCCATCGTCGCGGCGGTCCTGGCAGTACTCGCCGCTGTGGTGATCGCTTCCTTCACCTCAGGCGAGACGAATGCCGCTCGCCTGGACATCGGTGCGGACGCCGACCTCGGCGGTGTACTACAAGCGGCGGGGCTGCTGTTCTTCGCGTTCGCCGGGTACGCCCGTATCGCCACTCTCGGCGAGGAGGTCCGCGACCCCGCACGCACCATCCCGCGCGCCATCCCGAGCGCGCTGGGCATCACCCTGGCCGTCTACGCCCTCGTCGCCGTCTGCGTCCTCATGGTGCTGGGCCCGCAGCGGCTGGCCGACGCCACGGCGCCGCTGTCGGACGCCGCCCGGGCTGCGGGCGCCGGCTGGCTGGCCCCGGTCGTCCGTGCCGGCGCCGCCGTCGCGGCGCTCGGCTCACTGCTCGCGCTGATCCTGGGCATTTCCCGTACGACCTTGGCGATGGCCCGCGACCGGCACCTGCCGCACGTACTGGCGGCCGTCCATCCCCGCCACAAGGTGCCGCACCGGGCCGAGTTGGTGGTCGGCGTCGTGGTGGCGGCCCTCGCCGCGACGACGGACGTGCGCGGGGCGATCGGGTTCTCCTCCTTCGGCGTGCTCGCCTACTACGCCGTCGCCAACGCCTCCGCGTGGACGCTGACCCCGGCCGAGGGCCGCCCGCACCGCCTCGTCCCGGTGATCGGGCTGACCGGCTGCCTGGTCCTGGCCTTCGCCCTGCCGGTCTCCTCGGTGCTCACCGGGGCCGCGGTACTTGCCCTGGGCGCCGCCGCCTACGGGACCCGGCGCTTCGTCGCAAGCCGCCGGACGCCGTAGGCGCCCCTACGCCGACCCGCGCCGCGTTCAGCTCACGGTGTCGTCACCGAGAACCTCGCGGGCCAGCTCCCTGAGCGCCCTGCGGTCCTCCGCGAGCGCTGCCCTCCCGGCTTCGGTCGCCCGGTAGACCCGCCTCGTGCGGCCGTCGACCACCCGCTGCTCGGAGGCCAGCAGTCCGTCGGCCTCCAGCCTGTGCAGCGTCGGGTACAGCGTGCCGGGACTGATCCGGTAGCCGTGGCGGGCCAGTTCCTCGGTCATCCACGCACCGTGGATCTCTTCCTCGGCCGCGTGGTGCAGGATGTGCAGCCGCATCGCGCCCCGCTGGAACTCCCGCACTCCGTCCACCTCCAGACCCGAGGGGCAGTGACGCACCCGATATCGGCCTTCGATTCTACGTCGCCCGGGTGTGACCCCCGCCCGACACAAGGCGCCTCCCTCTCGGGTTGTCCGGCCTCCTCGACCTGTGCGCCGTGCAGTACCGCCGGGATCGACACCGACGCCGCCTGCGCACACGGCGGAGTACGAAGTCGGCGTCGCGGCCGACGCCACGCAGCGTCCTGGAGGAGCAGCTGCGCTGGAACTCGATGCCCACGAAGCCGGGTCTCCGGTGGCGAGCACGACCACATCGACGCTCTCCTGCCGGCCAGCGGCCCACAGGACGCCCTCCGGGGTGAGACGGCTGAACACCTCTCGGCGGTCGACGCCGCGCTGTTCCAGGGCTGCGCGGTACCGCGAACTTTGCTGTCCCTGGAATGTCGGGAACGAAGGGTGCGAGGTGGCCGCCCGCCGCGGCGACGACCACCGGCGCGGCGAACTCCCGGCCGCTCTCGGCGCGAACCGCCGCCCCCGCAGTCCCGCACGATCAGCCGGGACTGCCGAGGAGAGCAGCCATTCCGGCGATCACCGACGGCTCCACCCAGTAGTAGACCCACGTACCGCGCCGTTCGGAGGCCAGCAGACCGGCCTCGCGCAGCTTCTTGAGGTGGTGGGAGACGGTCGGCTGGGAGACGCCGACGTCGGCGATGTCGCACACGCACGCCTCCCCGTCCGGGTGCGAGGCGACCTTGGAGAACAGGCGCAGCCGCACCGGGTCGGCCAGGGCCTTGAACATCGCGGCCATCTTCTCCGCGTCGGCCTGCGAGAGCTCGGCCGAGGTGAGTGGCGGACAGCACGGCTCCACCTGCCCGACGGTCGTCACCGGCAGCTCCACCATCCGTGAATTCGACATATGTCTATGTTGACACTCGTCGATGCAAGTGGCAAGCTCCGGACATGGAGAGATATCGACGATCATCAAATCAAGGGCGGTCGTCGCCGGTCCGCGCCGATCGCATGCCACCCTCCGCCACCCCGTTCCGAGGAGACCACCCGTCATGCGCGAACAGCAGCTTCCCGTCGTCGTCATCGGCGCCGGCCCTGTCGGCCTCGCAGCCGCTGCCCACCTCACCGGGCGCGGTATCGACACCACGGTCCTGGAGGCCGGGACCATGGCCGGCGCCGCGGTGCGCGCGTGGGGTCACGTACGCCTGTTCTCCACCTGGTCCGAACTGGTAGATCCCGCCGCCGCGAAGCTCCTGGCGCCCACCGGCTGGGCCGCCCCCGACGGCGCGACCTACCCGTCCGGGGCGGACTGGGCCGAGAAGTACCTCCAGCCGCTCGCCGACGTCCTGGACCACAAGGTCCGCTACGACGCCACCGTGACCGGCGTGTCCCGACTCGGCCGGGACCG
Organism: Streptomyces sp. man185; assembly: GCA_002551355.1. Lineage (GTDB taxonomy): Bacteria > Actinomycetota > Actinomycetes > Streptomycetales > Streptomycetaceae > Streptomyces. The sequence goes on along the minus strand of NTHE01000006.1, from coordinate 46,018 downwards.
CGTCGTGGACGCCGACCGCGAGGGGCGGCCTTTCACTGTCCACGTGCGCCGCACCGACGGCTCCGAGGAACGCCTCGCCGCCCGCGCGGTCATCGACGCGTCCGGCACCTGGTCCACCCCCGGTCCCATCGGCGGCGACGGTCTCCCCGCGATCGGTGAATGGGCGTCGGCCGACCGGATCTCCTACCGGATCCCCGATCTCAAGGACCCGGCCGTCCGCTCCCGGTACGCCGGCAGGCGTACCGCCGTCATCGGCTCCGGGGCCTCCGCCTTCACCGCTCTGGCCTCACTGGCCGGCCTCGCCCGACAGGAGGAGGGCACCCACGCGGTGTGGGTGCTGCGCCGGGGGATCTCGGGCTCGACCTTCGGCGGCGGCAGCGCCGACCAACTGCCCGCCCGCGGGGCCCTCGGTCTGGCCGCGAAGGCCGCCGTCGACGAGGGGTACGCCGACGCGGTAACCGGTTTCCGCACCGGGGCGATCGAGAGGGCGGGCGACCAGGTGGTCCTGGTCGCCGAGGACAGCCGCCGCCTCGACCCCGTGGACGAGGTCATCGTGCTCACCGGCCTGCGCCCGGACCTGTCCTTCGTCTCCGAACTCCGCCTCGGCCTCGACGAGCGCCTCCAGGCTCCCAGTGAACTCGCCCCTCTCATCGACCCGAACCAGCACTCCTGCGGCACCGTCCCCCCGCACGGAGTCAAGGAGCTCTCCCACCCGGAGACGGACGTCTACCTCGTCGGCATGAAGTCGTACGGCCGAGCACCCACCTTCCTGGCCATGACCGGCTACGAACAGGTCCGCTCCGTCGCAGCGGCCATCGCCGGGGACCGGGAAGCCGCCGAGCGGGTCGAACTCACGCTGCCCGAGACCGGCGTCTGCGGCGGAGCCGGCCTCTTCGACGAGCCCGAGGCGAACCAGACCGAGAGCGGCGGCTGCTGCGCCGCCCCCACCACGGTGACCATCGGTATCGGGGCCCCCGCCTCCTCCGGCGGCTGCTGACCGCGGTGCCCAACGCCACGGCCCCAGTGGTCGCGACCGGAACGGGGGTCCGGTCGCGGCCACGCGCCGTGCTGCCCGCTCTCTGCGCAACGCAGATCACCGGCTGGGGAATCGTCTACTACGCCTTCCCTGTCCTGCTCTCCCCCATCACCGCCGACACGGGCTGGTCCACGAGCGCCACGACAGCAGCCTCTTCCCTGGCTCTGCTCGTCTCGGCGGTGGCCGGCATCCCCATCGGCAGAGTGCTGGACCGCCGAGGCCGGGGCCGTCCTCGCCGGTCCGCTCGGCGGCTACCACGGCCTCTTCCTCGTCCTGGCGGGAAGCTCGCTGGTAGCGGCTGTGCTTGTCCTGGGCACACGTTGGCGTGAAGGTCCGGTTCCAGCGGTCAACGCCGAGGTTCGACGCAGCGTGCGTTCACCCGGGTCGGCGCCGAGCCGCCCGACCGACAGAGCCGCCACAGCGCGGCTGCGGCGGCGCGGCCCACCGCCACGAGCACCGGTCCGTGCCCCATTTCGGGGTCACGGACCGGCGGTCGTGCGTGAGGTGGGCGGTCAGGCGCCTGTCTTCACCGTCTCGTCCTCGTCGCGAGCCTCCGGGTCCGCCTCGCGGTTCCGGACGTACGTCAGGAACTTGTCGAGCTCGCGCTTGACGACGGGAGCGAGGAGATACAGGCCGGTGATGTTGATGACGGCCAAGGAGAAGAGCACCGCGTCGGCCAGGTCGATGAGGGTCTGCAGGGTGAGCAGCGACCCGGCGACGGCGAACAGGGTGTAGAGGGACTTGTAGACGGTCTCGCTGGTACGGCTGCGTCCGAAGAGGTACGTCCAGGACTTGAGGCCGTAGTAACCCCAGGTCAGGACGGTCGAGATGGCGAAGAGCAGTACCGCGACGGTCAGGACGTACGGGAACCAGGGCAGTACGGTCTCGAACGCGTCCGAGGTGATCGTCACGCCGCCGATGGACTCGCCGTCCCGGGCCTCGCCCCAGCTGGCCGGGTTGGCGATGACGATGGTCAGCGCGGTCATGGTGCAGATGATGACGGTGTCGATGAACGGCTCCAGCAGGGCGACCAGGCCCTCACTGGCCGGATGCTTCGTCTTGACCGCGGAGTGGGCGATCGGAGCGGAGCCGATGCCCGCCTCGTTGGAAAACGCGGCACGCTGGAAGCCGATGATCAGCGCGCCGAGGATGCCGCCCGCGACGCCCTCGGGGTTGAACGCGCCCTCGACGATCGTGCCGATCGCGGCGGGCACGGCGGTGACGTTGACCAGGATGACGACGAGGCAGGCGGCGATGTAGATCCCGGCCATCGCGGGGATGAGCCGACTGGTGACCGAGGCGATGGAGCGGATGCCGCCGAGCAGCACGACGCCGACGAGCGCGGCGATCAGAATGCCGAAGACGAGCGCCCCGCCGGAGGAGCCCATCGCACCGCCCTCGCCGCCGGTGACGGAGACGAGCTGGGCGTAGGACTGGTTGACCTGGAAGAGGTTGCCGCCGAAGAGCCCGAAGAACAGGATCATGATCGAGGCGAGGACGGCGAGGACCTTGCCGAGGGTCTTGCCGTTCTTCCCGAAGCGTTCGGCGAGCCCCTTGGGCAGGTAGTGCATGGGGCCGCCGGAGACGGTGCCGTCGGCGTGGACCTCGCGGTACTTCACACCGAGGGTGACCTCGACGAACTTGGTGGCCATGCCGAGGAGACCGCAGATGATCATCCAGAACGTGGCTCCGGCGCCTCCGATGGAGACGGCGACCGCCACACCGGCGATGTTGCCGAGGCCGACCGTGCCGGACACGGCGGCGGTCAGCGCCTGGAAGTGGTTGACCTCGCCGGCGGAGTCCTTGTCGTCGTACTTACCGCGCACCACATCGAGGGCGAGACGGAACTTGCGCACCTGGACGAAACCGAACCAGCCGGTGAAGACCAGGCCCGCCAGCACCAGCCAGGTGACGATGAGCGGCACGTCAGCACCGGCGATGCTGACGGAGTAGAAGACGATGTCGCCCAGCCAGCCGGCTATGGGCTCGAAGAACCCGCTGACGGCTTCGTCGATGTTCTCGGTTATGGAGTCGAGTGACACGTTGGCTACCTCGATGACGCGGGAGCGGCGGACTTGGGGATGCCTTCGCCGGTCGGTGTGCGATGGGGGGATGGGCGAACGACGCTGTCCGGACGGCGACCCGGCGCTGTCGCACAGGTGGACGACGTCGGTGATCGCTCTGATCTGCTGCCGGTTGAGCCCCGGCACCCCGCTGCGACGGTGGTTCCGCCAGCGAAGTTGGGCATTTGTACCATGCTCTTTGCCGATCCTTTAGTGACGTGGATCACATTGCGGGACATTGCGAGTGAAGATGCTGGACAGGTGATGCCATCGTTATGCGGACTCCGAGATACGTTTATCGGACATCTACCTGCGTGACCGAGCCTCGTCGACCGGCCCGTGGTGACGTCGGTCGCCGGGTAGCACACCCGGTGGTGCGCCCTCAGCCCCCCAGCCCCGCGCAGAACTCCTCCACCGCGGCGGAGACCTCGACCGGCGCCTCGTCCAGCAGAAGGTGCCCCGCCCCCTCGATCACTCGGAACTCCGCCCCGAGTCGCCGCCGCGCTGCCGGGCCCAGGGTGCGCGGAGGCAGAAAGGTGTCGAACCGGCCCGCGACCACCAGCGTCGGTACGGTTCGCCGTTGTTCGAGCAGGCTCGACGACAGAGGGGGTGGGGCGAGGCTGCTGCGGCAGTGGCGCGCGACCAGATGCATCCAGGAGCTCAGACGGCCGGGCACCACGTGCCCCGGAGCGGACATGTGGCGCAGCAGCTCCTCCGCCCGCGGCACCGAAGGGCACAGGAGCCAGGGGACGGTGGCGGCCAGCAGGGGGACGGGGACCCGCAGGTGCGTGACGCCGGCGCTGGACAGCAGCACCCGACCGGCAATGAGTGGAGAGTCGCAGGCGAGCGCCACCGCGCCGCCCAGGGAATGCCCCACCACCACGGCCGGATCCCGTACCACCGGAGCCAGGACCTCGCTCAGCCACCTTCCGTACCAAGCCGTACGCCCGGCACGGGGCCTCCGACCCGAGCTGAGCCCCGGCTGGCCGGGCAGGTCCATGATCACCACGCGGTGTTCACGGGCCAGTCCTTCGGCGACAGCCAGACACAGAGCGGCGTTCATGTTCGTACCCGGCAGCAGAACTACGGCCGGAGCTCCGCCCCGCGGCTCGGGACCCACGGTGACGACGCTGGTGAGGCCGGCCGATGTCGCCACCTCTCGGCGGACATGGCCCACGTGCCACCCGTCGATCCGGCTCAGGCACCAGCGCCGAACCTCCAGCTGCGCCTTGGCGTTTCTGTACACAGAGGGCACGTATCCGTCCTTCGTGATCGGCGTCGGCGGATGAGCGGCGGCCGGTCAGGCCTTCTGATCGGGCCAGTTGAGAATGCGGGCTCCGATGACTGCCGTCTGCGGGGCGTATCGGTGCCGGGGGTTGGCCGGGTCGGATCCGATGAGCTGGTGGATGCGTTCCAGCCGGTAAGTGAGTGCGCGGACGCTCGGGGAGAGGCTCCGGGCGGCGTGCGTGGTGACGCATCCCGCGTCGAAGTAGGCGGTGAGGGTGTCCAGATGCGGCTGCGGGCCGTTGCGGGTGCTGAGCAGCGGGCCCAGTGTCCTCCTGCCGGAAAGCGAGTTGCTGGGCTCTTTCGTAGCCCTCGCAGAGTGCCTCGACGGCGGTCTGCACCGCGGCGATCACACAGTCGGCGCCCGTAGTTCCGATGGGCCAGGCCACACGGGCCCGTGCGAGGTGGCGCACGACCAAGGCACGCAGCGTGATGCCGTCGTCGGCCGCTTGTTCCCCGAAGACCCGGAGTCCTTCCCACGCGGCCTCGTCGGGCTCCCGCCCTGTCGCGGCAGCCGAGACCAGCAAGGTTTCGCATCCGTCGTACGTCTGCATACGGTCGTCCTGTCTCCGCGTCCGCCTGTACTGCCTCAAGGGCGCCGATGCTTTCGGGCTCGGTGCTCCGGCTCAAGCGGTGCGGTCGTCGACGTAGGTGACGAGCTCGTCGACCCCGGCCCGGCGGAGGGCGTCGCGAGCTTCGGAAGAGGCTCCGCTGATCAGGGTCAGGACGCCGCGGTGCCGAGCGGCACGGACGGCCGTTCCCACCACCCGTGCACCGTCGGTGGTCAGGACAGTGGTGTCGCGCAGGTCGATGCACAGCCGCTCGGTCTGCGTACCGAGCACGGCGGCCACTCCGCCGGCCGTGTCCGCCGTGACGGCACCACGCACGCGGTACCGGGCCGTGGACGGCGGAACGGGCCGCTCACGACCGCTGCGGCGAGGGGGCTGCATGCTCACCAAGGCCATGCGGAGACCTATCGCTGCCGCAAGCAGACACGGAAGGCGGAGGATGTCGTCCTGGAGGACCGTTCCCGCCCACAGGGCCAGGACTGTGGGAATCAGCCAGAGCACCGCAACCTGCCGCCGATCCGCGAACGGCTTCACCGGCAACCGACGCACCGGAGCCTCCTCCCGGACAACAGATCCGGGGATCTCGTGCAGTAGTGCAGTCGTTCGTGCACGGCGGGCAGCCCTCCGGGGTCGCGGCGGACGGAGGGACAGCTGCCCCCGTCGCCGACCAGACTTCCCGGCACACCGGCGCCCGTGACGGCGCGTTGCGCACATCTTAGTGGCGAACTCTCACGGACAACATAGTGCGACGACCGGTCCGGAGATCGACTCGAACTGAGCAGCGTCGGAGGCTTCGAGCAGACCGAAGGAACCACAGCCCGGCCCGTGGGATCGCGGGGCCGAATCGATGGCGTCCAGCGTCCCTTCTCCCGTCAAGTCACCTGCACACCACGGAATCTGATGCGCCACCTGTTGTGCCGGATCACGTCTGGCCGACCTCGTCTGCAAGCCGTACGCCCCCACGCCCCCCAGCGGGTCATCGACACCTACCACCGCATGGCAGCCGCCGAGCAGAGCAAGACCCGCGAGGGGATCCTGCCCGAGATGCTGGAGGCAGGCTCCTACGTCCTCCCGCTCAAGCAGTCCGCCGACCACCGCGGTCTGGACGCCGCCAGTGCCCCGCCGCCGGCACCAGCCCCCGCGTTCCTGCCCCTGGGCCCAGGAAGGCGACGCCTCCGGCTTCCACAGGCACCACCACAGCGAGCTCCGCTCACCGTGCCCACGGTGCCGAACCGCGCTTCCCCGAACGGCATCCGCGCCGTACCAAGCCTGAAAACCACGAAATCCCGCCCAGTTGAAGTAACTGAACGGGATTTCGTGAACCGATCACGAGCTAACTCGTTAACGGCTCGCTGTGGACCTGTGGGGATTTGAACCCCAGACCCCCTCGATGCGAACGAGGTGCGCTACCAGACTGCGCCACAGGCCCTTGCGACGTGTGAAACTCTAGCACCCTCACGGGGGTGCTTGGAAATCCGTTCCTCCGCTGGTCAGCGGTGTCGGGTTTCCCGGGCGCCGGGCGCCCCGCCGCCTCACTCATTGGCCGCGCGCGGCCGGTCCTCGTCGTCGTACTGGTCGAAGAGCGGGGTCCGGCCCCGGTCACGGTTGCGGCGGGACTGGTTCGTGCGCCGGCGCGGGGCCGGGTCGACCGCAGGGGCCGTCGGGTGCGACGTGCCCGTCTGGGAGGGCTCGGCGGTGCTGGAGCGGGCCGCGCTCCAGGTCTCCGGGTCACCGACCTCCACCCCGCCCGTGGCCCGGGGGGCGACGGGCGCGGTGACATAGGTGGGCAGCGGTACGGGAACGGGCTCCCAGCTGTCGCCCTGCACACGGCCGCGTTCGCGCTGCTGGTCCACCCACTCCGCGTGGTCCGTCTGCTCGACGAGGGCGCGGCGGCCGGCCTCCTGGGGGGAGACCGTGGGGGTCGGCTCCGGCTCCGGGTGGTGGGCTTCGGAGTCGTCGTCGGGCTCGGCAGGGGCGGGGGCCGTGGGCTGGTGCCTGCGCGGGCGGTTCTCGCGCAGCCGCTGCGCCGCGTCCTCGGCCCGACGGCGGTCCATCGTGAAGGCGAACCGTCGGCGTTCCTGGGAGCGCAGATGCACGATGTACGTGCTCAGCAGGACGGCGGGGACGGCCGGAGCCCACAGGAAGCCGAGGCCGCCGACCGCCGCGACGATCGCCCCGAGGGTGAAGGCCAGGAAGAGGACGACGGTGGTCCGCCTGCGCCGTGCCAGGACCTGGGAGCGCTGGGCACGCCGGGCCCGCTCGGCGTCGGCCGCGCCGGAGCGCGGGCGTCGCTGCGCGGGGGGCACGTGTTCCTCGGGGCGCTCGCCGGACCGGCGTTCGTGCGCCTGACGGTCCGAGGGACGGCGGTCCGCGGACTGGCGGTCAGGGGGCTGATGCCCTGCCCGCCGGTCGTGCGCCGGGCGGTCGGATGCCTGGCGGCCCGGGGCGCGCTCGGGAGCGTGCGCCGGGTCGCTCATTCTGGCTTCCGTGTGCGCCGGAGGCGCGGCAAAGGCCCGGACGTCCACGGATTCCATACGATCCGTTTCCCGGTCCGGGTCGACGTCGGGCCCCGCCTCCTCGGCGGTGCGCTCCCGCAGCTCCTTGGCGTAACGGCGCTCCATCGCCGCCCGTCCGGACAGCAGCCGGATGGCGGTGCTGAAGCGTTCCGTCGGACGGGCTTCGTTGAGCTCGTCCTGCCTGCGGAGCCACATCGGCACCAAGTAGGCGGCCCAGGCCCCGACGATGACTGCGTAGATGAGGCCGCTGCTGCTCACGCTCACACCGTAGAGGGGTTTGCACGGAAGGATCCGCCAATTGGCCCGGTGTGTCGCACGATCCGGCTGATATCACGGACTTTTTTTGTGATTGTTCGGATCAACAGCCACCGATAGCCCGACCCATTGCGGTCACCCGACGGCCACCCGGCGATCAAATTCGAACACTTATTTCATTTCGTCGGGCGGTCCGGGCCCCTCGGCGTCACCGGGCGCGACCGGCGCCAGCGCCGGAGCATCCCCTCGGGCACTTCCTCGGCGGTGAGGGCGAAGATCAGGTGGTCGCGCCAGGCGCCGTCGATGTGGAGATAGCGCGGGCGCACGCCCTCCGAACGGAATCCGAGTTTCTCCACCACCCTGCGGCTGGGCGCGTTCTCCGGGCGAATGCAGACCTCGATGCGGTGCAGGCCCACCGAACGGAAGCAGTGGTCCACGGCGAGCGCCACGGCCGTCGGCATGACCCCGCGCCCGGCGACGCCCCGGTCGACCCAGTAGCCGATATGACCGGAGCACATCGAGCCCCAGGTGATCCCCGCGACCGTGAGCTGGCCGACGAGGCGGCCCTCGTACTCGATGGCGAACGGCAGCATCCGCCCCGCGTTCGCCTCGGCGCGCAGGTGGCGGACCATCTGCCGGTACGTCGGGCGCTGCGCCATCGGGCCGCCGGGGGCCGGCGGCGGGACGGTGGCCTCCCAGGGGCGCAGCCAGTCGCGGTTGCGCCGGTTGACCTCGCGCCACATCCGCTGATCACGCATCTTTATCGGGCGCAGGACGATCTCGCCGTCGGTCAGCGTCACCGGCCAGGTCGCGATGTTCAGCTCGGGCTCCCCGGTCGGGGGTGATCTCCGCCGCGCAGCTGGTCGACGGCGTGCACCAGGAGCCGGCCGAGGACCGCGAGCCCGTCCTTCACCCCGCCGGTGGAGCCGGGGAGGTTGACGATCAGGGTGCGGGAGGCGACGCCCGCGAGGCCCCGGGAGAGAGCGGCGGTCGGGACCTTGGCGAGGCCCTCCGCCCGGATCGCCTCGGGGATGCCCGGGATCTCGTGGTCGAGGACCCGGCGGGTGGCTTCGGGGGTGGCGTCGGTGGGCGAGATGCCCGTACCGCCGGTGGTGACGATCACGTCGTACCCGGCGGCGACGCCCGCGCGCAGGGCCGCCTCGACCGGATCCCCGTCGGGGACGACCTGCGGGCCTTCGACCGCGAAGCCGAGGCCGGTCAGCGCCTCGGCGATCAGCGGGCCGCCCTTGTCCGCGTACACGCCGGCGGAGGCCCGGTTGGAGGCGGTCACGACGAGCGCGCGGTACGGGACGCGCGGCGCGGCTGCGGTGGGGTCGGGGGCCTGCGCGTGCCGATCGTGGCCGGTGGGCGCGAGGGGCTGGGCGTGCTGTTCGTGGCCTGCGGCTCCGCTGGGCCCGGGCGCCGTCACGAGTGGGTTCCCTCCGGCGCGGTGCGCCGGTAGTCGCCGGACTTGCCGCCCGACTTCGCCTCGACCCGTACGTCGGTGATGACCGCGCTCTTGTCCACCGCCTTGATCATGTCGACGACGGTCAGGGCCGCCACCGACACCGCCGTCAGGGCCTCCATCTCGACACCCGTGCGGTCCGTCGTCTTCACGGTGGCCGTGATCTCCACCGCGTCGTCGGCCACGCTCAGGTCGACCTTCACACCGGAGACGGCCAGCGGATGGCAGAGCGGGATCAGATCAGGGGTGCGCTTGGCTCCCATGATCCCGGCGATCCGGGCGGTGGCGAGGGCGTCGCCCTTGGGGACTCCCTCGCCACGCAGCAGCTCGATCACGCGCGGCGAGACGAGCACCCGGCCGGCCGCGCGGGCGACGCGGGTGGTGACGTCCTTCTCCGACACGTCGACCATGCGGGCCGCGCCCGCCTCGTCGATGTGCGTCAGCCTGTTCTGCGTACTCAACTCACTCCGCCTAGCGCTAGGGGCGCCGGTTACGCCTCGGGGAACCGGAGGGGGTCCCCCGGAAGGCACGGCGGCAGATACCGTACCGCCACCGGGCGGCGGTCAGCGGAGCAGGATCACGTCCGTCTCCGTGCCGGGCTCCAGCGAGGTGACGTCCTCGGGCACCACGATCAGCACGTCCGCCTGCGCGAGCGCGGCGATCAGATGCGAACCGGAGCCGCCGACCGGGGCGACCGTGCCCGCCTCCGCGTCGTAGCGTCCGCGCAGGAACTGGCGGCGGCCCTCCGGCGAGCTGAGCGCCTTGTCGGCGCTCAGCACCGCGCGGGCCGTGGGGCGGTGCACGTCGGGGAGGCCCATCAGGGCGCGGATGGCCGGGCGGACGAACAGCTCGAAGGAGACGTAGGAGGACACCGGGTTGCCCGGGAGGGCCAGCAGCGGGGTGTGGTCCGGGCCGATCGACCCGAAGCCCTGCGGTTTGCCCGGCTGCATCGCGAGCTTGCGGAACTCGACCCCGCTGCCCGGCTCGTCCTCGTCCCCGACGGAGGACAGCGCCTCCTTGACGACGTCGTACGCGCCGACGCTGACGCCGCCCGTGGTGACGACGATGTCCGCGCGGATCAGCTGGTCCTCGATCGTGGCGCGCAGCGTCTCGGCGTCGTCGGCCACCGCGCCGACCCGGTAGGCGATGGCTCCGGCGTCCCGGGCGGCGGCCGTCAGCGCGAAGCTGTTGGAGTCGTAGATCTGGCCGCCCGTCAGTGTCTCGCCGGGCTGGACCAGTTCGCTGCCGGTGGACAGGACGACCACGCGGGGGCGGGGCCGTACGACCACGGTGGAACAGCCGATCGCCGCGAGCAGCCCGATCTGCGGCGGGCCGACGACCGACCCGGCGGCCAGGGCCAGCTCGCCCGGCTCGACGTCGCTGCCGCGCTCGCGCACATGGGCGCCGGCCACGACGGGCCGGTGCACCTTGACCTCGCCGGTGGCGCCCTCCGGCGCGTCGGCGTGGGCGCGCATCCCCTCGGCCGGGCCCTCGCCCGTGCCGCCGTCGGTCCACTCGACCGGGACCACGGCCTCCGCACCGGCGGGCAGCGGGGCCCCCGTCATGATGCGGGCGGCCTGGCCCGGCCCCACGACCTGGTCGTCGGCGAGCCCCGCGCTGCCCGCGGCGACGTCGCCGATGACGGTGAGGACGGCGGGGAACTCCTCGCTGGCCCCCTCGACATCGGCGATGCGGACCGCGTAACCGTCCATGGAGCTGTTGTCGAAGGGCGGCAGGGCAACCTGGACGACGACGTCCTTGACCAGGACACAGCCCTGGGCGTCCGGCAGCTGCAGCTCGATGGGCTCCAGCGGCCTCACGGCGGCGAGGATGTCGTCCAGATGCTCGTCGACCGACCAGATCGTGCTGCTCACGGGTTACATCTCCTCAGCGACGTACTTGCGCAGCCAGGTCCGGAAGTCCGGCCCCAGGTCCTCACGTTCGCACGCCAGTCTGACAATGGCGCGCAGGTAGTCGCTGCGGTCGCCGGTGTCATAGCGGCGGCCCTTGAAGACGACGCCGTGCACGGGGCCGCCGATCTTCTCGTCGGCGGCGAGCAGCTGGAGCGCATCGGTGAGCTGGATCTCGCCGCCGCGGCCCGGCTCGGTGTGTCGCAGTATGTCGAAGACCGCGGGATCCAGGACGTACCGGCCGATGATGGCGAGGTTGCTGGGGGCGTCGGCCGGGTCCGGCTTCTCGACCAGGTCGGTGATGCGGACCACGTCGCCGTCGACGGTGGCGTCCGCGGCGGCGCAGCCGTAGAGGTGGACCTGCGAGGGGTCGACCTCCATCAGGGCGATGACGCTGCCGCCCTCACGCTCCTGGACCTCGACCATCCGGGCCAGCAGCGCGTCGCGCGGGTCGATCAGGTCGTCGCCGAGCAGCACCGCGAAGGGCTGGTCACCCACGTGCGGGGCCGCGCACAGCACGGCGTGCCCGAGGCCGCGGGGGTCGCCCTGGCGTACGTAGTGCATGGTGGCCAGGTCGCTGGACTCCTGGACCTTGGCGAGGCGTTCGGCGTCGCCCTTGCGAGTGAGCGCGGACTCCAGCTCGTAGTTGCGGTCGAAGTGGTCCTCAAGGGGACGCTTGTTGCGGCCGGTGATCATCAGTACGTCGGAGAGGCCCGCTGCCACGGCTTCTTCGACGACATACTGGATGGCCGGCTTGTCGACGACAGGCAGCATCTCTTTCGGAGTGGCCTTCGTGGCGGGCAGGAACCGGGTGCCGAGACCTGCTGCTGGGATGACGGCCTTGCTGATCCTGGGGGGCGACTGAGTCATGTGCAGACCTTAACGGGTGCACAAGGCCGGAAGCTGATATTCCGGTTAACTTCGTCCTTAAATATGCCCATACGAGAATCGTGCGAGTCACCATTGAACACCGACAAATCCGGAAAGGCGTCCGCGAAGATCTCACTGCGGCGCGAACTGCTCGCCGCACGGGCCCTCCTGACGAAGGAGGACGCCGTCCGGGCCGCCGCGGTTCTCGCCGAGGCGGCGCTGCGCCTGCCCGAACTGGCCGACGCCCGTACGGTCGCCGCGTACGTCTCCGTGGGACGCGAACCGGGCACCCGCGCCCTCCTGGAAGCGCTGCGCGGGCGCGGCGTGCGGGTGCTGCTGCCGGTACTCCTCGGCGACAACGACCTGGACTGGGCCGCCTACACGGGCCCGGCGCACCTCTTGCCGGCCGGGCGGGGGCTCCTTGAGCCGGACGGACCACGCCTGGGCCCCGACGCCGTCGTCACCGCCGACGCGATGCTGCTGCCCGGCCTGGCGGTGGACGGGGCCGGGATGCGGCTGGGACGGGGCGGCGGCAGCTACGACCGGGTACTGGCCCGGCTGACGGCCGCCGGGGCGCACCCGTCGCTCGTCGTGCTCCTGTACGAGAACGAGGTGGTCGCGCGGGTCCCGTCGGAACCGCACGACCACCCCGTGGACGCGGTGGTCACACCGGCCGGAGCGCGGCGCTTCGTAGCCCCTTCATAGCTCTGCTCGTAGCTCTACGGTTTCAGCGTCAGCGTGTCGACCGTGGACTCCTCGACCGCGTCGGCCCCGAAGGACCAGTCGAGCAGTTCGCCGTCGACCCACTTGTCGGTCTGATCCGTGTAGTGCGCGCTGAACGCGTGCCCGGAGGCGCCGGTGAGGTTGATCCAGCGGGACTTGTCCCAGTCCCCCACGTTGACGACCATGCGCATCGACGGCACCCACACGACCTCGTAGCCGCTCGCCGCGTTCCAGCCGGTGGCGTTGACCGCCGCCTCGCCGCCGCCGAGGTTCCAGGGGCCGCGATTGAGCGCCCTCTGGAGCAGGCCGGGGCCCTCGGTGCCGAGGGTCTGGTTCTTCAGCGTCAGCCGGTGCAGCCGGCCCCAGCTCCAGGTGTCGATGTTCTTGCCGAGCTTGGAGGTCAGCTCCCAGCGGGCATCCTCCATCGCCTGGGCGAACAGGTCGTCCCGGCTCTCCAGAGCATCCTCGCGACCCCGGGCGGGCGCCTTCCACCACTCGTTGTCCTGGTCGCCCACGATGTCGCGGACCACCTGGAACCAGCGGTCGCCGCCGTCCGGCTGCGCGGTGTCGCCGTCGCGCTGGCCGCACTCGCGGACGAGCTTCTTCTGCTGGTCGGCCGGGCCGCTGTTCTTGGCCGGCGGCACATTGAGGCAGTCGCCCTCGACCCGCATCTCCTTGGGCAGCTTGTTGCCGAAGGCGAGCTTCAGAATGTTGCGCCAGACGCCGTTGAAGTACGCGGCGGCGGCCGAGTCGGGCTCCTGGGTGTAGTCCCAGCCCTCCAGCAGCTTCTGGGCCTCGCGGACGCTCGGGTCGGAGATGTTGATCTTCTTCAGCTCGGGCACCAGCAGCGCGGCGATCTCGCTGAAGTTGTCCATCTGCATCTTCTGCATGTCATCGGTCGAGACCTTCTCGCCACCCTTGATCTTCTGGGTCAGGAGGTCGTTGATCCGCTGACTGCGGGCGCCGTAGCCCCAGTCCTTGGTCAGGAGGTGGGGGTACTTCTTCTCGTCGATGACGGCCTGGTTGGCGGTGACGATGAAGCCGCGGTCCGGGTTGTACTCGTAGGGCAGCTCGTCGAAGGGGATGTAGCCCTTCCACGCGTACTTCGGGTCCCAGCCCGGTGCCGGCGCCGTACCGTCGAAGCCCTCGGAGCGGACCGGGATCTTGCCGGGGGCCTGGTAGCCGATGTTGCCCTCGGTGTCGGCGTAGATGAGGTTCTGCGAGGGGACCTCGAAGTTCTCGGCGGCCGCCCGGAAGGTGGTGAAGTCCTTGGCCCGGTTGAGCGCGAAGACGGCGTCCATGGACTTGCCGGGCTGCAGCGCGGTCCACTTCAGCGCCACCGCGTAGCCGTCGGCACGGTCGGGGGCGGCGTTGCTGACGGGGGCCTTCTGGCCGACCTTGTCCAGTTCCTTGCTGCGGTCGGAGACCAGGGGCCCGTTGTTCGTCTCGCGGACGGTGATCGTCCGGTCCCGGCCGCCGGCGACCTTGATGGTCTCCTCGCGGGTCTTGAAGGGTTTGGTGCTGCCGTCGTACAGATAGCCGTCGTCGGAGACCTTCTCCAGGAACAGGTCGGTGACGTCGGCGCCCAGGTTGGTCAGACCCCAGGCGATGTCCTGGTTGTGACCGATGATCACACCGGGCATGCCGGAGAAGGTGTAGCCGGCCGTGTCGTACTGGCAGGTCGCGGAGAGCTCCCGGCAGTGCAGGCCCATCTGGTACCAGAGGGAGGGCAGCATCGGCGCGAGGTGCGGGTCGTTCGCGAGCAGCGCCTTGCCGGACGTCGTGTGCCTGCCGTCGACGACCCAGGAGTTCGAGCCGATGCCGTTGCCGTTCGGGCCGAGCAGCGCCGGGATCTCGTCAAGGGTGTCGGAGAGGGCGGAGAGCTGGGTGTTGAGGCCGTCGGCGGCCCCCTCGGGGGTCGTGGAGCCGACGTTGTCCGACGGGGTGGCCGCGGGGTCGAACTTCCCGGTGACCGGGGAGATGGCCCCCTGCTCGACGATCGGCTTGTTCTGCTTGTACGGGTAACCGGGGTACAGGTCCTTGATCTGGTCCTGGTCGAGGCGGCTGGTCAGCAGCGAACGGTCGATTTCGTCCTGCATGTTGCCGCGCAGGTCCCAGGCCATCGCCTTGAGCCAGGCCACCGAGTCCACCGGGGTCCACTCGCCGGGCTTGTAGTCGTTGGTCAGCCCCAGCGCCGCGTACTCGACCGAGATGTCCCGGCCTTCCTTGCCCTTCAGATACGCGTTGACGCCCTCCGCGTACGACTGGAGGTTCTTCTTGGTGTCCTCGTCCAGGACCTCGTCGTACTCCTTCTGCGCCACCTGCCGCCAGCCGAGCGTCCGCAGGAAGGAATCGGTCTCGACCTGTCCGGAACCGAACATCTCGGAGAGCCGGCCGGACGTCATGTGCCGCCGGACGTCCATCTCCCAGAAGCGGTCCTGGGCCTGGACGAAGCCCTGGGCGCGGAAGAGGTCGGCGTCGGAGTCCGCGTAGATCTGCGGAATTCCGTAGGAGTCGCGTTTGACCTCGACGTCACCGGAAAGGCCGTCGAGGGTCATCGACCCGGTGGTCTGCGGGTACGAGGCCCGCACGGTGGATACGGACCAGTACGCGCCGTATCCGACACCCGCGACGAGCGCCAGCACCAGGACGAGCACGAGCAGGCGGGCGCGTCGCCCCTTCTTCCTGCCGGGCTTCTTCGCGTCGGAAGGGCCGGAAGAGGCGGTTGTGTTGGCGGGCATCGCTGTCCTTCGAGGGGCAGGGTGGTCCTGGGAGTGCAGGAGCAACCATAGGCGCAGCGGAGAAGCCACTCGGACGCGGTATAGGGATGCATCCATTTGCGTCTTCCTCGTACGAACACTCGAAGCCGTCAAGGAATCGTTAACGATTAGGTAAGGTAACGAAGTACCTGGCTGCCGGAGGACGATCCGGCAGGCGCACGCAGGGAAGGAACGGACCCTGACTGTCCACGCGCTCAACGAACTCCTGCTCGTCTGCTCGCTCGTCCTGCTCGTCGCCGTCGCGGCGGTACGGATCTCCTCGCGCAGCGGACTCCCCAGCCTGCTCCTGTATCTCGGCATCGGCATCGCCCTGGGGCAGGACGGCATCTTCGACGTCAAGTTCGACAACGCCGAACTGACGCAGGTGATCGGCTACGCCGCCCTGGTCGTCATCCTGGCCGAGGGCGGACTCGGGGCGAAGTGGAAAGAGGTCAAACCAGTCCTGCCGGCCGCCGCGGTGATCTCGACCGTCGGCGTCGGCATCAGCGTGGGCATCACGGCCTCGGCCGCGCACTATCTCGTCGGCCTGGACTGGCGCCAGGCGCTCATCATCGGCGCGGTCGTCTCCTCGACCGACGCAGCGGCCGTCTTCTCCGTGCTGCGCAGAGTGCCCCTGCCTCCCCGGATCACCGGCGTCCTGGAGGCGGAGTCCGGATTCAACGACGCTCCCGTCGTCATCATGGTCGTCGCGCTCTCCGCGGTCGGCCCGGTCGAGCACTGGTATCTCCTGGTCGCGGAGATCGCCATGGAGCTGGCCATCGGCGCCGCCATCGGCATCGCGGTGGGCTGGCTGGGGTCCCTGGGGCTGCGGCACGTGGCCCTGCCCGCCTCCGGCCTCTACCCGATCGCCGTGATGGCCATCGCCGTCTCGGCGTACGCGGCGGGCGCCATGGCCCATGGCAGCGGGTTCCTCGCCGTCTACCTGGCCGCGATGATCCTCGGCAACTCCAAGCTGCCCCACTGGCCCGCCACGCGCGGTTTCGCCGACGGGCTCGGCTGGCTGGCCCAGATCGGCATGTTCGTGCTGCTCGGCCTGCTCGTCTCCCCGCACGACCTGGTCGACGACTTCTGGCCCGCCATCGTCGTGGGCCTGGTGCTGACCATGGTGGCGCGGCCCCTGTCGGTCTTCCTGAGTCTCGCGCCGTTCCGGATGCCGGCGCGCGAGAAGGTCCTCATGTCCTGGGCCGGACTGCGCGGGGCGGTACCCATCGTCCTGGCGACCATTCCGATGGTGTCCGGAGTGGAGGGCAGTACGCGAATCTTCAACATCGTCTTCGTCCTGGTCATCGTCTACACACTGATCCAGGGCCCGACGCTGCCCTGGGTCGCGGACAAGCTGAACATCGCCGACGACCCGGCCGAGGCCGACGACCTGGGCATCGAGTCGGCCCCGCTGGAACGACTGCGCGGCCATCTCCTGTCGGTCGCCATCCCCACGAAGTCGAAGATGCACGGCGTCGAGGTCGGCGAGCTGCGGCTCCCGGCCGGCGCCGCGGTCACGCTGGTGGTCCGGGAGAACCAGAGCTTCGTCCCCTCCCCGGCGACGGTGCTGCGGCGCGGGGACGAGCTGCTGGTGGTGGCCACCGACCCGGTGCGCGACCGGGCGGAGGAACGGCTGCGGGCGGTCGCCGAGGGCGGCAAGCTGGCCGGCTGGCTGGGCACGGGCGGGTCCCCCGCTGCCGGGGCGCCCGGTGCTGCGGGCCCCCACGGCGGGTCCGCCATCCCGCAGGCGATGAAGCTGGCCAAGAAACTCGGCGGAGCCCAAGCCAACGGGAGCGGAAGCGGCACAAAAGCACGTTCCTGAGCCCACATGAGGCGACAACACAGGCGGTCAGCGGCAAACGCGTCGCAGATCACAGGCTGATACGGAAGCCGCGTGCGCAATCACAGGCGCACGGGGCATCCTGCCTGTAGCATGAAGGCAAACCTGATCGACCAACTCTGTCTGATGCAGAGCTGGCGCGACCGTATGGCGGTCGTGGTGTCTCTTCGCCCGGCGTTTCTTCGCCGATTGCAGCGAGTCGCCCGGCATCTACCGCAGTTCCGCGCGAAGAGGACAGCTCTCGGCCGCTTCCGTCCGGCCCGCCCCACAAGGGCGCCGGGAAGCAGGGCCACCAGGCGGCAGAAAGGCAAGGACCGTGGCGACCACGGTCTCCGACCGCCCCGGATACGGGCAACTGCTGCGCACCCCCGGTGCGTGGACCTTCCTCCTCCCCGGCTTCGCCGCACGGCAGCCCTTCGCGATGCTCACCATCGGCATCGTCCTCCTCGTGCAGCACACGACCGGCTCGTACGGCAGCGCGGGTGCCGTCGCGGCGGTCTCCGGCGTCTCCATGGCGCTGTTCGCCCCGCAGAGCGGCAAACTCGCCGACCGCTTCGGCCAGCGCGCCGTCCTGCTGCCCGGAGTCCTCCTCCACGCCGTCTCCGTGAGCGTCCTGACCGTACTGGCGCTGACGGACGCCCCCCTGTGGGCGCTGTTCGTCGCCGCTGTGCCGACCGGTGCCTCGATCCCGCAGGTCGGCCCCATGGTGCGGGCCCGCTGGGCGGCGATGCTGGGGGCGACCCCCGACCGGCCCGCCTCCCCGCTGATGTCCACAGCGGCCGCGTTCGAGTCGGTGACGGACGAGTTCACGTTCGTCCTGGGCCCGGTGATCGCCACCGCGCTGTGCACCGGCGTGCACCCGGCGGCCGGACTGATCACGGAAGCCGCCCTGACCCTGGTCGGCGGGCTCCTCTTCGCGGCGCAGCGCGCCACCCAGCCCGCCCCGCGCAACGCGGCCACCGAGGCCGAGCCGCACGCCTCGGCGCTCTCCATTCCTGGCGTGCGCGTCCTGGCCGTCACCTTCCTGGGCATCGGCGCGGTCTTCGGCGGGATGCAGGTCTCGCTGACCGCGTTCTCCGAGGAGATCGGCCACCCCGGGGTCAACGGTGTCCTCTACGGGATCTTCGCGGCGGGCAACATGCTGGCCGGCATCGCCTGCGGCGCCATCGCGTGGAAGAGCAGCCCGCGCCGTCGGCTGATCGTCGGGTACGTGGCGCTGACCCTGACTGCGTCCGGCCTGTGGGCCGTGCACTCGGTGCCCCTGCTGGCCGGACTCGGCCTGCTGGTCGGCCTCTGCATCGCCCCGGCGCTGATCAGCGGCTACACCCTGGTCGAGGCGCTGGTGCCCGCCACCGCCCGTACCGAGGCCTTCACCTGGCTGACGGGCGCGGTGGCGCTCGGACAGGCGGCGGCCGTGACCGTGGCGGGGCAACTCGCCGACGCCCACGGCGCGAGCACCGGATTCCTGGTCCCCCTGGCCGGAACCGCACTGGCCCTGATGACCCTGCTGGCCCTGCGCTCCCGGCTGACTCCCAGGCCCCCGGGACGCACCGTGGCACGTGGGATCGGTCACCGCGAGCCGGTCGCGGTGGACTGATTCAACGGAATACGTCAGTATGGAACGTCGTTAGCACTCACTGAGTGAGAGTGCCAGGAGGAGCAAGTGCCGACCTATCAGTACCAGTGCACCGAGTGCGGCGAGGGCCTCGAGGCGGTGCAGAAGTTCACCGATGATGCCCTGACCGTGTGCCCGAGCTGCGACGGACGCCTCAAGAAGGTGTTCTCCGCGGTCGGCATCGTCTTCAAGGGTTCCGGTTTCTACCGGAACGACAGCCGCGGCTCCTCGTCGAGCAGCACGCCGGCGTCGACGGCATCGAAGTCGTCCGACTCCGCGTCGTCCTCGTCGTCGGGTTCGGACACGAAGGCGGGCGCATCGTCGTCGTCCTCTTCGTCCGCCTCTTCCTCGTCGTCGGCCTCCGCGCCGGCCTCGTCGAGCGGTACGTCGGCCGCCTGAGCCCCCGTACGCCCCACCTGCTTTTCACCGGACCCCGCCGAGACCACTCGGCGGGGTCCGGGCATTGCCCCCGGGCGACGCCCCTGCGGATACGGTGACCGCATGGTGAACGCACATACGGAAACGAACTCCGGTACGGGTACGGCGGGGACCGAGGGTTCCGCGGAGATCGGTGTCATCGGCGGCTCGGGCTTCTACTCCTTCCTGGAGGATGTCACCGAGGTCACCGTGGACACCCCTTACGGAAAGCCGAGCGACTCGGTCTTCCTCGGCGAGCTCGGCGGCCGCCGGGTGGCCTTCCTGCCCCGCCACGGACGCGGCCACCACCTGCCGCCGCACCGCATCAACTACCGGGCCAACCTGTGGGCGCTGCGCTCCGTCGGGGTCCGGCAGGTGCTCGGGCCGTGCGCGGTGGGCGGGCTGCGGCCGGAGTTCGGACCGGGCACCCTGCTCGTCCCCGATCAGCTGGTGGACCGCACCAAGGCCCGCGTGCA
Organism: Streptomyces sp. man185; assembly: GCA_002551355.1. Classification (GTDB taxonomy): domain Bacteria; phylum Actinomycetota; class Actinomycetes; order Streptomycetales; family Streptomycetaceae; genus Streptomyces. The sequence goes on along the minus strand of NTHE01000006.1, from coordinate 26,217 downwards.
GACCTATTACGACGGTGAGACCCGGGCCGACGGGACCGTGCCGAACGTCGTCCACCTGGGCTTCGCCGACCCCTACTGCCCCGAGGGGCGCAGGGCGGCGCTCGCTGCGGCCCGGGGGCGGGACTGGGAGCCGGTGGACGGCGGCACCCTGGTGGTGGTCGAGGGGCCCCGCTTCTCTACCCGCGCGGAATCGCGCTGGCACGCGGCGATGGGCTGGTCCGTCGTGGGCATGACGGGGCACCCCGAGGCGGTACTCGCGCGTGAACTGGGGCTCTGCTACACGACGATGACCCTGGTGACCGATCTGGACGCGGGGGCCGAGGCGGGCGAGGGCGTCTCGCACGAGGAGGTGCTCCAGGTGTTCGCGGCCAATGTGGACCGGCTGCGCTCGGTGCTGTTCGACGCGGTGGCCGGGCTGCCGAAGAGCGAGAGCCGCAACTGCACGTGCGCTCATGCGCTGGACGGGATCGACACGGGGATCGCGCTGCCGTAGCGGGGACAAGTGCCGCTTGGGCAGGGCGGGTCTCACCGGATCGGGTGACGGAGTTGTCCACAACGCGGGGACTGTCCACAGGCCTCAGCGGGATCTGCTCGGCGGGTGGAAAGTGAGGGGAGTTCGGCCGGGTCGAACCGGTCCGGACTCCCCTTTCTCCTGCGCTGCTTGCTCGCGTTCCTCCCTCGCCCTCATCCGCCCGATCCCAGGTGGTGCCATGTCCACGTCCCTGCCCGCTCCCCCGTCCCCGTGCCCGTCCACGTCCACGTCTGCATTCACGTCCGCTCCCCCTTTTCCGGCGCCGGTGCCCGCGCCGTGCGGGGTGGGGCCGTTCGGGCCCCTGCGGGTGCGGGGCGGTGGCGCGGACCGCCTGCGGCGCATGCTGCGTCGGCAACGGCGTACGGCGGCCGCGGGGCTTGCCCTGGCCGGCGCGGCGCTGGCCACCACGGGCCTGAGCAGCGCCGACGGAGGGGCCGGCCCGCCGGACGCTCCGCCGGGGACCGACCGGCCGTCGGTGCGACTGGTCTCCGCGCCGGTCCGGATCGCGGATCCGGAGACGGTACGGCTGCTGCGACCGGGAGACCGCGTCGATGTGATCGCGGTGGGCGATGCGGGCGGCGACGCGCGCGTGGTGGCGCGAGGGGCGCGCGTGGCGAAGGTGCCTCATACCGCCGTAGGTCCCGGCGATCACACGGTGGACGGTGCCGATGCGAGGTCGGGGGCGGGGTCCGGGGCGCTGGTGGTCTTCTCCGTGGAGCGGACGACGGCCACGGCACTGCTCGGCGCGGGCGCTTCGGGGCGGCTGGCCGTGGCGGTGTCCGATGTGGACTGACGCCCTTTCACATCATCTGTGGAGACTGGCTGATTGGACAGTCTCGCCTTCTCCCGCCTTAGGTGGCGGAGCAAGTTGCTCCTCTCACCGCCCATGCGAAAGAAGGCTCACCTGTGAGCGAGAAGAAGGTCAGTCTGCTGGAGGGCTTCAAGGCCTTCCTGACACGCGGCAATGTGATCGACCTCGCGGTGGCTGTCGTCATCGGTGCCGCTTTCACCAACATCGTGAACGCGGTCGTCAAGGGCATCATCAACCCCTTGGTCGGCGCGTTCGGCACCCAGGACCTGGACGACTACAGCTCCTGCCTCCAGGGCCCGTGCACCACGGACCCGAAGACCGGGAAGATGGACGGGATCGAGATCCTGTGGGGCTCGGTGCTCAGCGCGACGCTCAGCTTCCTGATCACCGCTGCCGTCGTGTACTTCCTGATGGTGCTGCCGATGGCCAAGTACCTGGCCAGGCGGGCGGCGATGCAGGCCGCCAAGGAAGGCGTGCAGGAGACGATCGAGGTGAGCGAGCTGGAGGTGCTGAAGGAGATCCGCGACGCCCTTGTCGCCCAGCGCAACGGTGGCGCGCCCGGTTCCCACCGGCCGGACCCGGGCGACGGCCCGGGCGGAACCGGCGGGGCTGCTGCGGGTCCGCGCGAGGACCGGTAGCACTCCGGGCGACCGCTCAGATGTGGTGGGGCGGCTTCTCGTCCAGGAAGCGCGCGAGGTCCGCGGCGCTGCCGCCGGAGAGCGGCCGCTCGCCCCACCCCTGGTCCGTATCGTCCGCGGACTGCCGGTCCAGCGGATCGTCGAAGATCAGAACCGGCTTGGGCTTCGGTTCCTGGTGCGGCTGCTCCTGTGGCTGCTGCTTCTTCGCATCACGCGGGCGGGGGGCGGGGGCGGCGCTCATGCCTCCAGGGTACGGCGGCTCACCACGGGGGGTGAGCCGCCGTAGGTCCGGGCGGCGGGCGTCAGCGGTCCTTCGGGTCGACGAGCCACAGGCCGAGCACGACGAGGAACGACAGGCAGAGGAAGCCGGCCCCCCACCAGGCCGTGCCGGTGTTGCCCTCCATCCACTCGTCGATCAGGACCGTCAGTCCCCAGAGCTGGCCGATGACGACGGTCATGGCCAGGGCGAGGCGGGCGGTCAGTTTCGAGGAGCGCTCGGGGTTCTGGTCGGTGCCCGCCCCGGGCCCGGGGCCGGTGTGCCGGACACGGGGGTCCCCGTATCCGCTGGTGGGGCGGATCTGCGGATACCGCTCGTGGACGGGCCGGTTCAGCTCGGGGTCGGCACTGCCGGGGTGGTAGGTGGGGTAGTGGCTGCCCGGGGGCGGCAGCGGCTGCTCGGGGTGCACGGAGTCGCTCATGCCCGCCCGCCCGGGTTCTCGGCGGCGGACGTGACGCCGGTGGTCCGGTTCCGGGCTCGTGTCCCGGTGGCGGCCCGGGGCGGGGACTCGGCTCCGCCGTCGGCGCCCGGGCAGCCGATACGGGCGGCGAGCTCGGGTCGCTCGCCGCCGAGCTGGCGGCAGAGGCCTTCCTCGACGCTCTCGCCGGAGCGGGTGGTCCCCACGGCCCAGACGCTTCCGTCGTCCTGCTCGATCACCACGACCTTGGGCAGCCCGCGGGGCGGCGGCCCGGCGGTGACCTCGCCGGACCGGGCGTCGAAGACTCCCTCGTGGCACGGGCAGTACAGCTCGCCCTCCGTGCCCCGGTCCTGGCGCCAGAGCACGGCGCAGGCGAGGTGGGTGCAGACGGCGGAGTAGCCGACGAGGGTGCCGTCGTCGAGCCGGACGGCGACGGCCCGGTCCTCCTCGCCCGGGTAGCGGAAGGCGATCGATTGGCCGGGCAGGAGCTGCTGGGCGATGCGCTTCGCCTCCGGGGCGTTGCCCTCCTCGCCGTCGCCGTGGCGGTGGAGGATGCCCGCGGCCACCCCGATGCCGCCGACCGCGAGACCGCCGGAGACGGTGGTGACGATCCGGAGGTAGTCCCGCCGGGTGGTGAGGGAGTCGGCGGCGATCCGGTCCTGGAGTGCCTCGCGCGGGTCGCCTCCGGCGGGGTGCTCGCCACCCGGCTGCTGATCGGTGACGCTCATCGGCGGACGTCCTTCCCGTTGATCTCGACGACGGGAAGACCGCCGGGCACCGGCCACTGGACGCGTTCGGCGGGGACGACCATGGCCACGCCGGTGCGGACCTCGGTCTCGCCGAAGACGAAGGTGTCGGCGACCTGGACGCCGGGGCGCTCCGCCTGGAGTTCCTCGACGGTTCCGTAGAAGAGCGCTCCGGTCGGGCAGACGGTGGCGCACATGGGGGCGAGGCCGTAGGCGGTGCGGTCGTAGCAGAGGTTGCACTTCATCTGCAGCTTCGCCTGAAGGTCGATCTTCGGTACGCCGAAGGGGCAGGCGTTGACGCAGTTGGAGCAGCCGATGCAGCGGGTGGTGTCGGCCTGCTGCACCACGCCGTCGGCGGTCACCAGGATCGCGTCGGCGGGACAGACCTCGGCGCACGGGGCGACCGGGTCCTCGCAGTGCATACAGACGGTGGGGAGGGAGGCGACGGACCGGCCCTCGTCGGTGTAGTCGAGGTGGATCATCGATTTGCCGCGGTGCGAGTCGCACTCGCGGCAGGCGGAGACACAGGCCTGGCAGCCGATGCAGCGCCCCGGGTCGATGAAGATCGTTCTGCCCATCATGGGGCCTCAGCTCCTCTCCGAGGTGCCACGGCCCTGGGGGGCCGTGGGAGGCAGCGGGTCGGTACGGAAGACCTGGGTCTCCGGGTAGGCGACATGGCCGGGGGCGACCGGCGGGGCGGGGACCTCGTCGATCCGCTCGGCGTGCTCGATGCGGCAGGCGCACACCTTGTACTCGGGAATCTTGGAGCGGGGGTCGAGGGCGTCGATGGTGAGGGCGTTGGCCGCGGTGGGGACGGGCCAGTGGTAGGGGACGAACACGGTGTCGGGGCGGATCGCCTCGGTGACCAGGGCGGGGAAGACCTCGCTGCCGCGCCGGGTGACGACGCGGACGGGTTCGCCGTTGCGGAAGCCGTGCGAGGGGTGGATCTCGGCCCAGGGACGTGGGGTCTGTTCGACGAGGGCGCCGAGCCTGCGGGTCTGGTTGCCGGAGAGGAAGTGGGCGACGGTACGGCCGGTGGTGAGGGACATGGGGTGCTCGTCGTCGTACGGGTCCATCGGCGGGTGCCACTCGACGGGCTGGAGGTGGATCTTGCCGTCGGGGTGGTAGGTCTTCCCGTCCTCGAAGAGGCGCGGGGTGCCGGGGTGATCGGTGGTGGGGCAGGGCCAGGCGATGCCGCCGGTCTCCTCCAGCCGTTCGTAGGTGATGCCGTAGTAGTCGTTGACGGTGCCGGCGGAGGCGATGCGCAGCTCGTCGAAGACCGACCGCGAGTCGGGGAAGTCGAATTTGTCGCCGGCGCCGAGCCGGCGGGCGAGTTCGCACATCACCCAGGTGTCGGTCCGGACTCCTGGGGGCGGGTCCTGGGCCTTGTTGTGCTTGACCACGCGGGCTTCCGCGTTGGCCATCACCCCTTCGTCCTCGGCCCAGGTGGTGACGGGGAAGACCACATGGGCGTTGGCGGCGGTCTCGGAGAGGAAGAAGTCGAATTGAGCGTGGAACTCGGTGGTGTCGTACCCCTCCTTGACCACCCGGTAGTTGGGCAGGGAGACGAAGGGGTTGTTGCAGATGCCGATCAGGCCGCGGATCTCACGGCGCTGCATCTGCCAGACCATTTCCATCATGGAGGTGCCGGCTGGCGGGAGTTCGGACTCCTCGATGCCCCAGATCTCGCAGATCTGGCGGCGGTGCTCCTCGTTCATGATGGAGCGTCCGCCGGGAAGGAGGTCGGACTTCTGGCCGTGCTCGCGGCCGCCCTGCCCGTTGCCCTGGCCGGTGATGGTGCCGTAGCCGGCGCCGGGTTTGCCGATGTGGCCGGTGGCGGTGCAGAGGTTGATCACGGAGAGGCAGTTCTCGACGCCCTGCGAGTGGTGTTCGATGCCCCGGGCGTGCCAGGCCATGGCCTTGGGTGCGCGGGCGAAGGTCCGGGCGACCTGGACGATCTGCTCGGAGGGGATCCCGCAGATCGCTGCGGCGCGGGAGGGCGGGTAGTCGGCGGCCTTGGCCTTGAGTTCCTCCCAGCCGGTGGCGTGGGCGGCGAGGAAGTTCTCGTCGGTGAGTCCTTCCTCGATGACGACGTTCAGTACGGAGGTGAAGAAGGCGGAGTCGGTGCCGGGCTTGAGGGCGACGTGGATGTCGGCGGTCCGGGCGATGGCGGTCTCGCGCGGGTCGATGACGATGAGGCTGGCGCCGCGGTCCCGGGCTCCCCAGACGTACTGGGTCATCACGGGGAAGCACTCGCCGACGTTGGACCCCGCGATGAGCAGGCAGTCGGTGAGGAGGATGTCGGAGAAGGGATTGCCGGCCCGGTCGATGCCGAAGGCCAGCTTGTTGGCGCCCGCCGCGCTGACCATGCAGAGACGGCCGTTGTAGTCGACGTGCCGGGACTTGAGGGCGACCCGGGCGAACTTGCCCACCAGATAGGTCTTCTCGGAGAACAGGCTGGCCCCGCCGAGGAGCCCGAAGGCGTCGTTGCCGTACGTCTGCTGGATGCGCTTGACCTCGGAGACGGTGAAGTCGAGCGCCTCCTCCCAGGAGACCTCGCGGAACTCCTCGTCGCGGGAGCGGCGCATCAGCGGGGCGGTGAGCCGGTCGGGGTGGTTGACCTGCTGGTAGGCGTTGATGCCTTTGGGGCAGAGCCGCATCCGGTTGATGTCGTGGTTGCGGGGTTCGACGCCGAAGACCTTGCCGCCCCTGTCCACGCGCAGATACATCCCGCACTGGACGCCGCAGAAGCAGCAGTGGGTGGGCACGAGCGTCTCGCCGTTCTGGTCGGCGTGCCACTGGTCGGCCGGGATGCCGCCGGCGTCCCGGAAGGCGCGGGTGCCGGGCGGCGCGAGGGAGGGATCCAGGGGGATGAACGTCCGGCGGTCGGCGGCAGCTCGCGGATCCGCGGTCACTTGAAGCCCTTCTTCACATGGGAGAGGTAGGCGCTGCCGCGCAGCACCCGCTTGCAGCGCGGGCAGTATTCGGCCCAGGCGTCGAAGGAGAGGCAGAGGTCGCGCATGGTGCCGCGCAGGTTCTCGACGTAGGGCCCGGTGTCGATGGGTTCCTCGCAGCGGCGGCAGGCGAACACCTCGTCGTCCTTGCGGCCGGTGTACTTGAACAGCTGCATGCCGACCGCGGCCGGGCGTTGGACGATGTGGAAGAACTTGCCGAACGGGATGTAGATGAGGGTGAAGACCACCGACACCATGTGCAGGATCGCCAGGAACTGGTAGCCGCCGCCGTGCAGGAAGACCGAGGAGAAGGTGAGCAGCAGGCCCGTCACGGAGATGACGATGAGCGCGATCAGCGGCACCAGGTCATAGGCGAAGCGCTGGCCGGTGACGGCGCCGCGGTCCTTCATCCGGCGCCACAGGAAGTACGAGGCGCCGGGGATGACGAGGACGGCGGCGATGTCCAGGCCGTGGAACATCAGCCAGCCGAGAAGGTTCAGGGAGTCGAAGCCGAGGATCTTGAAGCCCCAGATCCGCATCTCGTATCCGGGCCCTGAACCGGTGCCGGAGGTGAAGGTGAACCAGCCCCAGGTGAGCGGGAAGGTGATCAGGGCGGCGAGGATGCAGCCCCAGAAGATCAGCTGGTGGGCGGCCCAGCGGGCGTGGGAGCGGGCCCCGAGGAACTTCTGGAGACCCAGATAGGTGGCGATCATCTTCGGTAGGGCGGTGGGGGCGCTGCGGAAGTTCTCCAGGGAGAAGAGGCTGCGCCAGCCTTGCTTGAAGAGTCGTCGGGCGCCGGGGGCGGAGATCCAGACGGTGTAGCGGTAGGCGACGCCGAAGGCGAGGAAGACCGTGGCCACGGCGTAGGGGAGGAGGGCCGAGTCGAAGTTCCGGAGCATGCGGCTGCCGAGCACGATCGCGACGATCAGGAGGGCGGAGACAGCCACTCCGGCGAGCGTGGCCCGGGCGGTGACGGACCGGGGGCCGGTCGGTGCGGGAGGCATGGCCGTGGGGCCGCCGGGTGCGGGAGGCTCGGCTGCTGCGGTGGCTTCTGAGGGCTCGGTCACCCGACCACCGTAGGATCGTTTGGGCGGATTAAACACGTTTTGGCCGATGAGACGGTGAGCGGGTCGCCCGGACAGTCGCAAGGGTCGCCTTGCCCGGGCCGGGCCCGGGCGCCCTGCTCGTGCGGGGCCTTGCGCACCGCTCCCGGCTCGCCGGTACGTTCGAGGCGCATCGGCCCGCGCTCCCCCGCGGGCCCCGATCCCGACCGGAGGAGCCGCACATGACCCGCGAGGACAAGGCCCCCGCCCTCCCGCCCCTGCTGGACGCGCTGACCGATGTGGCCGGCATCCGGGTCGGCCACGCCGAGGTCGCCGGCGTCGGCGCGCTGAGCGGCACGACCGTCGTTCTGGCGCCCGAGGGCGGGGCCGTGGCCGCCGTGGACGTACGGGGCGGCGGGCCGGGCACGCGGGAGACGGACGCGCTGGACCCGCGCAATCTGGTGGAACGGGTCGACGCCGTGGTCCTCACGGGCGGCAGTGCGTACGGGCTCGACGCCGCGTCCGGCGTGATGGCCTGGCTGGAGGAGCAGGGCCGGGGCGTCCGGGTCGGCGCCGGACCCACCCAGGTGGTGCCGGTCGTTCCTGCCGCCGCCCTCTTCGACCTCGGCCGGGGCGGCGACTGGCGGGCCCGCCCCGACGCGTCGACCGGCCGCGCGGCGGTGGAGGCCGCGACTGCCACAGGGCCCGGGGAGCCCGTGGCAGAGGGCTCGGTGGGCGCGGGCACCGGCGCGGTGGCCGGGCAGCTCAAGGGCGGCATCGGCACGGCGAGCGCCCGCCTCGCCTCGGGGGTCACGGTGGCCGCCCTCGTCGCGGTGAACGCGGCGGGCTCGGTGGTCGATCCCCGGACCGGCGTGCTGTTCGGGGAGTACGGCGCCGGTGAGCCGCCGGTCCACCCTCCGGCCGAGGTCCACGCGGCGGCGGAGCGGCTTCTGGCACGGGAGCGGGAGGCGATGGAGGCGGCCGGGGGCGGGGCCACGCCGTTCAACACGACGATCGCGGTCGTCGCCACGGACGCGGACCTGACCCGGGCGCAGGCCCAGAAGCTTGCGGGCACCGCACACGACGGCCTGGCGCGTGCGGTGCGCCCGGTCCACCTGCTGACCGACGGGGACACCGTGTTCACGCTGGCCACCGGGCAGGTGCGGGTGCCGCCCGGGGATCCGGTCGCCGTCAACGAGATCCTGGCGGCGGGCGCCGACGTCCTGGCCCGGGCCGTCGTCAAGGCGGTGCGCGCGGCCCGGAGCAGCGAGGGGCCGGGCGGGGGGTTCCTCTCGTACACGGAGTTGTACGGCGGCTGACACCCGATCGGAACGACAGGTTCCAGGGGGCGCGCGGCGCGAGCGAGGGGCGCGCGGACGGCCGACTTGTCGTCCGCGTAAGGGAGTTCACCCCAACCGCCCGAAATGCACCGGGAACAGGAGGGGAACTTTCTGCGTGCGCCCTACGTTTTTACCAACCCCGGTCACGATGTCGGACCCAGGGACTACGTTAAGCACGCATCGAGTAACGCGCGGCGACGGCCTGGAGACACCACCTTGAGCGATCCGTTCGAGACAACCGAGCACCACCTCGACCGACTCCTGCGACGCGCCCTGAACTCCTTCGACCTTCCCGACAGCACGGTCGACCGCCTCGGCACCGCGCTCGCCCACAGCAGTTCGCTGCACTCGTCGCACCACAGCTCCGTGCTGCACCGCGAGACCTACCGTCACACGTATCTCCTCTCCGACGGCTCCGCCCTCACCCTGTGGGAGCTGGTCCACAGCGGAGGTCGGGACGTGCGGGCCCCGCGTCGGCACGAGCTGTACGACGAGGAGGGCGACGCCCGCATCGCCGCGTCCCGGCTCGCCGGGAGCCTCTGCGACTCGCCGGCCTTCGGCGACGAGGGGACGCAGGAGACGCAGGGGGAGGTGGAGATGCTGACGGTCCTGATGTCCGCCCCGCCGGCCCCGCCCCCCCGGACGTACGCCCCCGACAACTCCGCGGACCATGCCCGCCGGGTGCTGCGCCGCGCGGAGAACGCCGACCGGCCGGGCGAGCAGAAGTCGCGGCTGCTCCGGTCCGCCTTCGCCCACCACATCACCCAGATTTTCGGGCGTCAGTGCCGCGTCGACGGCCGGCCCGCCGGATTCACGCTCTACGAGCACGCGTTCCTGTTGCTGGACGGCAGCGAGACGAGCCTGTGGGAGGTCGAGCACACGGCGACGCCCGACGGCCGCCACATGTGCGAGGTGTACGAGGACGAGCACACCGCCCGCGCGGCGATGGAGAGCCGCACCCGGATCTGCTGACCCGAACGGCAGGGACCGGCCCCGGCGGCGAACCGCAGGGGCCGGTCACAGTGGGGCCGGCCGCCGCAGAGGCCGGTTCCGCCGCCACGCGGGTCAGTGCGCGTCGCGCTCCGCGTGGGCGGCGCCGTCCACGTCCGCCGCGCCCTCCATGTGGGCGCGCGGCCGGGCGGGCAGCGCGAACATGACCAGGAAGATCACCGAGAGCACCCCGGCCACCCACCACAGCGACTGCTGGAACGCGTCCACGAACGCCGGGCCGACCGCCTCGGGAGCCAGCCGCTCGCCGATCGCTCCGAAGAAGACGACGGACACCAGGCCGAGGCCGAGCGCCGTCCCCATCTGCTGCACGGTGTTGATCAGGCCGGACGCCGAACCGGCGTGCTCCTGGGGCACTTCGGAGAGCACCGCATCGGTCAGCGGAGCCACGATCAGCCCCATCCCGGCGCCCATCACCACCAGCGGGACGGCCATCTGCCAGGAGGTGATGCCCATGCCGTACTGCTCGCTCTCCCAGAGGTAGACCAGCAGTCCGGCGATCATGAGGAGCGCACCGGCCTGGAGGACCTTGCGGCCGAAGCGGGGCACAAGCTTCTGCACGGAGATTCCGGCGGCCAGCGAGACGGCGACGGAGAACGGGATGCCCGTCGTGCCGGCACGCAGCACGCTCCAGCCGAGGCCCATCTGCATGTAGAGGGTCCAGACCAGGAAGAAGATGCCGAGGCCGACGCCGAAGGTCAGCTGCACGGCGATGCCGGCGGCGAAGCTCTTGATCCGGAACAGGGTCAGTTCGATCAGCGGCGAGCCGTCGGTCAGCGCCTTCTGCCGCTGGTACGAGACCAGTGCCGCGAAGACGAACAGGCTGCCCACCATGGACAGATGGCCCCAGAGCGGCCAGTCCAGCTCGTGTCCCCGGGTGAGCGGGTAGATGAGCATCAGCATGGCGAGGGTGATCAGGCCGACGCCGGGCAGGTCGAGTCGGACCGCCTTGGGGGCCTTGGACTCGGTGATGAACTTCGCGCCGAGGATCAGTCCGGCGATGCCGACGGGCAGGTTGATCAGGAAGATCGGCCGCCAGCCGAGCCCGAAGAGGTCCCACTCCGTGAGCAGGGCACCCAGCAGCGGCCCGGAGACCGCGCCGAGACCGACGATCGCGCCGAAGAGGCCGAAGACCTTGCCGCGCTCGTGGGCCGGGAAGGTGGCGTGCACGATCGAGAGGACCTGGGGCACCATCAGGGCCGCCGTCGCGCCCTGGAGGATGCGGGCGGCGACCAGTATCTCGGGGTCGGGCGCGAAGCCGCACAGGGCCGAGGCGAGCGTGAACCCGCCGATGCCGATGAGGAAGAGCCGCTTGCGCCCGTAGATGTCGCCGAGCCGGCCGCCCGTGATCAGCCCGGCCGCGAAAGCGAGGGCGTAACCGGCGGTGATCCACTGGATCGCGGAGACCGATGCCTCCGTCTCGCGCTTGATGCTGGGGATCGCGATGTTGACGATCGTGACGTCGACCAGGTCCATGAACGCCGCGGTCATCACGATGGCGAGCGCGAACCAGCGACGCCGGTCGGCCGGAGCGGGCGCGGGTGCCCCCGGTGTCTTCACCGGTGCGGGGGTCGTGGGCGGTGCGAGGTGCGATGCCGCGGGCGGCGGCGGTGCGGAAGAAGGCATGCGAGGAACCTATGCGGGCATTAGGCCAGATCGTGACCTGATGGCCCGGCATCCTGAGGCCATGTCCGACACCCCCGCACGACTGCTGAAACTGCTCTCGCTCCTCCAGACGCCGCGCGAGTGGCCGGGCGGCGAGCTGGCCGAGCGGCTCGACGTCAGCCCGCGCACGATCCGCCGGGATGTCGAGCGGCTGCGCGACCTGGGTTACCCGGTCGAGGCCTCGCGCGGCTCGGTGGGCGGCTACCGGCTGGTGGCGGGCGCCGCCATGCCGCCGCTCCTGCTGGACGACGAGGAGGCGGTGGCCATCGCCGTGGGGCTGCGGGCCGGGGCGGGACACGCGATCGAGGGCGTCGACGAGGCCTCCGTACGGGCGCTGGCGAAGCTGGAACAGGTGCTCCCCGCGCGGCTGCGGCACCGGGTGTCCGCGCTCCAGAACGCCACGGTGCCGCTGACCCGGGGCGACGGCGCCACGATCGACCCGCGGACCCTGACGACGCTGGCTTCGGCGGCCACCGGACGGGAGCGGCTGAGGTTCACGTACCGCAGCGGCGACGGCACCCGGACGAAGCGCCAGGTCGAGCCGTACCGGCTGGTCAGCACCGGGCAGCGCTGGTACCTGGTGGCGTACGACATCGGCCGGGAGGACTGGCGTACGTTCCGGGTGGACCGGGTCGGCGAGCCGTACGCGACGGGGGCCCGGTTCGCGCCGAGACCACTGCCGGTCGAGGGCGCGGACACCGGCGGCGAGGGCGCGGGGCGTGCCCCGGGGAGCGGCGGCGGGGACGCGGCGAGGTTCCTGGCGCGGTCGATACGGCGGATGCAGCCGGAGCTGCGCCTCGATGTGTGGTTCGGGGCGCCGACGGAGTTCGTGGCGGCGCGGCTGCCCGGGATTCTCGGCGCGCCCGTACCGGACGGGGAGGGCGGCTGCCGGCTGCGGACCTCGTGCACCGATTCGCTGGAGTGGGTGGCGCTGCGGCTGGCGTTGGTGGACTGCGAGTTCTCCGTGGACGGGCCGCCGCAGCTGGTGGCGTACCTGGAAGGCCTCGGCGCCCGGCTGACCCGGGCCGCCGGCCCTCGCCCCGGCGGAGGCGAGCGGCCGACCGGAGGGGTCCCGTTCACCAGCCCCTGAACAGGGATGAGCCCCGACGCCGGGGGGGGGTGGGCGCCGGGGCTCAGCTCGTGGACCGGTGAAAAACCGGTCGGGTGACCGGAATGACCCGGTCGGTCAGCCGGTGCGAACCGGCTTGATGGGGAGATTACGGGTTATTGGCTCACGCCGCAGCGTCAAAGCCCGTGTCGTGAGCCATTCGCTTCAATTCGAGCAGTGCGTGCTTCTCTATCTGGCGGATCCGCTCCCGCGTGAGGCCGTGCTGCTTGCCCACTTCGGTCAGGGTCCGCTCGCGCCCGTCCTCGATGCCGTACCGCATCTTGATGATCGAGGCGGTCCTGTTGTCGAGCTTGCCGATCAGGTCCTCCAGCTCCTCGCTGCGGAGCAGGGTCATCACCGACTGCTCGGGCGAGACGGCGGAGGTGTCCTCCAGCAGGTCGCCGAACTGGGTGTCGCCGTCGTCGTCCACGGACATGTTGAGGCTGACCGGGTCGCGGGCCCAGTCCAGGACGTTGCCGACGCGCTCGGCGTTGGAGTCGAGCTCGGCGGCGATCTCCGCGTGCTCCGGGTCGCGCCCGTGCTCGCGGTTGAACTCGCGCTGCACCCGGCGGATCCGGCCGAGCTCCTCCACCAGGTGGACGGGGAGCCGGATCGTGCGGGACTGGTCGGCGATGGACCGGGTGATGGCCTGCCGGATCCACCAGGTCGCGTACGTGGAGAACTTGAAGCCCTTGGCGTAGTCGAACTTCTCGACCGCGCGCACCAGGCCCGCGTTGCCCTCCTGGATCAGGTCGAGCAGAGGGAGCCCCGCGCGCGGGTAGCGGCGGGCCACGGCAACGACGAGCCGCAGGTTGGAACGGATGAATATGTCCTTGGCGCGCTCGCCCTCGGCGACCAGCGCCTCCAGCTCCTCACGCTTCGCGTCACCGGCGGCGGTCTCCACCTCGCCGTCGAGGATCTGCTGGGCGTAGACGCCCGCCTCGATGGTCTGGGAGAGGTCGACTTCCTTGGCGGCGTCGAGCAGCGGTGTGCGGGCGATCTCGTCCAGGTACATGCCGACCAGGTCGCGATCGGCGATTTCCCCGCCCACGGCGCGAACACTGCTTGCCCGGTCGGTCCCACCGGAGGCGGCGGACGTACGACGGGCGACGGCACGGGTTGCCATGCGTGCTCCCTTGCTGAGTAGGTCGCGACACCCTTTCGGGTGCCCTGCATCCGATGGAAACAACGACTGGAATCCGGACAGAATTCCCATGCGGCACATTCACTTTCGCGATCATGCAGTACCCTGTCCGGCTCCGGCCGCCGGGCGCAGCTTCCGGATTCCGCCGGACACGCAGGTCAGAGCCGGTGTCGGGGGCGATCCGGCCCCTTTTCCGGCTCTCCGGCCGAGTACCCGGAATCGGCGCGCCTATGAGACCGCGCTCATCTCCGCGCCCTCTTCTCCCTCGACCCACCGCCCGGCTCTCCCTCGACCGACCGCGCGGCTCTCCCCCGACCGACCGGCCGCACGCCTGGCCGGCGGCCCCGACGCCGGCGAGCCATGCTCCCGCCCCGGAAGACGGCCTGGGGGGCGTTCGGGTTGCTCAGCGTCGCTCAGGGCGCCCGCGACGCGCCGGACCGAAGCCCCGGGGTCGTGTCGGCGCCCGACGGGCGTGCCGGGCGCCCCTCAGCCGAACTGCACCGAGCGCTTCGCCAGCCCCATCCAGAAACCGTCGATGACGCTCCGCCCCCGGTCCAGCTCGTCCTCCGCCGCGCCCAGCGTCACGAACAGCGGCGCGAAGTGCTCGGTGCGCGGGTGGGCCAGCCTTCCGGCCGGGGACGTGTGCTCGAAGTCGATCAGCGCGTCGATGTCCTGGGCCCGCAGCGCGCGGTCGCCCCAGTCGTCGAACTCCGCCGACCAGCCGGGGACACCGCCGCCCTGATGGCGCAGAGCGGCCAGGTTGTGGGTGAAGAAGCCGCTGCCGACGATGAGTACGCCCTCGTCGCGCAGGGGCGCGAGCTTGCGCCCGACGTCCATCAGCTTCTGCGGGTCGAGGGTCGGCAGGGAGATCTGCAGTACGGGGACGTCGGCGTCCGGGAACATCTCCACCAGCGGTACGTACGCCCCGTGGTCGAGACCCCGGTCCGGGATGTCCTGGACCGGCGTACCGGCGCCGCGCAGCAGCTTGCGGACGCTGTCGGCGAGCTGCGGCGCGCCGGGGGCCCCGTACCGCACCGCGTAATAGTGCTCGGGGAAGCCCCAGAAGTCGTACACGAGCGGCACGGTCTCGGTGGCCCCCAGGGCGAGCGGGGCCTCCTCCCAGTGGGCGGAGACCATGAGGATCGCGCGGGGGCGGGGCAGGCCCGCGGACCAGGCGGCGAGTTCACCGGGCCAGACGGGATCGTCGGCCAGCGGCGGCGCGCCGTGCGAGAGGTAGAGGGCGGGCATGCGCTCCGCGGTGGCTGTCATGGCACTCCCCATCCACTGGGACGCGGACTCCGGGGCGACGGGCGCCGCGCTGGGCGCACAGAACACCGGATCCGGTCACGAGTTCGTCAGAGCAGGAGTTCCCCGAGGTCATCCGGGGGATCGTTGTTCAGGGGTCCTGCGGAACTCTGCGGGAATTCCTGCGGATCCCCTGTGGGACTCCTGGGTAGGTTGGTTTATTGAAACTTCAAGCTCCTACCTGTGGAGACCTTAGCCCTATCTAGTTAAACTTTCAAGAAAAGGTCTACAGTGGAGTCCATGACCACGGCATCCACCAGCGCACCGCGTTGGCTCACCGACGAGGAGCAGCGCGTCTGGCGCGCCTATCTGCATGCCACCACGCTGCTGGAGGATCACTTCGACCGCCAGTTGCAGCGCGATGCCGGTATGCCGCACATCTACTACGGGCTGCTCGTCCAGCTCTCGCAGGCCCCCCGCCGCCGGATGCGGATGACGGAGCTGGCCCGGAACGCGAAGATCACCCGTTCTCGGCTCTCGCACGCCATCGCCCGGCTGGAGAAGAACGGCTGGGTGCGCCGCGAGGACTGCCCCTCCGACAAGCGCGGTCAGAACGCGGTGCTCACCGACGACGGTTACGCGATGCTCCGCCGCTCGGCGCCGGGCCACGTCGAGGCCGTACGGCAGGCGATGTTCGACCGTCTCACGCCCGAGCAGGTGAGCAGCCTCGGGGAGATCATGCGGGTGCTCGCCACCGGACTGGAACCGGAGGGCACGGGCGCGGATCTGCCCTGGCTCCGCTGAGCGATGCGACGGCCGAGGGGGAACCAGGGCAGATCGATCGCCGAGCGGGACCAGGGCAGAGGGCCGAGAACCCCGGGGCAGGAGAGCCTGGAACCCCGGGGCAGCGGCCACGAAGGCGCGGGCCTCCGTCAGTGGGCGACGACCGGGATCTTGAACTCCTCCTCGGCGCCCGCATCGGACGCACCCTCCGTACCGCCCGTCCCCGTTCCGGGACGGCCGGTGTTGATGAGGGCGATCGCGATGGCGGCCGCGGCGACGAGGATGCCGACCGCCCACCAGATCGCGGCGGCGAAACCGCTGACCATGGCCTGGAGCTGCAGGAGCTGCGGGTCCGTGGCGCGGGCCGCGTGATCGGCGACGTACGCGGTGGTCGCGCTCGCGGCGATGGTGTTCAGCAGAGCGGTGCCGATGGCGCCGCCGACCTGCTGCGAGGTGTTGACCATCGCGGAGGCCACCCCCGCGTCACGCGGCTCGATGCCGTGCGTGGCCAGGGACATCGCCGGCATGAACGCCGTACCCATGCCGAGGCCGAGCAGCAGCATGCCGGGCAGGATGACGGCCGCGTAGCTGGTGTTCAGGTCCAGCTGGGTCAGGAACAGCATGCCGACGGCGGCGACCAGGAATCCGGGGCCCATCAGCAGGCGCGGCGGGACCCGGGTCATCAGCCGGGTGCCGATCTGGGTGGAGCCGGTGATCATGCCCACGATCATGGGCATGAACGCGAAGCCGGTCTTGACCGGGGAGTAGCCCTTCACGACCTGGAGGTAGTAGGTCAGGAAGAGGAACAGCCCGAACATCGCGATGATGGCGAGACCCAGTGAGAGGTAGACCCCGCCCCGGTTGCGCTCGGTGAGGACGCGCAGCGGCAGCAGCGGCGACTTCACGCGCGACTCGGTGACGACGAAGGCCAGCAGCAGCACGGCGGCGGCGATGAACATGAAGACGGTCGCCGCGTCCGACCAGCCGGCCGACTCGGCGCGGGTGAAGCCGTACACGAGGGCGACCAGGCCGAGCGTGGAGAGCACGACGCCGGGGATGTCCAGCGGGGCACGGTTGCGGGCGCCGGAGGGCTCGCGGATGACGAAGTACGCGCCCGCGGCGGCGACGACGGCGAACGGGATGTTGACGAAGAACGTCCAGCGCCAGTTCAGGTACTCGGTGAGGAAGCCGCCGAGGATCAGCCCGACCGCGCCACCGCCACCGGCGATGGCCCCGTAGATGCCGAAGGCCTTGGCGCGCTCCTTGGCGTCGGTGAACATCACGGCGAGCAGGGACAGGGCGGCCGGGGCGAGCAGGGCGCCGAAGACACCCTGGAGGGCCCGGGAGCCGAACATCATCGCCTCGTTCTGGGCGGCCCCGCCGAGCGCGGAGGCCAGCGCGAAGCCGATCAGACCGACGACGAAGGTGCGCTTGCGTCCCCAGAGGTCGGCGATCCGGCCGCCGAAGAGGAGGAGGCCACCGAAGGCGAGCGCGTAGGCGGTGATGACCCACTGCTTGTTGCCGTCGGATATGCCGAGGTCGGTCTGGGCGGAGGGCAGCGCGATGTTCACGATGGTCGCGTCGAGGACGACCATCAGCTGGGCGAGCGCGATGAAGGCGAGGGCCTTCCAGCGACTCGGGTCGGGAAGGGCGGTGTCAGCCAGGCGTGGCATGCCGGACGTTTTTGACATGGGTGTGGCCACCTAAGGACGTGAAAGGGCGCCGAGGCGTCGCGAAGTGGGCGTCGGCGGTACGTGCTGGTGTACACGCGACGGGTGAAGTGGAACGTGACGGAGCGAGACGGCTACGTGTACGGGGGCGGTGATGTGCCGCCCGGAAGTTTCAGCGCGGTGCGGGCGTCAGGGGCGCCGCAGATCCTCCAAGGTCGCCGCCGAGCCGGGCAGTTCGGAGCGGGCCGGGGTCTCCAGGCCGTCCAGGAACAGCTGCAGATGGCGGTGGGTGAACCGGTCGATGCCCTGGCAGGCGATGCCGGGGAGCGGCCGGGTGAGCTGGGAGAGGGCGACGAGTACGTCACCGACGGCGATGTCGGTGCGCAGCCGCCCCGCGGACTGGGCGCGCGCCACGAGGCCTTCGACGGCCTCTTCGAGGCGTCGGCGCTCGGCGAGCAGGTCGGGATGGTCCTTGTCGAAGACGCCGGAGAGCATCGGGCACAGGGCGCCGATCCGTTCGTCGGCGGCCGTGTGCACGAAGCGGCTCAGCGCGGCGAACGGGTCGGACTCCGCGGCGACGGCCTCTTCGGCCCTCAGAGTGGTGCGGGAGGTGACCGCGAGGACGACCTCGTGGGTGAGGGCGGCGCGGTCGGGGAAGTTGCGGTAGAGCGTGGCGTTGCCGACACCCGCGCGGCGGGCGACGTCGTCCAGCGCGACGTCCGGGCCGAACTCGACGAACAGCTCGCGTGCTGCCGCGATGATCCGCTCGCGGTTGCGCAGTGCGTCGGCCCGCGGGCGGGCCGCGCGGCACGGTGCTGCCGGTGCGACGGCGTTCCCGGTGTCGGCGTTCCCGGCGTTGTCGGCGACGGTCTTCACGGCGGCTCTCCTCCCCTTCCCTCTGTGTAGCCGGTCGATCCCCATCCGTAACCGGGGACCCTTTCCCCGTTTAGCGGGGACACGTATGCAAACGGGGAAAGGATCCCCGCTTATTTCCCGCCCCTCTGTGACCTGAGTCACATCAACTCCGGAGGAAAACCCTCCGATCGGCGCACCCAGCGAGCGGCCCCCGACCACCCGGCACAGGCTGATCGCCAGAGCGCAGTCAGGGGTCGGCCGACTGCCGCGGACCCCGAAGGCGCCTCTATGCAGCAGCCCCGCCACCGGATACGCAGACACCGCCGCCCGGTCGCCCTGGCCGGAGCGACCGCGCTGGTCATAGCGGCCATGGCCTCGGCCAGCACCACCCTGCCGACCGCCGGCCGCGCCTCGGCCGGGCCGGCGGCCACCGCCCAGGACTCCGCGCTCGCCCCGTGCCGGATCTCCGCCACCATGGGCGTGCAGATGTCCGAGGGACTGCCGACCCCGCCCGGCTACTCCCGGTCGACCGGCGAGATCAGGGCGCTCAACCTGATGATCGACTTCCCGGACGCGGAGGGAACGGAACCTGCGGCGGACCGGTACGCGGAGTTCTTCCCGCAGACCTCCGAGTGGTTCAGGACCAGCTCCTACGGCCGGCTCGTCTACCAGCCCGAGGCCCCCCTCAAGGACTGGCTGCGGATGCCGATGCCGTTCACGGAGTACGGGATAGAGCGCGGCTCACCGTTCGAACCTGGCTACCGCCAACTGGTGAAGGACATCGTCGCGGCCGCCGACCCCCGGGTCGACTTCTCCGCGTACGACCTGGTGAACGTGCTGGTCAGCCCGAACGCCGGCCCCTCCGCGCTGGACACCGTTCTCTCGGTGACCTTCTCCGGCAACGACGAGGCCCCGACGGCGGACGGTGTCCCGCTCTCCAACACGTCCTTCGTCTACAGCCGCCAGGACGACGGATCGGGTTCGTACGCGGAGACCGGCTACCGCGTCCTGCCGCACGAGAACGGCCATGTCTTCGGGCTGCCCGACCTCTACACGATGGAGGGCGGCGGCTCGGTCGGGCACTGGGACATCATGTCCGAGGACTGGGGCGCCAACAACGACTTCCTGGCCTGGCACAAGTGGAAGCTCGGCTGGCTCGACAACGAGCAGATCAGCTGCGCGTCGCAGGCCGGCGTCAGCGAGCACACGCTCGGCCCGCTGGCCACCGAGGGCGGCACCAAGCTCGCCTTCGTCCCGCTGAGCGCCCAGTCCGGCTACGCCGTGGAGGTCCGCACGGCCGCCGGCAACGACGAGGCGGTCTGCCGCCCAGGCGTGCTGATCTACAAGGTCAGCTCCGATGTGGACACCGGCCAGGGGCCGGTGTCCGTCGCCGACGCCACCGAGGACAGCGGCGGCTGCACCCGGCGCCCCAACGTGCACGCGGAACTGTCCGACGCCCCGTTCCGCCCCGGCCAGACCTTCACCGACCGGGCCAACGGCGTACGGATATCCGTGCTGGACGAGGACGGCGACGGCAACTACCGCGTACGGGTCACGCGCCCGTGAGACCGCCGGGACGGGTACGGGTCACGCGCCCCCGAGGCTGCCCCGGCGGATGCCGGTCACGCGCCCGCGGGAGGTGGGGACGCCTTCGCGAAGGCCCGGATCTCGTCCTTGAGGAGCTTCCCGGTGGCGTTGCGCGGGAGCGGCTCGTCGGTGAACAGCACCCGGGCGGGCACCTTGAACGCGGCGAGCTTCCCACCGACGTGTTCGCGCAGAGCCTCGGCGGTGACCCCGGCCCCGGCCCCATCGCCGACCTCGGCTCCGGCTGAAGCTCCGGCGCGCAGCCTGACGACGGCCGCCACCTCCTCCCCCAGCACCGGGTGCGGGATGCCGAGGACTGCGGCGTCGGCCACGTCGGGGTGATCGTGCAGGACTCCCTCGACCTCGACGCAGTACACGTTCTCGCCGCCCCGGATCACCACGTCCTTGATGCGGTCGCAGACGGAGACCCGCCCCTCGCGGCGTACGGCGAGGTCCCCCGTACGGAACCAGCCGCCCTCGCCGAAGACCTCCTCGGTCGCCGCCGCGTCGCGCCAGTAGCCGCGGAACAGGGACTGGCCGCGCAGCCACAGCTCCCCCGGCTCCCCGTCGGGCAGTTCCTCACCCGACGGCCCGGCGATCCGCACCTCCGTGACCGGGGTGGGGCGGCCCGCGCCGCCGGGCTCGGCGCGGTAGTCGTCGCCGAAGTGCGCGAGAACGCCGCCGCTGGTCTCGGTGAGGCCGTAGCCGTTGCGGGGCTCGACGCGTTTTCCGTACCGGGCGGTGAGGCGGGTGACCAGGGCGGGCGGGGCGGGCGCGCCTCCGGTGCTGAACAGCGTGAGGCTCTCCAGCCCGTCCCCCGTCCGCTCAGCTGCCTCCAGCAGTTGGAGCCCGGTGGCGGGGACCCCCGCGAAGTGCGTGACGCGGTGCGCACGGATCAGCCGCAGCGCCTCCTCCGCGTCCCACTTGTGCATCAGGACGAGGGTGCCGCCGGCCGCCATCGCCCCGTAGAAGCCGGTGAACGCGGCGACATGGAAGAACGGGAACGTCATCAGGGAGACGGGGGCTGGCCCCTGCCCCGGAATGACGCCACGCGCCAGCGCGGAGGCCGCCGCGTGGTAGCGGGGGTTGAGGGCGGCCCCGACCTGGGCGAGATGGGTGGCCACCGCGCCCTTGGGGCGGCCGGTGGTGCCGGAGGTGTACAGGATCGTGGCGTCGTCCTCGGGCCGGGGCTCCACGTCGGGCGGCGCGGCCAGCGGGTCGGGCGCGGGGAACTCCTCGTACCGCTCGACGCGCACGCCCTCCGCCGTCCGTCCCGCACCGTGGAAGAGGACGAGCCGCGTCCCGGTCCGCCGGGCCCAGCCGGCGACCCGCCCCAGCCGCTCCCCGTCCACGAGGAGCACGCCGGGCTCGCAGTCGTCGAGGGCGTGGCCGAACTCGCCCTCGGTCCACCAGGCGTTGAGCGGTACGGCGACGAGGCCGGCCAACTGGGCGGCCCAGAAGGCGATCTGCCACTCGGGATGGTTCCGCATCGCGATCACGGCCCGGTCGCCGGAGCGCAGCCCGTACCGCTCCCGCAGGCGTACGGCGAGGGCGGAGGCGGCGGCGAAGAACTCCCCGTAGGAGTAGGTCCGTTCCCCCGCGATCAGGAACGGCGCGTCCCCGTAGGCCCAGGTGGTCTCCACGAACTCCCGCAGCGTACGGGGCCCGTCGGCGTACTCCGGCGTCCCCCGCTCCCCGGTGACCACGGCGAAGGGCGCGCCGGGCGCGGTGAGGGAGTCCTCGATGCGCGCGGCACGCCGGGCGCGTTCCGCTCGGGTCGCGGCGTCTTCGGGGCCCGGGTGCGGGGACGGGGACGGGTGGGTGTGCGGCACGGACGGCCTCTCTCGCGCTGACGCTGACGCTGGCTGCTGTGCGAGACGCTATGCGGGCGGGGCCGGAGCCGCCAGGGCCGCCCGTGCACACGCCGCAGTCTCCCCGTGCCGGAGTGGCACGGGGAGACGCGGAGAAGGTCAGGCCCCGGCGGAGGGTGTGGGCGGGGCGGACCGGTCGCCCGGAGCCGAAGCGGCCGGGAGTTGCTTGATGGCGTCGACCACGGCCCGGTCCGTGACGGCGGTGTGGCCTCGGACCGTGCCCTCCTTGATGCCCTCCACATCACGCGTCTGGACAGTGCGCTCCCCCAGATACGTGTACGTCTCGCGGTCGAAGATCCACTCGGTACGCGCACCGTCCGCCTCGTCGGCACGGGCGATGGCGACCCCGTGTCGGCCGACCGCGTCGACGGAGTCGTCGACGAGGACGACTCCCGGGATCCGGGCCGCGGCACGGTAGAGGCCGGCGGCCAGCTTCGGCGGGACCACCTGCTCCCTCAGCAGGTCGCCGATGGTGTTGAAGGCCCGCTGGTCGGGACCGTTCCCCTCGCCCTCGGTCTCGTCGTAGATCTTCTTCAACAGGAGATCCGGGTCGGTGGGCAGGGTCCGCAGGTAGTCGTAGCTGGGCGCGTCGAGCGACGGCCGTGCCGGCCCAGGATCGTCCAGTGTGACGCCGTCACGGTCGATGGCCTCCTTGTACGGCTCCACCAGCCAGCCCTTGTCGCCGTCGGGCGACATCCAGACCTCGCGGGGATGGAGCTTCTCGACGTAGCTCGCGTTCTTCCCGTCGGCGCCGTCCCACGTGACCATCCAGGAGACCTCGCTCCTGACGTACAGGAACTGCCCCGGGCGCGGCTCGGGCAGCTCCGCCCTCTCCGCCGCCCCGGAGATGTCGGCGACCGTGCCCGCCAGCCCCTCGGTGCTGCCCCGGACCACCTGCACGACGGGGGCGGGAACGGTACCGGCGGGCGGGGCGACCGCACTGCCGGGACCGCCGGAGCCGCCGGGACCGCCGGTGAGGGCGGCGACCCCGGCCGCGGCGACCAGGACGAGGGCGGCGCCCGCGCCGACCAGGACCGGACGACGGCCGGAGCGGCGCGTCGGCCGGGGACCGCGGGCCTCCTGGCGCGCCCGTGCGAGCGGGGCGTCGGGCGTCAGAGCGCGGGCGTCGGGTGTGAGGTTTCCGGTGCCGGGCGTCAGGCTCTCAGCAACGGCCGTCAGGCTCTCAGGGCCGGGCGTCAGGCCCTCGGCACCGGGCATCAGGCTCTCAGGGCCGGGCGTCAGGCCCTCGGCACCGGGCATCAGGCTCTCAGNGGGCGTCAGGCCCTCGGCACCGGGCATCAGGCTCTCAGGGCCGGGCGTCAGGCCCTCGGCACCGGGCATCAGGCTCTCAGGGCCGGGCGTCAGGTTCCGGATCTCGGTCATCAGGTGCTCCTCAAGGCCGCTCAAGCGGTCGGACGAGAGTTCCGGATCACCGGGCGCGGGCAGCAGCCGGGCCAGTTCCGCGTGGTCGAGCGGCTCGTCGCGCCGCCGCCAGGGGGTGCGGATCATCGGGTTCTCTCCTCGTTCGACCGGGCCGCTGCGGTGCGGCCATCCTGTACTTGTCCACCCGCCCCGAGGGGTTCCGCCCTGCCGCCCCGCCGACGCAACTCGCTGTCGGTGAGCTTGCGGAGCCTGGCCCGCGCACGGGACAGCCGGGACCGCACTGTGCCGACCGGCACGCCGAGCGCCTCGGCGGCCTCGGCGTAACCGAGGCCGGACCACACGCAGAGTGCGAACACTTCCCGCTCGGCCCGCCGCAGTTGTCCCAACGCCACTTTGGCTGCGGCGAGTTCGTCGGAGTCGGCGATCCGCCCGACGAGTTCGTCGGCGAAGTCGGGCAGGACGTCCCGCAACGGCACCCTGGCCAGGGCCCGTTCATGGCGGCGGGCGGCGCGCCCGGTGTTGCGCAACACGTTGACGGCTATGCCCATCAGCCAGGGCCTCGGGCTCTCCCCCTCGTCGCGCAGCTTCCCCCGCAGCCGCCACGCCTCCAGAAACGTCAGCGACACGACGTCCTCGGCCGCGCTCCAGTCTCCGGTGGTCCGGACGGCGTGCCGGTAGACGAGCTGGGCATGATCGCGGAACAGCTCCCGGAAGGCGTCGGGATCCCCCGCGCGGATACGCGCGTGCATCGAGTGGCTCACCTACTGACTTGTCCGCCCGCCCGGACAGGTTCCGGTGACGCGCGTCACAGCGAACCGGCCCCGACCGTCAGGGCTCAAAGTCGCCTACGCCTCTCCTACGCCGCCTGGGCGCCGGGCCGCTTGAAGACCTGACGGCCGTGCCAGAGAACGAACTCCGGATCGACCGCGGGCTGCCCGGGCCGGGGCGTGGCGACCGGCTGCCCGTGGAGGGCGTCGACGGCACGCCCGGCCGGTCCGCGCGCAACGTAGAGGGGAGAGACCTGTATCCGCAGATCGGGCAGGAGCCCCAAGGCGCCCAGGTCGAAGAGCGTGTGGTGAAGGGAGCACAGCGACAGCCCGTTGGTGATCTCGTCCGGGCCGTCCTGGCTGTGCCACCGCACATGCGCCGCCTCCAGGCCCACGGGATTACGGCCGAGCGCCCCGTCGAAGCCGCAGAACGCGCAGGCGTACGCGTAGGCCATCAGGACTTCCTCGGCGAACCCGGACCTCCGCCGCCGCGTCCGGCCCCGCCCCGGCAGCTGCGCCGCCTCGTCGAGAAGGTCCGGGTCGAGCCCGACGGCGTCCCGGACGAGCGGCTCCAGCGCCGGTGTGAAGTGCTGTTCGAGCAGCAGCCGGACTGCCGCCGCGAAGACGCCCGGCTCGGCCAGCAACAGCTCGACCTCGGGCCGGAACCGCCCGTGGGCCCCCCGGCCGCGCAGCAGGCTCCCGCGCTCGGCCACGTCGGTACCCAACGGCAGCCCGTCACGGTCCCGCAGATCCCACAGGCCCCGCTCCAGGTGCACGAACGGCATCGCGGCCCGCTCCCGCGCCCGGGTCCTGCTGGTCACGGCCGGGCCGAAGTCATTGATCAGCCGGCTGACGGGCTCCTCGGCCTCGTCGTACGTCACCGCCGAACTGCCGCCCGCGGCGAATCTCCCCAGCAGCCAGAGCACCAGCAGCGGCTTGTGCGGAGCCCGCCGCCCGCCCACCCGAGCCCTCCTCAGCGCTGACAGCAGAGCCAGCAACTCTTCTCGCGTCACCGAACCAGCCGTTTCACCGAGCACTCCCAGGACCCCGGCAGCAAACCCCACCCACGCCGAGCCGCACAAGCCGGGCGGACGGTCCGCACCCCTCGGGCGAGCCCCCGGGAACGCGATCACCAACCCGCAGAACCGCTGCCGACCCAACCGCTACACTGGCGGCGGTAGCCCGGCCTGCACGGCGGGGCCACCATCGCATCCCAGCCTTCGTAGCCTTCGTAGCTCAGGGGATAGAGCACCGCTCTCCTAAAGCGGGTGTCGCAGGTTCGAATCCTGCCGGGGGCACAAGCGAAAAGGCCACCCAGGAACGTTCCTGGGTGGCCTTTGACATCCACTCCTGACATCAACGGCGGCGGTCACTCACGGCCAGGGCGCCTCTTGAGCAGCCGGTCCATGTGGCTGATCGCCTCGCGCTGCGTGTCCTGGACGACGTGCGTATAGACGTCCATCGTGATGCTGATCTGGCTATGACCGAGGATCTCCATCACGACGCGAGGAGCCACCCCAGCCGCGGTGAGGATCGTGGCGCAGCCGTGCCGAGCATCGTGCAGGCGGATCACCCGGAGGCCGGCGGATTCGGCAACGCGGGTGAACGAGCGGTAGACGTTGCGCGGCTCCACCGGGCGACCGGTCCGCGTGACGAAGACATGCCCGCCTTCCTGCCACGCTTCCCCAGCGCGTGCCTTGGCCTCAGCCTGTCGCATGCGGTGCCACCGAAGGGGCGCGATGCACATTGCGGGAAGAGGCACAGCCCGGCGGCGACGCCCCTTGGGATCATCGTCGTAGAGGATGCCTCGCCGCCTCTGAGTCTGCTGGCGGACGTAGAGGACCCTGCGGTCTAGGTCCAGATCGGTCCACCGCAGCCCGACCAGCTCCCCGCGCCTCAGCCCCATGGTGATGGCGAGGACGAACGCGGCGTAGAGAGGGTCCTTGCGGGACGCAGCCAGGAAGGTCAGGGTCTCATCCAGGGACCACGGGCTCAGCTCTCGCGACTTCGCCCGGGGCGGTTCAACGAGGCTGGCGACGTTGCGGGTGATCAGCTCCTCTCGGCAGGCCGCGGTGAGGGCTGTGCGTAGAACCCGATGCGATTCCTTAGCGGTGGCCGCGGTGGTCTTCTTCTCCAGCTGGACGAGGAAGCGTCGGACGTCAGCGACACCGAGCGACTCCAGCCGCTTCCCTCCGATCATGGGCACCAGGTACAGCCGGACGTGCGCTTCATACTTGTCGTACGTGCTGAGCTTGCGCCGGGGCTTCACCACGTTGTCAAGGCACCCGGCTGCGCTCCGCTCCGCCGGGCGCGCTTCCCGGCTCTGGCTGCGCCCGCGCTCCTGCCTTCGGCCCGCTCGGCGCTGCCGCCGCCGA
>NTHE01000059.1 GCA_002551355.1 Streptomyces sp. man185 | reverse complement strand
TATAAGAGACAGGGGGCACGGTGGGCGGGACGGCCGTGGCCCTCGGCGCCGGCCGCCAGCCCGGTCCCCGGAAGACCCGCCCGGCCCGCTCGCTCCAGGTGTCGGCGGCCCGGACGTCCCGGGCGATGGCCGCGTACTCGTGGGTCGCGACGCGCAGCGGGTTGTAGGTGGTGATGTTCTTGGTGAGCCCGTAGACGGGCCGCTCGGCCTCCGCCGCGAAGGACCCGAAGATCCGGTCCCAGATGATCAGGATGCCGCCGTAGTTGCGGTCCAGGTAGCCGCCCTGCGAGGCGTGGTGGACGCGGTGGTGGGAGGGCGTGTTGAGGACGTACTCGAAGGGCCGCGGGAGCTTGCCGACGCGCTCGGTGTGCACCCAGAACTGGTAGACGAGGTTGGCCGACTGGCAGAACGCCAGCGCCGCCGGGTGCACCCCGCAGGCGATCAGCGGCAGGTAGAAGGGCCAGACGGTCGCGGAGGTCCAGGGCTGGCGCAGCGCGGTGGTGAGGTTGAACTTCTCGCTGGAGTGGTGGACCACATGGCAGGCCCACAGGATCCGGATCACGTGGTGGCCGCGGTGGGACCAGTAGTAGAAGAAGTCCTGGGCGAGAAGCATCAGCAGGACGGTCCACCACAGCACGGGCACCCGCAGCGGCGTCAGCTCGTAGACCCCCATGTAGATCGCCAGGATGGGGATCTTCCACAGCAGGTCGAAGCCGAGGCTGCCGAGGCCCATGGTGAGGCTGGTGGCGGCGTCCTTGGTCCCGTACCCGGCGGCGTCCTCGTCCGGGTGGAGGCGGTAGCTGACCATCTCGATCACGGTGAGCAGGACGAAGGCCGGTATCGACCACAGCACGACATCGGGCAGGTTCGGCTCCATGCGAGCACCGTAGGGCCGCCGGTCGGCCAGGGCTAGACGTTGTTACCCACAAGTATGCGAGACCTGCTGTCAGCAGTCTTTGGCACCTTCTGCCAATCGACCGGGCCGTAGGATTTGCGGAACGCGCGTCGGCGAGGGGGAGGAACGCTCGTGTCCGGTATGGAAGTTGCCCTGTTACGACTGGCCACGACGGTGGCCGGTGCGGCCGCCAAGGCGGTGCTGACCCCCAGGCCCGGCGCGGGCCTGGTACCGGACCCGGTCCGCCCGCTTCCCCGCCCGCCGAAGCCGGACCGGCTCGCGAAGGTGCTGGCGGGGCGCATGTCCGACGCCTACGCGGACCTGCCCGAGCACGAGCGACTGGCCGCGCTCACCTCCGTACAGGACACGTTCGCGGCGGCGGGCGAGCCGGCCGCCGGGCGGCTGTTCGCGCTGGAGCTGGACCCCGAGCGGCTGCGCGCCGAGCTGTCGGCCCCGGCCGCCGGGCTCTCGGACCGGGCCGTCGACCTGTACGAGGACCTCCTCGGCGGCTGCTGCGCGCATCTGGTGGAGCAGCTGACCGCGCACCCGTCGTTCGCGGCGCGGGCGGCGGTGGAGCAGGTCCGCGCGGCGGGGCTGACGCGGGAGCTCGTGGAGGACGTGCGGGACCGGGTCGGGCCGCGCCCGGAGGCGGCGGACCTCGGTTTCGAGCGGCGGTACGCGGAGTTCATGGCGACGACCAACAGCCGGATGGGGCTGTTCGGGCTGACGCTGGGGCGGTCGGCGGGTGAGTGGCCGCTGGAGACGGCCTACATCAGCCTCTCGGTCAGCGACGGTCACGAGAGCGAACGGCATGCGCTGGATCATCCGGTCCGGACCACGGTCAGGGTGGAGCAGGCCCTCGGCGAGCGGGACCGGCTGCTGCTGCGCGGCCCGGCCGGTTCCGGCAAGAGCACGCTGGTGCAGTGGCTGGCGCTGAAAGCCGCGCGGCAGACGTTCGGCGACGAGCTGGCGGACTGGAACCGGTGCGTCCCCTTCGTCCTGCGGCTGCGTGCCTTCACGGCCCTGGACGCGCTGCCCGCCCCGGACGACTTCCTGCGCGCGGCCGGAGTCCCGTTGCACGGTTCGGCCCCGGCCGGCTGGGCCGACCGGCTGCTCCTGGAGGGCCGGGCACTGGTCCTGGTGGACGGCGTCGACGAGGTGCCGGACCGGCTGCGCAGGCGCACGGAGGGCTGGCTGAAGGATCTGATCGCCGCCTACCCCCGGGCCAGGTACGTGGTGACGACCCGCCCCTCGGCGGTCCCGGAGACCTGGCTGTCCGACTCCGGCTTCGAGTCGCACACGCTGCTCGCCATGGGCCGGGAGGACATCTACGCCTTCATCGGGCACTGGCACCGGGCGGCGCGCTCGGAGTGCCGGTTGAACGAGGAGCGCGCCGAGCTGGACCGCTACGAGAGCGCGCTCCGCCGCGCGGTGGGGACCCGCCGGGACCTGGGGCTGCTCGCCACCAACCCGCTGATGTGCGCCCTGCTCTGCGCGCTGAACCGGGACCGGCGGATGCAGTTGCCGCGGGCCCGCAAGGAGTTGTACGACGCGGCGCTGGACATGCTGCTGGTGCGGCGCGACTCCGAGCGCGAGATCGTCGGTGTGGAGGGCGTCGATCTGACGCGCGAGGAGCAGACAGCCCTGCTGCAACGCCTCGCGTACTGGCTGATCCGCAACGATCTCTTGCAGGCCGGGCGGGACGAGGCGATCTCCCTGATCGCGGACTGGCTGCGGTCGATGTCCCAGGTCCGGGGCGCCCCCGAGCAGGTCTTCACGCACCTGCTCAACCGCAGCGGCCTGCTGCGCGAACCGGTTCCCGGCGCGGTGGACTTCGTCCACCGGACGTTCCAGGACTACCTGGGCGCGAAGGCCGCTGTGGAGGCCCGCGACTTCGGCGTCCTGGTCCGCCACGCCCATGAGGCCCAGTGGGACGACGTGGTGCAGATGGCGGTGGGGCACGCCCGGCCGGACGAGCGGGCGTCGCTGCTGACGGCCCTGCTGCGGCGGGCCGGTGCGGAGGCCGTCCACGAGCACCGGCTGATCCTGCTGGCGGCGGCGAGTCTGGCCCATGCGCCGGAGCTGGATCCGGCGGTACGGGAGCGGGTCGAGGGACGCACGGAAGGGCTTCTGCCGCCGGACAGCCAGGAGAGCATCAACGAGCTGGTCACCGTGGGCGGGCTCGCGCTGGAGCTGCTGTCGTCGATGCTGGACGAGCTCACCGAGCGCGAGGCCGCGGCCGTCGTGCGGACGGCCGCGGCGGTGGGCGGGGACCTGGCGTACGACCTGCTGAAGCAGTTCCGGGACGACGACCGGAGCCAGGTGGTCTACGAACTGTCCGCCGCCTGGGAGGGGTTCGACCCCCAGCTGTACGCGCGGGAGATCATGGCGGACCGTCCGTGGAACGACGTCAGCGCGTACGTGCGGACCAGCACACAGCTCTCCGCACTGCGCCACATCCCCCGCCTCGGCAACGTCCACGTGACGGGAAACCTGCGAAACCTCACCCCTCTGACGTCCCGGCCCGACGTGGAACAGGTCTTCCTCTGGCTCAACGCGTCGCTGGACGACCTGCGCCCGCTCGCGGCGATGCCCCGCCTGCGCAAGCTGGGCATGAGCAGCTGTCCTCAGGTTCGTGACATCTCTCCGCTCGCCCGACCCGGCCTGGAGTCCCTGTCCCTGGTCCAGCTGCACCTCGATCTCGACCCCTCGCCGCTCGACGCGATGCCGGACCTGCGCCATCTGGTGCTCGGTCACCCCTTCCTGCTGGACCGCGTCTGCGAACTGCCCGCGTGCGAAAGGGTGATCGCCCTGGAGCTGCTGACCGAGACGCGGTATTTGAGCCTGGAGGGCCTGGAGAACTGGACCGCTCTGCGGGACCTGCGGCTGTCCGGCGCCACCCACCTCCGGCAGCTCAACCGGATGCCGTCGCTCCACGCACTGGAGAGGATGCGCCTGCTGAAGATGGCGGGCGCCGATCTGCGTCTGCTGGAGCCCCTCACCCGCCTGCGGGACCTCACGCTCGTCGCCTGCGACCTCGCGTCGGATCTCGGCGCCCTCGCGGAACTGCCCTCGCTCACCTCGCTCAGCCTCAACGGCGGCGAGGCGGTCCTCGACCTCACCCCGCTGGCCGGTGCGGACCGGCTGACGATCCGGCTGGCCCACGACACCCGGGTCACCGGAGCCGAACTCCTCCCGCCCGAGCGCGTCGTCCGCCTCCCCTGACCCCGTGCCCGGAGCGGCCGAATAGGGGACTGTCAGTCATGGCCCGTATTCTCTGTGACCATGCTCGACGACCGCCAGACAGCCGCACCGTGGCCGACCGCCTACCCCCAGGGGTACGCGGTCGTCGACGTGGAGACCACCGGCCTCGCCCGCGACGACCGGATAGTGTCCGCCGCCGTCTACCGGCTGGACGCCCTGGGCAACGTCGAGGACCACTGGTACACGCTGGTCAACCCGGAGCGCGACCCCGGTCCCGTCTGGATCCACGGGCTGACGAGCGACGTGCTCGAAGGTGCGCCGCTCTTTCCCGAGGTGGCCGAGGAGCTGTCCGCGCGGCTCGCGGACCGGGTGCTCGTCGCGCACAACGCGGCGTTCGACTGGTCGATGATCGCCCGGGAGTACGCCCGCGCCTCGGTGGTCGCCCCGGTCGAGCACCGGCTGTGCACGATCGCGCTGGCCAAGGAGCTGCGGCTGCCGCTGCCCAACCACAAGCTGGCCTCCCTCGCCGCGCACTTCGGGGTCGTACAGCAGCAGGCCCACCACGCCCTGGACGACGCCCGGGTGCTGGCCGAGGCGTTCCGGCCGAGTCTGCACGCGGCGGCCCGGGACGGGGTGCGGCTGCCGTTGCTGGAGTGCCGGCCGCTGACCGAGTGGTCCGACTCTCCCGTCACCCCGCGCGTCGGGTATCAGCCCTCGCGGCAGCCGAACAGCTGGCGGCCCTCGCGCAAACGGCCGGCCTGCCCGTATCCCAACCCGGGGCGGTACGAGAAGGAGAAGCCGCTCCAGCAGGGGATGCGGGTGGCCTTCTCCGGGGACACCTCGATCGACCGGGAGCTGCTGGAGGACCGGGCGGTGGAGGCCGGTCTGCATGTGGCGACCAGCGTGTCGCGGCTGACCAGTCTGCTGGTGACCAACGACCCGGACGCGGCCACGTCCAAGACGCAGAAGGCGAAGACGTTCGGCACACCGATCCTGGAGGAGAGCGCCTTCACCCATCTGCTGCGCGATGTGGCCCCCGCCGACGGGGCCGTCCTGCCGCACCAGGCGTCCTCGCCGTCACCGGAGGGCATCCCGTCATCGGAGTGAACCGGGCGCGACTCGCCACGCGCCCGCTCGCCCGTCGCCGCCGGGCGTCCCACCCTGTGGCGCATGGCACGTTGTGAGGTTTGCGGAAACGACTACGGCATGTCCTTCGAGGTGCACGCACAAGGTGCGGTGCACGTCTTCGACTGCTTCTCCTGCGCCATCCACCGCATGGCGCCGATCTGCGAGCACTGCCGGGTCCAGGTGATCGGGCAGGGCGTCGAGGTGGAGGGGCACTGGTACTGCGGCGCCCACTGCGCCCGCGCCGAGGGGCAGGCGGGCATCGTGGACAAAGTGTGAGGTAACGCCTCATTGCCGGACTGCCCCGGCAGCACCCCTGAGTGCCGCACCCCATGGCCCCGGTTGTACGGTCATGGGGTGTACCGCTTCCTGTTGACCCGGCAGTGGGTGATCCTCACCCTGCTCGGCCTCGTGTTGATCCCGACGATGATCGAGCTGGGTTTCTGGCAGTTTCACCGGCACGAGCACCGGGTCGAGCAGAACGGGCTGATCTCGCGGAACCTCGACGCGCAGCCGGTCCCGGTCACCGATCTCACCTCCCCCGGGCACACCGTCCCCCGCTCGGACTACTGGCGGACGGTCACCGCGACGGGGACGTTCGACACCGAGCACGAGGTGGTGGTGCGCCGTCGGACCTCGGACGACGACCGCATCGGCGTCCATGTCCTGACCCCGCTGGATCTCAGGGACGGCGGCACCGTGCTGATCAACCGCGGCTGGGTCCCGGCCGCGCCGAACCAGACCGCCTACCCCGACGTGCCGCCCGCGCCCCGGGGCGAAGTGACCGTCACCGGTCGCCTCAAGGCGGACGAGACGACCGGCAGCAGCGGCATCAAGGACCTGGCGGGACTGCCGGACCGGCAGGTGATGCTGATCAACAGCGACCAGCAGTCCCAGCTGCTGTCCCGGACGGTCCTCGGCGGGTACATCGAACAGACCGACCCCGCGCCCTCGGGTGATCTGCCCGAGCAGATCGCCTCCCCCGACGACAGCTCGATCGGCCCGCACATGGCCTACGCCGTCCAGTGGTGGCTGTTCGTCGCAGCTGTCCCGGTCGGCTGGATCATCCTCGTACGCCGTGAGAAGCGCGACCGCGAGCAGGCGGCGGCCGAGAACGCGACGGCCGACGCGCCCGAGCAGCCCGAACCGGCGAGCGCATGAGGTCAGCGGCACACCATCGGGCTGGTTGACAACGGCCCGGTTCGGGAAAACGCCAGGCGTGACCCCACGCATCGAGGACTACGCTCTGATCGGCGATCTCCAGACCGCCGCGCTCGTCGGCAGGAACGGTTCTGTCGACTGGCTCTGCCTGCCCCGCTTCGATTCCGGCGCCTGTTTCGCCGCCCTCCTCGGCACCGAGGAGAACGGCCACTGGCGCATCGCGCCCAAGGGTGCGAACACCTCGGACACCTGCACCCGGCGCGCGTACGTGAAGGACTCCCTGGTCCTGGAGACGTACTGGGAGACGCGCACCGGCATAGTGAAGGTCATCGACTTCATGCCGCAGCGCGACAAGTCGCCGGACCTGATGCGGATCGTCGAGGGCGTCAGCGGCACCGTCGACATGAGTTCGGTGCTGCGGCTGCGCTTCGACTTCGGGTCGGTGGTGCCCTGGGTGCGGCGGTCGCACGGCCACCGGGTGGCGGTCGCGGGCCCCGACTCCGTCTGGCTGCGCAGCGAACCGCCGGTCAAGACGTGGGGCCAGCAGTTCAGCACCTGCTCCTCGTTCACCGTCACCGAGGGCGAGAGCGTTGCGTTCGTGCTGACCTGGCACCCCTCGCACTCGGCGCGCCCGAAGCTGATCGATCCGCACAAGGCGCTCAAGCACACGCTGCACGACTGGGCGAAGTGGACCGAGCGGTGCACCTACGAGGGACCGTACCGCGACGCCGTGCTGCGCTCCCTGATCACCCTGAAGGCGCTGACGTACGCCCCGACGGGCGGGATCGTGGCGGCCCCGACGACGTCCCTGCCGGAGGAGATCGGCGGCGTACGGAACTGGGACTACCGCTTCTGCTGGCTGCGGGACGCCACCCTCACCCTCGGGGCGATGGTCTCGGCCGGCTATCTGGAGGAGGCGGAGGCGTGGCGGGACTGGCTGCTGCGGGCCGTCGCCGGGGACCCGGCCGACCTCCAGATCATGTACGGGCTGGCGGGCGAGCGCCGGCTGCCCGAGATGGAGCTGCCCTGGCTCGCCGGGTACGAGCACTCCCGTCCGGTGCGCACCGGCAACGCGGCCGTGCGTCAGCGTCAGCTCGATGTGTACGGCGAGGTCATCGACGCGCTCCGCCTGGCCCGCGTCGCCGGACTCGACGACAAGCCGCACGCCTGGAACCTCCAGCTCAGCCTGCTCGGCTTCCTGGAATCGACCTGGCGCGAGCCGGACGAGGGACTGTGGGAGATCCGCGGCGCACGGCGGCACTTCGTGCACTCCAAGGTGATGGCCTGGGTCGCCGCCGACCGGGCGGTGCGCTCGCTGGAGGAGAACCCGGAACTGCCCGGCGACGCCGACCGGTGGCGGGCGATGCGGGACGCCGTGCACGCCGAGGTCTGCGAGAAGGGGTACGACCCCGAGCGGAACACCTTCACCCAGTCCTACGGGTCACGGGAACTGGACGCCTCGACGCTGCTCATCGTGCGAACCGGGTTCCTGCCGCCGGACGACCCCCGGGTGATCGGCACGGTCGATGCGATCCGCGACGAGCTGGGCAGCGACGGCCTGGTCCGCCGCTACAGCACCGAGGGCACCTCCGTGGACGGACTGCCGGGCGACGAGGGCGCGTTCATCGTCTGCTCGTTCTGGCTGGTCGACGCGTTGCAGCGGACCGGCAGGCCCGACGAGGCGCGGGAGCTGTTCGAGCATCTGCTTCAGCTGCGCAACGACATGGGGCTGCTGGCCGAGGAGTACGACGTGACGGCCGGGCGGCAGCTCGGCAACTTCCCGCAGGCCTTCAGCCATATCGGACTGGTGAACTCCGCTGTCGACCTCGCCGGGGAGGACCCGGCAGGATAGGGCCATGGATCTTGGACTGAAGGACCGCGTCTACATCGTCACCGGAGCGACCCGGGGCCTCGGCAACGCCACGGCCCGCTCCCTGGCCGCCGACGGCGCGAAAGTGATCATCACCGGCCGGGACGAGAAGTCCGTCGAGGAGGCCGCCGCCGAGCTGGGCGGGGGCGTGGTCGGGCTCGCCGCCGACAACGCCGACCCGAGCGCCGCCCAGCGCCTGGTGGACACCGCGCGGGAACGTTTCGGGCGGCTCGACGGCATTCTCATCAGCGTCGGCGGGCCCGCCCCCGGCTTCCTCGCGGACAACACGGACGACCAGTGGCAGACGGCGTTCGAAACGGTGTTCCTGGGAGCCGTACGGCTCGCCCGGACCGCGGCCGCCGCGCTCGGCGAGGGCGGTGCGATCGGCTTCGTGCTCTCCGGGTCGGTCCATGAGCCGATCGCGGGGCTGACCATCTCCAACGGGCTGCGCCCCGGTCTCGCCGGCTTCGCCAAGTCGCTCGCCGACGAGCTGGGGCCGCGCGGCATCCGGGTCGTGGGCGTGCTGCCCGCCCGGATCGACACCGACCGGGTCCGCGAACTCGACGCGCTGTCCGGCGACGCGGAGGCCGCCCGCACCGCGAACGAGGCGCGGATCCCGCTGCGGCGCTACGGGACCCCCGAGGAGTTCGGGAGGACCGCGGCCTTCCTGCTCTCCCCCGCCGCCTCGTACCTCACGGGCATCATGGTCCCGGTCGACGGCGGATTCCGGCACGGCTTCTGACGGCCGGACTCCTTCCCGTTCCCGGCCGTACGGGGGCGGGCCCGGCGGCGTACGCCGCCGTTCCCGCCCCCGTACGCCCACGGGCCGTCAGGACACCCGCTCCGCGCGGTGCTTGACGGCCTTGAGGCGTACCTCTGCGGGAAGAGCGTCCAGACCGGCCGAGTCGCGTGCGTGCGTCAGCGCCCCGTCGGCCACTGCCTCCAGCGTCCCGAGCGGCGCGGCGTGCGGCTCCATCAGCAGCCGGAGCCGGGCCCGGGGCGCGGTGCGGCGGCCGGTCAGCATCGCCTGGGCGCGGGCCACACCGTCCAGTTCGCCCGCCTCCCCGGCGAGGACGCCCTCCAGGGCCCGGCCCCGCAGTTGTGCCCCTTCGCCGTCGCCGCTGTCCACCAGCACCTCGGCGAGCCGACCGCGACGGAGCTGGGCGAGAAACCACCACAGGGCGAGGACCACCAGGACGGCGAGGACCGCGATCACGGTCGGCCACCACCAGCCCTCGTCGCGCCAGCGGTGCCGGTCGGCGGCGCTGAGCAGTACATCGTTCTTGCCGTCCCAGGGCCACCAGGAGGGCAGCGACACGCCGAGGCCGGCGGCGAGCACGGCTCCGCCGACGACGACCAGCACCAGCCCGGCGAGGGCCAGCAGGACCCGGTTGACGGTGGAGCGCATGCGGCTCATCCCTTCTTCGCCGGTCGGTGCACCTGAACGGAGAGGCCCGGCGGCTTCGCCAGGCCCAGTTCCCGGACGGCCTCTTCCAGCACGGCGTCCAGGTCGGTCCGCACGTCGTCGAGTTCCCGGAAGTGCGAGAGCGCGCGCACCTTCGCCTTCCGCCGTCCCATCCTGACCCGTACGGACTGCACGCCGGACACCTCCACGGCCCGGTCGCGCAGGACGAGGGCCGCGGCGGTGCGGTCGAGTCCGGCCCGGACGTCGGCGCGGTCGCGGCGCATCGGCAGCAGGTCGCGCAGTCCGGGGGTGAGGGCCAGCAGGATCAGCCAGAGGCCGATCGCCGCGGCCACCCCGGCTCCGATGAGCACGGGGACGTCGTCCAGGCGGTGTTCGGCCAGGCCGTCGGCGAGGGAGCGCCGCCACTGCATCGCCGGACGGTCGGCCCGTACGGCGGCGATGTCGTAGAGCAGCAGTCCGGCCGCGCCGAGGACCACGAGGGCCAGCAGGGCGGCCGGGATCCGGCGCGCGGACCAGAAGCGGCCGGCGCTGCCGTCGCCCTGTTCCAGGGTGGGGACCGGTTCGCGGGCGTCGGCCGACGCGTCCGGAGCCGGCGTGCGCGGGTCTCCGTCGCTCTGGTCCATGGTGGGCATCCGCCGGGTGGAGCCGTTCGGTTCGCCGGGTTCGGTCATCGGATCCTCCCCTGTGCGGCGGCGCTCGCTCCGGCGGGGTGCAGCCGCTCGACCTGGACGGCCACTTCGGGCACCTCCATGCCGGCCAGCGCCTTGACCCGCTGGGCGACCCGGCGGCGCACGGCCCCGCACTGGCGGCCGATGTCGCTGGGGTAGGCGAGCTCCAGGCTCACCCGGACGCGGGCGGCGTCGCGGTGCACGGTCACCGTGGCACGCGGCGACGCCCCGTCCGCGGGCGGATCGTCGACCGCTTCCTTCGCCGCCTGGGCGGCGATCTTGGCGACGACACGGTCGGCGATCCGGGTCTCGCCCCGTTCGGCGGCGGCGACCCGGCCGGTCACCGCCGTCACCGTCGCCGGTCGCCGCGCTCGCGACTCCGGAAGAAGTCGCCGGGCTCCAGGTCGCCGTCCAGGAAGCGGCCGGCGATGAAGCCGATCGCGCCCAGCGCGGCCACCAGTACGAAGGCTCCGAACCCGCCGAAATATCCGGCGAACCCGAGCGCCATGCCGGCCAACAGACCGGCGACAGCCATGCTCATCGTGTTCTTCTCCTCAACTGCCGTGCGACGGAGATGCGGAAGGGCTACTTGAGACGCTGATCGTCGTTGTCGTCGTCATCGTCGTCCTCGTCGGGCAGCTTGACGTCGCTGACCGCGATGTTGACCTCGACGACCTCGAGGCCGGTCATGCGCTCCACCGCCGCGATGACGTTCTCGCGTACGTCGCGGGCCACGTCGGAGATGGACACGCCGTAGTCGACGACGATCTCCAGGTCGAGGGCCGTCTGGGCCTCTCCGACCTCCGCCTTCACTCCACGGGTGACGGACTTGCCGCCGCCGGGGACCCGGTCGCGGACGGCGCCGAACGTCCGCGACAGGCCGCTGCCCATCGCGTGGACGCCGACGACATCGCGTGCCGCCATTCCGGCGATCTTCTCGACGACGCCGTCGGCGATGGTGGTGCGGCCCCGGGTGCCCGGGTCGCCGCCGCCGCGCTTGCTCAGCGGAGTCTTGTCGCCCGAACCGCTGTCGGGGTTGTTGCGCTGGGAGCTTTCAGTCATCGCCGTTCTTCCCTTCGGGGCAGGGTTGGACTTCCTTGCCCACGTTAAGTGCGCTTTCCCCATCCCGCGCCGTGGATGCGGCAGGCTGGGGCGATGACAACGGCGCAAGGCCCGCAGAGGGCCGACGGATGGACCGCTGCGGTACGGCAACGGCTGGGCCTGGGCAGGCTGCTGCCGCTGGGCGGTCCGGCCGACGGCGCGTGGATCGCGGAGACGGCTGCCGCCTCGGTGCTGCGCGGGGCGGCAGCCCGCCCGGGTGCGGTGCTGGGGAAGCTACGGATCGGCCCGGCGGAGGAGGCGGTGGAGGGTGCGTTGGCCGGGGACGGCTCCGATGCCCGGCAGGACCCGGCGAACGCGGCGGGCCCGGCCGGCCCGGTGCCGCCCCCGGCTCCGCCGAGCGCGCTGCCGCCGGGGCCGCTACGGATCGAGGCCGAGTTCTCGGCCGCCCCGGACCGGCCGCTGACCGACACCGCGGCGGCCCTGCGCGGGGCGCTCCTCACGGCGGCGGCCGCCCGGCTGGGTCTGGAGATCACCGAGGTGGACCTGACCGTGACGGCATTGCTGGAGGACGGTGCGCCCGATCAGGTGACGGCGCCCTCGGCGGCACCGGCGGCCCGGGTCGCGAAGCCCGAGGGCCCGGT
Source organism: Streptomyces sp. man185 (assembly GCA_002551355.1). Lineage (GTDB taxonomy): Bacteria > Actinomycetota > Actinomycetes > Streptomycetales > Streptomycetaceae > Streptomyces. The sequence continues at coordinate 38,761 of NTHE01000059.1, read as the reverse complement.
GGCGACGGCGGCCGCCGGGACGCCTGGCGTCGTCTCGCTGACCCGGGTCCTGGGCAGCCCCGTGCACATGTCCCGGGACCACGTCCGGGTCGAGGTGGCGACGGCCGGGAACCACCGGGCGCTGGATGTCGCCCGGTCGGTGCGCACGGCGGTGGCGGCCGCCGCGGAGGAGCCGCTGCCGGTGTCGGTGTCGGTGCTGGTCACGGACGTGGTCAGTCGGTGATGCCCGCCAGGTCGCGGAGCCGGCGGCCCTGAGCGGCCCGCTCGGCGACGCGCTGCTCCTCGTAGTCACGCGAGAGCGCGCCGGCGAGGAGCGCCTTCGTCTCGACGACGGCGTCGCGGGGCGCGGCGACCAGGGCGCCGGCGAGGTCGCGGGCCGCCGCGTCGAGCTGGTCGGCGGGCACCACGAGGTTGGCGAGGCCGGTGCGCTCGGCCTCCTCCGCGTGTACGAAGCGGCCGGTGGCGCAGATTTCGAGCGCGCGGGCGTACCCCACGAGGTTCACCAGGGGGTGGGTGCCCGTGAGGTCGGGAACGAGGCCGAGGCTGGTCTCGCGCATCGCGAACTGCACGTCCTCGGCGACGATCCGCAGATCACAGGCGAGGGCGAGCTGGAAGCCGGCGCCGATGGCGTGGCCCTGGACCGTCGCGATCGACACCAGGTCGTTGCGGCGCCACCAGGTGAACGCCTCCTGGTACTCGGCGATGGTCGCGTCGAGCTCGGCCTCCGGGCCGCGCGCCATGTCGAGGAACGACGGCTCGCCGTCGAAGCCTTCGGGGGTGAAGGCCTGCCGGTCGAGGCCCGCGGAGAAGGACTTGCCCTCGCCCCGGAGCACCACGACCCGGACCGTGCCGGGCAGCGCCCGTCCGGCCTCGGTCAACGCCCGCCACAGAGCGGGAGACTGAGCGTTGCGCTTGGCCGGACGGGTGAGCGTCACCGTGGCAACGGCGTCGTCGACGGTGAGCCGTACGCCGTCCTTGTCGAGCACAGTGTCGAGCGAGGTCATGGGGCGCCTCCGGATGGGGTGCAGTCAGCACTCGGACTTAAGTGACTGAACAGTAACCACCCGGACGACCTTGCGGTCAGCCGGGTGGTCACCCCGCGTTCCCTTGGGCCCGAAGACGCCGGGAACCCCGGAATGCCGGAACCTCGATAACCCGAGGCCTCAGGCCGAAGCGGCCTTCTTGCCTCGTGTCGCGCCGCCGCGTCCCCGCAGCGTCACTCCGGACTCACTGAGCATCCGGTGGACGAACCCGTAGGAGCGGCCGGTTTCCTCGGCCAGCGCCCGAATGCTCGCACCGGAGTCGTACTTCTTCTTCAGGTCTGCCGCGAGCTTGTCACGCGCGGCGCCGGTTACCCGGCTGCCCTTCTTCAGAGTCTCGGCCACCCGTGCCTCCTCGTGGGAAGTGCGCTCTGGACTCTCATGATCACCCCTCCCGCCCTTCCTGGCCACCCATTCGGCAAGGTCGGTGCGAGCGGATTCCCTGACCAGAGGCGTGCCAACACGAGCGGAATCCCTGGTTCCACCAGGCGCACGGGGGCGCACGGCCCGGACCGGCAGAAGAACCGGCAGGTCAGGGCCGTACGGGGAGGGGCCACCCGAAAAGGGGCGCACAGCGCGTGAGCGCCGGGCGCACCACCGGAGTACGAGAGGGTCTCACGCAGATGATGGATCACGCGTAGGCCGAATGATCTATCCCCGGTGGATCAGGCGAGGGCGACGAGGTCGCGGTAGTCCGCTCCCCAGAGGTCCTCGACACCGTCCGGGAGCAGGATGATCCGCTCCGGCTGGAGCGCCTCGACGGCGCCTTCGTCGTGGGTGACGAGGACGACGGCGCCCTTGTAGGTGCGCAGCGCGCCGAGGATCTCCTCGCGGCTGGCGGGGTCGAGGTTGTTCGTCGGCTCGTCGAGCAGGAGCACGTTGGCGGAGGAGACGACCAGGGTCGCGAGCGCGAGCCGGGTCTTCTCGCCGCCGGAGAGCACGCCCGCGGGCTTGTCGACGTCGTCGCCGGAGAAGAGGAAGGAACCGAGCGTCTTGCGGACCGCGACGAGGTCGAGGTCGGGGGCGGCGGAGCGCATGTTCTCCAGGACCGTGCGCTCCGGGTCGAGGGTCTCGTGCTCCTGGGCGTAGTACCCGAGCTTGAGGCCGTGCCCCTCGATGATCTGGCCGGTGTCGGGCTTCTCGGCCCCGCCGAGCAGGCGCAGCAGCGTGGTCTTGCCCGCGCCGTTGAGGCCGAGGATGACGACGCGGGAGCCCTTGTCGATGGCGAGGTCGACGTCGGTGAAGATCTCCAGCGAGCCGTACGACTTGGACAGGCCCTCCGCCATCAGCGGGGTCTTGCCGCAGGGCGAGGGGTCGGGGAACCGCAGCTTGGCGACCTTGTCGGAGACGCGCACGGCCTCCAGGCCCGAGAGCAGCCGGTCGGCGCGCTTGGCCATGTTCTGGGCGGCGACGGTCTTGGTGGCCTTGGCACGCATCTTGTCGGCCTGCGCGTTGAGGGTCGCGGCCTTCTTCTCGGCGTTCTGGCGCTCGCGCTTGCGGCGCTTCTCGTCGGCCTCGCGCTGCTGCTGGTAGAGCTTCCAGCCCATGTTGTAGACGTCGATCTGGGAACGGTTGGCGTCGAGGTAGAACACCTTGTTGACGACCGTCTCGACCAGTTCGACATCGTGGGAGATCACGACGAAGCCGCCGCGGTAGGACTTGAGGTAGTCGCGCAGCCAGACGATGGAGTCGGCGTCGAGGTGGTTGGTCGGCTCGTCCAGGAGCAGGGTGTCGGCGTCCGAGAAGAGGATCCGGGCCAGCTCGACGCGGCGGCGCTGACCACCGGAGAGCGTATGGAGGGGCTGGCCGAGCACCCGGTCGGGCAGGCTGAGCGCGGCGGCGATGGTGGCGGCCTCGGCCTCGGCGGCGTACCCGCCCTTGGTGAGGAACTCCGTCTCCAGGCGCTCGTACTTCTTCATCGCCTTCTCGCGGGTGGCGCCCTGTCCGTTCGCCATCCGGTCCTCGTTCTCCCGCATCTTGCGCAGGATCGTGTCGAGGCCGCGGGCGGAGAGGATGCGGTCCCGGGCGAGGATGTCGAGGTCGCCGGTGCGCGGGTCCTGCGGGAGGTAGCCCACCTCGCCGGACTTGGTGATGGTGCCGCCGGCGGGGGTGCCCTCGCCCGCGAGGCACTTGGTGAGGGTGGTCTTGCCCGCTCCGTTGCGGCCGACGAGGCCGATGCGGTCGCCCTTGGCGATGCGGAAGGAGGCGGACTCGATGAGGATGCGGGCGCCGGCGCGCAGCTCGATGCCGGAAGCGGTGATCACGGGAAAACTCCAGGGCAGTTTGGACGGCGGAGGGACGAGGGCGGAGGTCTCTCGACGCCGCTAATGCACAAGGAGGAAGGCCATACGGCCCATTCTACTGGCGGCGCGCAACTCCTTTTCCGCGTGCCCGGTGGGACGAACCGTCCGATACTCGGCGCAGGGCGGCACCCCGTCGCCCGCCCGAGCCCGAGGGTGGTGCGCCCCGTGCAGTTCGACGACGACGCCGATCTGGACACATCCGAGGTCCAGGATGTGCGGAGCAGCCGGATCCCGGGCGGGAGGGCCACCGTGGGCGGTGGCATCGCCGGGGTGATCGCCCTGATCCTGGGCCTGCTCTTCGGCGTCGGGCCCGATCAGCTCGGCCTCACCTCCGACGGCGCGGACCCGGCGGCGACCTCGTCGTCGGCCGGTCAGGTGCAGGAGAGCTGCCTGAAGGGACAGGACGCGAACAGCCGGGAGGACTGCCGGACGGTGGCGGTGGTCAACAGCGTGCAGGACTTCTGGCGTCAGGAGTTCGATCGGCGGGACGCCTCGTACACGGGCGCCCGGACGGTCCTGTTCAGCCGGCAGGTGGGCACCGCGTGCGGGGCCGCCACCTCGGCGGTCGGGCCGTTCTACTGCCCCGGCGACCGCAAGGTCTATCTGGACCTCGGGTTCTTCGACGACCTGCGGACGAAGTTCGGCTCCAGCGGCGGACCGTTCGCCCAGGCGTACGTGGTGGCGCACGAGTACGGCCACCATGTGCAGAACCTCATGGGAACGCTGGGCCGGTCGCAGGACGGGCGGCAGGGCGAGAACAGCAACGCGGTGAGGGTGGAGCTGCAGGCCGACTGCTACGCCGGGGTCTGGGCGCACCACGCCACGACGACGCCGGACGAGTCGACCGGCCGGCCGTTGATCACGGAGCTGACCCGGGCGGACGTCCGGGACGGCCTGGACGCGGCGGCGGCCGTCGGCGACGACCGGATCCAGGAGCGGTACCAGGGGCGGGTCACCCCGGAGTCGTGGACGCACGGCTCGGCGGCGCAGCGGCAGCAGTGGTTCTCCACCGGATTCCGCACGGGCGACATGGCCCGGTGCGACACCTTCGCCTGAGCCGGGACGGACGGCCTGCCGTTGTCAGTGGCCGGTGGAAGACTGAGACGCAGATCACATCGAGCGGTACGGGCGGCAGGAGAGGTGAGTGCCATGGCCGGCGCGGCGAGCGGGGTTCCGACGATCTACCCGACGATCCTCTACGACGACGCGAAGGCGGCGATCGAGACGCTGACGCGGGGCCTCGGCTTCACCCGGGAGGCGGTCTACGAGGGCGAGAACGGCAGTGTGCTGCATGCCGAGCTGTCCTTGGGCAACGGCAGGGTGATGCTCGGCTCGAAGGGGCGCGAGGGCCTGTTCGCCCGGGCGATGGCCGGCGCGGGCCCGGCGGGGGTGTACGTGGTGGTGGACGACGTGGACGCGCACTGCGCCCGGGCCAGGGAGTTCGGCGTGGAGATCCTGATGGAGCCGACCGACCAGGACTACGGCTCCCGGGACTACATGGCGCGGGACGCCGAGGGCAATGTGTGGAGCTTCGGGACGTACGCCCCGGGGTCCGCCGGCTGAGCGGAGGACCCCGGCGACGGGAGGCTGCGCGCGGTGCCCAATGGGGCCGTGGGCGTGACCACCGCGCGGCCCCCGGGGCGTACGGCTCAGGCTCCGCCGGTGTGCACCTGGAAGGCGGCCCGGCGGACCGCTTTGGCCAGGGCCGGGTCCGGGTGGGCGGCGGCCAGGGCGACCAGAACCTGGACGGTGCGGGGGTGGCCGACGGCCCTCACCTCGTCGAGCAGGGCCGGGACGGTGCCCTGGACGGCGGAGTCGAGGTGGCGCACCAGCAGGCCGGTCTCGCCGTGGTCGGCGACGGCGGCGGCCGTGTCGACCCAGAGCCAGGTGGCCTCCTCCCGGCTGAGGACGTCCTGGGCGTCGTCCGGGTCGTTGCCCTCGTACTCGGCGAGCCAGAGCAGCGCGTAGGGCCGCAGCGAGGGTTCGGCGAGCACGGCGCGGACCTCGGGTTCGGCGGGGGCGCCGACGACCCGCAGCGCCTCGAAGGCCAGTCCGCGCAGCAGCGCGTCCTCGCCCCGGGCGACGGCCAGCAGTTCGGCTACGGCGCTGCCGACGGTGCGGGCGGCGAGCCAGGCCCGGTATTCGTCGCGCGCCGGGCCGGGGGTGAGCCGGGCGCAGCCGAGGAGCATGTCGGCGGCGGACTGTTCGATGTTCCCTGCCGGGCTCTGGGCGGCCACGCAGATCTGTTCCAGCTTGACCCAGACCGCCCAGTTGCCGAGCGGGGTGAGGGTGGCGTGCCCCTTGCCCAGCGTCAGTGCCCCGACGGCGACGAGGCCTTCCAGGGCCCAGTCGAGCAGGAGGGCGTTGAGGTCGGCGCTCCGGGCGGGCCCGGCGGTGGTCCGGGCCTGGGCGGCGACCGTCTCGGCCGGGACGGCGGGCGCGGATCTGCCGGGTCCCAGGGGCACTTCGCAGCGCTCCTCATGGAGTTCGGCGACGCGCTGGCCGAGGAGGTCCAGCAGAGCGGGGACGGTGACGGGACCCGCGGAGAGCTGCAGGAGCGAGAGCACCTGGGGCACGGCCTCGACGGCTTCGGCGACCGCGCCGGCCTCGATGTCGGCGGGTGCGGCGTGCACGAGCGACCAGGCGTCGAAGAGCGCCACCCAGCCGCGCAGGACGGCGGAGTCGTCCCGGTCCCAGGCGCGCAGCCGCCAGCCGGGGCGGGCGGTGTCGCCGTGCAGCTCGATGAGTCCGGCCAGCCGGGCCCGGTCCCACCCGGCGCGCACCTGCGCCGGGGAGAGCTCCAGGGCGGTGGCCGCCCGTTCGAGGGCGTGGGCCGCGAGCGGGGCGGCGTTGCCCGGCCCCGGGGTGCCGGCCGCCCAGTGGGCGATGCGCACGGCGTCGGCGAGCACCGCCCTGGCCTGGCGGGCCAGTTCCGCACGGGGCGGGGTGCCCTCGGGGGGCCGGGGGGCCGGCCTGGTGCGCCGGGTGGTCACGGCCTTGCGGGCGGTGGCAAGGGGTCGCGGGCGGACAAGTCGCAGCCTGGAGTCGCGCGGGGTACGGGACGTCACGGGAGCAGTCTTGCTCCTGACGGCCCGAAAGCCCAAACGGAAGGCGTTTCACCGGTACGTGAAAGGTTCCTCCGGTGCGACCGCAAGGGGGAGAGTTCACCCCATCGGCTCACATCAGGGGCGTGAGGAAGCGTCGCAGGGTCTCTTCGTAGCGGGCCGGGTCGGCGTTCCACATCGACGCATGCGGAGCCTCGGCCACAGCGTGGAGGCTGACCAGATCCGGGCGGCGCGCGGCGAACTCGCGGGAGGGGAGCCAGGGGGCGATCGTGTCGTCGGGGCCGTGCAGGATCAGGGTCGGGGTGTGCAGGGAGGCCGGTACGGACGTCTCCAGCACGGGAACGGGACTCATGCCGGTCCGGCCCTGGGCGGCGCGGACGGCGAGCGGCAGCAGGGCCGCCGGGACTCCGCGGGCGGCGGCCAGGGCGCGCAGGGTGACCGGCCAGTCCAGCACCGGGGAGTCGAGGACGATGCCGCTGATCCGGTCGCGGAGCGGGGACTCGACCGCGGCGTACAGGGCCATGGTGGCGCCGGTGGACCAGCCGTGGACGATCACGTTGTTGGCGCCGTAGCGCAGGGCGTAGCGGATGGCGGCGTCGAGGTCGCGCCACTCGGAGACGCCGAAGTGGCCGAGGCCGTCGGCGGGGCGAGGGGCTCCGGGGTCGCCCCGGTAGGCGAGGTCGAGCACCGGGAAGTGCTGGGCGTTCAGGAAGCCCAACAGGTTCATGGGGTGGGCCCGGGTGGCACCGAGGCCGTGCACGGTGATGACCCAGGTGTCGCGCCCGCCGGGGACGTACCAGGCGGGCAGGGTCCCGAGCTCGCCGGGGATCTCGACCTCCTGGTGATCCAGGCCGAGGTCGCTGCCGGGGTCACCGCCGTAGAGGGCCGGGGTCAGACGCACTTTCGCGCCCGGTTCGAGGATCCCGGCGCCAACGCTCTCCAGCCTCCGGACGACGGTGTCGGCGCCCTGGGAGGCCCCTTCGACGACCGGCCCGACGACCGCGTGGACCCCGGGTCCGGCGAGGCCCCAGGTGCCGGGCCTCAGCGCCGAGAAGGAACGGGTCAGGGTGACCTGCCCGGCCGTCGTGGCGTGCACGGTGAGTCTGCGGTCGGCGGGGAGGGGACGTCCGGGCGTCGCCCTGAGGGCGACGTCGCTGGCGTACCGGCCGGCCGCGACCGCTGTCGCACCGACGCCGAGGATCGTGGTGACGGCCGTTGCCGTCGCGGTTACCGGGCGCACCGCTTCAGTGTCGTGGGGCGGGAGGCCGGGTGCCAGTGGGCGGGGCCGTCCGGGGCAGCTCCCGTGTCTCCGGCGGCCCGCACGGGCGCGGGGCCGCGGACCCGGGTCAGCCGGGCTGTCCGTACCCCTTGAGCGCTTCGGTCACCTCGGCCAGCTGGGCCGCGTCGAGCAGGGCCGGGGTGCGGCCGGGCACGGAGCTGGCGGTGAGCCAGAGGTGGCAGAGCCACTCCAGTTGGGCGGTGCGGTCGTAGGCCTGGTCGAGCGTGTCGCCGTAGGTGACGGTGCCGTGGTTGGCGAGCAGGCAGCCGGTGCGGCCGCGGAGGGCTTCGAGCATGGCGCCGGCCAGCTCCGGGGTGCCGTAGCGGGCGTAGGCGGCGGTCCGGACGGGGCCGCCGAGGATGGCCGCCGCGTAGTGCACGAGCGGTACCTCGGTGACGAGGGTGGAGACGGCGGTGGCGTGCACGGCGTGGGTGTGGACCACGGCGGCGGCGTCGGTGGAGCGGTAGACCGCCAGGTGCAGGGGGAGTTCGCTGGTCGGCCCGAGGTCCCCGAGGACCTGGTGTCCTTCCAGGTCCACGCCGACCGCGTCCTCGGGGCCGAGCCGGTCGTAGGGCACCCCGCTGGGCGTCACCAGGACGAGGTCGCCGACGCGGGCGGAGACGTTGCCGGAGGTGCCGACGACCAGGCCGTCCGCCGCACTCCGACGGGCTGTGTCGACAACGGCCCGCCAGGCGTGGCCGACGGATTCCGGCTGCTGCTCGCTCATGGGGCGAGCGTAGGGGGGAAGGCGCGCAACCGGAACGTCACGAAGCGAGTGACGGGGATCTCTTCCGGGTGCCGAACAGCCGGTCAAAATGTTCACCAACGGGCGGCAAAGGGCAGCCCACACCCCGCCCCACAGGCACGCGCAACCCCTCCCGCACACAAGCGGAGGCGACCCACTCCGCTTGGGGTCACCGCAGCGCCCTGCTCAGTTCATCTTCCGTTCACTCAGGTTGCCTACGGTCCACGTGCCACTGACGTCGAACGATTGCCTGGGTAAATGGAACACATCACGCTGCTGCTTGCGATTGTGGTCGTAACAGCTCTCGTGTTCGATTTCACGAACGGTTTCCACGACACCGCCAACGCGATGGCGACCACCATCTCGACCGGCGCACTGAAGCCCAAGACAGCGGTGGCGATGTCCGCCGTTCTCAACCTGATCGGCGCGTTCCTGTCGGTGGAGGTCGCCAAGACGATCTCCGGCGGGATTGTCAACGAGGACGGCCTCAGAACCGAGGTCATCTTCGCGGCGCTCGTCGGCGCCATCCTGTGGAATCTCCTGACCTGGCTGGTCGGCCTGCCCTCCAGCTCCTCCCACGCCCTGTTCGGCGGTCTGATCGGCGCCGCGGTCATGTCGGCCGGCTGGTCCTCGATCAACGGCGGCACCGTCGTCACCAAGGTGCTGCTCCCGGCGATCGCCGCCCCGCTGGTGGCCGGCCTCGCCGCGATGCTGGCCACGCGGCTGACGTACCGGATCAACCGGAACGTCACCGACCCGAACCAGCTGAAGTCGACGGCCAAGGGCTACCGGGCCGGTCAGATCGCCTCGGCCGGTCTCGTCTCGCTCGCCCACGGCACCAACGACGCCCAGAAGACGATGGGCATCATCACGCTGGCCCTGGTCACCGGCGGCGTCCTCGCCCCCGGCTCCAACCCGCCGATGTGGGTCATCGTCTCCGCCGGTGTCGCCATCGCGCTCGGCACGTACCTCGGTGGCTGGCGCATCATCCGCACCATGGGCAAGGGTCTGACCGACCTCCAGCCGCCGCAGGGCTTCGCCGCCCAGACCAGTGCGGCGACCGTCATCCTGGCCTCCTCGCACCTCGGCTTCTCGCTCTCCACCACGCAGTCCTGCTCCGGGGCCGTGATGGGCGCGGGTCTCGGCCGCAAGGGAGGCGTGGTCCGCTGGTCCACCGCCACCCGGATGTTCATCGCCTGGGGCCTGACGCTGCCGGCCGCGGGTCTGGTCGGCGCGGGCGCCGAGTTCCTGACCAAGCAGGGCACGTGGGGCATCACCGTCACCGCGATCCTGCTCGTGGGCGGCTCCTTCGCGATCTGGCTGGCCTCGCGCCGGCAGCCGGTCGACCACACCAACGTCAATGACACGGACGGCGGTGACGGCGAGCGCCAGGGCGTCGTCACCACCGCCATCGCCGCGGTCCAGCCGCCGCCCATCGGCGGCCCGGCCGCCGAGCTCATGACCACCATCCCGGCCCCGGCCTCGGCGCCCGACGACCCGGCCCGGCCGCCGGCCAAGGTGTAAGGACACATCCGCATGAAAATCGACTGGGCAGCTCTCGCCTCCGTCTTCGGTGTCAGTCTCGTGGTCACCGTCGCGCTGGTCGGCCTTTTCACCCTGGGCATCGTCGCCCTCTCCAAGCAGTCCGCGACGGCCGGAAGCAGCGCATCCGGCGGATCGGTCGCGCTGGCCCGCACCGGCGCGTACACCTGCTTCGGGCTGTGCGTGGCGGCGGTCTCGTACGGGATCTACCTGATCGTCGCCTGACCCCGTACACCGCACTCCTTCGGGCCGGACACACCCTCGTGTGTCCGGCCCGATGTGCGTCCGCCCACAGTGGAGCCCTGCAGGTCAACAGCGAGTTGACGGCTGTTCTCGGGGCGTGGTGGACTGCCGGAGCCATTTACGGCGACAGCAGAGGAAGCCGGTGCGAATCCGGCGCGGTCCCGCCACTGTCACCGGGGAGCACTCCCCCACACCGGACGTCACGGCTCGCGGCACGCGGGCTGGAAGGCCGGGGGAACTGCGGATCCGGGAGCCAGGAGACTCTCGTCGCCGGTCACGTCGAACCAGGGCGCGGACCCTGAGTGAGGACCTACGCCATGCCCGGCCGCCGTGCGCCGTCTGCTGCACCGATTCCCGCCCCCCTTCGTGCCGGAACGCCTCTTTCCGCGACGGGCTGAGCCGTGCGTGCGGACCGTATCTTCGCGTACGGCGCCACCACCGGGCTGATCGCCGACGCGCTGCTCGGCGACCCCCGCAGGGGCCACCCCGTCGCCGCCTTCGGCCGCGCCGCCGCGCGGGTCGAGTCCGTGCTGTGGCGTGACGACCGCGGGCGGGGCGCGCTGCACACCCTCGTCTGCGCCGGAGGCGCCGTGGGAGCCGCCGCGCTGACCGCCCGCGCTGTACGGGGACGCCCCGCGCTGGCCGTCGCGCTGACCGCCGCCAGCGCCTGGTCCGTCGTCGGGGGTACGTCGCTGGGCCGGGAGGCCCGCGCCATCGGGGGCGCGCTGGCCGCCGGGGACCTGGAGGTGGCCCGGGAGCGACTGCCGCATCTGTGCGGGCGCGATCCGCACTCCCTTGACGGGCCGGGGATGGCCCGCGCGGTCGTCGAGTCGGTCGCCGAGAACACCTCGGACGCGGTCGTCGGCGCGCTGGTGTGGGGGGCGCTCGGCGGGGTTCCGGGGCTCGTCGGGTTCCGCGCGGTGAACACGCTCGACGCGATGGTCGGCCACAGGTCGCCCCGCTACCGCCGCTACGGCTGGGCCTCGGCGCGCCTGGACGACGTGGTGGGGTGGCCGGGCGCCCGGTTGACGGCCGCGCTGGCCGTGGTGGGCGGCGGGCGTCCCCGGGAGGCCGTGCGCGCCTGGAAGACCGACGCGCACCGTCACCCGAGCCCGAACGCGGGGCCGGTGGAGGCCGCGTTCGCGGGGGCGCTCGGCGTACGGCTCGGCGGGACGCTGGCGTACGCGGGGCGCGTCGAGCACCGGCCGGTGCTGAACGGGGCGGCCGGGCGGGATGTGCGGGGCACGGACATCGAGCGCGCGGTGCGGCTTTCGCGCCGGGTGAGTGCACTGGCGCTGGGTGTGTGCGTGGCGGGGCGGTTGGCGGCGGGACACCTGGTCGCGCGGCGATCGGTCACGGGGCGGAAGCGGGGGCGGGCATGAGCGGTACGACACGGTGGAGTGCGGTACGGGAACGGGGGCGGGCATGAGTGGCGGCGGGCTGCTGGTCGCGGGGACCACGTCGGACGCGGGCAAGAGCGTCGTCACGGCGGGCATCTGCCGCTGGCTGGTGCGCCGGGGCGTGAAGGTCGCGCCGTTCAAGGCGCAGAACATGTCCCTGAACTCCTTCGTGACCCGGGAGGGCGCGGAGATCGGGCGGGCCCAGGCGATGCAGGCGCAGGCCGCCCGGGTGGAGCCGACGGCCCTGATGAATCCGGTGCTGCTGAAGCCCGGCAGCGACCGCTCCAGCCAGGTGGTCCTGATGGGGAAGCCGGTCGGCGAGATGAGCGCCCGGGGGTACCACGGGGGCCGTCAGGAAGCACTGCTCGGGACGGTCACGGACTGTCTGGAGGAGTTGCGGTCGACGTACGACGCGGTGATCTGCGAAGGGGCCGGTTCCCCCGCCGAGATCAACCTCCGGCGGACCGACATCGTGAACATGGGGATCGCGCGGGCCGCGCGGTTCCCCGTGCTGGTGGTCGGGGACATCGACCGGGGCGGGGTGTTCGCCTCGTTCTTCGGGACGACGGCGCTGCTGAGCGCGGAGGACCAGTCGCTGGTCGCGGGCTACCTGGTGAACAAGTTCCGGGGCGATGTCTCGCTGCTGGAGCCGGGCCTGGACATGCTGTACGACCTGACCGGGCGTCGGACCTACGGAGTCCTGCCGTACGCCCACGGGCTCGGCATCGACGAGGAGGACGGCCTGCGGGTGTCTCTGCGGGGTGCGGTACGGGAGTCGGTCGTCGCGCCGCCTCATGGGGAAGACGTGTTGCGGGTCGCGGTCTGCGCGGTGCCGTTGATGTCGAACTTCACGGACGTGGACGCGCTGGCCGCCGAACCGGGCGTCGTCGTGCGGTTCGTGGACCGGGCGGAGGAGCTGGCCGACGCGGACCTGGTGATCGTGCCCGGCACGCGCGGCACGGTGAAGGCCCTGGCCTGGCTGCGCGAGCGGGGGCTCGCGGACGCGCTGGTGCGGCGGGCGGCGGAGGGCCGGCCCGTGCTGGGGATCTGCGGCGGGTTCCAGGTGCTCGGCGAGCGGATCGAGGACGAGGTGGAGTCGCGGGCGGGGGTCGTGGACGGGCTGGGGCTGCTGCCCGTACGGGTGCGGTTCGACCGGGACAAGACACTGGCGCGGCCGGTGGGTTCGGCGCTCGGCGAGCCGGTGGAGGGGTACGAGATCCACCACGGGGTGGCCGATGTACGGGGCGGGGAACCGTTCCTCGACGGGTGCCGGGTGGGGGCGGTGTGGGGGACGCACTGGCACGGGTCGCTGGAGAGCGATGCGTTCCGGCGGCGGTTCCTGGAGGAAGTGGCCCGGGCCGCCGGGCGGCGGTTCGTGCCGGCGCCGGACACGAGCTTCGGGGTGCTGCGGGAGGAGCAGCTGGATCGGCTCGGGGATCTGGTGGAGGAGCACGCGGACACGGATGCGTTGTGGCGGTTGATCGAGGGGGGTGCGCCTGAGGGGTTGCCGTTCGTGCCGCCGGGGGCGCCGGCCCTGCCGGGGGCCGACGCGGGTGCGGGTGCGGGTGCTCCGGAGAGCCGGGGCGCTGTCCCGCACCCAGCTCCTCAATCGCCGGAGGGGCTGGAAATGGCTCGCCCGGAGGCGCGGGGAGAGGCCCGCGGGACAGAGGCGCTTGACATTGCCGGGTCCGCTGCGTCAAGGGGCGAGGGGCTGGAGATTGCCGGGTCCGCCGGGCTCGGGCAAGAAGCTGAACAGCATGTCGACAAGGAGGCCTTGTGAGTACGCCGTATCCCTTCACCGCGATCGTCGGGCAGGACGACCTGCGGCTCGGGCTGTTGCTCAACGCCGTCAGTCCGGCTGTCGGCGGAGTGCTCGTGCGGGGCGAGAAGGGGACCGCCAAGTCCACCGCCGTGCGGGCGCTCGCCGCCCTCATGCCCGAGGTCTTTGTCGTGCCGGGGTGCCGGTTCTCCTGTGATCCCGTATCCCCCGATCCGGCGTGTCCCGACGGGCCGCACGCGGAGGCCGCAGGTGTGTCGCGTGCGGCGCGGACCGTCGAGCTGCCCGTCGGCGCGTCCGAGGACCGGCTCGTGGGGGCGCTGGACATCGAGCGGGCTCTCTCGGAGGGCGTGAAGGCGTTCGAGCCGGGGCTGCTGGCCGACGCGCATCGCGGGATCCTGTACGTCGACGAGGTCAACCTGCTCCACGACCACCTGGTGGACCTGCTGCTCGACGCGGCGGCCATGGGAGCCTCGTACGTCGAGCGCGAAGGCGTATCCGTACGGCATGCGGCGCGGTTCCTGCTGGTCGGGACGATGAACCCGGAAGAGGGCGAGCTGCGGCCGCAGTTGCTGGACCGGTTCGGGCTGACCGTGGAGGTGGCCGCGTCCCGGGACACCGACGAGCGGGTCGAGGTCGTGCGGCGCCGGCTCGCGTACGACGACGATCCCGAGGGGTTCGCCGCGCGCTGGGCCGAGGAGGAGTCGGCGCTGCGGGAGCGGATCGCCGCCGCGCGGGCCCTGCTCCCCCGTGTCGTGCTCGGTGACGGCGTGCTGCGGCAGATCGCCGCCACCTGCGCCGCGTTCGAGGTCGACGGGATGCGGGCCGACATCGTGATGGCCCGTACCGCCACCGCGCTCGCCGCCTGGGCGGGGCGCGAGGAGGTCACCGCCGACGACGTACGGCAGGCGGCTCTGCTGGCCCTCCCCCACCGGCGGCGACGCAACCCGTTCGACGCGCCGGGTCTCGACGAGGACAAGCTCGACCAGACGCTGGACGAGGCCGCCGGGGATCAGGGGCAGGACAGCGACCCGGGCGACGACGACCCCGACCCCGGCCCGGACGGCGGGGGCGACGGGGGCGGTGGCGGTGGGGTGCCGCCGCAGGCCGACGGGGAGGACCGTACGCCGCCGCAGGGCGAGGGCGGCTCGGACGGCACGCCGTCCCAGGCCCCCGAGGGCAAGCCCGACGCGCCCGGCCGGTCCGCCGGGGCCGAGCAGCAGCCGGTGGCGTCCGCCGAGCCGTTCCGGGCGAAGATGCTCAGCGTGCCGGGGCTGGGCGAGGGGGCTGCCGGGCGGCGCTCCCGGGCGCGGACCGAGCACGGGCGTACGACCGGCGCGCGTCGGCCGCAGGGGGCGCTGACCAAGCTGCACCTGGCCGCGACCGTGCAGGCCGCCGCCCCGCACCAGCACGCGCGCGGGCGCTCCGGGCGCGGGCTCGTGGTGCGCCGGGACGATCTGCGGCAGGCGACCCGGGAGGGGCGTGAGGGCAACCTCGTGCTGTTCGTCGTGGATGCCTCCGGGTCGATGGCGGCCCGGCAGCGGATGAGCGCGGTCAAGGGGGCCGTGATGTCGCTGCTGCTCGACGCCTACCAGCGGCGGGACAAGGTCGGTCTGGTCACCTTCCGGGGCAAGGAGGCCGAGGTGGCACTGCCGCCGACCTCGTCCGTGGACGCGGCCGCCGCCCGTCTGGAGTCGCTGCCGACCGGCGGGCGCACTCCGCTCGCCGCCGGGCTGCTCAAGGCCCATGACGTGCTGCGGGTGGAGCGGCTGCGCGATCCGTCGCGGCGGCCGCTGCTGGTCGTGGTCACGGACGGCCGGGCGACCGGCGGTCCGGAGCCGGTGGCGCTCGCGGGGCGGGCCGGGCGGCTGCACCGCTCGGAGGGGACGGCCTCGGTCGTCGTGGACTGCGAGTCGGGGTACGTACGCCTCGGTCTCGCCGGGGAGCTCGCCCGGGAGCTGGGAGGCACCGCCGTCACGCTGGACGAGTTGCGGGCCGACTCGATCGCCGGGCTCGTCAAGGACGTCACCGCAGCCGGGAGGGCCGCTTAATGCCGCAGGGACAGCCGATATCGGTGCCGGACGACGGGCTCACCACCCGTCAGCGGCGCAACCGCCCGCTCCTGTTCGTCCACACGGGCATAGGCAAGGGCAAGTCGACGGCGGCCTTCGGGCTCGCGCTGCGGGCCTGGAACCAGGGCTGGCCGATCGGAGTGTTCCAGTTCGTGAAGTCGGCGAAGTGGAAGGTCGGTGAGGAGAACGCGCTCAAGGTGCTGGGCGCGAGCGGCGAGGGCGGCACGGTCGACTGGCACAAGATGGGCGAGGGCTGGTCCTGGGTCCAGCGCGACGGCCAGCTCGACAACGAGGAGAAGGCCCGCGAAGGCTGGGAGCAGGTCAAGCGCGACCTGGCGGCCGAGACGTACAAGCTGTACGTGCTGGACGAGTTCGCCTATCCGCTGCACTGGGGCTGGATCGACACCGACGAGGTCGTCGAGGTGATGCGGAACCGGCCCGGCACCCAGCACGTGGTGATCACCGGCCGCAACGCGCCGGACGCGCTGATCGAGGCCGCCGACCTGGTGACCGACATGTCGAAGGTCAAGCACCCGATGGACGCGGGGCAGAAGGGCCAGAGGGGCATCGAGTGGTGAGTGTGCCCCGTCTGGTCATCGCCGCTCCGGCCTCCAACAGCGGCAAGACCACCGTCGCCACCGGCCTGATGGCCGCCTTCGCCGCGCGCGGGCTCGCCGTCTCGCCGCACAAGGTCGGCCCGGACTACATCGATCCGGGCTACCACGCCCTGGCGACGGGCCGCCCCGGCCGGAATCTCGACGCGTACATGTGCGGGACGGATCTCATCGCCCCGCTCTTCGCGCACGGGTCGGCGGGGTGCGACCTCGCCGTCGTCGAGGGCGTGATGGGGCTGTACGACGGCGCCTCGGGGCAGGGTGAACTGGCGTCGACCGCGCAGGTGGCCAAGCTGCTCAAGGCTCCGGTGGTGCTGGTCGTGGACGCCTCCTCGCAGTCCCGGTCGGTCGCGGCCCTGGTGCACGGGTTCGCCTCCTGGGATCCCCAGGTGCGGATCGGCGGGGTGATCCTGAACAAGGTGGCCTCCGACCGGCACGAGGCGCTGCTGCGGGACGCTCTGGACGAGTCCGGGCTGCCGGTGCTCGGGGTGATCCGGCGGGCCCCGCAGGTCGCGACACCCTCACGGCACCTGGGTCTGGTCCCGGTGGCCGAGCGGCAGAGCGACGCGGTGGACGCCGTACGGGCCATGGGCGAGCGGGTGCGCGCCGGGTGCGACCTGGACGCGCTGATGGCGCTGGCGCGGACGGCGCCCGCCCTGCCGGACGAGCCGTGGACACCGGCGTACGCCCCGGCCTCCGGTCAGGGACGCCGGCCCGTCGTCGCCGTGGCCGGCGGGGCGGCGTTCACCTTCGCGTACGCGGAGCACGTCGAGCTGCTCACGGCGGCCGGTGCGGAGGTGGTGGTCGTCGACCCGCTGCGGGACGAGAAGCTGCCGGTGGGGACGGCGGGCCTCGTGATCGGCGGCGGGTTCCCGGAGATGTACGCCCCCGAGCTGTCGGCCAACGAGCCGTTGCGGCGGGCGGTGACCGAGCTGGCCCTGAGCGGGGCCCCGGTGGCCGCCGAGTGCGCGGGGCTGCTGTATCTGGCGCGGGAGCTGGACGGGAAGCCGATGTGCGGGGTGCTGGACGCCGAGGCCCGGATGTCGGAGCGGCTCACGCTCGGCTACCGGCAGGCGGTGGCGGTCTCGGACAGTCCGCTGGCGGTGGCGGGGACCCGGATGCGCGGTCATGAGTTCCACCGCACGGTGTTGGAGCCGGGGGCGGGGACCACACCGGCCTGGGGCATGCACCAGCCGGAGCGGCGGGTCGAGGGGTACGTCCAGCGGGGCGTGCACGCGAGCTATCTGCACACCCACTGGGCCGCGTCGCCCGGTGTGGCCCGGCGGTTCGTGGAGCACTGCCGGGTGCTTCCGGCGCGGTGAGCGGCGGCGTGTCCGGCGCACCGGGACGTCCGGGGCGTACGCGCGGCTCACTCCGCGATGCCGACGACCAGCCAGATGAAGCCCACGCCCCCGATGGTGCAGAGAAGGGTGGAGCGGGCGGGATGGGTGTGGTGCGCCTCGGGAAGGATCTCCGCAGCGGCCAGGTAGAGCAGCGCTCCGCCGAAGAAGCCGAGATAGCCGCCGAGCAGTTCCTCCGGAAGGGTGAACAGCAGCGTCGTCGCCGCGCCCACGACCGGCGCCACGGCGGCCGCGAACAGCATCAGGAGCGCCTTGCGGTGGGCGTTCCCGTAAAGACTGGTGAGGGTGTACGTGTTGAATCCGTCGGCGAAGTCATGACTGATCACCGCCAGCGCGACGGCCACGCCCATGGAGCCGCTGACCTGAAAAGCGGCGCCGAGCGCGATGCCGTCCATCAGGCTGTGGCCGACCATCGCGGCGGCCGCCGTCAGCCCCACCTGCGGGACGCGATCGCCCTGGTGGCCCGCCGCCCCGTGTGCCACCTGGCGTGCGGACAGCAGCCGCTCGACCAGATGCGCCACCAGGAAGCCGCCCACGAAGAGCAGCAGGGCGGCCGGCACCCCGAACACCGGCTCGCCCGCTGCCTCGATCGCCTCCGGCAGGAGGTCCAGCCCGACCACGCCGAGCATCAGCCCGCCCGCGAGGCCGAGCACCAGATGACGGCGGTCGGTGACGCGTTGGGCGACCCAGCCGCCGGCCAGGGTCATCAGGAACGCGCCGAGCGCGACGAACACCGCCATGGGGCCTTGCTAGCCGATCGGGCCCTCCCTCCGCATCTCAGGGTGTCCTTACCGGCGGCGTCCGGCGTGCCCCTCCGGCCGTCCGTGTCCGTGCTCCGTATACGGAACGGCCGCGTCCGATCCCCCGTACCACCGACGTACCACCGAGACGTATGACCTGAAAGGCAGGACTCCGCCGATGACCGGAGCATCCGTCGGACCCGGACCGGAGTCCGGCGCCCGCAGTCTGGTGGTGGGGGTCGGCGCGCGCCGGGGCGCCTGTGGCGATGTGGTGTTCGCCCTGATCGAGGCGGTGTTGAGCCGGGCGGGTCTGGACGCGGCGGACGTGGTGGAGGTGGCGACGGTCGACGCCAAGGGGGACGAGCCGGGGATCGTGGAGGCGGCGGCCCGGCTCGGGGTGCCGGTGCGGACCCATCCGGCCGGAGCGCTGGCCGCGGTCCGGGTGCCGAACCCGTCGGGGGCGGTGGACGCGGCGGTGGGGACGGGGTCGGTCGCGGAGGCTGCGGCGCTGATCGAGGCGGACGAGCTGGTGGTGGCGAAGACCCGTGCCCCGGGCGGGAAGTCGGCGGGCGCGGGGACGGCGACCTGTGCGGTGGCCCGCCGGCTGAGGGCCGCCGACGGGACTTTCGATGTTTCCGCGAGGAAAACTTCCACCTCACCGGTGACGGCAGGCTCCCGCCCGTTCACCATGGCTGCCATGACTCCCCCCACGCGGAACATCGAGAGCGCCGGGCCCGACCTGCGCCACCACGGCGACGCGGAGGTGCGCGGCGAGAATCTGACCGATCTCGCCGTGAACGTCCGTACCCACACTCCCCCCGAGTGGCTGCGCGAGCGGATAGCCGCGTCGCTCACCTCGCTGGCCGCCTATCCCGACGGGTCCTCCGCCCGCGCCGCGGTCGCCGGCCGGCACGGGCTGCCGGTGGAGCGGGTGCTGCTGACGGCGGGCGCGGCCGAGGCGTTCGTCCTGATCGCCCGCGCCCTTGCGGCCCGCTGTCCGGTCGTGGTGCACCCGCAGTTCACGGAACCGGAGGCGGCGCTGCGGGCGGCCGGGCACGGGGTGGGGCGGGTGCTGCTGCGCGCCGAGGACGGCTTCCGGCTCGATCCGGCGGCGGTGCCCGAGGAGGCGGACCTCGTGGTGATCGGGAATCCGACGAACCCGACGTCCGTGCTGCATCCGGCTGCCCTGCTGGAGAAGCTGGCCAGACCCGGGCGGACGCTGGTGGTCGACGAGGCGTTCATGGACGTCGTGCCGGGCGAGCGCGAGGCGCTGTGCGACCGGACGGACATCCCGGGGCTCGTGGTGCTGCGCAGCCTCACCAAGACATGGGGGCTCGCCGGGCTGCGGATCGGCTACGTCCTGGCCGAGCCGGAGACCGTGGCGCTGCTCGCCGAGGCGCAGCCGCTGTGGCCGGTGTCGTCCCCGGCGCTGGCGGCGGCGGAGGCGTGCATGGAGCCGCGGGCGCTGGTGGAGGCGGCGGAGGCGGCGGACCGGATCACGGTGGACCGGGCCCATCTGCTCGCCGGGCTGGCCGAGTTCAGCGAGGTGGAGGTGGCGGAGGCGGCCCGGGGGCCATTCGTCCTGGTGCGTCTGGAGCGGGCGGCGGAGGTCCGGGAGCGGCTGCGGCTGCTGGGGTTCGCGGCCCGGCGCGGCGATACGTTCCCGGGGCTCGGGCCGCAGTGGCTGCGGCTCGCGGTCCGCGACCGGGCCACGACCAATCGTTTCCTCCAGGCCCTGGACCAGGCCGTGCAGGCGCTGCCCGCGAGATCGGGGCGCTGAACCCCGCACACGGGGGCGGCGTCCGTCGTGCGAGCGCCGCCCCCTGTCACGCGTATCAGCTCTGGCCGCTGCTGCGCCTGCGGGCCAGCACCGTGGCGCCCGCGCCGACGGCGAGGAGCAGGGCTGCTCCGCCCGCGATGTACGGAGTGGTGGAGCTGCCGCCGGTCTCGGCGAGGTTGGCCTCGGTGGGGGCGGTGCCGCTGTCGGAGCCGGTCTGCGTCTTCACGTCGCCTTCGCCCTTGCCGCCGTCGCCCTTGCCGCCGTCGCCCTGGTCGCCGCCGGTGGAGCCCCCGTCGGTGGAACCACCGGAGTCGCCGCCCGTCGTGCCGCCGTCCGTGGAGCCCGGCTTCTCCGGGGTCTTCGGCCCCTCGGGGGTCTCGCAGGTCGCCTCGGCGAGGGTGACCTCGCCGTTCACCTCGGCGACGTTGAGCTTCAGCGGGTTGACCGAGACCTTGAGCTGGAGCGCCGTCGCGGCCGCCGTGCGCTCGGTGGTGACCGTCTTGGACAGGTCGAGGGTGACCTCGCCGACGCCCGGCACCGACACCTGGGTCGGGCCGCCCGCGCTGAGCGTCACCTTCTTGCCGAGCACCGCGACGTGACCGAGCACGTTCGACTCGGCGACGGGCTGCTTGCCCGCCTCGCAGACCGCCTTGGAGGTGACCTTCTCGACCTCGATGAGCGAGAGCGCCGCGAGTCCGGGGACATGGATCCGGGCTTTCGCCAGGTTGGTGTACCCCTCGGCCTTGTGCTCGTCCACGGTGGCGTTCGCGGTGGCCACGTCGGCGCGCAGGACGTCGACCGGGCGGCCCTCCACTCCGTCCAGGTTCACGGTCAGCGCGGTCTTCTCGGCGCTGGCCGGGGCCTGCACCTCGTTGAGCGTGACCTTGAGGGGCACCTGGACGGACTTGTTGAGGAGCGAGACGTCGAGCCCGGTACGGAGCACGACCGCACTCGCCCTGCCCTCGCCGGTGGTGGGCGTCGCCGGGGCTGCGTGCGCGGGGACGGCGGCAAGCAGAGCGACGGGGGCGGCGGCGACCGCTACGGCGGCGAGACGGAAGGTGTTGCTGTTCAAGATGGTGGAACCCCCACAAGAGACATGGAGCCACCGGCACAGTCCAATGGGGGACATCGCCTGCGCCGGTGGCCTCGACTCCGTGAATCTTTACGCACTGAGGGTGAACTGGCGGATACCTGAAGTGAGTTCACCCCAAAGGGGGGTTTCCGCGCGCATATTCGAATCTTTCGGCACGTGCGTTCCCTCCCGCCCCTCCTCGTCACCCGTTTCGCGCGGCATGGGCCACGGTGCGTGCCGGGGCCGATCTACATCAACGAGCCGCGACCGTATACGTCACTGGCTGTCAACGCACCGCACCATCAGCCGACGACCCGCCCGTTCAGCACGATGTGGCACGGGGCCGCCAGCACCCGGACGTCCGCGCGCGGGTCCTCGTCGTACACGACCAGGTCCGCGGGAGCGCCCTCCTCCAGCGCGGGCCGTCCCAGCCAGCGCCTGGCTCCCCACGCGGTGGCGGAGAGGGCCTCCAGGGGCGGGATGCCCGCCTTGACCAGCTCGGCGACCTCGCCGGCGACCAGGCCGTGCGCCAGCGAGCCGCCCGCGTCGGTGCCGACATAGACCGGGATCCCCGCGTCGTACGCGGCGCGCACGGTGTCGTAGCGCCGTTCGTACAGCTGCCGCATATGGGCCGACCAGCGGGGGAACCTGGCCTCGCCGCCCGCCGCGAGATCGGGGAAGGTGGCGATGTTGACCAGCGTCGGGACGATCGCGACCCCGCGCTCCGCGAAGAGCGGGACGGTGTCCTCGGTGAGGCCGGTGGCGTGCTCGATGCAGTCGATGCCCGCCTCCACCAGGTCGCGCAACGACTCCTCCGCGAAGCAGTGCGCGGTGACCCGGGCGCCCAGGCGGTGCGCCTCGGCGATGGCCGCCTCGACCTCGCCGCGCGGCCAGCAGGCGGTCAGGTCCCCGGCGTCGCGGTCGATCCAGTCCCCCACCAGCTTGACCCAGCCGTCCCCGCGCCGGGCCTCCTGGGCGACGTACGCGACGAGGTCCCCGGGTTCGATCTCGTGCGCGTAGTTACGGATGTAGCGGCGGGTCCTGGCGATGTGGCGGCCTGCCCTGATGATCTTCGGCAAATCCTCGCGGTCGTCGATCCAGCGGGTGTCGGAGGGCGATCCGGCGTCCCGGATCAGCAGGGTCCCGGCCTCCCGGTCGGTGAGGGCCTGCTTCTCGGCGGTAGCCCTGTCGACCGGACCGTGCCGGTCCAGGCCCACATGGCAGTGCGCGTCGACCAGTCCGGGCAGCGCCCAGCCCCTGACCGTCACCGCGTCGTCGGCGCCGGGCGGCCGCTCGAAGGTGATCCGCCCGCCCACGGCCCACAGTTCGTCCCGCACCTCGTCCGGGCCGACGAGCACCCGGCCCTTCACCCGCAGCACCCGCCGCTTCTCCCGATCGCTCACCTGGCCACTCCCCGATCACTCAACCGATCACTCATACGCGGCACTGTACGAGGGGGCCGGTGGGCCGTCGGTAGGCTTCCAGTGCCTTTCGACCGACGGACGAACCCGAAGAGAGCCCCACCGTGACGCACCCCTTCCTCGATCTCCCCCCGCTCACCGCCGACCACTTCGCGGCGATCGAGCGGCGCGTGGCCCGGCTCCTCGCCACGGAGCAGGACGTCGTCATCACCCAGGGCGAGGCGCTGCTGCCGCTGGAGGGCTGCATCCGCGGCGGCGCACGGCCCGGCTCGACCGCGCTGAACGTGGTCACGGGGCCCTACGGGCAGACCTTCGGCAACTGGCTGCGGGACTGCGGCGCGCAGGTCGTCGACCTCGCGGTGCCCTTCCACACGGCGGTCACCGCCGACCAGGTCGCCGAGGCGCTCGCCGAGCACCCGGAGATCGACTTCGTCTCGCTGGTGCACGCGGAGGCGGCGACCGGCAACACCAACCCGGTGGCGGAGATCGGCGAGGTGGTCCGGGCGCACGGCGCGCTCTTCATGCTGGACGCGGTCGCCTCGGTGGGCGCCGAGCCGCTGCTGCCGGACGCCTGGGGCGTCGACCTGTGCGTGATCGGCGCACAGAAGGCCATGGGCGGACCCGCCGGGGTGTCGGCGGTGTCGGTGAGCGCGCGGGCCTGGGAGCGGATCGCCGCCAACCCGGCCGCCCCGCGGCGCTCCTATCTCTCCCTGCTGGACTGGAAGGAGCGCTGGATCGACGGCGGCCGCACGGCCCTGCCGCATGCCCCGGCGCAGCTGGAGATGCTGGGCCTGGAGGCGTGCGCGGCGCGGATCGAGGACGAGGGCCTGGAGACGGTGATGGCCCGCCACGCCTCGGCCGCCGCGGCGACCCGGGCCGGAGCGGTGGCCCTGGGCGGCGGGCTCGAACCGTACGTCCACGAGGCGCGGGACGCGGCCCCGGTGTCGACGACGCTGCGCACCCCGGCGGGGACGGACGCGGCCGCGCTGGTCACGGCGGCACTGGCGGCGGACCCCGCGCTGCCGCTCGTCGCGGGCGGCGGGGCGCTGTCCAAGGAGATGATCCGGGTCAACCATTACGGGGCGGATGCGACGCGGGGCGCGGTGCTGTCCTCGCTCGCGGCTCTGGGGGCGGCGCTGACCGATGCGGGCCGGCGGGTCGATATCGAGGCTGCCCGCAGGGCTGTTTCGGAAACCTGGCCGAGCCGCTAAGTTATGCACAATGCGGGGAGCTGCTTTTTCGAAAGCAGCTCCCCGCATTCTTCTGCCCGCTTTCCCGTGACCTAAACGCGGCAGTTTTCGCGCGGATCGAGCTTCATGATTCGGACACATGCCGGGAGAGTTACGACCTTGTGACCGACTCCACATGGGCGGCGTTATGCCCGATAAATTCAGGACAAAGTAGGTGAAATTCCGCCTGGATCAGGAGGCAGCTCGCGCACGCCTGATAACACATGATCGCCTTCCACCCAACCCTTTGCGTCGATGCAATTTCGAAATTTGCTGGGTAAATTCAATTCGCATGACCGCAGCACCAGCAGATTTTGCCCGTGCCCGAAGCGAATTCCTCAGTATCGATGCGCCGCGAGTGGAGGACGGAGCCGCGATCTGGCGCATTGCCCGCGACTCCCAGGTCCTGGACCTGAACTCCTCGTACAGCTACCTGCTGTGGTGCCGTGACTTCGCCGCGACCTCCGCCGTCGCCCGTGGCGAGAACGGCGAGCCCATCGCCTTCGTGACGGGCTACATCAGGCCCGACCGCCCCCAGACCCTCGTCGTCTGGCAGGTGGCCGTCGACCAGGCCCACCGCGGCAAGGGGCTGGCCGCCACTCTGCTGGACGCGCTGACCGCCCGGGTCGCCGCCGACCAGGGCCTGTCGTCCGTGGAGACGACGATCACCCCGGACAACACCGCCTCCGACCGGCTGTTCACGTCCTACGCCCAGCGCCACGACGTCGCCCTGGAGCACGAGGTGCTCTTCGACGGGGAGCTGTTCCCCGAAGACACGCACCTGCCCGAGGTGCTCTACCGGATCGGCCCGTTCGCCACCTGAGCCCTCCCGGGCACGACCCCGGCGTACCCGACCCGTACGCCCGATGACCGGCGCACCCGACCCGTGCGCCCGGTCCCCACGACTTTTCGCGTCGGCCGACCACCCGGCGCGGTCCCGGCCGCATCCGTGCGGCGGGGAGCACCAGACCACCGCCCGTCACACCCCCTCACGCAGGAGATCCGCTGTGACCATCACCCCGCCCGCACTGAGCGTCTTCGAGACCCTGGAGTCGGAGGTCCGGAGCTACTGCCGCGGCTGGCCCGCCGTGTTCGACCGCGCGCAGGGCGCCCGGCTGACCGACGAGGACGGCCACTCCTACCTGGACTTCTTCGCCGGGGCCGGCTCGCTCAACTACGGCCACAACAACCCGGTCCTGAAACGAGCGCTGATCGACTACATCGAGCGCGACGGCATCACCCACGGCCTGGACATGGCGACCACCGCCAAGCGCGCGTTCCTGGAGACGTTCCAGAACGTGATCCTGCGGCCGCGCGACCTGCCGTACAAGGTGATGTTCCCCGGCCCGACCGGCACCAACGCCGTCGAGTCGGCGCTGAAGCTGGCCCGTAAGGTCAAGGGCCGCGAGTCCGTCGTCTCGTTCACCAACGCCTTCCACGGCATGTCGCTGGGCTCGCTCGCCGTCACCGGCAACGCGTTCAAGCGTGCCGGGGCCGGGATCCCGCTGGTGCACGGCACCCCGATGCCGTTCGACAACTACTTCGACGGCCAGGTCCCCGACTTCCTGTGGTTCGAGCGGCTTCTCGAGGACCAGGGCTCCGGTCTCAACAAGCCCGCCGCGGTGATCGTGGAGACGGTCCAGGGCGAGGGCGGCATCAACGTCGCCCGCGCCGAGTGGCTGCGGGCGCTGCAGGACCTGTGCCACCGCCAGGACATGCTGCTGATCGTCGACGACATCCAGATGGGCTGCGGTCGCACCGGCGGCTTCTTCTCCTTCGAGGAGGCCGGGATCACCCCGGACATCGTCACCCTGTCGAAGTCCATCAGCGGCTACGGGCTGCCGATGTCGCTGTGCCTGTTCAAGCCGGAGCTGGACATCTGGGAGCCGGGCGAGCACAACGGCACCTTCCGCGGCAACAACCCCGCCTTCGTCACGGCCGCCGCCGTGCTGCAGGCGTACTGGGCGGACGGCCAGATGGAGAAGCAGACCCTGGCCCGCGGCGAGCAGGTCGAGCAGACCCTGCTGGCCATCTGCGCCGAGGAGCCGACCGCGCAGTTCCGCGGCCGGGGCCTGGTGTGGGGCATGGAGTTCGAGGACCCGGCGCGCGCCTCGGCGGTCTGCGCCCGCGCCTTCGAGCTGGGGCTCCTGCTGGAGACCTCCGGCCCGCAGAGCGAGGTCGTCAAGCTGCTGCCGCCGCTCACCATCACCCCGGAGGAACTGGACGAGGGCCTGCGCACGCTGGCCCGCTGCGTCCGCGAGACGGCCTGACCCGGCACTGCCGGGGCAGGTGGAGAAGAAGAGGCCCCGGGCCGCGAGGCCCGGGGCCCTGTGCAGAGAAGAGAAAGGCAACCGCTCACCGTGATCGTCCGATCGTTCAGTGACATCGAGAACACCGACCGGCATGTGAAGGCCGCGTCCGGCACCTGGGAGAGCAAGCGCATCGTGCTCGCCAAGGAGAAGGTGGGCTTCTCGCTCCACGAGACCGTGCTGTACGCGGGCACGGAGACCTCCATGTGGTACGCGAACCACATCGAGGCGGTGCTGTGCACCGAGGGCGAGGCCGAGCTCACCAACGACGAGACCGGCGAGAAGCACTGGATCACGCCCGGCACGATGTATCTGCTGGACGGACATGAGCGGCACACCATGCGACCCAAGACCGACTTCCGCTGCGTGTGCGTCTTCAACCCCCCCGTCACCGGACGGGAGGACCATGACGAGAACGGTGTCTACCCACTGCTGACCGAGGAGGGCTGAACCATGACCACCGAAGTACGCGCCGATCTGTACCCCTCGCGCGGCGCCGCCGAGATGACCACTCCCCGCCAGGACCCGGTCATCTGGTCCGCGCCGGGCGCACCGGGTCCGATCGCCGCCAAGGACCTCCAGGGTTACGAGCACGACGGCTTCCTCACCGTCGACCAGCTCGTCACCCCGGACGAGGTCGCCGTCTACGAGGCGGAGCTGAACCGGCTGATCTCCGACCCGGCGATCCGCGCCGACGAGCGCTCCATCGTCGAGAAGCAGTCGCAGAACGTGCGGTCCGTCTTCGAGGTCCACAAGATCAGCGAGGTCTTCGCCGCCCTGGTCCGCGACGAGCGGGTGGTGGGCCGGGCCCGCCAGATCCTCGGCTCGGACGTGTACGTCCACCAGTCCCGGATCAACGTGAAGCCGGGCTTCGGGGCCACGGGCTTCTACTGGCACTCGGACTTCGAGACCTGGCACGCGGAGGACGGTCTGCCGAACATGCGGACGGTGTCCGTGTCGATCGCGCTGACCGAGAACTTCGACACCAACGGCGGGCTGATGATCATGCCCGGTTCGCACAAGTCGTTCCTCGGCTGTGCGGGCGAGACGCCGAAGGACAACTACAAGAAGTCGCTCCAGATGCAGGACGCCGGCACCCCGTCCGACGAGGCGCTGACGAAGATGGCCGACCGCCACGGCATCAAGCTCTTCACGGGCAAGGCCGGTTCGGCGACCTGGTTCGACTGCAATGCCATGCACGGCTCGGGCGACAACATCACCCCGTACGCGCGCAGCAACGTCTTCATCGTCTTCAACAGCGTGGAGAACGAGGCGCAGGAGCCCTTCGCGGCTCCGATCCGCCGACCCGAGTTCATCGGGGCGCGGGACTTCACCCCGGTGAAGTAGCTGGAGAAGCAGGCGAGATGGGGCCGGGACGGTACGCCGTCCCGGCCCTTCGCGCGTGCCGCCCCGGACCGCGGAGGCGGGTAACTCGCTGGACCGGGGCCGGGACCGGCGGAGAGGGTGGCCCCATGACTTCCCACGTACGTCACATCACGATCGACTGCGCCGACGCCTACGGGCTCGGCAGCTTCTGGGCCCGGGTGCTCGGCGCGCCGCTCTCCGACGAGGACTCCCCCGGCGATCCGGAGGCCCTGGTCGAGACCCCCGGCGCGGCGATCCTCTTCGTCCAGGTGGACGAGGAGAAACGGACCAAGAACCGCGTCCATCTGGACATCCAGCCGCAGGACCGCTCCCGCGACGAGGAGGTCGAGCGGCTGCTCGCGCTCGGGGCGACCCTGGTCGGCGACCACCGCAAACCGAACGGGCGGGGTTGGGCGACGCTCGCCGATCCCGAGGGCAACGAGTTCTGTGTGGAGTGCGGCGCGGCCGAACGGGCGGCGCTGACCGGGACCCGGCTGCCGGTGACCGCCGACGACGTGACGAGCGCCGTACGGCTCGCGGTGGACGTGCTGGCCGGGGCTCCGGCGGACCGCTGGGACGAGCCCGCGGGGAGCCTGACGTGGACCTGCTGGGAGACGGCGGAGCACCTGGGCGACGATCTCCTGTCGTACGCGGCGCAGTTGGGGCCTCGTACACCTCCGCTGAACCGCGAGGTGCCCTACCGGTGGGCGCCCGAACGGCGGGGCGGACCCCACAACGCGGTCTTCGCCGACCGGGAGGCCGGGCCCGCCGGGCTGCTCGCCACGCTGGAGGCGAGCGGGGCGCTGCTGGCCTCGATGGCGCGGACGACACCGCCCGAGGTGCGCTCGTACCACGGGTACGGGATCTCCGACCCTGAGGGTTTCGCCGCGATGGGCGTCGTGGAGACCCTGGTGCACACCCACGACCTGGCCGAGGGCCTGGGGCTGAGGTGGACGCCGCCCGGCGCGCTCTGCGACCGGGTGCTGGCCCGGCTCTTCCCCGACGCCCCGGCGGGCGGCGACCGGTGGGCCGTCCTGCTGTGGGCCACCGGCCGCGCCGAGCTGCCGGACCACCCGCGCCGCACCGCGTGGCGGTGGGACGGGCGGCCCCTGGAGGATCAGACGGCGTCGAGCGCCGGGTAGTCGGTGTAGCCCTTGGCGTCGCCGCCGAAGAAGGTCGACGGGTCGGGGGTGTTGAACGGGCCGCCCGCCTTCAGCCGGGCGGGCAGGTCCGGGTTGGCGAGGAAGAGCGCCCCGTAGGAGATCAGGTCGGCGATGCCGTCGTCGATCACCGTGTGGTCGCCGGGTCCGGTGGGCCCCTCGGTGTGCACGTTGATGACGAGGGTGCCGGAGAAGGCCTTGCGCAGGGCGAGGGTCAGCTCGCGGATCGGGGCGGCCTCCAGGACGTGCAGGTAGGCGAGGCCGAGCGGCTCGATCTGCTGGACCAGCGAGGTGTAGGTGGCCTCCGGCGCGGGCTCGTCGATGCCGTTGTACGGGTTGCCGGGCGAAATGCGCAGCGCGGTGCGCTCCGGTCCGATCTCGGCGGCGACGGCCTTGACGACCTCGACGGCGAACCGGGTGCGGGCCTCGTCGGAGCCGCCCCACGCGTCGGTGCGCAGGTTGGTGTTGGGGGCCAGGAACTGGTGGATGAGGTAGCCGTTGGCGCCGTGCAGCTCGACGCCGTCGAACCCGGCGTCCAGGGCGTTGCGGGAGGCGGCGACGAAGTCGGCGACGGTCGCGAGGACCTCGGCGCCGGTCAGCTCCTGCGGCTCGACGAAGTCCTTCGGCCCGACATGGGTGTAGACCTGCCCATCGGCCTTCACCGGGGAGGCGCTGACGGGGACGAGGCCGTCGGGGAGCAGGACCGGGTGGCCGATGCGGCCCGCGTGCATGATCTGGGCGAAGATCTTGCCGCCCTTCGCGTGCACCGCGTCGGTGACCGTACGCCAGGAGGCGACCTGCTCGGCGCTGTGCAGACCGGGCGTGGAGGGGTAGCCCTGCCCCACGACGGACGGCTGGATGCCCTCGGTGATCACGAGGCCGGCCGAGGCGCGCTGGGCGTAGTACGTGGCGATGAGCTCGGTGGCGGTGCCGCCCTCGCCGGCTCGGCTGCGGGTCATCGGGGCCAGCGCGATGCGGTTGGCCAGCGGGGTGCCGGACAGGTCGATCGGGTCGAAAGCGGTGGTCATGAAGGCTCCCAAGAAAGTATGTGGTCGGCCAAGCATCGGCGCCGACGGCAACTGTAACCCATTCATTGGCCGACCAAGGTAAAGTCGTGGGAAACCGTCGGGCATCATCGGAAGCCGCCACCGACAGCGGCCGCTCGCAGCCCTGAGGACCCCAGGAGCCCGTCATGACCACCGGCCGCGCCACCCCAGCGGAAGACGCCTGTACGAACGCGCCGCCCACGGCGGCGCTCAGCGGGCCCGTGAGCCACGCCGTCTCCCGGGTGGCCCGGCTGCACCGGATCGCGGCGGGCAAGGCGCTCAGGGGGGTGGACCTCTACCCGGGACAGGAGCTGCTGATGATGCATCTGTGGGACCGGGGGGCGGTCCGTCAGACGGAGCTGATCAGGGCTTTGGACCTGGACCCGTCCACGGTCACCAAGATGCTCCAGCGGCTGGAGCAGACCGGGCATGTGCGCCGCCGCCCCGACCCGGCGGACCGGCGCGCCGTGCTGGTCGAGGCGACGGACGAGAGCTGCGCTCTGCACACGGCGGTCCGGGCAGCCTGGGGCAGCCTGGAGGAGCACACGCTGGCGGGCCTGGAGCCGGCCGAGCGCACGGAGCTGGTCAGGCTGCTGGCGAAGGTCGAGGAGAACCTCTGCCGGGAGACCGCGGACTGCCCCGACCGGCGCTGAGCCGCACGGGGACGGACGCGGGGGCTTCAGGCGAGGAACTCCAGCACCCGGTCCACATCGGCCCCGGTGTTGTAGAGGTGGCAGGAGATCCGCAGATTCCCGGCCGGGGCGGATACGGCGATCCCGGCCTCCACCAGGCCGGGCTGACGGCCGTCGAGTCCGGGTACGGCGACGATCGCCGACTCCCCGGGCACCGGCTCGTGCCCCAGCTCCGCCAGCCCCGCCCGCAGTCGGGCCGCGAGCCCGGTGGCGTGGGCGTACAGGGCGTCGGGACCGACCTCCGCGAGCAGGTCCAGGGAGCGCTCGGCCCCGTGGTACGAGAGGAAGGCGGGCGGCTCGTCGAAGCCGCGGGCGGTGGGGGCGAGGCGCTCCAGCGGTCCGTAGTTGCCGTTCCAGGGGGCGCCGGCGGAGACCCAGCCGGCGAAGAGGGGCGGCAGCGTGTCCTGCGCCTCCTCGGTGACGGTCAGGAACGACGTACCGCGCGGGCAGAGCAGGAACTTGAAGCCGCCGGTGACGGTGTAGTCGTAGGCCCCGGCGTCCAGCGGGAACCAGCCCGCTGCCTGGGTGGCGTCCAGCAGGGTCCGGGCCCCGTGCGCCGCGGCGGCCGCGCGGACGGCGGCGAGGCCGGCCACCCGGCCGTCGGCCGACTGCACGGCGGAGAAGGCGACCAGGGCGGTCGACGGGCGTACGGCCCCGGCGAGGTCCGTGAGCGGCACGTACCGCATGCGCAGATCACCGCGGAGCGCGAACGGGCTGACCACGGAGGAGAACTCGCCCTCGGGGCAGAGGACTTCGGCGCCCGGCGGCAGCGAGGCGGCGATCAGGCCGACGTGGACGGTGACGGAACTGCCGGTGGCGACCCGGTCCGGGTGGACCCCGGCGAGCCGGGCGAACCCGACCCGGGCGGCCTCCACCGCCTCGAAACTGCCCGCCCCCACCCGGCGCCCCGCGGCGTTCTCCTCGGCCAGTGCCTTGACGGCGGCGATCGTCCGGCGGGGCAGCAGGCCCCAGCTGGAGGTGTTGAGGTAGGTGACTTCCGGCGCGAACTCGTCGGCTGCCGCTTGGATGGGCGCGGGGATCGTCATACGTCCACCCTGAAGTCCCCTCGACCCGCAGTCAATTACGGAGAGTCAAGGGGGCGCCAGAGGCATGCTCGTGGTTGGCTGCGGCTGACGCGGGCGGCTCAGCTCCGGGGTACCTCGCAGGCCCCGTCCGTGTCGCAGCCCGCCGCGTCCCCGCCGACGGTGGTGAGGGCGGTGGCGGGGCGGTCCTTCCAGGCCTGCTCCAGCGCCTGGACGAAGACCTCCGAGGGCTGGCCGCCGGAGATCCCGTACCGCCGGTCGAGGACGAAGAACGGCACGGCGTTGGCGCCCAGCTCGGCCGCCTCGCGCTCGTCGGTCCGGACGTCGTCCGCGTACGCCTCGGGGTCGGCGAGCACCGCACGGGCCTCGTCGGCGTCGAGTCCGGCCGCCACGGCGAGGTCGATCAGCACCTCGTCGTCGAAGACGGACCGCTCCTCGGCGAAGTTCGCCCGGTAGGCGAGGGTCAGCAGCTCGTCCTGGCGGCCGCGGGCCTTGGCCAGGTGCAGCAGCCGGTGGATGTCGAAGGTGGAGCCGTGGTCACGGCCCTCGGTGCGGTAGCCGAGCCCCTCGGCCTGCGCGTTGGCCGCGACATTGGCCTCCATCGAGGCGGCCTCCTCGCGGCTGCGGCCGTACTTCTCGGCCAGCATGTCGATCACGAGCGCGGTGTCGCCCTTGGCCCGGGAGGGGTCGAGCTCGAAGGAGCGGTGCACCACCTCGACCTCGTCCCGGTGGGCGAACTCCGCGAGGCCCTTCTCGAAGCGGGCCTTGCCGATGTAGCACCACGGACAAGCGATGTCGCTCCAGATCTCGACGCGCATGACTCTTCTTCTCTCCGGGGATCGCGGACGGGGCGCGGAGGATCCCTCCGCGCATCAGGTCTCTGGGTCGAACACGGAACCGGACCACCTGATTCCCGGCCCCGCCCCGATGTCCGCTTCCCCGTCACCGCCCGTCGCGCAGGTTCTCCACCCCCCCGGCCAGGAAGGCGATCCGGTCGAAGACCGCCCCGCAGCCCTCGCCGGTGGGCGACTGGACGAGGAAGCCGACACGGGCGGCTGCCCGCTCCGCGTCCGTACCGAGGGTGAAGACGCGGACGAAGGTCCAGCTCTCGCCGTCGGCGGAGGCGTGGAAGGCGTAGGCGCTGCCGGTGCGGCTCAGGCGGAGCCAGCAGACGCCCTCCTCCACCACGAAGGCGTTGGCGTCGTCGGAGTGGCCCCGGGTGACGACGGTGCAGACGGTCGGGAGGTCCGCGGAGTGCTCCAGGCAGAGCTTGGCCCACTCCCGGTCCCCCACGTGGAGGTACAGCGCCCCCGCGTCACCGGCCGAGACCAGCCCCGGGCGGATCCGGGCCAGCAGCCGGAAGTCGCCCTCCCCCACCGCGCCGAGCAGCCGCGGTGCGTCGCAGGCCGGGTCGAGGGAGTCGCCGGACGGCGGGACGAACAGGTCCTGGCCGGGTCCGGCCCTGCCGGTCAGTACGCCGTCGGCGTGGGTCCAGCGTCCGTCGG
This sequence comes from Streptomyces sp. man185, assembly GCA_002551355.1. Classification (GTDB taxonomy): domain Bacteria; phylum Actinomycetota; class Actinomycetes; order Streptomycetales; family Streptomycetaceae; genus Streptomyces. The sequence continues at coordinate 5,958 of NTHE01000059.1, read as the reverse complement.
GGCCCGCCGCGTCCAGGCCGAAGGGAAGGGAGTCCAGGTGCAGGGTCATGCCCGGCGTCCGTCCACCCGGCGGGGCAGGCCCAGCGGGTTGTCCTCTCGGAGCTCCGGCGGGAGGAGCGTCTCGGGGGTGGACTGGTACGTGACCGGGCGCAGCCAGCGTTCGATCGCCGTCGCGCCGACCGAGGTGGAGGTGGAGGTGGTGGCGGGGTAGGGGCCGCCGTGGTGCTGGGCGGGAGCGACGGCGACCCCCGTCGGCCAGCCGTTGACGAGGATGCGCCCGGCGAGCGGCGTGAGGGCGGCGAGGAGAGGGGCCGCGTCGGGGTCCCCGGCCTCCTCCGTGGCGGTCTGCAGGGTGGCGGTGAGGTTCCCGGGCAGCCGGGCGAGGACGGCGGCGACCTCGTCGACGGAGGCGTACCGGGCGACCACGGTGACCGGGCCGAAGCACTCCTCCAGCAGCGTGTCGTGCGGGCCCTTCCCGGTCAGCCGGGCGGCCGGCACGGTGAGGAATCCGGCGGAGACGGTGTGCTCGCCGGCCGCACCGGGGGTGACGGGGGCGTCGACGTCCGGCAGCGCGGCCCTCTCCCGGACGCCCGTGACGAAGGCGTCCCGGATGCGGTGGTCCAGCAGGACGCCGGAGCCGGTGGAGCTGACCGTCTCGGTGAGGGTCTTGAGGAGCTGGTCGCCCGCCGCCCCCTCGGGGACCAGGACGAAGCCGGGCTTGGTGCAGAACTGGCCGGCGCCGAGCGTCATCGAGCCGCCGAGCCCCGCGCCGATCTCGCCGGCGCGCTCGGCGGCGGCGGGTCCGGTGACGACGACCGGGTTGAGGGAGCCGAGTTCGCCGTGGAAGGGGATCGGGGTGGGGCGGGCGGCCGCCGCGTCGAACAGGGCGCGCCCGCCCCGCACCGAGCCGGTGAAGCCCGCGGCGCTCACCAGCGGGTGGCGGATCAGCTCGACGCCCGCGTCGAAGCCGTGCACCAGGGTCAGCACGTCCTCGGGCAGACCGGTGCGGGCGGCGGCGCGGCGGAGGACGGAGGCGCAGAGTTCGGAGGTGGCCGGGTGGTCGGGGTGCGCCTTGACGACGACCGGGCAGCCGGCCGCGAGCGCGCTGGCCGTGTCGCCGCCGGGGACGGAGAAGGCGAGCGGGAAGTTGCTCGCCGCGTAGACGGCGACGACTCCGAGCGGGATCTTGTAGCGGCGCAGGTCGGGCCAGGGCGGGGTGCGGGAGCCGTCTGGGTGGTCGATGTGGACGTCGAGGTAGGCCCCTTCGTCGACGACCTCCGCGAAGGCCCTCAACTGGGCTGCGGTACGCGCGAGTTCACCGGTGAGACGGGCCGGGCCGAGGGCGGTCTCCGCGTCGGCGGCCTCGATGATGTGCTCGCCGGACTCCTCCAGCAGCTCCGCCGCCGTCCGCAGGAACGCGGCGCGTGCCGCGCGGTCGGCGAGGGCGTCGCGGACGGCACGGGCCGCCCGGACCACGCGGTCGACCTCCTCGGCGGTGGCCTCCACGGCAACCTGCTCGCGCGGGTTCCCCGTTCGGGGGTCGACACTCCAGACTGGTGCTGCGCTCACCGTGCTTCCCTTCCGTCGTGCGACCGTCGTGCGACCGGATTCCGACCGGCTCCCGGCCGATGTGCGGCCGACTGCGGCCGCGCATCGGCAAGTGTTCGTTATTCTGAACAGAGTTCCTGATCGTGAATGCCCTGGGACTCTATTTCCGGGCGTTCCGTGTTGGCAATCGTGTGGCGGCTTTTCGGACGACGACGCGGACGAGAAGTCGATGAGCTGGAGAAGAAGGGGGCGTGGGCGATGTCGGTCGCCGAGTCCGGTGGGGCACAGGTCAAGTCCGCAGTACGGACGGTGGAGCTCCTCGAATACTTCGCGGGGCGGCCCGGCATGCACTCGCTGGCAGCCGTCCAGGAGGCGGTCGGCTATCCCAAGTCCAGCCTCTACATGCTGCTGCGCACCCTGGTGGAGCTGGGCTGGGTGGAGACGGACGCCACGGGCACCCGGTACGGGATCGGCGTCCGCGCCCTGCTGGTCGGCACGTCGTACATCGACGGCGACGAGGTCGTGGCCGCCGCCCGCCCCACCCTGGACCGGCTGTCCGACGACACCACGGAGACCATCCACCTGGCCCGCCTCGACGGGACGAACGTGGTCTACCTCGCGACCCGGCAGTCCCAGCACTATCTGCGCCCCTTCACCCGGGTCGGCCGCCGGCTGCCCGCGCACTCCACCTCGCTCGGCAAGGCGCTGCTGGCCACCCACAGCGACGAGCAGGTGCGCAAGATGCTGCCCGAGACGCTGCCCGCGCTGACCGAGCACACCATCACGGACCGCGAGAGGCTCATCGAAGAGCTGCGGCTGGTCCGCGAGCAGGGCTACGCGGTGGACCGCGAGGAGAACACCCTCGGCCTGCGCTGCTTCGGCGTGGCGATCCCCTACCGGACGCCCGCGCGCGACGCGATCAGCTGCTCGGTACCGGTCGCCCGGCTCACTCCCGGCCACGAACAGATGGTGAAGGACGCCCTGTTCGACGCCCGGGACCGGCTCACGCTCGCCACGCGGAGGCTCTGACGGCCCCGATAGCGCTGCGGCCGGTCGAGGACGGGGACCTGCCGCTGTTCTTCGGCTGGATGAGCGACCCCGAGGCGACCCGTGTCGCCGCGTTCACGCCGAAGGACCCCACCGACCGCGCCGCGTTCGACGCCCACTGGGCGCGGATCCGGGCCGGATCCGGCGGGGTGGTGATGCGCACGGTGGTGACCGACGGTGACGTGGTGGGCCATGTCGGGGCGTACGGGGACGTCGGCGACCGCCAGGTCACGTACTGGATCGGCCGGGCGCACTGGGGTCGCGGGCTGGCGACGGCCGCGCTGCTCGCCTTCCTCGACGAGACGCCCACGCGCCCGCTGCACGCGCGGGCGGCGGCCGACAACCTCGGCTCGCGCCGGGTCCTGGAGAAGTGCGGCTTCGTGGTGACCGGCACGGACCGCGGGTTCGCCCAGGCCCGGGGCGAGGAGATCGACGAGGTGCTGGTGACGCTGCGCCCGTAGTGGCCTCCCCCGCGCGGCGGAGACGGATCGTCGGCGGGCAGGACGTGCGGGGACGGCCGGCGCGGAAGCCTGGTGCCATGACAGTCGATCCGCGAACCGGCGGCAGCGCACCGCCCGAACCACCCCCGTACCGCATCGGCCGCGCACGGGCCGTGCTCCGGGCGCTCGCCATGGTGTCCTGCGTCCCCTACATCGCCCTCAAGACAGCCTGGATGGCGGGCAGTCGGCTCGGTGTCCCGGACGGCAGCGCGCTGCTCGACGGCGGTACCGCGCTGCGGGTCGCCAATGGGGCCACGGTGCTGATGGACGGCGCCGTCATCGCCCTCGCCCTGCTGCTCACCCGGCCCTGGGGCAGGCGGGTGCCCGCCTGGCTGCTGGTGCTGCCGATGTGGGTGGCGAGCGGCCTGCTGCTGCCGATCATGACGGCCTTCCCGGTCCAGATGCTCGTACGGCTCCTCGGCGGTGGCGGCGGGCGGCCGGTCGGCGAGGGGACCTCCGAGCCGTTCCTCGACCCGTGGGTCTTCGGTGTCGTCTACGGCGGTTTCATCGTCCAGGGCCTCGCCCTCGGCGCCCTCTTCGCGCTGTACGCCAGGGAGCGCTGGGGCCGTCTGTGGCAGGGGCGGCTGCGGGATCTGCCGGAGAGTCCGACCTCGCCCGCTCTGCGCGCGACCGCCGTCGCCGCCGCGTCGGCGTCCCTTCTCCCGGGCGTCACCCACCTGTTGTGGGTCACCGGTTCGACCGCCGGGCTCAACGCGGGCCGGGCTGCGGACCGCACCAGCGACTTCTACGTCATGGAGACCGTCAGCCTGCTCTTCGTGGTGGTCACCGCCGCCGGGGTGCTGCTGGTCGCCTTCCGGCGCACCGGCCGTATCCCCCTGCGACTGCCGCTCGTCCTGGCCTGGGCCGGTTCGGCGCAGATGGCCTGCTGGGGCGGCTGGTTGAGTGTCGCCGCGCTGATGGGCGCGGGCGAAGCGGCGGACCGTCCGACGGCGGCGACGATGGTGACCTACGCTGTCCAGATGCTGGCCGGGGCGCTCGTCGTGACGCTGGGCGCGTACTTCTTCGCGGAGCGCGCGGCGGCTTCAGCGCTGCCCCCGGCCGCCCCTGCCCCGGCCGCCGCCGACCGGGTGTCATGAAGCCGCTCGCCGCACTGTTCGGACGGCGGGCGCGGCTGCGCTGGCTGCATCTGATCATCGGCGGCGCGCTGCTGATGCCGTACTTCCTGGTCGGCACGGTCCTGGTCGGCATGGCGGGCGGCGGGGAACAGCTCTTCTCCTCCCTGTACGCCCAGCTCGTCGCGTTCGCCCTCGCCCTGCCGATGGCGGCGGTCACCGGCTTCTTCGCCCTCGTGCGGCCGCTGTCCGTGGCCGCGGCCCGCGCCCTGTGCGGGGTTCCGCCCGCCCTGCTGGCCGACGGGCCCGCCCGGACCCGGCAGGCCCGGGTGCGTACCGCCGTCTGGTACACCCTGCATCTGGCGCTCGGCGGGATCATCAGCGGGGCCACGCTGGCGCTGCCGCCGTTCGCGGTGGCGGTGACCGCCCTGCCGTTCTTCGCGGGGCTGCGCGACACCTGGCTGCTCGACGGGCCCGAGGCGCTGCGGGAGCCGTGGGCCCTGGCCCTCGCGCCGTTCGCCGGACTCGCGATGCTGGTGGCGCTGGCGCTGGCCGCCGCCGTCGCCGGAGAGGTGCTGGCCCGGCGGGCCCCGGTGCTGCTGGGGCCGACGCCGGAGGACCGGCTGGCCGCCGCCGAGCGCCGCGCGGCGGATCTGGCGGTGCGCAACCGGCTGGCCCGGGAGCTGCACGACTCGGTGGGGCACGCGCTGAGTGCCGTGACCCTTCAGGCGGGGGCGGCGCGCCGGGTCCTGGACCGGGATCCGGAGTTCGTCCGCGAGGCGCTGTCCGCCATCGAGGAGACGACGCGGCGCACGGTCGGCGAGCTGGACTCGGTGCTGGGGCTGCTGCGGCAGGACGGGGAGCCGGACGAGGAGGGCACCGCGTACGGGCCGGGGCTGGACGCGCTCGACGGGCTGCTGGCGCACTGCGGGGCGCCGGTGGCGTACGAGCGCGAGGGCGGTCCGGGCGACCCGGGCGCGGTGGACCCGGTGGTCTCGCGGGAGGCGTACCGGATCGTCCAGGAGGGGCTGAGCAACGCCCTGCGGCACGGCGGGGGCGGCCCGTCCCCGGTGCGGCTGCTGATCGCGGTACGGGAGAGGGAGCTGGAGATCGTGATGGAGAATCCACTGGGCGAACGGCCCGCCGGGCTGCGTCCCGGGGGCGGCCGCGGGCTGCGCGGCATCGCGGAGCGGGCCGTCCTGCTGGGCGGCCGGGCCGAGGCGCGTCCGTACGACGGCCTCTGGCGGCTGACCGCCCGGCTGCCGCTGACGGTCGCGTCCCCGACGCCGGTGCCGGGGACGGCCCGCCGGGCGGAGGGGCGGCGATGAGCGGGGACCCGGTGCGGGTGGTGCTCGCGGACGACGAGCGGATGGTGCGTACGGCGCTGCGCGTGATCCTGGAGGCCGAGGAGGGCATCGAGGTCGTCGGGGAGGCCGCCACCGGTGCGGAGGCCGTCTCCGTGGTGCGGGCGCTGCGGCCCGACGTGGTGCTGATGGACGTACGGATGCCGGAGATCGACGGCATCCGGGCCACCGAGCAGATCCTCGCCACGCTGTCCGACCCGCCGAGGATCGTCGTCGTGACGACCTTCGAGAACGACGCGTACGTGTACGAGGCCCTGCACGCCGGGGCGGCCGGGTTCCTCCTGAAGCGGGCAGCGGCCGAGGAGCTGGTGCAGGCGGTGCGCCTGGTGGCGTGCGGCGACTCGCTCCTCTATCCGGCGGCGGTGCGCACGCTGGCCGCCGAGCACGCGGCGCGGCGGCCGGCCGGGGCTCCGGCGTGGGTGGCGC
>NTHE01000058.1 GCA_002551355.1 Streptomyces sp. man185 | reverse complement strand
GACAGCGCCCGGGGTGGCGCGGCGGGCCGCCGTGGCTGTCCGTCGCGCGCTCGCGGACCGCCGCCGGGCTGCCCTGGGTGTCGACGACGCTGCTCCTGGTGTTCGTCATGGTCGGTACAGGCTTCGCCGAGCACGGGCAGGACCGCCGGCCCCTGACCTGACGGCCCGGCTGCTGCTGTTCGTCGCGGTCGGCGTGCTGCTCCTCCGGCGCCGCCGCCCCGCCGTCGCCGTGGCCACCACCTGCGCGGCGACCCTGGGCTACCTCGCGGCGGGCTACCCGTACGGTCCGGTGCTCGTCGCCGTCGCCGTGGGCTGCTTGGGCGCGATCGTGACCGGCCACCGCAAGGCCGCCTGGTGGTCGTTGGGCGGGCTGTGGGCCGGGCACGTCCTGGTCTCGCACTGGCTGTACCGATGGCTGCCGCCGGGCGGTGACCGGGCCGAGTCCTGGCCGCGGGAAGGCCTCATCGCCGCCTGGGTCGTGGCCGTCGTGGCCGCCGCCGAACTGCTGCGCCTCCGCCGCGAGCAGCGGGCCGCCGCGAGTACGTATTCGAGGCTCTCCGCAACGGAGCCTGGGGCTTCCTGGTCAAGGACACCGAGCCGGAGGAACTGCTGCGCGCGGTACGGGCCGTGGTCGGCGGGGACGCACTGCTCTCCCCGGGCGTGACGCGCCGGCTGATCGCGGAGTTCGCGGCCCGCTCCAAGGAACCGAAGGCCGCCGCCTCGCTCGCCCTGCTCACCGAACGCGAGCGGGAGGTGATGGCGCTGGTCGGCATCGGCCTGTCGAACGAGGAGATCGCCCGCAGAATGGTCGTCAGCCCGCTCACCGCCAAGACCCATGTCAGCCGCACGATGGTCAAGCTCGGAGCCCGCGACCGGGCCCAACTCGTCGTTCTCGCCTACGAATCGGGGCTGGTGCGCCCCGGCTGGCTCGGCTGAGCCGGGACCGGGCCCCGGTCCGGCGGGGGATCGTCAGACGACCGCGGAGTGGTCCGTCCAGAGCCGGGCCACCGAGCGGTCGCCGCGCAGGGTGACGGCGGTGAGCGGCAGCCGGTTCCAGAGGGTGAGGAAGAGCCCCTCGGCCGTACCGCTCAGCTCGCAGTCGACGTGTTCGGCGCTGCCGTACGCGCCCGCCGTGCGTACGGCCTGCGGCGGTTCCTCCGAGATCCGCACCGTCCAGGTCGCCGCCGAGTCCACGGCCCGTACCCGTAGCGTGCGGGGCCTGTCGGAGCGGACCCGGCTCTTGGGGCGGGCGTGGAAGCCGGTGAGGAGTTCGTCGATGGCGTCGGCCGCCCGGTCCGCCGACACCGGGGTCAGCGGGCCGCCGAGCGCCGATTCCGCGTCCACCCGGTGCACGGTCGTCTCGTTCAGCTGACGGCGGGACCAGAACGCCAGCGGTGAGGGGGCCGGCAGGAAGGTCCAGCAGTCCAGGTCGGCGGGGGCTTCCTCCAGGGACCGGACCAGATGGCGGTGCCCCTCACGGAACCAGGCCAGGAGTTCGGCCCCGTCGAGGTCGGGCTCGCCGCCCTCGGGGTGGTAGGAGGTGTGCCCCTCGGTGATGAACGCCGCCGCCCACCGGTGCACCGTGCCGGTGTGCCGCAGCAGATGGCGTATCTGCCAGCCGGGGCAGGTCGGGACGGAGGCGCCGGGGCCCGCGTGCTCGGCGGCCGAAGCGAGCAGTCGGCCCTCCTCGGACAGCGACGCGATGTGCTCGGTGATCTGCATGGCGGCGATTGTGCCGGGGCCCTGTTCGGCCCTCAGACTCCCTGCGGGTGCGCCGAACCGGCCGAACCGGCCAGGCGCACCAGGCGGACGAACCAGCCCAGGGCCAGGGACTGCACGAGGACCGAGACCACCAGGCCGAGCACCAGGAACCACGCGGGCCCGCCGGCCTCGGCGCCCGCCAGGGAGCCGCCGACGAAGAACAGGAAGATGGTCGGGGCCGCGAGGAGGAACAGCCAGACGCCGGAGAACGAGGCGTCCTCGTGGGCGACGAACAGGGTGTCCACGGCGACGAACAGCGTCGCCGCGAGCACCAGCCCGAGGTAGATCAGGGAAGCGGGGTTGCGGAAGGTCAGGCGGACCAGGGTGTTCAGGTGCGGGTGGTCGGTCAGCCGCTTCATGAGGTGCTCCCTTGCTCGGTCGGGCTTCCATCGTGCGCCGGGGGAGCGGGTCCTGCCTGAGTACGGCTACTCAATCGACCATGTGTGCGGGTGATCAGGTGTGCGCTTCCGTCGTCGCGTTGCGGGCCGTGTAGCCCAGGGCGGCCGCAGTCGCGGCCAGCAGGGCGACCGTGGTCAGGGCCAGCGGCAGCGAGAACCAGTCGGCGAGGAAGCCGATCGCGGGCGGGCCGAGCAGCATCCCGCCGTAGCCGAGCGTCGAGGCGGCCGCGACTCCGCTCGGTCCCGCCAGTTCGCCGGCCCGGCCGACGGCGACCGGGAAGATGTTGGCGAGCCCGAGGCCGGTGACGGCGAACCCGGCCAGCGCCAGCCAGGTGGTCGGGGCCAGCGAGCCCAGCAGCATCCCGGCCGCGGCCGTCGCCCCGCCGAGGACGAGGGTGCGGGTCTGGCCGAGCCGCTCCAGGAGCAGGGTCCCCGTCAGGCGGCCCGCCGTCATCGTCAGGGCGAACAGGGCGTACCCGGCGGCGGCCGGCCCGGGACGCGTGCCCAGGTCCTGTTCCAGGTGCAGGGCGCCCCAGTCGGCGAGGGCCCCTTCCCCGTACGCCGTGCACAGGGCGATCACACCGAAGAGGACCACGATCCGCCGGGCCCGGGGTGAGAGCCGCTGCTCGGGCCGCCGCGGGTCGAGAGCCTCCGGGGCCGCGGGAGCCGGGCGGTGGCGCAGCAGGGAGGGTCCGGCGAAGGCGGTCACCAGCAGGCCGATCCCGGCCAGCAGGAAGAGGTGGGTGGAGGCGGAGAGGCTGCCCGCGACCAGGCCGCCGAGCCCGGCTCCGACCATCCCGCCCAGGCTGAACGCCGCGTGGAAGCTGGGCATCACGGGCCGGCGCAGTTCGGCGACCAGGTCGACGGCGGCGCTGTTCATCGCCACGTTCATCCCGCCGTACGCCGCTCCGAACACCAGCAGCACGAGGCCGAGGGAGAGTGCCGAGTGGGTCTGGGCGGGCAGCGCGATGCTCAGGGGGAGCAGGACGCCGCAGACCACGGTGACGGCATGGCTGCCGTAGCGGCGGCAGAGCCGGCCGGTGAGCATCATGGTGATCACCGCACCGGCGGAGACCCCGAGCAGGGCGAGGCCGAGGGTGGAGGCGGAGGCTCCGGTCTGCTGCTTGATGGCCGGGATACGGACCACCCAGCCGGCGAAGAGGAACCCGTCGAGGGCGAAGAACACGGTCAGCGCGGTACGGAGGCGGGCCGACGCGGGTGGGGCGGTGTCTCCGCCAGGTCCCCCGGGTAGGGCCGTCCGCAGTTTGTTTAGTTGCGGCACAAACTCAGCATAGGGGCGCTCCGACGGCGGACGCAACACCGCTGCACACCACTCGTTCCGGGGGTGCTGCCGTGGCGGGAACGGGATCCCGGGACCGGCCCTGGGCGTTCGGAACGCCTCCGGATCATGGGAGACTCGCCCCCATGAACGGCAAGGCGACCACCACCCGGACGAAGTTGGAGAGGGGCCGCAGTGCGCTCGGGCCCGCACTGGAACTGGTCCACACCGGACGCGCCCCCACCCGGGCCGTCCTCACCTCCGAACTCGGCGTCACCCGCGCCACCGCCGGGGCGGTCGCCGCGGAACTGGAGGCGCTCGGGCTGATCCGGGTCGACTCCAGCCCCGGGTCGGCGGCCGGATCCCAGGGCCGCCCCTCGCACCGGCTGTCCGTTCTGGAGACCGGCCCCGTCGTCCTCGCCGCCCAGGTGCACGCCGACGGCTTCCGGGCCGCGCTCGTCGGGCTCGGCGGCCGGATCGTCGCCACCTCGCCGGGCTGCGTCGCGGTGATGGCCGACCCCGCGCAGGTGCTCGGCGAGGTCGTGGAAGCCGGGGCCGAGCTGCTCCGCGCGAGCGGGCTGCGCTGCGTCGGGGCCGGGCTCGCCGTGCCGTCGGCGGTCGCCGAGCCGGAGGGGACCGCCCTCAACCCGCTGCACATCGCCTGGCCCGCGGGCTCCCCGGTCCGTGACATCTTCGCCGCCTGCGTGCGCCGGGCCGGCATCACCGGGCCCGCGTTCACCGGCAACGACGTCAACCTCACCGCGCTGGCCGAGCACCGGCACGGCGCGGGCCGCGGCGCCCAGCACCTGCTGTGCGTGGCCACCGGCCACCGGGGCGTGGGTGGGGCCCTCGTGCTCGACGGCCGCCTGCACAGCGGGAGTTCGGGCCTCGCGCTGGAGGTGGGACATCTCACCGTGAACCCCGAGGGGCGGCCCTGCCACTGCGGCGGGCGCGGCTGCCTCGACGTGGAGACCGACCCGCTGGCCTTCCTCACCACCGCCCGCCGCGAACCGGGCCCCGAGGAGTCCCTCCTCAAACAGGCCGGGAACCTGCTCCGAGCGGAGTACGACGACCCCGCGGTGCGGCACGCCGCCGAGGCGCTGATCGACCGCCTGGGCCTGGGGCTCGCCGGGCTGGTGAACATCCTCAACCCCGACCGCATCATCCTCGGCGGCCTCCACCGCGACCTTCTGGAGGCGGACCCCGAGCGGCTGCGCGCCGTCGTCGCCGACCGGAGCCTGTGGGGGCGCAGCGGCAGCGTGCCGATCCTGCCGTGCACCCTGGCCCACAACAGCCTGGTCGGCGCCGCCGAACTGGCCTGGCAGCCGGTCCTCGACGACCCCCTCGCCGCCCTGGCCTAAGCCCGTACGGTCCCGCCACCGGCGCACCGTTCACCACTCCCGCCCGGGGGCCGGCCGCTGGAGGAGAGGCGCGGGCCCCGGCTGCTCCCGCCGGAGTAGGCGTACGGCCGCCGGGCGGACGACGCCCCGGAGCACCTTCCCCGGGCAGGCTCGAAAGCGACCGGAACGGCACCACGCCATCCGTGAACGAGGGAGCCGACCGAGATGAACACCCTGGCGCACTCCGGCGGACCCGGCCCCCGGGCCCTGCTCTTCCCGCTCTTCCGGGCGGCGGTCGTCATCGGGATCGTCACCCTGCTGCGCCGCACCGTGTGGCGTGGCCGGCGAGGCCCGTGGGGTGCCGCCCGCACCCCGCAGGGCGCCCCCGGCGCGTCGTCGCCGATCGCGCTGCTGGGCCGTCGATTCGCCGCGGGGGAGATCGACGAGGACGAGTACTGGCGCCGACTGTCGGTACTGGACGAACAGTTCGGCCGGGCCGCGGGTGGCGGCACGGCGTGACCCCGTACCGCCCGGTCCCGCCCGGTCAGCCGACGACGGCCGACCGGGCGGGCAGCGCCGCGAGGTCGTCGGGGGCGATGGTCACGGATCCGAACGGACCGTCGGTCATCGACCCGTAGACCGCGAGCGGTGGCAGGGTCGAGGTGCCGGTGACCGCCGGCAGGGTGAACCAGACGGCCTTCCCGGCCGAGCCGATCGGCCGCACGCCCCAGCTCTCGCTGACGGCGGCGATCAGCGCCAGGCCCCGGCCCGACGTGGCGAACGAGTCCGCCTCGTTCACCGTCGGCAGGCGCGGATCGTGGTCGTGGACGGAGACCGTCAGACGGTCGAGCAGCAGCTCGATGTCGACGGTGCATGACTTGTCCGGCTGTGCGTGCCGGTGCACGTTGGTGAGAAGCTCGGTGACGCCCAGGGCCGCCTGGTCGATCAGAGGATCGAGATGCCAGTAGCGCAGTTGCGCCGAAATGATTCTGCGGACCTGACCGATCCGCGACGGCAGGGCCTGGAGCTCCACCGTGCAGTGCCTGCTTGGCTCGCTGATCACGGCTGCGACTCCCCGAAATAGGTCCGGAAGAAGAGAAACGAACGGAGCCGGCGGACGACTGACCGCCGAATCCGCTCTGCTCTTGTCGTGTCTGCTCGTGTCGCGCGACCCGGTCCGTGGAGCGGATCGCTCTGTCACCGATGCTGCACCTTCAGTGACGTGGATCCAGCGTGGCTCAGGGGATACGGCTCCGCAACTCGCGGCGGAGCCCGGCGGCCCGGGAACCGGCCCGCCGCGTCCGTGCCGGCAGTCAGTCCCGGCGGCCGCGCGCGCTGCGCAGCGTCTCCAGGAAACGCCGCAGCGGAGCCGCTCCGTCGCGTCTGCGGTTGCGCTGCCCCATCGTCAACCGGTAACGCACCCCGTTCACCCGGGCGATGACGGAATCCGCCGCGATGAACCACCACTTGCGGGCGCTGACCGTGCCCACCGGGGCGCTGTCGATCTCCCGCCCGTTGCTCGTCAGCAGGGACAGCCGGCCGTCCTTCACCACCACCTGACCAGCCCTGGTCAGCGATCTGGTGAACCGTTCGATCCTGACCCCCGACGCACTGAACTCGACGTCCGCCATCGCGGATTCGCCCCCCTTCGTCACTGCTCCTGCTGTGCAGTGTGCCCGGACGCGCGCCGGACCGCCAGAGGGCACGGAAGCGCGCCGCACGGCTGTCCGCACCCGCCCGTCACAGCCGCCCCGCAGGTGGCTGTCAAAGGCAGCGCTATGGGCCATCAAAGTGACCGTTTGTGCAGGTGGGGTGCCTATCGTGGAGAGACGAGCACCGGATCGACGACCAACAGGAGCAGGCCCATGGAGACCAGTGAACACACAGCCGGGAGCGGGGCCAGGGCGACCGTGGACGTCGACCGCAGCGACCCGGAGTACCGGGCCTGGCTGAAGGAGGCCGTCCGCAAGGTCCAGGCCGACGCGAACCGTTCCGCCGACACCCATCTGCTGCGCTTCCCGCTGCCCGAGGCATGGGGCATCGACCTGTACCTCAAGGACGAGTCGACGCACCCCACCGGCAGCCTCAAGCACCGCCTGGCCCGCTCGCTCTTCCTGTACGGGCTCTGCAACGGCTGGATCCGGCCCGGCAAGCCCGTCATCGAGGCGTCCAGCGGGTCGACCGCCGTGTCGGAGGCGTACTTCGCCAAGCTGATCGGCGTCCCGTTCATCGCCGTGATGCCGCGCACCACCAGCCCGGAGAAGTGCCGCCTCATCGAATTCCACGGCGGGCAGTGCCACTTCGTCGAGGACTCGCGCACCATGTACGAACAGTCCGCCGCCCTCGCCGCCGAGACCGGCGGGCACTACATGGACCAGTTCACCTACGCGGAGCGCGCCACCGACTGGCGCGGCAACAACAACATCGCGGAGTCGATCTACCAGCAGCTGCGCCTGGAGCGCTATCCGGAACCCGCCTGGATCGTCGCCACCGCCGGGACCGGCGGCACCTCGGCGACCATCGCCCGCTACGTCCACTACCTCCAGCACGACACCCGCATCTGTGTGCCCGACCCGGAGAACTCCTGTTTCTTCGACGGCTGGACCCACCACGACCCGCTGGCCACCAGCGACCGCGGCTCGCGCATCGAGGGCATCGGCCGCCCGCGCATGGAGCCCAGCTTCGTGCCCGGCGCCATCGACCGGATGATGAAGGTGCCCGACGCCGCCAGCGTCGCCGCCGTCCGGGCCCTGGAGCGCGCCATCGGCCGCAAGGCCGGCGGCTCCACGGGCACCGGTCTGTGGAGCGCGTTCAAGCTGATCGCCGAGATGGTGGAGCGGGGCGAGCAGGGCAGCGTCGTCACGCTGCTCTGCGACCCGGGCGACCGCTACCTGGACAAGTACTACTCCGACTCCTGGCTGGAGGAGCAGAGCCTGGACATCGCCCCGTACACCTCCGCCATCGACGACTTCCTCGCCACCGGCACCTGGCCCTGCTGAGACAGGCAGGCCCTGGGCCCTGTTGCGAAAGTGAGTGCTGAGGCGCGCTAGCTACGGAGTTGCGTGAGTTGCCGGTTGCGCCCCTGCTGCCCGAAGGATCTCGGCAGTGTCAGGGTGAGGGCCGCTGTTCGCCCAGTCCAGCGGGGACTTGCCTGTGCCGTGGTCTTCGCGAAGGTTGGGATCGGCGCCATGCGTCAACAACTGCCGGATCGTTTCGGTGTGCCCCCAGCAGGCGGCTGCGCAGAGCGGTGTGCCCTCAGAGCCGAGGCCGCTGCTTTCGGTGTCGGGAGAAGCCCCGGCTTCGATGAGCAAACGAGCTATCTCGGCTTCGCCCTGCACTGAAGCCAGGTACAGCGGAGTGGTGCCGTTCCGTCTCTCTGGACTTGCTCCACTGCGCAGCAGGGCCTTCGTGCGCATGGCGTCACCTGCCAGGACTGCTTCGAAGAGGTGGCGGGAGAGCTTCTTCTGCTGGCGCTGCTTCATAGCCGGTGAGGCTAGCGATGATGAGTACGCCGGAGCCATGCACATCCATTCGTTGATCGCCGCGACCAGCACAGTGGCTTCGTAGCGGACGGCGAGTTCGTCGTATCTCGTGGCCACGGCTCGGTGTCGCTTGAGGCGATTGATCCCGCACTCGACCGTGTGGCGCTCGCGGTAGTCGGCCGGATCGAAATGCGGTGGCCGGCCGCCACGGGAGCCGAGCTTCTGGCGGTTGCGTGCCTGGTCTGCCTTGTCGGGGATGGTGCAGCGGATCCCGCGTCGGCGCAGGTGGGCGCGGTTCTTGCGGGAGGCGTACGCCTTGTCGGCCCGCACGCGATCGGGGCGGACGCGTGGCCGGCCCGGCCCGATGCGAGGCACGCGAACCTTCTCCAGCACGGGTTCGAACTGCGGTGAGTCCCCGCGCTGCCCGGCGGTCACCACGATCGACAGGGGCTTCTGGCCTCGCTCGACGGCCAGGTGCAGCTTGGTGGTGAACCCGCCGCGCGAGCGTCCCAACCCGTGATCATTCGGCTCGGTGAACACACCGCCCGGTGGTTCCTTCTGCAGATCACCCTGCTTGCGGGCCCCGGCCGCATGCTGATGAGCGCGGCACACCGTGGAGTCGACGCTCAGTTCCCACGTGATCGCGCCTTTCGCGGCGGCCAGGGACTGGAGCCGGGTGAGGATCCGGTACCACGTGCCGTCCCGCTGCCACCGGCGGAACAGGTCGTAGACCCGGTTCCACGGTCCGTATCCGACCGGGATGTCTCGCCACGGCACTCCGGTTCGGACCCGGAACCGTAGGCCGTCGATCAGTTGCCGTCGAGGCCAGATCGGTGGCCGCCCCGCCCTGGCACCCTTCGGCAACAGTGTTTCCAGCACCGCCCACTGTTCGTCTGTGAGATCTCCCCGACCCATGATCTGTGATCATGCACAATCCAAGATCCACTTTCGATGCATGGCCTAGGGCACCGGGGCCGCCAGCCGTGCGTCGAGGCGGCGCATCGCGCCGCGGAAGGACCGGCCCAGGCCCGCCCGGGCCAGGCTCAGGACGAAGCGGAACGGGCCCGTCCCGTCGGCGGCGAAGGTCCACCGCACCCGGGTCCCGGATCCCTCGGGGGTGAGCCGCCACTCCTCCAGCAGGGCCCGCAGACCGGGTGCGTTGGACTCGTCGACCCGGTAGGCGTAACACGTGCCCGGCTCGGCGGCGACGATCGTCTCCCGGAAGCGGACCCCGCCCCGGAGCCGCACCTCACGGCCCGCGCCCCCCTCGGTGGGCGTGGCCCGGGTGACGGCGGTGAACCAGGACGGCCAGGACGCGACGTCATCGGCGAGCGCGCGGTACACCACGTCCGGCGGCGCGGACACCTCGGCGGCGAACACCAGCCGTATCGGCGCGGAGTCAGCGAACTCCCTTTCCACGGTACGGATTCGGTGTGCCATCGCGTGCACCTCCCGGCGGTCTGCGGTGTGTGGAGCGCACACCCTAGCGGCCGGGCCGTCAGTTGTCTGTACCACTGTCGGCCGGCGCTCCGCGCCCGCTGCCGGCCGCCGGAGCGAGCCGTTTTTCCTCCGCCGCTGCCGCCTTGGCGATATTGCGCGCCATCCCGCCGAACACCACCGAGTGGAAGGGCCACACACTCCACCAGTAGGCGTGGCCGAACAGCCCGCGCGGATGGAACAGGGCGCGTTGCCCGTACATCGTCCGCCCCCGCTCGTCGCGGCGTACCGACAGCTCCAGCCACGCCAGGCCCGGCACCCGCATCTCGGCCCGCAGCCGCAGCAGCTCGCCCGGCACGATCTCCTCCACGCGCCAGAAGTCCAGCGAGTCGCCCACCCGCAGATGCTGGGCGTCCCGCCGGCCGCGCCGCAGACCCACCCCGCCGACGAGCCGGTCGAGCCAGCCGCGTACCGCCCAGGCCAGCGGGAAGGAATACCAGCCGTGCTCCCCGCCGATGCCCTCGATCACCCGCCACAGCGCCTCCGGCCCGACCGGCACGGCCATCTCCCGGTCGTCGCGGTAGAGACTGCCGCCCGCCCAGTCCGGGTCGGTGGGCAGCGGGTCGCTCGGTGCTCCGGGCACCGAGGCGTTGGACCAGCGGGTGTCGACCCGCGCCTCCTGGATCCGCTTCAGGGCCAGCCGCAGCGCCCGGTCGAAGCCGATGGAACCGTCCGGCGGATCGGGGACGTACTCCTTGATGTCCTGCTCCCGGCAGACCACCTCGTGGCGCAGCGACTCCGTCAGCGGCCGGGCGATGGAGCTGGGCACCGGCGTGACCAGCCCGACCCAGCGGCTGGAGAGCGTCGGGGTGAGCACCGGCACCGGCAGGATCACGCGCGGCCGCAGCCCCGCAACCGCCGCGTAGCGCTGCATCATGTCCCGGTACGTCATGACGTCCGGCCCCCCGATGTCGAAGGCCCGGTTCACCCCGGCCGGCATCGCCGCACACCCCACCAGATAGCGGATCACGTCCCGGACGGCCACCGGCTGGATCCGGGTCCGCACCCAGCTCGGGGTGACCATCAGCGGCAGCCGCTCCGTGAGGTACCGCAGCATCTCGAACGAGGCGGACCCCGAGCCGATGACGATCGCCGCACGCAGCACCGCCGTCGGCACCCCGGAGTCCAGCAGGAGGTGCCCCACCTCGGCCCGCGAACGCAGATGCGGCGACAGGTCCCTCTCCGGCACCCCCGCCGGGGTCAGCCCACCCAGGTACACGATCCGGCCCACCCCCGCCGCCCGCGCCTGCTCCCCGAAGGCCCGGGCCGCCTCGCGGTCGGTCCTCTCGAAGTCCGAACCGGTGCCGAGCGCGTGCACCAGGTAGTACGCCACGTCGACATCCCGCATCGCCTCCGTCAGGGAGCCGGCGTCGGTGACATCGCCGCGCACCACCTCGACCCGGTCCGCCCACGGGTAGTCGCGCAGCTTCTGCGGCGTTCTCGCCAGGGCGCGCACCCGGTACCCGGAATCGAGCAGGGCGGGCACCAGCCGGCCGCCGATGTAACCGGTCGCCCCGGTCACCAGGCAGCGCGGCGGGGAGCCGTCGGGTAGTTGAGTGCTGTCGCCGGGGCCGTCCTCAAGATCCGTCACCTGTCCGAGTGTGACACCGGACGGCTCCCGGGACCGGTCGAGGACTCCGTACGGAGGCATCCGCCGTCATCACGCGGTGACCTCCGGACCGGTGGCGGCTCCGCGCACAGGGCTCTCAACGCACGGCCGGGAGCGTCCCGCCCTCGCGCAGCGACGCCGTCAGCTCCACGTCGGCGTCACGAGGCGCCCGCACCGCGAACGTCGGTCCGCCCGCCGCACCCCGCACCGCCCCGCTCGCCTCGATCCGGGTCACCGCCCGGCTGCCCGCGGCCAGGACGTACCACCGGCCGGAGGCGGCCTTCCAGCGGGTGCCCGCCAGGACGTGCTGCCCGAACCTGCTGCACAGGGCCGTGTCGTCGCGGTCGGCGACCACCGCGGCCGGATCCGTGGGCGAGGCGGCGGGCCCGAGGAACTGCACCAGGACCCGGCCGGGGCCCCGCCAGGTGTCGGCCCGGGTGCACAGCCAGCCGGCCGACGCCCCGCCCTCGGGCAGCTTCTGCTCGGCGAAGGCCCAGTTGTTGACCGCCCGCACGCCGGAGCCGGACAGGGTCCGCAGGGAGCACGCCGTGCGCGCCCAGGCGAGCAGCGCGTCGGGGCCGGTCGCCTCGCGCGGCTGCCGGGCCGGCGCGCCCCGGCCCGGCCTCGGGGTGTACGTCAGATGAGCGGGGGCCAGATCGCCCAGATCCGTCACCAGGAACGCGTGCTTCTCCACGATCCGCTCGGATGACCGCAACTGGAGCACCGGCCACGCGTCGCACGCGCCGCCCCCCGCGGGCCGGGGCACCGCGGCGGTGACCCCGTCCGGGTCCACTTCCAGAGGCCGCCCGGGCGTGTTCGGCGCGAGCAGGTCGCGGGTGGCGGACTCGGCGATCCACGGGGCGAGCAGGAAGCGCGCGCTGTCGCCCGTACGGCTGACGACGACGGCCGCGCCCGTCGTCACGTCCGCGTCGTCGGTCCGGGCGAAGTCGAGCGCGGCCCCGCCGGACCCGGACAGCGGCTCTGCGTATCGCACGACCCGGACCCCGCCGTCGTGGAACAGCACCACCGTCGCCCCGTCCACCTCCCCGGCGAACAGCAGCCGGGGCGGCTGCGCGGGCGGCACCGTGACGGTGCCCGGCGTGGTGGAGACCCTGACCGTGCCCGGCGTGGTGGACCAGGCCCGCAGCGCCCGGCCCAGCAGCTCGTCGTCGCCCGTCCGCCCGCCCCTGGCCGGCCAGGCGGTGAAGTCGACGCGCGAGGTGTCCGCCCACCGCTCCGCCGCCGTCCGCATCAGCTCCGCCGGATCGAGCACCGGGGCGAACACGCCCGCCGGGCCCCGGTCCTCGCCCGCGCCCCGCGTCCCCTCGTCTACGGCGATCGCCAGGCCCCCCGCCACCACGCACAGCGCCGCGGCGACCGCGACCGCCCGCACCCGGTGCCTGCGCCGCAGCAGATCACTCGGGCGGGTCTGGACCGTGCACGGGTCGAACTCGCCGGACCTGAGCATCGCCTGCGCCCCGGCCCGGTCCGGCCTCCCCAGCCGGGCCGCCCGGCGCACCGCACCCGCCGGATCAGCCACCGCGGCCTCGACCAGCAACTCCCGGGCCCCGGAATCGTCGAGCCCCTCCAGCAACTGGAGCGCGAACGCCGCCCGGACCGCCCCGTCCACCGTGGACAGGGCCCGGTCCAGGGCCAGTTCGTCGACGCCCCCCGCCCGGGGGAAGAGCCGCAGCCCCCACACCACCGGCACGGTCGGACGCAGCGCGGCCGGCGCCGGGAGCCGCCCGGGCCACCAGCGGGGCCGCCGCTCGTGGGCCAGCGCCGCCCGCAGCACCCGCAGCCGCACCCACCCGTACGCCGCGCCCGAGGGGCCCGGGTCGGCCGCGACGCCCTCCGGTGCGGGTGCCGTGCCGGCCGGTGCGCCGGACCGGTGGGACTGGGCGGGAACGCGCGGGCTCGGCGCGCCGCTCCCGGCCGCGGGCAGTGCCCGCTGGACGACGGCGTGGGCGGCCAGGACCCGGCGGTGCCGGCCGAGCGCGGGCGGCAGGACGACATAGGCGAGCCGCACCAGACGCGGGTAGTGCTCCACGAGGGCGGCCTCGGCCTGCCGCACGCCCGTGCGGTCGCTGCGGTCGGTGCGTACGTCGGTGCGCTGCTGCGGTTGATGGATCGGCATGAAATGGGTGCCTTCCGTGGCCGTGGCGGGGATGTCGTACCGACAAACGAGTCAATCGTGTGACGGTCACATCACTCGTACGCGCCCTGGCCGCGCGGGCCGCCCGCGCACCTCACCCGTGCGCGTCGCCGGGGGAGGCCAGCAGGGCGTCCAGGACCCTGCCGAACATCCGCCGCCCGGCGGAGGCGAGCACCGGGTCACCGAACCGGGGAACCAGCCGCACCCGCAGCTCCTCGACCCAGACCACATGGGAACCGGAATCCGTGGGCAGCACGTCGATCGAGGCCCGGCCCAGCACCACGCCGCCCCGCTTCTCCAGCCGGCAGACCCCGGCCCGGCCACCGGCGGGCGGTGTCCACCGCACCACTTCCATCGGATCGTCGAACGCCAGCGGCCCCAGTCCCGTACGGGCCACGAAGACCGTGCCGAGCTGCGAGGGAAGCCCGGTCGGGACCGAGATCGCGGTCAACGGCACCTGCGCGGCGTGCCGTTCCCAGTCGGTCACCCGGCGCCATGCCTCGGCTGCGGGGAGAGGGGAGAAACGCTCGATCCGGAAGACGGCCACAGCGCGATCCTATGGGGTATCAGGCGTACTGCGAGCCGAGCGGAACCCGTGTCAGGCCTCGGTTGCGGGCGGAGCGTCGGGAGTCTCGGCGGGAGCGTCGCCCGCCACCAGCAGACCCGGCAGATGCTCCTCGATCTCCGCGCGCAGCTCCGGCGCCAGGCCCGAGTCCGTGACGAACGTGTCGACCTCCTCCAGCGCGGCGAAGGAACTCAGGCCCACCGTGCCCCACTTGGTGTGGTCGGCCACGACCACGATCCGGCGCGCCGCCCGGACGAAACGGCGGTTGGTCTCCGCCTCCGCGAGGTTGGGCGTCGAGAGCCCGGCCTCGGCCGAGATCCCGTGCACGCCGAGGAACAGCACATCGAAGTGGAGGGAGTCGATGGCACGGTCCGCGACCGGTCCGACCAGCGAGTCCGAGGGAGTGCGCACCCCGCCCGTCAGCACCACCGTCGCCGCCCCGGGCCGCGCGCCGCGCCCCCCGGCCGGGCGCTGCGCGTCGTGGAACACGTCGGCCACCCGCACCGAGTTGGTCACCACCGTCAGATCCGGCACGTCCAGCAGATGCCGGGCCAGCGCGAAGGTCGTCGTCCCGCCCGAGAGCGCGATGGCGCTGCCGGGCACCGCCAGCGTCGCCGCCGCCCGAGCGATGTCCTCCTTGGCGCTCAGCTCCAGCGCCGACTTCGCCTCGAACCCGGGCTCGTGCGTACTCGCCTCGACGACCGGGACCGCACCGCCGTGAACCTTCTCGATGACGCCCTGGCGGGCCAGCGCGTCCAGGTCCCGGCGGATCGTCATGTCGGAGACGTTCAGCTTGCGGGTCAGCTCGTTGACCCGGACCCCGCCCCGCCTGCGCACCTCGTCGAGGATCAGCGCACGGCGCTGCTCCGCGAGCAGGTTCTGGTTCTCGCTCAACGCCGGGTCCGTTCCTTCCCTCTGCCGTACGGTCCGCAGCCGTCTGCGCGACACGCCCATCCTGCCACGCACGCATGTCCCGCGTATCACCTGGGGAGATTCCGTAAGACCGCTCACGCACCCGCTCCGCGCCCGGAATTCTGGGTCCGGGTCACCCGGCGGGTCGCCAGGCCCGGAGCCCGCGCGTCCGTGCCCCCACCAACCGCTTCTGTGCACGTCCTCGTCGGCCGGTGAGGCCGACGCGCCCGAGAGAGAGTCCTCCCCTTGGCTCCTGCCGCCCCGCCCCCGCCGCCGTCGTCGTCTCCGCCCCCCGCCACGTCCTCGCCCTCCTCCATGTCCTCGCAGCACACCGGGACCGCACTGGAACTGCTCGTCCACGGAGTCGGCGGCGCCACCCCGCAGGAGATGCTGGGCGACCCCCGTACCGTCCGGGTCACCGGGGACGCGACCGCCGCCGTGTACCGGCGCACCGAGGACGCCCACGGCGAGAAGCACCCCGAGCGCTACCGGGACGAGCCCGTCGCCGAGGCGTACTGCTGGTCCGGCCTCACCTCCGGCAACGGCTCCCGGGCGCTGTGGCTGCTGCTCCTGCCGTTCATGGTGGTCAACCTCGCCCACTGGATGCGCCCCACCGCCACCGGCCGCACCCGCACGGTCCGGCTGTACGGCGTCCTGGTGCGGCTCGTCGCACTCAGTCTCACCGTGCTGCTCACGGCCGCCGCCTGCGAAGTCGCCCTGGACCTGCTGGCCTGGCAGTGCGCGGGCGCCGAGGCCTGCGCCGAACGCCGCTCCTGGCTCGGCTTCCTGTCGGCCCATCAGGGCGGCTGGTGGTCCCAGCCCGGCCGCCGCCTCGCCCTGGCCGCCGTCGTGCCCGCGGCCCTGGTGGGGCTCCTGTGGTACCTGTCCAACCGGACCTGGAGCGCGTACGAGTCCCAACGCCCGCTGGACGGAGAGGACTTCGACGCGAACGATCCTTTCGGTGCGGAGGAGGCCCACGGCCCCGGCGCACTCGACGCGGACGCCGACGGGTGCCCGCGCCCGGCCGTTCCGGTCCGCCCCGCGCTCGGCAGGCCCGGCTTCTGGTACGGCCGGCGGCTCGTCGCCCGGCTCCGCGCCGCCCACACGGCGGCCGGGTTCCTCACCGTCGCCGCGGCCGTCGCCGGCGCCGCCGCACGGCACGACCGGAGCGCCGAAGGATCGGTGCCCCCGTTCCTCGGCGCGGCCGTCGAGGGCGGCATCGTCCTGTGCGCGCTCGTCGTTCTCTGGGTCGTCTGCCGCCGGGGCCGCAGCGAACGGACCCGCGACACCCGCCTGGACGCCGCCCTCATCAGCTGGCTGCCCGGCTCCGCGCTGGCCCTGCTCACCCTCGCCGTGCTGTACGCGTCCCTGTCGCGCCCCGGCTGGCAGTCCTCGGGCAGCCTGCCCGGCGAGACCGCCTTCCGGCTCCTCGCCGTCGGCCAGGGCATCCTCGTCGTCGCCCTCGCCGTGGTCGCCCTGGGCCTCTACCGGCGCACCCCCGAACCCCGCACCATCCTGCACGGGCTCGGCGGACCCGCCGTCGCGATGCTCGCCTGCGCCCTCGGCGGCGTGATGACCGGCGGGGTGGCCCAGCGTGTCGCCGACTGGCTCGACGGGCCCGGCACCCCGGGCATGGGCCACAACACCCACATCGCCGGGCCGCCGGTCCTGCTCAGTTGGCAGGCCTCCGTCATCCCGGTGCTCCTGCTGCTCCTGCTCGTCCCCATCCTGGTGCTGGTCGTCCGTACCGCGCGCGCCGCCCGCCGCCTGGGACCGGTCATCGAGGCGGAGTACGCCCCCGAACAGCCCGACGAGGGCCGCACCCGCCGTATCGCCCGGATCCGCGCCGCCGCCGCCCTCACCGACTCGGCGCCCTGGATCGTCGGCGTGGTCTCCGCCGCCACACTGCTGCTCGGGGCGGGCGCGATCGCCGGCTCCTGGCGCAGCGACCAGGTGCCGGGGCGGGCCGCCGACGGCAGCGGGCCGCTCCTCGAATCGTTCGCCGAGGCCGCGCAGTCGACCGGCTCCTGGCTGATCGGCTTCGGTTTCATACTCTTCGTCGCCGGCGGCCGCCGCGCCTACAAGGACGCCTCGGCCCGCCGCACCATCGGCATCCTCTGGGACGTGGGCACCTTCTGGCCGCGCGCCGCCCACCCCTTCGCGCCCCCGTGCTACGCCGAGCGCGCCGTTCCCGACCTGGCCTCCCGGATGTCCGCCTGGACGACGACCACGCCCCGGGGCCGGCTCGTCATCTCCGGCCACTCGCAGGGCAGCGTGCTCGCCGCGTCCGCCGTCTGGCAACTGCCCGACGCCACCCGCCGCCGGGTCGCGCTGCTCACCTACGGCTCGCCCCTGGAGCGGCTGTACGGGCGGTGGTTCCCAGCCTACTTCGGCCCCGAGCCGCTGCTCGGGCTGCACCGCTCGGTGCACTGCTGGCGCAATCTGTGGCGGGCCACCGACCCGATCGGCGGCCCCGTCCGCATCTGCGCCGACCCCGACCCGGGCGTCGACCGGGGCCCGCTCAAGGACCCGCTGGCCTACGGGCGGACCACGAAGCTCCCGCTGCCCGAACCCATCCTCGGCCACTCCGACTACCAGGCCGACCCGGCCTTCGCCGATGCGCGCGCCGACCTCCTGGCTGAGTTGGACCCCCTCGTCCCCCGGCAGGCGGAGGCACACACTCAGAAGGACACGTCGGGGAGGTCCTCCGGGTAGAGCAGGGTCAGGTCGTCCGTGCTCGTCTCGGCGAGCTGGGCGACCCGGCCCGCGTGCCGCTCCACCATCGACTCGAAGGTCTGCCGGGCGGTGCGGCCGTTGCCGAAGGCGGGGCCCTTGGGGAGCGCGGTGAAGTACTTCAGGAGGGCCTCGCCGGTCCCCTCCGCCAGGCTGTACTCATGCTCCTCGGCCTGCTGCTCGACGATCCGCAGCAGCTCCTCGGGAAGGTAGTCGCTGAAGGTGATGGTCCGGGAGAACCGCGATGCCACCCCGGGGTTGACGGTGAGGAACCGCTCCATCTCGTGGGTGTAGCCCGCGACGATCACGACCACCGCGTCCCGGTGGTCCTCCATCAGCTTCACCAGCGTGTCGATGGCCTCCCGCCCGAAGTCCCGCCCGGAGTCCTCGGGGGACAGGGCGTACGCCTCGTCGACGAACAGCACCCCGCCGCGTGCCCGGTCGAACGCCTCCTGGGTCCGGATCGCCGTCGAGCCGATGTGCTCGCCCACCAGGTCGACCCGGGACACCTCGACCAGGTGGCCGCGCTCCAGCACGCCGAGCGAGGCCAGGATCTCCCCGTACAGCCGGGCGACCGTGGTCTTGCCCGTACCGGGGGAGCCGGTGAAGACGAGGTGGCGGCGGACGGACGCGGCCTTGAGACCGGCCTCCGCGCGGCGACGGCCCACCTCGATCATGTCGGTGAGCGCCCGCACCTCCCGCTTGACGCTGTCCAGGCCCACCAGCGCGTCCAGTTCACCGAGGACCGTCGAGGAGTCCCGGGCCGGCTCCGCCGGGGCGAGGGGCTCGGCGGCGGCCTCGGTCGCGCGCTGCCCGGGCAGCGCGCCCAGCAGGCCGGGCGTCGACCGGGTCTCCGTCAGCACCGCGGGCGGCGGGACCGAAGCCGTACGCAGACCGCTCTCGTCGCTCGTGCAGTCCTCGGCCACCGGGCCGGTCGCCGAACCGCTGTCGCCCTCGGGGAACTCGTAACCGCCCCGGGCGCACCGCTCGGTACGGCACCGGGTGAGCGTGGTGCGGCAGCCCTCCATGACATGGAAGCCGTAGCCCTCGCTGCCGGTCACCCGGCAGCTGTCGAAGGTGCCCCGGCCCTCGGCCGAGACGTAGAACCCCGCCTCGGCGGGCGAGGTGACCGTGCAGCGCTCGATGGTGGGGTCCGCGCCCTTGGTGACGATGACCCCGGTCTGCGCCGCGTCGATGGTGCAGTTGTTCAGCGTGCCGCCGCTGCCGTGGTCGCGGAACCAGGCGCCCGTGGACGCCTCCCTGATCCGGCAGTCGTCCAGCTGGGCGGTCGCCCCGTCGCTCACCGACACGGCGGTGTTACGGATCTGGGAGAGGTCGCTGTCCACCACGTCGGCGCGCGAGCCCCGGTCGAGGACGAACAGGGCGTCGGGCACGTCGTGCACCCGGCAGGCGTCCAATATCACCGTCGCGCCGTCGCTGACCCAGACCGCCGGATAGTCGCCCGTGCTGTCGTGGATCTCGCACTGGTTGGCGTCGACCCGGGTGCCCGGATCCCAGACCGAGAGCCCGTTGCGGCCGAACCGGCGGACCGTGGAGCGGGTCAGGGTGAGCACCGAACGCGACCGCAGGTCGACGGCGTTCTCCGGGATGTCGTGGATGTCGCAGTCGGCGAGCGTCAGCACCGCGTCGGTGTCCAGCGTGACGCCGTCCGCCGACGTGCGGTGCACGGTGCAGTCGGTGAGGTGGGCCGAGGCGCGGGCGGTGACCTGTACGCCGCTTCCCTTGATCTCGTACACCTCGCAGCCGAACGCCTCCAGGCCGCTGCCCTCGCCGGTGACGCCGATGCCCGCCCCGGACGCGTGGTGGATCCGGCAGCGGTCCAGACGCGGATGCCCGCCGTCGCGGACCGCGACCCCGGACTGGCCGGCCGAGACGATCTCGCACTCCTCGAACACGCCACCGGCGCCGTCCAGTACGGCGATGCCGACCCCGGCCGGATTGTCGACCGTGCAGCGCCGCACGGTGGGCCGTGCCGCGCCGCGCACCTCGATGCCCGCCGCCGACCGGGTCACGATCCGCAGGTCCGTCAGCTCCGCAGTGCCGTCCTCCACCAGCAGCGCCGGGGCCGCCGAGTCCTGGCCCTCGATGTGCAGGTCCTGGACGACCGCGGACGCGCGCACGGTCAGCGGCACGCCGTCGACGGGCGCGATCCGCACGGAGCCGACCGACCCCTCGGGTCCGCGCAGCGTCACCGCGCGGTGGAGGACGAGGTTCTCCCGGTAGGTCCCGGGCGCGACGGTGAGGACGTCCCCGTCGGCCGCCGCCTCCAGGGCCGCGGAGAGGGAGGCGTACTCGCCCGTGCGGCGGCGCCATCGCGATGTGCCGGTGTGCGTCACCTGGACCGTGCCCTGTGCCATGGCGTTGCTGTGCCCCCACCTCGTGCTGTGCGATGCCTCGGGTCCGTCCGTCGCCGGGGAGGCGGACGGGGTCGCACCACCGTAGCGCGCGCGAGGGGCGGGAGTTGACGAGTCGGCCCGGCGGAGCGAGGTTGCCGACGACCGTCTCCGGCCGGGGGAGACCGTGGTCAGCCGCCTGTTCCGGCCCTGCCCCAGCCCGCGTCCGCCGCGGCCCACTCCCGGTCCAGCCGCGCGTACCGCTGCCGCACCATGCGCCCTACGACCATCCTGCGCCCCGCCTCGACACATCCGGCGGCGAGCAGGAACGTGCCGATGCCGCCCAGCACCGCGTGGGTCCGGACGGCGCGCCCGTCCATCGGCGGGGGAACGGGGACGCCTGCCGCGTCGGTCCAGATCCGCAGCGGGGACCCCGGGACGCCCTGCCCCGAGGCAGCCCCCACCTCCCCGGTGCGCGGACTGCCGTCCGGGGCCTGCCAGGACGCCACCACCCGGATGCGCGCGGCCCGTTCGGCGCCGCCCTCGGGATCACCGGAGAACCGCTCCCGCCCCGGCGCCCGGCCCAGCACGACCGCGTCGACGGGGTGGCGCTCCTCGTGCTGGGCGCGTACCGACCGCTGGAGGGCGGCGTCGGCGACCGCACCGCCCGCCCAGCCCGCGGCCGGGGCGGCGACCACGAGGAGCAGCAGCGCCCCGAGCGCGACCCAGGCCTCGCGGCGATCGGTGGCACGGCGCAGCGGATTGCGCCGCCCGCGCAGCAGTGCCCACAGCAGTCCCCACGGCTCCCGCACCCCGTGCCCCCGTTCCCCTCGATCGATGTCCCGCGGCCGGCCCTGACGGGCCCGCGGTGTCACGAATCGTCGAGACGCCGAGCCAGGCCTCCCCATCTAGGACCCCGCTCAGCCGTCAGAGGTTGCTCGGTGCGTCCCCCGGCGCACCTCGCCGTACGGAGTCGCGCTTCAGTACCCCCGGCTCTGGTACGGCCGGTTGTACGGGTCCTCGTACGGCGACTGCGCCGGCGCGGGCCGCGGCGAGGCCGGACGCATCGACTCGTACCCGGTGGCGGGCGCGGGGCGCTGCGGCTGGGGCTGCTGCGGATAGCCGCGGACCGCCGAGGGCTGCTGCGGGATGTACGGCGCGGGAGCGTGCTGCAGCTGGGCGGGCTGCATCGGCGCGTGCTGCACCGGAGGAGCCTGCTGGTACTGCGGCATCGGCTGCTGCTGCGGGTAGCCGTAGGAGCCGGTCTGCTGCGACGGGGCCGCGGGCAGGGCCGGCAGCGCCGACGGCAGGGCCGGCAGGTAGCTGTTGCCGGTGTCGTACGCGGCAGGCACGCGGATGGGGGCGATCTGAGGGGTTCCCCGCTCCGCGACCAAGGAGTCGTAGATCGGAGTGTCGGGGAACGACGCGGCGTAGTAGCCGCCGCCGAAGGTGGAGCGGGGGGACGTCATGCCACCTAAGTTAAGCCCTCGACACGCCGGTTGTGGAGCCCGATAAGAGGGTTGTTTTCCGCGATGTGAGTGAACCGTGATCCCCAATGCGAGCGAACTTGGCAAAAAAGGGCGCACCGACGTCTACTGATCGTGTAAAGGCCAAGTTCACGGGGGGTTACCGGCGGATCGCCGGGAGGGGCCGGGGCCGGGCGGGGCACGCTCCGGTGGGCCGGGGATTAGGTTGTCGGGAAATGCCTGCGGGCAGCCGGACTCGTGATGGGGGCGAGCATGACCATGCAAAAAGGGACCAACGTTCCGGTGCCGGTCGGCGCCGTGCGCGTCGAATTGGGGTGGCACGCCGCACCGGGCGCCCCGGACGTCGACACCTCCGCGCTTCTGCTGGTGGCGGGAAAGGTCCGCGACGACGCGGACTTCGTCTTCTACAACCAGCCGGTCCACGCGTCCGGGGCGGTCCGGCACGAGGGCAAGCGGACGGCTTCCGGGGGTGTCATCGACACCCTCCTCGTCGACTTCGGGAAGGTCGAGCCCGCGATCGAGCGCATCGTCCTCGCGGCCTCGGCCGACGGCGGGACCTTCGGCCGGGTGAGCGGACTCCACGTACGGATCACGGACGCGGCGGGCGGCGCGGAGCTGGCCCGCTTCGACAGCACGGACGCCACGGTCGAGACCGCCTTCATCCTCGGCGAGCTGTACCTCCGTCAGGGCGCTTGGAAGTTCCGGGCGGTCGGGCAGGGCTACGGCTCCGGCCTCGGAGGCCTGGCGACGGACTTCGGAATCTCCGTCGACGAACCGCAGCAGGCCCCGCCCGCCCCGGCTCCCGTGCCCGCCGCCCCCACCCCGGCCGCCCCGCGGACCCCCGCCCCGCCGGCGCCTCCCGCCCCCGAGGCCCCGCCCGTCGCGCAGCCCGTACGGCTGACCAAGATCACGCTGACCAAGAGCGCCCCGTCCGTCTCGCTCGCCAAGCAGGGCGGCACCTCCGGCGCGCTGCGCGTCAACCTCAACTGGGAAGTCCGCAAACAGTTCAAGAGCTGGGGAGCGAAACTCGGACGGGCCGTCGCCATGCACGCCGACCTCGATCTTGATCTCTGCGCGCTGTACGAACTCGCCGACGGACGCAAGGGAGTTGTGCAGTCTCTCGGAAACGCGTTCGGTTCTCTGAATCAGCCGCCCTTTATCCATCTCGACGGCGACGACCGCACCGGCGCGCTCTCGAACGGCGAGAACATGACCATCAACCTCGACCACAAGGACCTGCTGCGGCGCGTACTGATCTTCGTCACCATCTATGAAGGCGCCCGGAGTTTCGCCGATCTCCATGCCACCGTCACCCTCCAGCCGCAGAACGGCGCGCCCATCGACTTCTCCCTCGACGAATGCACCGTCCCCTCCACCGTCTGCGCCCTGGCCCTCATCACCAACAACGGCGGCGACCTCACCGTGCAGCGCGAGGCCCGCTACCTCGTCCCGGACCGGGGCGTCAGCCCCCAGCGCACCATCGACGCCGCCTACGGCTGGGGCATGAACTGGACGCCCGGCCGCAAATGACCCGCCCCCGCCGCGCCCGCCCCGACCGGCCGCCCGCCTCCCGGCGGCGTCACCGGTCGGGCGCGGCCTCCGGGCGCGCGTAGGTACGGCCCTTCCAGGCCGCGCCCCGCCCCCGGTAGTGCTGCACCGCCGAGTCCATCGTCATCAGCAGATACAGCGCCGCCGTCAGCGGCAGCAGCGGGCCCAGCCACAGCGACTGGCGGTAGTACGCCAGCATCGGCAGATACGTCGCCGTCATCACCGCCCAGGCCGCGCCGCCCGCCCATGCCGCCGCCCCGTCCCCCGTCAGCATCCCCGCCACCAGCGTCGCCGGCGGCGCCACGTAGACGAGCAGCAGCCCCGGGACCGTCCCCGCCAGCAGCAGCGGGCTGTGCCGCAACTGCGCGTACGCACTCCGCGCGACCATCCGCCACAGGTCCGCCAGCCGTGGATACGGCCGCACGCTGTCCACCCGCTCCGCGAGCCCCAGCCAGATCCGGCCGCCGCCGCGCCGCACCTCCCGCGCCAGCGACACGTCGTCGATCACCGCCTGCCGGATCGAGTCCGGGATCCGCGCCCGCTCGGCGGCCTCGGTACGCAACAGGACACAGCCGCCCGCCGCGGCCGCCGTCCGCGACCGGGCCCGGTTCACCCGGCGGAACGGGTAGAGCTGCCCGAAGAAGTAGACGAACGCGGGCACCACCAGACGCTCCCAGACGCTCTCCACCCGCAGCCGCGCCATCTGCGACACCAGGTCGAAGCCGTCCGGGCCGGGGGAGCCCGCCGCGGCCACCAGATCGCGCAGGCTGTCCGGCTCGTGGGCGATGTCCGCGTCGGTCAGCAGCAGGAAGTCCGGCTTGTCCCGCCGGGCCACCGCGATCCCGTGCCGCAGGGCCCAGAGCTTGCCCGTCCAGCCCTGCTCCGGCTCCCCGGGCGTCACCACGGTCAGCGGAAACCCGCCGTGGCGGGCGGCCAGGTCCCGGGCCAGCTGCCCGGTGCCGTCGCTGCTGCAGTCGTCGACGAGGATGATCCGGGCGTTGCCCGGATAGTCCTGGACCAGCAGCGACGGCAGGCTCACCGGCAGCATCCGGGCCTCGTCACGGGCCGGCACCACCACCGCCACCGACGGCCAGCGGGCCGGGTCGGTGCGCCGGGGGAGCCGCTGGTCCGTCCGCCAGTAGAAGCCCTGCCCCAGCAGCAGCCACACCCACACGATCAGCGAAACCACGGCGATCCAGGCAACGGCGCTCATCCGCCGAAGTCTGCCCCACCGAGCCCGGTCCGCAAGGGCTGTCGGCTAGGGTGACCGGGTGAAGATCGCGCTCATGGACTCCGGAATCGGCCTGCTGGCGGCAGCGGCCGCCGTGCGCCGCCTGCGGCCCGACGCCGAGCTGGTGCTCTCCTCCGACCCCGGCTCGATGCCCTGGGGACCCCGTACTCCCGAGGACCTGACCGCCCGCGCCCTGGACGTCGCCCGCGCCGCCGCCGCCCACCGCCCCGACGCGCTGATCATTGCCTGCAACACCGCCTCGGTCCACGCCCTGCCGACGATCCGCGCCGAGCTGGAGCCCGCCCTGCCGGTCATCGGCACTGTCCCCGCGATCAAGCCCGCCGCGGCCGGCGGCGGCTCCGTCGCCATCTGGGCCACCCCGGCCACCACCGGCAGCCCCTACCAGCGCGGGCTGATCGCCGACTTCGGCGGCTCCGCCGAGGTCACCGAGGTGCCGTGCCCCGGTCTCGCCGACGCCGTGGAGCACGGCGACGAGGCCGGGATCGACCGGGCCGTCTCGGCAGCCGCCGCCCTCACCCCGCCCGAGGTGCGGGCCGTCGTCCTCGGCTGCACCCACTACGAGCTGGTCGCGACCCGGATCCGCGACGCCGTGCAGCGGCCCGGCCGCCCGCCGCTCGCCCTGCACGGTTCCGCCGGAGCGGTCGCCGCCCAGGCGCTGCGCCGGATCGGAGCGGCCCCCGCCCCGACGGCCGAACCCTCCGGCGCGCTCACCGTGCTCCAGGCCGGTCGTGTCGCCGCCCTCCCGGACGCCGCCCTGACCTACGCGGAAGGCCGGATCCTGGCCGCCGGGGCGCCCGTCCGCTGACGCGCGGCCTGCGGGCGGCTCGCCCGATCGGCCCCCGCAGCCCCGGCCGGGAGTCCGGAACGCGGCTACGCTGCTGAATATGACGGACCACCCCGAGACTGCGAGGCACGGGTCGAGCCAGGTGCCGCCCACGGAGTGGAACGGCCGTGCCACCAATCGGATCCAGTGGCTGCTGGCCCTCGCGGGCGCCGGCTGCGTGGCGCTCGGCATCGAGCTCGCCGTCGATGGTGCCTGGACCTCGGGCATCGCCCCGCTGCTCATGTCCGTGATCGGCTGCCTCGCCGCCGGACTGCTGATCCTCTTCGGCACGCTCGCCTTCGTCCACGTGGCCGTCAAGGTCGACGGGGACAGCCTGGAGGTGCGCTGCGGCCATGCCGGCCTGCCGCGCCGCCGGATCCTGCTCAGTCATGTCACGGGCGCGGAATTCGTCCCCCGGATCAACCCGCGCCAGTGGGGCGGCTGGGGCTACCGCTGGCGCCCCGAACAGGGCACCGCCGTGGTGGTCCGCAAGGGCGAGGGCATGGCCCTGCAGCTCGGCGACGGCCGTACCTTCACCGTCACGGTCGACGACGCGGAGGCGGCCGTACGGTTCATCCGGCAACGCCTGCACCTGCCGTCCCCCGGGAAACGGCCCGGCGACTGACCGGGCAGCCCCACCGGCGGGCATCCCCGCCGGTGGGGCTGCCCGGGTCTCCCCGGCGGCGAGCCGCCTGCGTCCCGGCCCCGTGCAGGTCAACGCCGCCGCTCACAGCCGTCCACCGTAGACTCCGCCGGGTGAGCGCCACCATGACCCCCGTAGACGATCCGCCGCCCGCCGCAGCACCTCGGGCCGCCGGGCTGCTGTCGCGGCTCCTGCGCCCGGCCGCCGCCGTGCTGTCCGGGCTCCTGCTCTACGCGAGCTTCCCGCCCCGGACCGTGTGGTGGCTCGTGCTGCCCGGGTTCGCGCTGCTCGGCTGGGTGCTGCACGGGCGTCGGCTCCGGGCCGCCTTCGGCCTCGGCCTCCTGTCGGGCCTGGGCTTCATGCTGCCGCTGCTGCACTGGACCGGTGAGGACGTCGGCCCGGTGCCGTGGCTGGCCCTGGCCGTCGCGGAGGCGCTCTTCATCGCCGTGGGGTGTCTCGGGATCGCCGCGGTGAGCCGCCTCGCGTACTGGCCCGTCTGGGCGGCCGCGGTCTGGACGCTGGACGAGGCGGTCCGCGCCCGGATCCCGTTCGGCGGCTTCCCCTGGGGCAAGATCGCCTTCGGCCAGTCCGAGAGCGCCTTCCTGCCGCTCGCCGCGCTCGGCGGCACCCCGCTGCTCTCCTTCGCCGTCGTGCTGTGCGGCTTCGGCCTCTACGAGGCGGTGCGGCAGGTCATGGCGTACCGGAGCACCGGGAAGGTCCCCCGCGCGGCCGTCGCCGGGGCCGCCGCGAGCATCCTCGTACCGATCGCCGGGGCCCTCGCCGCGCTGCCCCTGGTCGACGACTCGGCGGAGAACGGCACAGCGACCGTCGCCGCGATCCAGGGCAACGTGCCGCGCCTCGGCCTCGACTTCAACGCCCAGCGCCGCGCCGTCCTCGACAACCACGCCCGGCGCACCACGCAACTGGCCGAGGAGGTGAAGGCGGGCAAGGAGAAGCAGCCCGACTTCGTGCTGTGGCCGGAGAACTCCTCCGATCTCGACCCCTACCTCAACGCGGACGCCCGCCAGGTCATCGACGACGCGGTCAAGGCGATCGACGCCCCCACGGTCGTCGGCTCGGTGGTCGAGAAGGGCTCCGACAGCCTCCGCAACACCCTGATCGAGTGGGAACCGGACAAGGGTCCCGTCGACACCTACGACAAGCGGCACATCCAGCCGTTCGGCGAGTACATGCCGATGCGCACGGTCGCCCGCTTCTTCAGCGAGGACGTCGACCGGGTGCAGCGCGAGTTCGTCCCCGGCACCGAGGTGGGCGTCTTCGACCTCGCGGGAACGAAGGTGGGGCTCGTGACCTGTTACGAGGCCGCCTTCGACGACGCCGTACGCGACACGGTCACCCACGGCGGCCAGATGATCGCCGTGCCGAGCAACAACGCGACGTTCGGCCGCAGCGAGATGACCTATCAGCAGCTGGCCATGTCCCAGGTGCGGGCCGTCGAACACGGCCGGTCCGTCGTCGTCCCCGTCACCAGCGGGGTCAGCGCGGTCATCCGGCCCGACGGCACGATCGTCGAGAAGAGCGGGATGTTCACCCCCGACGCCCTCGTGGACGAGGTCCCGCTGCGCTCCTCGCTCACCCCCGCCACCCGGATGGGCCCCCTGCCCGAGGGCGTCATCGCGCTGCTGGCCCTGGCGGGCCTGGGCTGGGTGAGTGTCTCGGCGGTCCGGGCACGCCGGGCCGGAGGGACCGCGCGATAGCACCTGATCCGGCCACGTAGGCTCGGATCCATGGCTACTCCCGACTTCATTCGTGACATCCGCGCCACCGCCGGGCACCAGCTGCTTCTGCTGCCCGGGGTGACGGCCATCGTCCTCGACGACGAGGGCCGGGTACTGCTCGGGCGGCGCGCGGACACGGGGAAGTGGTCGGTCATCGGCGGGATCTCCGAACCGGGGGAGGAGCCGGCGGCGACGGCGGAGCGCGAGGTGCTGGAGGAGACGGGCGTGCACTGCGTGGCCGAGCGGGTGGTGCTCACGCAGGCGCTGGAGCCCGTGCAGTATGCCAACGGCGACCGCTGCCAGTACCTGGACGTCACCTTCCGCTGCCGGGCGACCGGTGGCGAGGCGCGGGTCAACGACGACGAGTCGCTGGAGGTGGGCTGGTTCCCGCTGGACGGGCTCCCGCCGCTCGGCGAGTTCGCCCTGTTCCGGATCAAGCAGGCCCTCACCGAGGGCCCCGCCTGGTTCCAGCCCACCCCGCGCACGACCTGAACCTCTAGTTCACGGTGAAGCTTCCCGTCGCCCCGGTGAACGGCGTGATCTTCCCGAGCAGGCTCCTGGCGTCGCCGTGGTGGACGATCCGGTAGGTGCCGGGTGCGGTGTCCGCGGCGACGTCCCAGGTGATCGTCGCCTTCGAGGTGCCGGTCAGGCCGTTGAGCCGGGTCCAGCGGTAGGTGGTCTCCCAGTCACCGTCGTCCAGCACCCGCTGCCAGCTGCCGTTCTCCAGCCGCTGCACCTCCAGGAAGGTGGAGCCCCTGCGGACGTTGTTCTTCGGGTGGCCGGTGGCGAACTCGACGGTGGCGGTGGAGCCGCGCGCGTACGCGCTCTCCGGCCCCTTCAGGACCGCGCCGAACGCCTTGCCCGCGGGCGGGTTGTCGTACACGACCCCCGTCTGGAAGGTGAACTGCCTCCCCGACTCGTCCGGCGGCGCCGTGCCCCGGTCCAGGGCAGTGCCCTCCCGCAGGGACTCGGCGATCCGGGCGTACTCCTGCTGGTAGGCGGGCAGGGTGTAGCGGCCGTACAGCGTGGAGCCGCCCTCGTAGTTCTGGGTGTCGTACTCCTCCGGCGTCGTGGCGTACTGGCTGTAGGCGTTGGCGTACCCCTGGAGCAGGACGCGGTCCAGCGGCACGCCCAACCGCTCGGCCACCGTGCGGCGCACGCGAAGGCCGGAGGCGATCGTGAACTCGCCCGGGGCGGCCACCAGGTGCAGCTCGCCGATCTTCATGATCTGCAGGGGGAGCCGCTTCGGGGTGACCGGGTGGACGTTGCTCAGCAGGCCCGTGGGGATCAGGCTCGCCTTCGGGTACTGGCAGGACTGGAGCCAGGACGGGGTGTCGATGCGCAGCGCTTCGAGGATGGGGGCGATCGGGGTGCGCATGCCCTCCTCGAAGAGGGGGATGGCCGGGCCGTCCTCGACGCTGCCCGCGAGCGTGGACGCGCCCACGACGGCGGGACAGGTGCGGTGCTCCTTGCCGTCCGGGGTGTACTCCGGACGTACGGTCACGTTCTCCATGTCGACGTAGGCGAGCCGGGAGTCCACCCCTCCGGCGATGGGCCGCGCGTCGTCGTAGATCTCGCGGGCCTTGTCGAGCTGGCGCTCGCCGATGATGCGCGCGTTCTCGAACTCGTCCTCCGTGGGCCCGGAGCCGGGCTTCAGGTTGAGGTTCGGCGACATGTCGCCCGCGTTGGTGTTGGGGAAGGCCGCGACGAAGCCAGGGGTGTCGTCGAGATAGCGGACGCCCTCGTGGTCGTGCTCCCAGGCGTAGGAGGCGTAGCCCTTGTTGT
Source organism: Streptomyces sp. man185 (assembly GCA_002551355.1). Taxonomy (GTDB): domain Bacteria; phylum Actinomycetota; class Actinomycetes; order Streptomycetales; family Streptomycetaceae; genus Streptomyces. The sequence goes on along the minus strand of NTHE01000058.1, from coordinate 21,516 downwards.
CGGGGCTGATCAGCGTGTTCTTGTTGGTGATCGAGGTGTTGTGGGTGGCGAACCAGCTGATCGCGCCCGCGTCCTTCTCGCCCTGCCTGAAGCGCAGCACGGTCATCGCCGGGTCGATCGCGTCGGGGAAGGCTGCCCGGTCGGCCGCCGGATTGCGGTCGAACGCCTCCCGGGAGCGGTTGACGCTGGCGTTGGTGAGGGCGCCGGTGCCCAGGCTCATCGCGCCGGGCCTCAGGTCCTCGTGCGCCTCGGCCACGGACTCGGTGATGCCGTCGACGATCGCCCGGTAGGTCTCCTTCTGGAAGCCGAGCACGGAGAGGTTGTAGGCGACGTTGTGGGAGTAGCCGCCGGGCCCCGAGTGGGTGTGGGTGGCCGACAGCAGGACGTTCTCCTCGCCGTACAGGCTGCCGTAACGCTCCTTCAGCCGGGCCATGACGCCCTGCCGGACGGACTGGAAGATCATCGCCAGGTCCGCGTTGACATACACCACGCGCTTGCCGCTCGCCCGGTCGACGACGACGAAGGCGCGCGACCGCTGCCGCTGGTGGATGCCCGAGGTCTTCTGGTCGAAGCTGGAGTAGCCCATCATCCCCGTCTCGGCGGCCTCGCCCGTGACATCGGCGATGCCGCGCCCGACGAGGTAGTCCCCGTCCTCGGCGGTGTCCGACGCGGACGCGGGGGAGGGGGCGCCGAGGGTGACCGCTCCGAGGACGGCGGCGAGCACCGCGACGGGGAGCCTGCGCCGGTATCGGCGGACGGTGGGGGGTGGCATGGAACCTCCTGGGGCGGGAGACGGCGTGCCCGGGCCCGGTCGGCGGCTCACCGACGTGGAGAGGCCGGGACAGTGCCCCGACGGTAGAGGAGTGTGACCTGCGCCGCATAGATGTCTACCGGCCAGTAAAGAAGAACTCGGCCCATGGGGGAACAGCCGTGCGGCGGTGCGATAGTGGGGGCGCATCAGCAGAGGGCTGACCGGAGGAATCGCCGTGCACTACGAACTCGCCGACCGGCTGGTGATCGGGATCGCGTCCAGCGCTCTCTTCGACCTGACCGAGTCGGACGCCGTCTTCCGGGAGCAGGGCGAGGAGAGCTACCGCGCCTACCAGGAGAAGCACGTGGGCGACCGGCTCGGTCCGGGGGCCGCGTTCCCCTTCATCCGCCGGCTGCTGTCGCTGAACGACCTCGGCGAGGTGAACGACCCCCTGGTCGAGGTCATCGTCCTGTCCCGCAACGACCCCGACACCGGGCTGCGGGTCATGCGCTCCATAGAGAGCCACGGTCTGCCCATCAGCCGGGCCATCTTCATGCAGGGCCGCTCGCCCCACCGGTTCATGCCCGCCCTCAACATGTCCCTGTTCCTGTCGGCGCACGAGGGGGACGTCCGGGAGGCGGTCGCCGCCGGACTGCCCGCCGGGCACGTCCTGGGCGCTCCCTACGAGGACGACGCGGACGACCACGACCTGCGGATCTCCTTCGACTTCGACGGGGTGCTCGCCACGGACGCGTCGGAGCAGGTGTTCCAGGAGGGCGGGATCGAGAAGTTCCGCGCCCACGAGGTCACCAACGCCGCCGTCCCGCACGACGCCGGGCCGCTGCGGGACTTCCTGGCGAACGTGAACCGGATCCAGCAGCGGGAGGAGCACGAGCGCCGGAAGGACCCCGACTACCGCATCCGCCTGCACGTCTCCATCGTCACGGCGCGCAACGCGCCCGCGCACGAGAGGGCGGTGCAGAGCCTCAAGGGGTGGGGCGTGACCGTCAACGACGCGTTCTTCCTCGGCGGCATCGACAAGGGCCGGATCATGGGCATCCTGAAGCCGCACATCTTCTTCGACGACCAGCAGGGGCATCTGGAGAGCACCTCGCGGACCACCCCGAGCGTGCACGTGCCGTTCGGCAAGCTCAACGAGCCGACGGGCCCCGCGGCCCCGGACGCCTGAGCGCGTACGCGATCGCAGACGCTCGTACGCGTACGCGCCCGGCGCACGCCCTCAGTGCGGCGGACCCCGCCACAGGTTCCGCACCCGCAGCCACACGTCGCGCGCCTGGCGGCCCGCCGCCGTCCGGCTCCGCGCCACCAGCTCACGGGCTTGCTCGGGCGTCTCCACCATCGGGCCCGAACCGCGCAGCGGCCGGCCCGCGGTCTCGTGCAGGAAGAACGTGGCCACAAGACCGATCACCCCGGCCACCATCAGGTAGTACGCGGGCACCATCTCGTTCCCCGTGGCCTCCACCAGACCCGAGACGAACAGCGGGGTCGTACCGCCGAACAGCGACACCGAGATGTTGAAGGCGATCGACAGGGCCCCGTACCGCAGCCGGGTCGGGAACAGCGCGGGCAGCGTCGAGGCCGCCGTCCCCGCGAAGCAGACCAGCAGCAGACCGAGCACCGCGCACCCCAGTGCCGGCAGCAGGATCCCGCCCTGCCGGATCAGCAGGAAGGCGGGCCCGGACAGTGCGATCAGCGCCAGACTGCCCGCCATGAACACGGGTCTGCGGCCCCACCGGTCCGAGGTCCGGCCCACGGTGGTGATGAGCAGCACCACCAGCAGCATCGTGCCGAGCACCAGCAGCTGCGAGGCGGTCTCCGGTTCGCCGAGGGTGGAGGACATGTACGTGGGGAGATAGGACGTCACCATGTAGTTGGTGACGTTGTACAGCAGCACCAGACCCATGCAGATGAGCACGGCCTCCCAGTGCTTCGTGAAGATCTCCTTGAGCCGTCCCTTGCCCGACTGCCGGGCCTCCTCGACGGGATCGTCCCCGGATCCGGATCCGGAGCGCGACTCGGCGGCCTGGTACGCCTCCTCCTTCTGGAAGGCGGGCGTCTCCTCCAGCTTCAGCCGCATGTACAGCCCGATGATGCCCATCGGGCCCGCGACGAAGAACGGGATACGCCAGCCCCAGTCCGTCATCCCGTCCGTGCCCAGGACGGCGGTGAGCACGGTGACCAGACCCGAGCCCAGCGAATAGCCGACGAAGGTACCGAAGTCGAGCCAGCTGCCGAGGAACCCGCGCCGCTTGTCGGGGGCGTACTCCGCGATGTACGTGGTGGCGCCCGCGTACTCCCCGCCGGTGGAGAACCCCTGCACCAGGCGGCAGACCAGGAGCAGCAGCGGGGCCGCGAAGCCGACCGCCGCGTACGTGGGCAGGAAGCCGACGGCGAAGGTGCTCGCCGCCATCATGATCATCGTGAGCGCGAGGACCTTCTGCCGTCCCACCCGGTCGCCCAGCGGTCCGAAGACCAGCCCGCCCAGCGGACGCACCAGGAAGGCCGCCGCGAACGTCGCGAACGTCGACACCACCTGGGCGCCCGGCGAGCTGGAGGGGAAGAAGACCTTGCCGAGCGTCCCGGCCAGATAGGCGTAGACCCCGAAGTCGAACCACTCCATGGTGTTGCCGAGGGCCGCCGCCGTGACGGCGCGCCGGACCTTCGGCGGATCGGTGACGGTGACATCGTCCTCGCGGAACGAATTCTTCCGCCGTCGGATGAGGGTGCGGACCATGCGCTCCACGGCCACGTTGTCACGTTCGCGCCGGGGGGTACGCCCCCGGCGTGCAGGTCCGCCGGCCATCGGTCCGCCCTCTCCGCCCGCGAGGACGACCGCCGCGGTGGGGCACGGGGCGTCCCGGAGCTCAGCGCCTCCGATTCTGGCCCCGCCGCCCGGACCCGGCCCCCTGGGCGGTGCGCACGGGTGAGGGGTCCGGGCCGGAGGCCGGCGGCGCGCCTGCTTCACGCTGCCCGCCGTGAGCCCCGACCGCCAGTACCGCTGGAGCAGCAGGAATGCGATCACCAGCGGCAACAGCGCCAGCAGCGAACCGATCACCATCAGCGGGTAGTACTCGGCGTTGCTGGGGGCGGCCGCGTTCCAGCTGAACAGGCCGAGGCTGAGCGGATACAGCGACTCGTCGGAGAGCATCACCAGCGGCAGGACGAAGTTGTTCCAGATCGCGGTGAGCCGGAACAGGAAGATCGTCACATGGCCGGGGCGATCATCCTGAGGCCGACCGGGAAGAAGCTCCGCAGCGGCCATTGCGACGCGCCGTCGGTGGCGTACGGTCCGGTCGTCTTCGGCGGCGGGGTGAGCTGGTCCCTGGAGGCCAACCGGGACCTCGACATCGCCGCCGTGCTCGACGACCGCGTCCTGCTGGACCGGGCCCGCCTGATGGGCGGCGTCCTGACGCGGCTCGGCCGGGTGTACCGGGACCTGGACGTGCCGCTGCTCAACGCCTCGCCGATCGCCCGGGCCCTCTTCCCCGACCCCGCCGTCCCGCCGCCGTCCCTTCCGACGCCCGGGACGACGGACCGGGTCGCTGCGACGCTCGCCGCCTGCCGCGAGGACCTCGCCGCCGCCGATCCGACCGCCGCCGACGGCGATGTGGTGCGGCGCGAGCTCCACCACGCCGTCGCGCTGGCGGAGTTGGCTTTGGACGTGCTGCGGGGCCCGCGCCGCCGTACGGGCCGACGCCGACAGGGTCCCCGACGCCGACGCGGTCGACCCGGCGACGCGCGCCGCCTGCTGCGCCGGATCGAGCCGCTGCTCGCCGAGCAACGCGCCTGCTGGCTCCTCAGGTCCCGCCCGGGCGGCCTCGACGACAGCATCCGCGAGCTGGACCGGCTCCGCCACCAGCTCATCGGGGCGGCGCATGCATGACCGGGCACGCGGAACGTCCCACCGACCCGGAAGCCGCCGTACGGCAGTGGCTGGCCGGCCTCGGCGAACAACCCTCCGTCAGCACGGTCACCGACCCGACGCCGCCGACCGGGACGGAGCCGGCCGAACGGATGGACCTGCCGGCCGTCCCCGGCCCTGACCGGAAAGAAGTGGCCGCCGGTCTGCCGGACCCCGGGCGCGACCCCGCCCGCTGGGACGCGCTCGTCCGCTGCCACCAGCAGCTCTACGCCGACCTCTGCCCGGCGCCCCGTCGGCCGCGCCCGACTGGCCGACCGCGCCCGCCGCCCTCGGCAGCGCCGGCCGCTACTTCTACGTCCACCTCTTCGTCCCGGCCCTCCCGCACGCCCTGGAACGGCAACGCCGCCTCGGCATCCCGGACGACGTCGTCGCCGCCACGTTCGCCGACCTCGGCGCGAAGCTGACCACGTACCGGCTCGGCCACGGCACCGGCCGCTTCGACCGCCAGCGGTGGATCGTCCGCCACTTCCGGGGCGCCCTGCACCGGCTCGGCCGCCTCCAGTTCGAGCGGGGCGTCCTCGACGCCGACGCCTCGGGCGGGGACGCGGCGGCTGCCAGTGGCCTCGCCCACGGGGACCCGGTCCTGCAGGTGCACATCCCCGAGGACGGTCCGCTCGACCGGGCCGGCCGCGACGCCTCCTTCGCCGCCGCCCGGGAGTTCCAGGCCAGGCACTTCCCCGGCGGACGCCACCGGCACGCCACCTGCAGCTCCTGGCTCCTGGACCGGCAGCTCGCCGGTCACCTCCCGGAAGGCTCCGACATCCTCGCGTTCCAGCGGCGCTTCGCGACCTTCGGGGCCCGCCCGTCGGGCGACGACGACGTGCTGGAGTTCGTCTTCCACGCACCGCCGGTAACGGCCGACCTCGACCGCCTGCCGCAGCGGACGACCCTGCACCGCTCCCTGGTCCGGCACCTGCGATCGGGGGGCCACCGGCGTACGGCCCACGGGTGGACCGACCTGCCGTGAGGCCGCCGGGTCCGGTCGGGCCCCATCACCGCGGGGTCCTCGTCCTGCTCGCGGTGCTGATCAGCTGGGTGTGCGGCCTGGGGGCCGGATTCCCCGACCACCCTGCCCCGTCACCGCTGCGTGCCGCCGGGCGGGGCGGTACGGTCGCCACCACGGGCCCGGCCGGGGTGCATCCGGCCAACCGCCTTGTCCGGAGAGTCGGCAGAGGAGAGACATGAGCGTCGACGACGACGATTTCCGCCGCAGGATCCGGTCCGACGTTCCCCACTCGGCGCGTGTCTGGAACGCCTGGCTGGGAGGCAAGGACCACTACCCGGTGGACCGGGAGCTGGCCGAGGTGGTGAGCGCGGCCTACCCGCAGATGGTCGACATCGCCCGTGCCTCGCGCGCCTTCCAGATCCGCGCCATCCGCTACCTGGCCTCGGTGGGCGTACGCCAGTTCCTCGACGTCGGGACCGGGCTGCCGGTGGCGAACAGCACGCACGAGGTCGCGCAGAGCATCGCGCCCGAGTCGCGGATCGTCTACGTGGACAACGACCCGATCGTCCTCGCTCACGCCGAGGCGCTCCTGACCAGTGCCCCCGAGGGCCGCACGGCCTATGTGGAAGCCGATCTGTCCGCGACGGACACGGTGGTGGACGAGGCGGCGAAGACGCTCGACCCGTCCGAGCCCGTCGCCGTGCTCCTGCTCTCGACGCTCGGCCATCTCGCCCCGGCCGAGGGCATCGACGTCGTCCAGCGGTACCTGGCCCGGATGCCGTCGGGAAGCCACCTGGTGCTCTGCGACACGGTGAAGACCCCGCAGACGCTGGCGGCGCAGGAGGCGTACGCGTCGGGCGACAACCCGCCCTACCTCGTCCGGGAGCCGGAGGAGATCACCGGCTGCGCCGCGGGCCTGGAGCTGGTCGAGCCGGGATTCGTCTCGATCGACCGCTGGCGGCCCGAGGAGGACGACGTGGTGCCGGTCGACCAGTGGGGGCTCGTCGCCCGCAAGCCATAGCCCCGTAGCCGTAGCCCCAGACGTAGCCGTACGGCAGACAGGCAGGGGCGGCGCGACCCTCCATGAAGCGGGCCCGGGCGAGAACGCCCGGGCCCGCCGGCGTGTGGTCGCCGGCCTGTTCCTGCCGCCGCCCGGGTGTGACCCGCGCGTCGGCGGGCATGCGGAAGGCATCCGACTCTGCTTCACCCCGCTGCCCGCCCCCGCGCCGACTCGACGACGAGCCGCGGGGGCGGGCAGCGCACCGACCCGAGCAGTACTGACGAGAAGGGCTGCTGCCACGATGATCCGCGAGCCTCGGAACGCCGACGCACCGGTGGACACGACCTATGGCCTGCTGTTGGAGAAGATCCGGTACGAGGGCGCCTACCCGACGCGCGAACGCGCCGAGGAGAGCCTGCGCGCCGTGCTGGGGGCGCTCGGTCGGCAGGTCACCGGTGATGAGCGCGTCGCGCTCGCCGCCGCCCTGCCCGAAGAGGCCGCCCGGGTGTTCACCGCGGAGGTTCCGGACGTGCGGCAGCTTCCCGGGGCCGCCTTCGTCCGCGAACTCGCCGAGCGGACCGAAGGCACCCCGGTGACCGCCCGGTGGGACGCCGGCGTGGTCCTCAGCCGGCTCGCCGCGCTGGTCGGCGACGACCTCGTCGCCGACGTCGTCCGTCACCTGCCGCCCGGTTACGCGCTCCTTTTCGGCCGCGCCGAACTCCTCGCCCAGGCGGCCTGATCCGACGGCTTCGCGGCGGCCGGCATCCCGGCCGCCGCGAAGCCGTACGGCGGAGCGGAGCGGCGGTGGTCAGCGGCCCCCGGCCGGGCCCAGCACCCACAGCCGGTGGTCCCGGAACGGTCGCCGCCCGGGTGGGGTGCGTCTCCACCAACGGCTACATCCTGGCCTTCCGGCGCAACTTCGGCGAGACGCCGGGCGCTTACATGAAGCGCTCGGCGTCCCGTACGGCGGCCTGGGCGGGGAAACTACCGGCGGATCGTCACCGGCTCGATCTCCGCGTTGTTGTGCCGGCGCGCCCAGTTCTCCAGGGCGACCCGGCAGGCGTGGTCGAGATGGCGCAGCCCGGTCAGGTCCAGTTCTATGGGCTGGTCCTGCGGGAGCTTCTCCAACTGCTCCAGGATGCGGGGCAGCCGCAGGAAGGTGGCGTTCCCGGTGAGGGCCACCACGACCCGGCCGCCGGTCAGCTCATGGGTGATGAGCTGGACGTGCGAGGTCTCCCAGGCGGACTTGATCACCGCCAGCAGCAGGCCGAGCACGACCCCCTCGAAGAGGTTGGTCACCACGATGGCGATCGCGGTGATCGCCAGCAGGACGGCCTCCCCGCGGTGTTCGCGCCACAGCGGTCCGAACTCCTTGGCGGGCACCAGCTTGCATCCGGCGTGCACGAGGATCCCGGCGAGCGCGGCCAGCGGGATGATCCCGACGGCGGCGGGCAGCAGCGCGGCGAAGAGCAGCAGCCACAGGCCGTGTGCGACCCGGGAGAGCGCGGTGGTCGCCCCGGCCTGGACGTTGGCGGCGCTGCGGACGATGACCGCGGTCATCGGCAGCGCGCCGAGCGCCCCGCAGATGGTGTTGCCGACGCCCTGCGCGACCAGCTCCTTGTCGTAGTCGGTACGGGGTCCGTCGTGCATCCGGTCGATGGCCGCCGCGCTGAACAGGCTCTCGGCCGAGGCGATGAGGGCGAACGCCAGGACCGTGCCGATGACCGCCACATCGGCGAGCCGGGAGAACTCCGCCCCACCGGGCGGATCGATGGCGTGCAGCAGTCCGTTCACATCGGCCACCGCGGGACTCAGTCCGGCCAGCGAGGCGACGGCGGTGGCCAGGGCGACCGCGGCGAGAGGCGCCGGGACGATCCGGGCCCGGGCCGGGAGCTTCGGCCAGAGCAGCAGCACGGCGATGGTTCCGGCCCCGAGACCGAAGGCGGTCAGGGCCTCCTGACGGGTGACGATGTCGACGGCGAGGCCCGGAAGCCCGGCCAGCTTGGCGAGGCCGCTGCCGGGCTGTTCGAGGTCGGCCATGGCGTACACCTGGCCGAGCACGATGATCAGCCCGATGCCGGCGAGCATGCCCTGCACCACGGAGACGGAGATGGCCCGGAACCAGCGGCCGAAGCGCGCCAGGCCCAGCACCACCTGGAGCAGTCCGGCCGCGAGCACGATCGGACCGAGCGTGCTCAGGCCGAATTCCCTGACGGCTTCGAAGACGAGGACGGTGAGTCCGGCGGCTGGGCCGCTGACCTGGAGTTTGCTGCCCGGGAGGAGGCCGACGACGAGTCCGCCGACGATGCCGGTGACCAGGCCCAGTTCGGCCGGTACTCCGGAGGCGACGGCGACGCCGACGCACAGCGGCAGCGCGACCAGGAAGACGACGAGTGATGCCAGGAGGTCACGTCGTACGACGTGGGGGTTCTTGAGTTCCTTCGCGGAAATCACGATGGCTTCCCTTGTGGGTACGGTCGCACCCGGCCGGGGCCGAGCGCGGGGATGTGGGGGGAGGGAGAGCCGTCAAAGGCGGGCGAACTCGGTGCCGCGCTCGGGTCGGTGGACGCTGACGGAGCCGGTGTGCACTTCGTAGTACCAGGCGTGCAGGCCGAGGGAGCCGTCGGCGAGCCGCTCGCGCACCGCGGGGTAGCCCCGCAGCGTGTCGAGCTGGGCGAGGGCGTGGGCCTGGACCGCGCCGGGCAGGTCGCCGGCGTCCGCGGGGGGTGTCCGGCCGTCCGTGGAGCGCTCCAGCCAGTGGCGGACGGCGGGCATGCCGGAGAGGTCGTCGCCGCGGAGGATCGCGCCCACCGCGCCGCAGTGGGAATGCCCGCAGACGATGATGTCGCGCACCTGGAGCATGCGCAGCGCGTACTCGATGGTGGCGGCCTCGCCGGTGGGCCGGTCCTGACCCGGATAGGGGGGAACGATGTTGCCCGCGGTGCGGAGTTCGAAGAGCTGACCCGGGCGGGCGCCGGTGATCAGCGAGGGGACGACACGCGAGTCCGAGCACGTGACGAAGAGTGCTTCGGGGGTCTGGCCGTCCGCGAGACGTTCAAAGTCCTTTGCGTTCGCGGCGACGTGCTCGGTGAATGTCCGGGCGTGTTCTACGAGGGACTGCATGGTGGCCTGCCTCCTGCATCCGGCGGTACCGGGGAGCGGTGTGGTCGGGTCATATTGACGAATGCGCTAGTTGTGTCCGTATGCGTGTTCGGGAGGGAGGGCAGGCATCTCACCTTGAGGTTTGCCGGACGGCAACCGCCGAGAGGTCCGCTCCCGCCGCTCCTCACGGATACGACTACACCTGAGCATATAGACCAGAACTTTGCTATCGCATTACCTTCTCGTGAAGGAACGTAAATGCGCCACCCAAGTCATTCATTCGGCTTGTTCTTTGTGATAGCCAATGGGTGGAGAGTTCCTAGAGATATGTCTGCGCCGTCAGATGCGCCGTCAGACGCGTCGGCCGTGCACGAAGACGTGCGGCTCCGGTGCGCCCGCCGGATGCTCCGGGGTGAACAGCGCGCTCTGCGTCCACTCCACCGTGATGCCCGCCCGCGCGATCAGGGCGGTGAACTCCTCGGCGTCGAAGCTGGAGACCCGGACCGGCTGCCCCATGAACTCCGCGTCGACCCCCGCGACGTCCACCGGCACCGTCGCGGCGACCAGCAGTCCGCCGGGCCGCAGCGACCGTACGAGCCGCTCCAGCAGCTCGATCTGCTCGCCGCGCTCCAGCTGCAGCAGCGAGAAGTACACACAGACCGCGTCGAACCCGCCCTCGGTCAGAGGGAGGTCGCGGATGTCCGCGCACCGGAACTCGGCCTCCGGAACCTGCCGGGCCGCGAGCGCGGTCATCACCGGCGACACATCGACGCCCAGCACCCGGTGCCCCGCGTCCGCCAGGGTCTTTGCCGTCGGCCGGCCGGTCCCACTGCCCACGTCCAGCACCCGGCTTCCCGGGGCGAGATCCGCCAGCAGCCGCTCCAGCGACTCCCGGTGGGCGGCCGAAGCGGCGAAGGCCCGTTCGTACTCCGCGCCCAGCGCGTCGAACACCGCCGCGGCCGCGCTCCCACGGCCGTCGCCCGCACGTACCCGGCTGTCACCCATCGAGATGGTCCTTCCGTGGTCCGACGGCGGGCCGGGGTCCGTGCACCCGGCCCGCCGTGAGCGTCCCCCCGCGAGCGCCTGAGTATGCGGGTCCCGGGCCCCTGAGTACGTTCCCCGATGTTCGGGCGCCCGGGCCGCTGTTGGATGGCCGTATGACCTCCGAAGCGCCGCGCCGCCCCCACATCCAGCACGTCACCACCGCCGGCTCCGCCCTCGCCGTCACGCTGCTCCCGCTGGTGGTCGGCGTGCTGCTGGCCAAGGCCATGGCGGCGGACCCGATGACATCGGTGAACGCGCTCGTCACCAACGGAGGTCACCGCCCGAGGGTGTCGCCGAAGGAGTGGCGCCGGTGCGGCGGCCACGCCCTGCGGAGGCTGCGGACCGCCGAGCTGCCCTCCCGACGACAGGCCCTCACCCGCATCGGCACGCCCTGACGCCGCCCGGCCGGTGAGGTCCGGCCGTGCGGCGTCAGCGCGGGCGGCCACCCGGGCCCCGGGTCAGCCGACCGGCTGAGCCGCCCTCTCCCCGTCCGAGGACGGCCGCTCGAACTGCGTGCGGTACAGCTCCTCGTACCTTCCGCCGGCCGCCAGCAGTTCGGTGTGCGTGCCGTTCTCGACGATCCGGCCCGCCTCCACGACCAGGATCCGGTCGGCCGCCCGTACGGTCGAGAGCCGGTGCGCGATCACCAGGGCGGTCCGGCCCGTCAGCGCTTCGGCCAGTGCCTCCTGGACGGCCGCCTCCGAGGTGGAGTCGAGGTGCGCGGTCGCCTCGTCGAGGATCACGACCCGCTGACGGGCCAGCAGCAGCCGGGCGATGGTGAGGCGCTGGCGCTCCCCGCCGGAGAGCCGGTAGCCGCGCTCGCCGACCACGGTGTCCAGCCCGTCCGGCAGCGAGGCGATCAGACCGTCGAGCCGGGAGCGGCGCAGGGCGTCCCAGATCTCGTCCTCGGAGGCGTCGGGCCGGGCGAGCAGCAGGTTGGCCCGTACCGACTCGTGGAAGAGGTGCCCGTCCTGGGTGACCATGCCGAGCGTGTCCCGGATCGAGTCGGCGCTGAGATCCCGTACATCGACACCGTTCAGCCGCACGGATCCGGCGTCCGCGTCGTACAGCCGGGGCAGCAGCTGCGCGATCGTCGACTTGCCGGCCCCGGAGGAGCCCACCAGGGCGATCATCTGACCCGGTTCGGCGCGGAAGGACACCTCGTGCAGGACAGGTGTGCCGCCCCGGTCGTCGAGCGTGGCGACCTCCTCCAGCGAGGCGAGGGAGACCTTCTCGGCGGTGGGGTAGCCGAAGGACACCGCGTCGAACTCCACGGAGACCGGGCCCTCAGGCACCCGGCGGGCGTCCGGCTTCTGTTCGATCAGCGGTTTCAGGTCCAGGATCTCGAAGACCCGCTCGAAGCTGACGAGCGCGCTCATCACCTCGACCCGCGCCCCGGCGAGGGCGGTGAGCGGGGCGTAGAGCCGGGTCAGCAGCAGCGCCAGCGCCACCACGGCCCCCGGCTCCAGGCTGCCGCGCAGGGCGTAGAAGCCGCCGAGCCCGTAGACCAGGGCCAGGGCAAGGGCGGAGACCAGGGTGAGGGCGGTGATGAACGCCGACTGCGCCATCGCCGTGCGGACACCGATGTCGCGCACCCGGTCGGCGCGGGCGGCGAACTCGGCCGACTCGTCCGAGGGACGCCCGAAGAGCTTGACGAGCGTCGCGCCGGGGGCGGAGAACCGCTCGGTCATCTGGGTGCCCATCGCGGCGTTGTGGTCGGCCGCCTCCCGTTGGAGTCCCGCCATCCGGGCCCCCATCCGGCGGGCCGGCACGACGAACACCGGCAGCAGTACCAGCGAGAGCAGCGTGATCTGCCAGGAGATCGTGAGCATCACGACGAGCGTCAGCAGCAGGGTGACGAGGTTGGAGACGACGCCGGAGAGCGTATTGCTGAACGCCCGCTGCGCGCCGATCACATCGTTGTTGAGCCGGCTGACCAGGGCGCCGGTCCGGGTCCGGGTGAAGAAGGCCACCGGCATCTTCTGCACATGGTCGAAGACGGCGGTGCGCAGGTCGAGGATCAGGCTCTCGCCCAGGGTCGACGAAAGCCAGCGGGTGAGCAGGCCGAGGCCGGCCTCGACGACGGCGATCAGCGCGATGAGCAGGGCGAGCCGGGTGACGGCACCGGTGTCCTCACCGTTCACGATCGCGTCGACGACCTTCCCGGCCAGCAGCGGGGTGGCCACCGCGAGCAGCGCGGTCACCACGCTCAGCAGCAGGAACCGATAGATCCGCCGCCGGTGCGGCCGGGCGAAGAGCACGATGCGGTGCAAGGACGCCCGGGAGAAGGGCCGGCGGTCCTCCTGGGCGTTCATCGCGCTGTGCAGCGAATGCCACGCCGTGACTTCCATGTCCATGGGGCGCTCCGAAATCTGATGGCCCCCGGATCGCCCGACGGCCTGCGGATCCCCGTCGGCCGTGCGGCCCCGGGTTCACTCGGAACGCTAAGACCTAAAGTTTGGTTGAGGTCAAGTCGGTGGGCGTTCGCGTCGCGGGGGTGCGAGCCTGGCCGGAACGGTCCGGACGAGCGGATGAGGGAGAAGTGGCGTGCGTATCGATCTGACGGGCAGGAACGCGGTGGTGACCGGTTCCTCACAGGGCATCGGCCTCGCCATCGCCACCGGACTGGCCGGGGCGGGCGCCGGGGTCGTGCTGACCGGGCGGACTCAGGGGCGGCTGGAGGAGGCGGCGCAGTCGCTGCGTGTCGCGGTGCCGGACGCCTCCGTGGCCACCGTGGCCTGCGACCTGACCACCGAGGAGGGCGCCGAGTCGCTGTACGCGGCCGTGCCCGCCGCCGATGTCCTCGTCAACAATCTCGGCATCTTCGGATCCCGGCCGCCGCTGGAGATCACCGACGCGGAGTGGCGGACCTACTTCGACACGAACGTGCTCAGTGCCGTGCGCCTCATCCGCCACTACCTCCCCGGGATGAGCGGACAGGGCTGGGGCCGGGTGCTGAACATCGCCAGCGACTCCGCGATCGTGATCCCCGCCGAGATGATCCACTACGGCATGTCCAAGACCGCGCTGCTCGCCGTCTCCCGGGGCTTCGCCAAGAAGGCAGCCGGCACCGGAGTGACGGTGAACTCCGTGATCGCCGGCCCCACGCACACCGGCGGCGTGGAGGACTTCGTGTACGAGCTGGTCGACAGCAAGCTCCCGTGGGACGAGGCGCAGCGCGAGTTCATGCGGCTGCACCGCCCGCAGTCCCTGATCCAGCGGCTCATCGAGCCCGAGGAGATCGCCAACCTCGTGGTCTACCTCAGCTCGGCGCAGGCCTCGGCGACGACCGGCGCGGCCGTGCGCGTCGACGGCGGTTACGTGGACTCGATCGTGCCCTGAGCGCGGCGGCCCCGGCGATCGCGCGACCGGTCGGAACGGTCGTGCGGGGCTGGCATGATCGAGGGATGAACGAGAGCATCATCGCCGCGTGTGACGGGGCGTCGAAGGGGAATCCGGGACCGGCCGCCTGGGCATGGGTGGCCGCCGACGCGCAGGGGAATCCGGTGCGCTGGGAGGCCGGTCCGCTCGGCACCGCGACGAACAACGTCGCCGAGCTCACCGCCCTGGCGGAGCTGCTGGAGTCCACCGGTCCGGCGGTGCGTGTCGAGGTGCGGATGGACTCGCAGTACGCCATGAACGCCGTGACCAAGTGGCTGCCGGGCTGGAAGCGCAACGGCTGGAAGACCTCCGGCGGCAAGCCCGTCGCCAACCGTGAGCTGGTCACCCGCATCGACGCCCTGCTCGCCGACCGCTCGGTGACGTTCCGCTATGTGCCCGCCCACCAGGTGAACGGCGACCCGCTCAACGCGCTCGCCGACCAGGCCGCAAGCGAGGCGGCGGTCACCCAGCTTCCGGCCGGTACGGCGCACGGCGCCACGGCTCTGCCGGTGCCCGAGCCCGCGCGGTCCACGAAGGGGCGTACGGAGGCGTCCGGGGCGTCGGGCGGCGCGAAGGGGCGGAGCGGGCGGTCCACCGGCACGATCAAGGCGCGCTTCGCGGGCCGGTGCCACTGCGGAAAGCCGTACGCGGCCAAGGAGCCGATCGCGAAGAACCCGAACGGCTGGGGCCACCCGGAGTGCCGTACGGCTCCCGCCTGAATCGGGCGGGGAGATCGCGGGGGCAGGGGAACGTCTCAGAGATCGGCCCAGACGAGCCGGCCCGCCAGCGCGGCGCGGGTGCCCCAGCGGGCTGCCAGCGCGTCGACGAGCAGGAGACCCCGGCCGTCCTCGGTGAGGCGGTCGAGCGCGTCGTCGCCTTCGAGGTCGGCCGCCGCGGGGGCCTGCCCGACGGGAAGGCCGGCCGAGTCGGCGGGGGGCGCCGGGGCCGGGATCCGGGCCCGGCCCCGGTTCCACACGCAGATGCGCACGCCGTCCGCGGAGCGCAGGAGCCGACATCGGATCCGCCGGGTGCTGGTGTGCTGCACCGCGTTGGTGACCAGCTCGGTCACTATCAGAGCCGCCGCCTCGATCCGTTCGGCCGGTTCGCCCCAGGCTCGCATGGCCTCCTGGACCCGGTGCCGGGCCTCCGGGACGCCCCCGGGCAATCGGGGAACCCACCAGCTGTGCGCACCTCGGGCACCTCGGGCACCTCGGGCACCTCCCTCATCGGGGGCACGCTCCGCGCAAACGACTATTTCCGACATGTATGCACTCTCGACGCAAAACGCATACTTTGCAAGCGACAGAGTGTGTAACGCTCCGCCCCGGGGCTCGACGAAGAAGGTATGCGCATGCGAGCCCGGTCCGGTCCCACCGTGGAACACCGCGTTCTCGCGGTCCGCCTCCGCATGCTGCGGGAACGCGCGGGCATCAGCCTGCGGGCCGCGGCCGAGGCCTTGGACGCGCACCCCGCCACCGTCCGGCGCATCGAACGCGCGGAGACCGGACTCGACGCCCGGCAGGTCGGCGAACTGCTGCGCTGCTACGGCGTGCCCCCCACCGTGGCCGAGCCCATCATGGCCGGGCTCTCGGCCGCGAACCTGCCCGGCTGGTGGCACCACTGGCGGGACGCGATGGAGGGCTGGCAGCAGGAGGTCATCGGCGTGGAGTCCTCGGCGAGCCTCGTACGGACGTGGCACCCGGCGCTGGTCCCCGAGTTGCTGCGCACCCCCGCGTACGCCGCCGCGCTCCACCGCACGCAGTACCCCGACGACAGCCCCGCCCGCCGGGAACGCCGGGTCGAGCTGCTGCGGGAGCGCCGCTGCCGCATGCGCGAGCGCGGGGCCGCCCTGTGGGCCCTGTTCCCGGCCGCGGCCCTCCACACACGGGTCGGCGGCCGGGAGACCATGGCGGAGCAGCGGGCCGCGCTGGTCGAGGCGATGAAGGAGCAGCACGTCACCGTCCAGGTGGTGCCGATGGACCACCCGCCGCACCCGCTGACCGGCGTACCGCCCCTGCACATCCTCCGGGTGCCCGCACCCGAGATCGGGGACCAGGCGGTGCTGGAGACCCCGGGCGTGCGGGTCGACCTCATCGAGGATCCCGATGCCGTGATGGCCCACCGCATCCGGCTGGACGCCGCGTGCGCCGCCGCACCCGGCCCCGGGACCCCGCTGCCGGTGTGATCCGGCCGCCGCCGGGATGCGGCGAGGCCCGGCCCCGTACAGCGTGGGGGAGTGGTGCAGCTGCGCAAGGCCAAGTGGATCCCGCTGGGGGTCATCGTGCTGGGCGTCGCGCTGGACCTGGTGACCCCGACGGACGTCACCTCCGCGCCCCTGCTGATAGCGGCCCCGGTCGCCGCCGCACCGCTGCTCGGGCTGCGCGGCATCATCGCCGTCGGTGTGCTCGCCATGGCCGTCCACGCGGCCCTCGCCTGGCACGACGGCACCTTCGGCTGGCAGCGGGGCGTCGCCAACCAGCTCACCCTTCTGGCCGTAACCGTGCTGGCCGTCCTCATCAACCGTTCCCTGGAGGGCCGGGACGCCCGGACCCGGCGCGCCCGCCACATCGCCGCCGTGGTCCAGAGCGCCGTCCTCCCCAGGCCTCCCTCGCGCCTGGGCGAGCTCAGGATCGCCGCCCGCTATGTGCCCGCCGAGGACGAGGCCATGATCGGCGGCGACCTCTACGTCGTGCAGGAGACCCCGCACGGGGTGCGTGTGATGGTCGGGGACGTCCGCGGGAAGGGCCTGGGCGCGGTCAGCGCGGTCTGTGCGGACCTCGGGGCCTTCCGGTACGCGGCGGACGAGGCGGAGGACCTGCCCGGCCTGGTCGCCGCGCTGGAGCGGGCCCTCCTGCGCGAGGGCGGCCGGCGCGGCGGCCAGGAGCAGGAGGAGGGGTTCACCACCGCGCTGATCGCCGAGTTCGCCGAGGGCCTCGACACCGTACGGGTGGTCAACCGGGGGCACCCGCCGCCGGTGCTGCTGGACGCCGAGGGCCGGGCCACCGTCCTGGAACCGTCCGAGGAGGCGCCCCCGCTCGGCATGAGCGCGCTGGGGACCTGGTTGTGCCCGGTCGACACGTTCCCGTTTCCGCCCGGCGCCACCCTCATCTGCTACACGGACGGGGTCACCGAGGCCCGCGACGAGTCCGGGGTCTTCTACGACGCGTCCGTCCGGCTGCCCTTCCTCGTCCACCACCGAGCGCTGATCGGTGACCCGGCCTCCCCGGCGCAGATCCTCCACCTCTTGATCGAGGACGTCGGGCACCACACCGGCGGCCGCATCCAGGACGATCAGGCCCTCCTCGCCCTGCACCGACCGGTGGGCGCCCGGCACCGACCCGTCGATACCGGCCGGTAGGCGCGGTCAGGCGGTGCGGCACAGGGCGTGGTCGATGAGGTCGCGCAGTGCGTCTTCCTGACGGGCCGACGTCCGCGGGTCCGCGGAGCGGCTGTGCGCGGAGACGGTGATGGCACGTCGTCCGTCCACGCTCGTCGCTGCCCGGATGACGTATCCGAAGCCGCTTCCGCCATGTCCGAGGTAGCCGCCGCCGCAGGACAGAGGGGTGAAGAACAGGCCCAGGCCGTCCCGGGTGCCCTCCGGGTGACCGCTGTCCGGCGGCACCGGCACAGTGGTCCGCAGGGCGGCGAGCTCGGCGGGCTTCAGCAGTCGGCCGCCAGCCAGCGCGGCGAAGAAGCGGTTGAGGTCACGGGCCGTGCCGGTCATCGAACCGTCGGCCCCGCTGTCGAAGGGACGGTAGGGGATCGTGGTGTCGACCATCGGCCCGTCCGGGGCGAACTGCTGGTGGTTGGCCGGGTGCGGATGGGGGAGGAAGGGCCGGATGCCGGGGGTGTCGGTGTGCCGCAGGCCGAGCGGGCGCAGGATGCGGTCCTCGACCTGCTGTTCCCAGGTGCGGCCGGTGACCTTCTCGATGATCATTCCGGCGAGCACGTAGTTCGTGTTGGAGTACTCCCAGCCGGCGCCCGCCGGGAAGGCGGGTGCGTGGCGCATGGCCAGGTCCACCAGCTCCTCGGGCCGGTAGGCACGCCACCGGTCGGCGAAGTAGGTGCGGGCACTGGGGTCGGGGAAGACGTCGTGGACGTAGTCGGACAGTCCACTGGTGTGCCGCAGCAGGTCGCGGATCGTGATGGTCCGGCCGTCGTTTCCGGAACCGGACACGACCCCGGGCAGCACCTGCTCCACGCTCTGGTCGAGGGAGAGCCTTCTCTCGCCCACCAGTTGCAGCACGACGGTGGCGACGAACGTCTTGGTGGTGCTGCCCAGACGCAGGAAGCCGTTCTTCGGAACCGGACGGCCGGTGGTCAGGTCACCCACCCCGGAGCCGGCCGTGACCGTCCCGCGCGGGGTCTCCAGGCGAACCGTCACCCCGGTGATCCCGGTGTCCCGCAGGGCGTCGGCGTCACGCTGCACGGACCACACCGCGCCGGACGGGCGGGGCGCGGCCGAAGCCGCGGTGGACGGCAGGGACGAGACGGCCAGGGCGAGTACCGCGGCTGATAACCACGCACGACGAAAGATCATGATGCGAGATTAGGAACAGCGAGGGCAGCCGGCCATCCGGTGCACGCCCCGCTGTGAACGGGGGCCAGCCGGATGGACAGCGCTCCGGGCACCCGGCACAACTTTCACGTCGTTCGGGCACTCCTCGCCCTGCCCCGCCCCCGAGTCCCCCCGCGCCCGTAGCGGCCGCTACGCACTCCGGCGTCCGGAGCTGTGGGCCCAATACGTGTTTGAGGCGTCGTTCGTCGGTCAAGCGCAGGGAAGACACGTACGGCAACCGACTTACGACGTAACGACATCGGGAGTGAGCAGAGTTGAGCAGCATGGAGAACTGGCGCCTGCACGCCGCCTGTCGCGAGGAGGACCCGGACCTGTTCTTCCCCATCGGGAGCACGGGCCCCGCGGTCGTCCAGACCGAGGAGGCCAAGGCCGTCTGCCGGACCTGCCCCGTACAGGCCGCCTGCCTGGAGTGGGCTCTGGAGAACGGCCAGGACTCCGGCATCTGGGGCGGCCTGTCCGAGAACGAGCGACGTGCCCTCAAGCGCCGCAGCCGCAGGCGGGCGGAGGCTCGCGGACGCGGCACGGCCTGACCCGCACCGCCGTGGCGTTCCGCCGCCCGCAGCAGTGACACCGCCCGCCACAGGTTCGTGATCCGGGAACGAGTGGGTACACGATGAGCCATGGACACCACCGTTTGGCTCGTTCTCGGCGCCGTGGCCGCGCTGATCATGCTGGTCCTGGCCGTCGTGCTGCTGGTGCGCGTCTTCAGGGCCAGGAAGCTGTTGATCGACGCCGGAATCCCGCTGCGCAGCAAGGCGCTCGTCTGGGCGGCCGTCATCTACACCGTGTCACCGGTCGACCTGCTGCCCGACCCCGTCTATCTCGACGACATCGGCTTCCTGCTGGTCGCCCTGCGCTCCCTGCACTCGGCCGCGGCGGCAGCCGGAGTGCGTACGGGCACGGGGGCCCGGGCGCGGACCCCGGTGGAGAGCCGGCCCGACGCTGTGCGCTGAGGCACCGCGGACCCCGTGCCCTCCCGCCCCGTCAGTCGAAGGCGGGAGCGCCCGGCGGGGCCGTCCCCGGTCCGGGGTCCTGCGGTTCCGGTGAGTCCGGGGCGGGCGGCTGCGGAGCCGACTGCGAGTCGGGCGACCCCGGCGGGTCCTCCGGCGCGGGCTCGGTCGCCGGATCGTCGGTCGCCGGGTCGTCCGGCGGCGGCTTTGAGGTCGCCGGGTCGTCCGGCGCGGGTTCGGAGGTCGCCGGATCATCGCCGGGCCGTGTCGCCGGGTCGTCCGGAGAGGATTCCGACGGGGTGGCCCCGGACGACGAGGGGCACGGGTCCGATCCGGGCGGGCAGGGCGACTCCGAGGCGTTCTTCGGCGGATCCGTCTTCTTGTCGCCGTCACCCGTGTCGCCGGCCGGCCGCTTGAACCAGTCGCCGTTCTCCGGATCGACCATCACGAACTCTTTCACCGGCTTCGCCGACGGCTCCACGACGACCACGTCGGAGGCCCGGTAGCCCGGCCACGCCTTGCCCTTCTGCTGCGGGTCCTCTTGGGCGACGGGCGGCAGCAGCGGGTTCCCGCACGCACACCGCACCCGGGGCACGCCCCGGTCGTCGACGAGGACAGCCGTACCCGCCTGGAGCACGGCCTGATAGGCGTTGGCCTCGCCGTCCCGGTAGCCGTGGTTGGTGACGCGGGTGTCCATGCGCAGCGTCACGGGGGTGAGCCCCCGCAGATAGCCGGGGACGGCGGAGGGTTCGATGTCCTGAACCGAGGCGAACGCCCGGTTCTTGTCCGGGGCTGCCTGCAACACCTTGACCTGCTGCTCCACATCGCAGCTCGCGACCTTGCGGGTGCCTCCGTACAGACCCGGTGCCGCGCCGTCCACGCCCCGTGTCACCTGAGCGCCGGTTTTCGACGCGCTCGGTGCGACGGAAGGGCTGGCGGTCCCGGGCTCGGGGGCGCTGCCGTCGGCCGTGGACTCGGTGAACGGATCCTGACCGGATTCGCCCGCGGCCTGGAGGAAGACCTCGCCGCCCGCCTTCGATCCGCCGTCGGGCCGGGTCAGCACGACCACCAGGACCACCGCGGCGACCAGGGCCGTCGCGATCGCCGCGATCCGGGGGACGGAACGCCACCAGGGGCGGTCGGGGCGGGGTCCGGGGGCGGCACCCGAGCCGCTGCCCGGACCGCCGGGACCACCGCCGGAGCCGGAGCCGCCCACATCGCCCCCGTCACCCGAACCGCCCGAGCCACCGGGGCCGTTCGGTCCGCCGTGGTCGCCGCCGCTGGGCGGGCCGGGCGGCGGGCCGGACACGGTGGGAGGAGGCGGGGTGGGTTCGTTCTGCGAGGGGCCCGAGAGCGGGCCGGACGGCGGTCCTGTGGGGCGGCCGGATGGCGGCGGTTGGACACTCACGGGCTCTGCTCCCCGATGTCGGTACCCGCCCCGGAGGTCCCTGCCCCGGTCCCGTTTCCGTACCAGGACCATGAGCCGACAATCCAGGGCATTTCGTCCCATTGTGTGTCTCGGCCCGGCAGTCCCCGCAAGCGGAGGGACGCCCCGGTTCCTCGGGGAGCGAAGCGTCCGGTCCCTGCTTAGCGTGGGGTCGTGAACGTCCGGGCGAACAACGACGAGAACAGCGCACGCACCCCGCACGGCTGGCGCGACGCGCTCCTGGCGGTCCTCACCGGCGTGCTGGCCATGGTGGCGACCGCGGCGCTCGGCCTGTGGGCCGCCGGCGCCGCGGGGCTGCCCGGCGTCGCCTTCCCGGGCGTCCTCGCCGCGGTGGTGGTGATGGCGGCGGGCGGCTCGGGCTGGTATTCACGTG
>NTHE01000057.1 GCA_002551355.1 Streptomyces sp. man185 | reverse complement strand
GGCCGGCCGGCGGGGCCCGGCGACCGCGGCGTGGTCGTAACCTGCCGCAGCGGCCGGGCCGTTCCCCCTCGGAAGCCCTCTCGCCAGCTCGCCCGACCCATCCTCGATCCCCCGTGGACGGTTCGGGATCCGAGCGTCGAGAGGGGCTTCGTTCCCCGTTCCCCCGTGCGTTTCCCCCGTGTTGTTGCTGACCTGATCCTGTCATTCGGGACCGGCGCCACGCATTGCCGGATCCCGGCAATCTTTGCGCTTTGCTAATGCCGGGCACCGGCACCGCCCCATGTGCGTTGGGGAAATGACAGGACTGTTGCAAGGCTGAAGGAGAATGCGTGGCCGAGCCGAGGATTCCCGAGGAAATGCTGGGCGACTATGCCCACATTCTGGGCGTAGTCGCCGTGACCGGCCGTCGCCTGACGCGTAACGAGCTGGAGGAGCGCCGTGCGCTGGGACGTGTGGCGGCGGACGCGGGCCATCAGCTGCGTGCCCTGGTGACGATGCATCTGGCGCAGACCCGTGAGGCCTGGCCACGGACCGCTGCCGGAAACTCCCCTGCCGTGACCGATGCCGTCCTGGCCGCGGTGGAACAGGCGGTCGACGCCTTCGCCGAGGGCTTCGAGCGGGCCCAGCGCCTCACCGTACGGCGGGAGGAGGCGGCGCGCCGGGAGTTCATCGACGACCTGCTCTACGGGCGCAGCGATCTGGTCCGGCTCGCGGAGCGGGCGACCCGCTTCGGCCTGCGGCTCTCCCGGGCGCACGCGGTCGCGGTGGCATCGGGCCCGGAGGCGTACACGGAGACGGACGCTGTGCCGCGCAGTGTGGAGGCGGCGCTGCTGACGCGGTTCGGCGGCCGCAAGATCCTGCTGACGACGAAGGACGGCCGGATCGTCTGCATCGCCCCGGGCAGCCAGCCCGACGTCCTGCGCTACTTCGCCAAGCAGGCGCACGCGGCGACGGGCGGCGGGCAGGTCGCGGTCGGCCGCCCGCACAAGGGCCCCGGCGGAGTCGTCCACTCGTACGACGAGGCGCTCGAAGCCCTCGACCTGGCGGACCGGATGGGGATGGACGACCCCGTGCTGTACGCCTCGGACCTCATGGTCTACCCGGTGCTGACCCGGGACCGGCAGGCGATGGCCGATCTGGTGCGCAGCGAGCTGGGCCCGCTCCAGAAGGCGAGGGGCGGCGCGGAACCGCTGCTGAACACGCTGGCGGTCTACTTCGACGCGGGCTGCGTCGCCGCCGAGACAGCCCGCCGACTGGCCCTGAGCGTCCGGGCGTTGACGTACCGCCTGGAGCGCATCCACCAGCTGACCGGGTCCGATCCTTCGGACCCGATGCACCGCTACAGCCTGCAGACGGCGGTCATCGGCGCCCGGCTGCTGGACTGGCCGGCCAAGGAGCTGTGACCCGCCCGGGCCGGCCGGTGGCGATGACGACACCCCCTGGGGGACGTCTACAGGTCGAACTCGTGCGGCGGCAGGTCCAGCGCGAAGCACGCCTCGCGCACGACGGCCTGCTCGGTCGTGTCGAAGTCACCGTCCGCGCCGCCGATCACGATGCCGATCTGGATCACGGCCCGGGCCTCGGCGGGCTTCTTCCTCGCCTTGGCGATCTCCTGGACCACGCTGACCTTGCCGAGGGCGAAGTCGGCGGTGAGCTGGTCGACGTACGCGTTGAAGCGCCGCTGCAGGTCGTCGGCTGGGAAGTTGCGCAGGACGTCGTTGGACGCGATGAGCGCCGCGACGCGCTGGCGTTCGGACGGGTCGACGGAGCCGTCGGCGGCGGCGACCAGGGCGCACATGGCCATGCTCGCGTCCCGGAACGAACCCGACTTGAGCTCGTTCTTCTTCGCCTCCAACTGCGTCTGCATCGACGACGCGGATTCCTTGATGCGGTCCCACAGAGCCATGACGTCTCCCTACGTTGCGGTGCTGTGCCGGAACGTGCGCAACTCTACAGAAATGTAGAGATGGGTGTGCCGGGTCTGCCGGGTACGACGCGACGAAGCCCCCGACGCCAGGGGGCGTTCGGGGGCTTCGTCGCGAACGACAGCGGCTGCGGCCGGGGGCTACTCGTGCTTCTCGCCCGCCGGTTCCGGGGTGAGGTCGTCGTGCGTGCCCAGTCGGCGCTCGGGAGCGGACTTCGCGACGGGCTCGGCCTCCGCGCAGCTCATGGCCGTGCCCGAGCTCTTTCCGGCGCCGGCGCCGTCCCCGCCGCCGCGACGGGCCTCGATCTTCGCGGCGATGGGCTGCGTCCACCGGGCGGTGAGCGGGCCGACGATGACGAGGATCAGGACGTACGCGGTGGCGATGGGGCCGATGCGCGGCTCGGTGGCCACGGCCAGACCGGCGATGACGATGGAGAACTCGCCGCGCGCCACGAGGGTTCCGCCCGCCCGCCAGCGACCGCGCGAGCCGACTCCGGCGCGGCGGGCGGCGTAGTAGCCGGTGGCGATCTTGGTGAACGTGGTGATGATGGCCAGCAGGGCTGCGGGCAGCAGCACGGGCGGGATGTCGGCCGGGTTCGTGGAGAGTCCGAAGAAGACGAAGAACACGGCGGCGAACAGGTCCCGCAGCGGGGTGAGCAGCTTGCGGGCGCCCTCGGCGACCTCGCCGGAGAGCGCGATGCCGACGAGGAACGCGCCGACGGCGGCGGACACCTGGAGCTGCTGGGCGACACCGGCGACCAGGACGGTGAGGCCGAGGACGACCAGGAGCAGCATCTCCGGGTTGTCGGAGGAGACCGCGCGGCTGATCAGTCGGCCGTGGCGCAGGGCCAGGTAGAGGACGAGTCCGACCGCCCCGAGCGCGATGACGAGCGCGAGGCTGCCGCCGGCCAGGCTGACCCCGGCGAGCATGGCGGTGAGCAGCGGCAGATACACCGCCATCGCCAGGTCCTCCATGACGAGGACGCCGAGGATGACGGGTGTCTCGCGGTTGCCGAGCCGGCCGAGGTCGGTCATCACCTTGGCGATCACCCCGGACGAGGAGATCCACGTGACACCGGCGAGCGCGACGGCGCCCACGGGGCCCCAGCCGAGGACGAGGGCGGCGACGGCGCCGGGCGTCGCGTTGAGCACGAAGTCCAC
The DNA here is from genome assembly GCA_002551355.1 of Streptomyces sp. man185. Taxonomy (GTDB): domain Bacteria; phylum Actinomycetota; class Actinomycetes; order Streptomycetales; family Streptomycetaceae; genus Streptomyces. Next base: position 48,685 of record NTHE01000057.1, on the reverse strand, counting down.
GGCTCCGGACGGATATTGCGTCTTGAGGCTGGTGACCAGCTCGGAGGCGCTGTATTCGAGGCCCAGCAGCAGAAGCAGCAGGATGACGCCGATCTCGGCGCCCACCATGGTGAATTCCTCGCTGGCCTCGAGCGGGATCAGCCCACCGTGCCCGAACGCCAGCCCGGCGAGCAGGTACAGGGGGATGGGGGAGAGCCCTATCCGCCCGGCGAACCGTCCCACGAGCCCCAGCCCGAGGATGACGGCCCCCAGCTCCACCAGCAACGCAGTCGTGTCATGCACGGTCAGCCCTCCGCAATGATCTCGGAGAGCGCGTCGACGCCCTCACGCGTACCGACGGCGACGAGTGTGTCCCCGATGGCCAGTCGAAAGTCCGGTTCCGGCGACGGGTGCGCGCTGTGGGTGCGCAGCACCGCCACGATGGACGCCCCGGTCCGTGTCCGTGCCCGCGTCTCCGCGAGCAGCCGCCCGCCGTACGGGGAGCGTGAACCGAGCGGGATGTGCTCGGTGACGAGGTCGATGCCATCGGTCCGTACGGCGTCGATGGGCGCCGGATCGATGAGGTGCGCGAGGGCGGTGGCCTCGGTCGTCGTCAGGGGGACGGAGAGTTGGCACGAATCAGGATCGTCCTGTTCGTAGAACCCGATGAACCGGCGTCCGTCGTGGTGGACGACGACCGAAATGTGCTGTCCCGTCTCGGTCGTGAAGTCGTACTGAGCACCCACTCCGGGCAGTGACGTGCGGCGGGTTCCCATGGCTTCCTCCCGAGACGTGCGGCAGTGGACGCGCACTTGGTGATCTCTTTATCCGGCCATTACCTTATCGGCCGGCGAAAATCCGTCGAGGTGCCGCAGCCGGAAGCCTTACGGGCCGGTGTGACGGGGCGTCCCCTGGCCACCGCCTGACCGACCTCGCCGCCCTGGCCGAAAACTGCCCCTGGTCGTTCGTGTGCGCGGGAGGGCGGCGCTACGTGCCGGCCGGGCCCGCCGCGCGGCGGGCGGTGTCCACCAGGTCCTGGAGCGCCGAGAGGTGCCGGTCCAGCGCCTGTCGCCCGGCGGGGGTGAGGGACAGCCAGGTCCGGGGCCGCTTGCCGACGTGCCCCTTGCGTACGTGGAGGTAGCCCACGGCCTCCAGCGCGGAGGCGTTCTTGCTGAGGACCGAGTCGGAGACCCGGCACCCGTCGCGTACGGCGGCGAACTCGGCCTCGTCGCAGGCGGAGAGGAAGGCGACGAGGGTCAGCCGGGTCGGATGGTGGATGACACCGTCCAGTGCGGTGGCCTCGCCCGGCACGGGTCTGTCGTCTCGCGGGGGGCTCTCGCCCGGGGCGGGTCTGTCGCCGTGTGCAGGACCGTCTCCGCGTGCAGGACTGTCGCCCCGGTCGGCCCTGTCGCTCACGCGAGCTCCCGCAGGGCCCGCCGGATGGACGCGTTACGGACGAGGCAAGCGCCCCAGACGCCGATCCCCCACACGCCGAACACGCCGATCTGGGTTGCGACTTGGCTCGCACCGGCCGCCCAGCAGCCGATCCCCGTGATCGCTCCGGCCGCGAGGACGACGGGCAGCACGACCCGGCTCCGCCGCAGGCGCGCGGACCAGGACCGCGCCACCAGAACCCCGGCTCCCCGTCGGGCGGCCCGTGCGAGCGCGACGACGACGCCGAGCCCGAGCACCGACACGAGCAGCGCGGTCACCGTCGCGACTCCACCCCGGCCGTCGCTCCAGGCCCGCACCAGGCTCGGACCCACCAGGGAGACCGCGGCGGCCGGCCCGTACCAGGCAGGCGTCATCCCCGCCCGGAGCCCGGCCCGCTCCTGTGCTAGCCGTGCGTCGCTCAGCGCCTCGGCTGCGTAGTCGGCCGAGGCGCCGAGGTGCTCGTGTCCGGTGGGCGGCGAAGAGGGGGTGCGATTGGGCATGCCGGGAACCTTCCGGGGGCGCGGGTGACCTGCGGATTTTCATCATGCCATCCATTTTCCACTGAGGAAAGTACTTTCCTGGGTGACGCTCCTGCTGGGTGCCGGCCGCAGCAGCCGGTCAGCTCCGCGCGGAGAGCACGGGCTCAAGCAGCTCCAGGGCGTCCCTCCAGGGGAAGGGGGCCGTCTCACCGGACTTGGGCGTGTGCGGGGTGCCGGAGCTGACGAGGACGCCCATGCCGCGCAGCCTCCGCAGGCTCTCGACGTACGCGGGGTGCGCGGCGAGGGCGGAGTTCACGGCCGGGAGGACGGCGGTGGGGACGCCGAGCCCGTACGCCTCGCAGAGGATGCCTAGGGCCAGGGTGTCCGAGATCCCGGCCGCCCATTTGTTGACGGTGTTGAACGTGGCGGGCGCGACGGCGATGGCATCCGGGTCGGGCAGCGGGCGTGGCTCTCCGGGGGAGCGCCAGGCGGATCGGACCGGGTATCCGGTCCGCGCCTCGACGGCTGCCGTGTCGAGGAAGCCGAGCGCCTGCGGGGTGGCGACGACGCCGACGTCCCAGCCGGCGTCCTGCGCCGCGGCGAAGAGCCGGTCGACGTCACGGGCGACGCCGGCCGCGCAGACGACGACGTACAGGAACGGCTTCCGGTCCGTCCGGTCCGGCTGATCGCTCATGGGCTCTCCCGTTGATCGCTGGGGCGGTGCGGCTCAGCAGCGTACGGCGGGCCGACGGGGACAGTAGGAGAGGGCCCGGGGCGCGCGACGGGCACCGATGAGTTTCGGCGGGGTTCCCGGTCTCACCACGGAGAACATCCGGGAACACGGATCACAGGAGGACGGCGTGGCTCAGCTGCTCAGAGTTCAGAACTTCACGGTGTCGGGCGACGGAGTCGCCGCCGGCGAGGACCAGACGCTGGAGAGGCCGTTCGGAAGTCACGTCGACCCGGCACAGCTCTTCTCCTGGGCGGGCGCCACGGCGAACTGGCCGAACCGCACGGACCCCGGCGGGAGCCGGGGCCTGGACGACTACTTCACCCGGGACTTCACGCACAACATCGGGGCCGAGATCATGGGCCGCAACAAGTTCGGCCCACAGCGCGGCCCGTGGGAGGACCACGCGTGGCAGGGCTGGTGGGGCGAGGAACCCCCCTTCCACACACCCGTGTTCGTGATGACCCACCACAAGCGCCCCTCGTTCACGCTCTCCGACACCACGTTCCACTTCGTGGACGACGACCCGGCGACGGTCCTCGACCAGGCGCGGGAAGCGGCGGAGGGCAAGGACGTACGGCTCGGCGGCGGTGTCACCACGATCCGCGAGTTCCTCGACGCCGGCCTGATCGACACCCTGCACGTGGCGGTCTCCCCGGTGAAGCTGGGCACCGGCCTGCGCCTGTGGGACTCGCCGGACGACCTGCGCGACCGCTACCACCTGGACGTCGTGCCGAGCCCGAGCGGCATGACGCACCACCTGTTCTGGCGGAAGTGACGTCGGGGTCGCCTCTCAGCGGTGGTCGAGCGGGTCGCCTCACCCGGCGCGGAAGACGACCGCCGCGCCCAGTGCCGCCTTCGCCGGTACGAAGAGGTCGGGTCGGCGCCTCCCGCACCGGGACGCCTTCCCGTTCTCACCAGCTCAGCAGCTTCTTCACCGTCTCCTCCGTCAGGCCCTGCGCCGGGTCCGTGGTCACCAACAGCGTTCGGGCCCTGCCGCCGCTGCCGGTGATCCCTGCTTGGTGCATGTGCCCACCGCATCAGTGAGTCGCTTGTTGGGGTGGGGCTTTCGGGCCCGGTGTGTCCGCCGCGTCCGCCAGGTCTGCCCCGCCCGTCGCCTCCGTCGCGCCCGGTGTCCAGTAGTGCGGGGTGTCGGACTACCCCCGCCCCACCACCACCCCCGCCCGGTCGATGCAGAGCACGTCCACCGCGACCGGCGCGCCCCGCAGCACCGCCAGCGCTTCCTCGCGGGCGCGGGCCGCCACCAGGTCGCCCAGGGGGACGCCCGCCGCCTCGCACAGGCGCAGCGCCTCCAGGCCCGTGTTGGCGGTGGCGATCCGGGAAGCCAGCTCCTCGTCCGCGCCGCCCGTCCGGGCCAGGTCGGCCAGGAAGGGCTTGTTCACCTGGGAGCGGGCCGAGTGGAGGTCCAGGTGGCCCGCCGCGAGCTTGGAGAGCTTGGCGAAGCCGCCGCAGATCGTGAGGCGGTCGACCGGGTGGCGGCGTACGTACTTCAGGACCGCGCCCGCGAAGTCCCCCATGTCCAGCAGCGCGATGTCCGGCAGGCCGTACTCCGCGGCCACCGTCTTCTCCGACGTCGAGCCCGTGCAGCCCGCCACATGGGTCAGGCCCGCCGCCCGCGCCACGTCCACGCCCCGGCGGATCGAGTCGATCCAGGCCGAGCAGGAGTAGGGAACGACGACGCCCGTGGTGCCGAGGATCGACAGGCCGCCCAGGATGCCGAGGCGACCGTTCCACGTCGAGCGGGCGATCTCCTCGCCGTGGTCGACCGACACCGTGATCTCCACGTCGCCCGCCGCACCGTGCTCCGCCGCCACCCGCGCCACGTGCTCGCGCATCAGCCGGCGCGGGACCGGGTTCACCGCGGGCTCCCCGACGTCCAGCGGAAGGCCGGGGAGCGTCACCGTACCCACCCCCGGGCCCGCCCGGAACACCACGCCGGAGCCCGGCGGCAGCTTCCGCACGGTCGACCGCACGAGCGCCCCGTGCGTCACGTCCGGGTCGTCACCCGCGTCCTTCACCACTCCGGCCGTCGCCGTGCCCCGCCCGGCCGTCAGCTCCTCCACCGCCAGCGCGAACGCCGGTGTCTGGCCCTTCGGCAGCGTGATGGACACCGGGTCCGGGAAGTCGCCGGTCAGCAGCGCCGTGTACGCGGCGGTCGTCGCCGCCGTCGCACAGGCGCCGGTCGTCCAGCCGGGGCGCAGGCCGGTGTGCTTGAGTTGGGCACTGCGACCGCCCTGCGCCTCAGCGTTCATGAAGAGAGTCCGTTCCGATGCCTGTGCCTGTGCATGTGCTTGTTCTGGGAGGGACCACCGAGGCCCGCCGGCTGGCCGAGAGCCTCGCCGGTGACCAGCGCGTCCGTGTCACCACCTCGCTCGCCGGGCGCGTGGCCTCGCCGATGTTTCCGCCCGGTGACGTGCGCGTCGGCGGGTTCGGCGGGCCGGACGGGCTCGCCGCCTGGTTGCGTGAGCACGACGTGGACGCCCTCGTCGACGCCACCCACCCCTTCGCCGCGACCATGAGCCGGAACGCGGCCGAGGCCGCCGTCCTGGCCCATGTTCCCCTCCTCGCCCTCCGCCGGCCCGGCTGGGCCGCCCAGGACGGTGACCGCTGGCACGTCGCCGGATCGCTCGCCGAGGCAGCCGAGCTGCTGCCCGCGCTGGGGGAGCGGGTCTTCCTCACCACCGGGCGGATGGGGCTCGCCGCCTTCGCGGGAGCGGACCTCGACGCGCTGTGGTTTCTCGTACGGTCCGTCGACGCTCCCGAGCCGCCCTGGCCGGCCCGGATGGAGATCCTGCTCGACCGGGGGCCGTTCGACCTCGCAGGCGAGCGGGAGATCATCCGCCGGTACCGCCTCGACGTCCTCGTCACCAAGGACAGCGGCGGCAGCGCCACCGCCCCCAAGCTTCTCGCCGCCCGCGAGGCCCGGATTCCCGTCGTGGTCGTACGGAGGCCACCGGTACCGGAAGGGGTCCCGTTGGCCCGTACGCCCGACGAGGCCGTGCGGTGGGTGCGCCGGCTCTACGCCTCCGGGTAGCGGCGCGGCGTCCACACGATGCCCCGGTCGGCGTCGGAACCGTCCCTGCGTACCCACCGCGTCTGCGACGAGCCCACGATCAGCAGCGTCCGCATGTCCACCTCCGCCGGGTCGACATCCGCCAGCCGCACCGTACGTACGCTCTCCGTCGAGCCGCCGACGTCCCGTGCCAGGACGACCGGGGTGTCCGGGGAGCGGTGCTCCAGGAGCAGGTCGCGGGCCTTGCCGACCTGCCACGTACGGGACTTGGAGCCCGGGTTGTACAGGGCCAGCACCAGGTCCGCCGAGGCCGCCGCGCGCAGGCGTTCCGCGATGACCTCCCACGGCTTCAGCCGGTCCGAGAGGGAGATCGTGGCGTAGTCGTGGCCCAGCGGCGCGCCCGCGCGGGCAGCGGCGGCGTTCGCCGCGGTGACGCCGGGCAGGACCCGTACGGGAAGGTCCGCGTACGCCTCCTGCGAGGCCACCTCCAGGACCGCCGTCGCCATCGCGAAGACCCCGGGGTCGCCGCCCGAGACCACCGCGACCCGGTGGCCCCGCCGGGCCAGGTCCAACGCGAACTCCGCCCGCTCCGACTCCACTTTGTTGTCCGAGCCGTGCCGCGCCTGGCCCGGGCGGACCGGCACCCGGTCCAGGTAGGTGGTGTAGCCGACCAGGTCGTCGGCGGCCGCCAGCGCGCCCCGCGTCTCCGGCGTCAGCCACAGCGGGCCCGCCGGGCCGGTGCCGACCACCACGACCTCGCCGGTGGTCCGTCCGGAAGGGCGCGGCGCGTCCACCCGGCTCGGCAGCACCGCCACCGAGAAGTACGGGACCGACTCCGGGTCGACGTCCGCCAGTTCGCCCGTACGCTCCCCGGCCATCGTCGCCCGCTCGACGTACCGCGCCTCGTCCAGCCGCCCGGATGCCTCGAAAGCCCCGCGCACCGCCGGGAACGTCCGCCCCAGCTTCATCACCACCGCCGTGTCCGTCGCGGCGAGACGGGCCGTCAGCTCCTCCTCCGGCAGCGTGCCGGGCAGGATCGTGAGGATCTCCTCGCCCTCGACCAGCGGGGTGCCGAGGCGGGCCGCTGCCGCGCTGACCGACGTCACGCCCGGGATGACCTCGGTCGCGTACCGGCCGGCCAGGCGCTTGTGCATGTGCATGTACGAGCCGTAGAACATCGGGTCGCCCTCGGCGAGGACCGCGACGGTCAGGCCCGCGTCCAGATGCGCCGCGAGGCGGGCCGCCGCCTTCTCGTAGAACTCCTCCAGCGCGCCCCGGTAGCCGCCCGGGTGGTCCGTGGTCTCCGTCGTGACGGGGTAGACCAGGGCCTCCTCGACGTGGTCGGGCCGCAGGTGCGCCGCCGCGATGGACCGGGCGATCGAGCGGCCGTGCCGGGCGCTGTGGTACGCGACGACGTCCGCCTCGCCGATTGCCTGGACGGCCCGCAGCGTCATCAGGTTCGGGTCGCCGGGGCCGAGCCCGACGCCGTAGAGCTTGCCGGTACGGGTGTTGTTCGCCGGAGAAGTCACTGGAGAGGTCACTACTCTTCCTCGCTCGCGATGGCGTTGAGCGCCGCGGCCGCTATCGCGCTGCCGCCGCGCCGGCCCCGGATGATCAGGTGCTCCAGGCCCGACGGGTGCTCGGCCAGCGCCTCCTTGGACTCCATCGCGCCGACGAAGCCGACCGGGACGCCGATCACGGCGGCCGGGCGCGGGGCGCCCTCCTCGATCATCTCCAGCAGCCGGAACAGCGCGGTCGGGGCGTTGCCGACCGCGACCACCGCCCCCTCCATCCGGTCCCCCCACAGCTCCAGGGCCGCCGCGCTGCGCGTGGTCCCCATCTTCGCGGCCAGCTCCGGCACGGACGGGTCGGACAGCGTGCACACCACGTCGTTGTCGGCGGGCAGCCGCTTGCGGGTGACCCCGCTGGCCACCATCGCCACGTCGCAGAGGATCGGAGCGCCGGACCGCAGGGCCGCGCGGGCGTCGGCCACGGCGTTCGGCGAGAAGGCGAGGTCCGTTACGAGGTCGACCATGCCGCAGGCGTGGATCATCCGGACGGCGACCTGGCTCACGTCGGCGGGCAGCCCGGCCAGATCCGCCTCCGCGCGGATGGTGGCGAAGGACTGGCGGTAGATCGCCGGTCCGTCCTTCTCGTACTGGTGCACAGTGCTGTCGCTTTCTTCAGCTGATGGATCAGAGTGATCAGTCGCGGGCCGCGGCCACCGCGGCCGCCAGCGCGGCCGGGTCGTCCCGGACCGTCTCCGGGGGGTCCCGCCGCTCGCCCCGTACGTGCGAGATCCGGTGCCCGTCGGGTGTGACGACCACGTCGATCCACTCCCCGTGGGGGTGGCCGCAGCGGCGTTCGCACCCGGACCAGTACACAGGTAGCCGCCCGGGCGGTCCGACAGCGGCCCCCGCCTCGGCCCGCACGTCGGCCAGCGACTTCGCGCAGCCGGGGTGGCCGATGCACGCGCCGACGCCGGTCCACGGGGAGTCGGGGGCGGTGATCAGCCCGGCCCCCGCCAGGGTGCGGAGCGCCTCCGCCGCGTCGTCCGACCGCCCGAAGGGCCCGGGGACGACGATCCCGCGCCACGGGGTGAGCCGCAGCTCGTCCCCGTACCGCCGGGCCGTTTCGGTGAGCAGCCGCCACTGGGCGGGAGTGAGGCGTCCCAGGGGTACGTCGACGCTGATCGCGTCCGGGGAACCGTGCGGGCCCGGCGCGGGGCGCGTGGCCGTACGCGGGCGGGGGCGGTGCACTGCCGGGCCGGCCGTCTTCCCGATGGCACGGACCAGCCCTGCCCGTACGTCGTCGGGCAGGTCCTTCACCCGCCACGCGCCGGAGTCCCGGGCGGCGCGCAGGAACGCCTCGGCGGCCAGGAGGGCGGCGCGCGGGGCATCGGCCGCGGGGACCCGGAACACCGCGTCCTCCGCACCGATCCGCAGCAGGGCTTCCGCGCCCTCCGCGATCAGCGTCACGTCCGCCCCCAGCGCGTCCACGTCACCGCGCCCGTCGTCGAGGGCGAACAGGAAGCGACCGGAGAGCGCGGCGGCGGCGGCCGACCCGCAGACCAGGGCGTCCAGCTCGGCCAGCCGGTGGCCGAGTGCGGGGGAGCCGTCCAGTCCGGCGAGCGGCGAGGCCACGATGTTGCGGGCCCGCTCGTGCGCGGCGGACGGCAGCAGCCCGGCGGCGGTGAGCAGCTCGGCGAGCCCGCCGCCGCACTCCGCGTCGAGGCCGCGCAGCTGGACGTTGCCCCGCGAGGTGAGATGCAGTTCACCGTCCCCGAACCGGCCGGCCGCCGCGAGCAGCGCGTCCGCCCGGTCCGCGCTCAGCACCCCGCCGGGCACCCGGACCCGGGCCAGCGCACCGTCGTCGGCCCCGTGCAGCCGCAGCGTTCCCGGGCAGGCGTCGCCGCCGTCGCGGGGGGCCGGGCCGCCCGCAGAAAGGGGCGAGGGGGCGGAATCGGGCATGGCGGCGAGCATACCGACCGTGCCGCTCCGATCGGCGGGCCCGCTGCTGTGACCTGCGGGACAGGGCTCACCACCCGTGCTCCCGCCGGTGGGACCGGGGAGCGCCGATCTCGGCGTGCCGGGCCTGCCGAGGGCGGGGCCGGCGCGCCGGACGGTCCGGGCCGGTGAGCTGGGCCCCGCCCGGGACCAAGTCGGCGGGCAGGGCCCCGCCCGGGACCAAGTCGGCGAGCCCGGCCCGTCGACCGGTCAGCGAACCGGCCCCCGCCCAGGACCAGGACCAGGCCCTTCCCGGCCCCTTCCCGCGCCTGCCCCTTTCCCGCGCCCGCCCTCCCCGCGCCGGCCCGGAGCGTCCAGGCCCAGGCCCAGGCCCAGGCCCAGGTCCCGTTACGCCCCGCCTCCGCAAACAGTGATCACCACCGCACCCCCGCCCCCTGCCCCGCCCCACCCCGGCCGCTTAGGATGCAGACGGTGGTCCGTTCAGGCCGCCATCGCCAGACGGCGACAGGGGAGGAAGCCCGGTGAGATTCCGGCGCGGTCCCGCCACTGTGAGTCCGGCCGCCGCCATCACCGGCTGCCGGACGAGTCAGGAACTCCCTTCCCCGAGCGCCCGGTTTCCCACCGGGTGCGGTGCCCGGCCCTCCGCCGGGCGGCAGGGGAGACCCTCCGACACCGCCCGGGGCGTGGACACCCCGAGGAAGGCCTGACGCAGCATGATCCTGCTCCTGTCGACGTCCGACACCGACCTCCTGAGCGCCCGCGCTTCCGAGGGACCGGTCAGCTACCGGTACGCCAACCCCTCCCGCGTCTCCCTCGACGGACTGCCGGACCTGCTGGACGGCGTCGACCTCGTCGTCGTACGCCTCCTCGGCGGCGTACGGGCGTGGCAGGAGGGGCTCGACGTGGTGCTGGCCACCGGCCGCCCGGTCGTCGTGCTGACCGGTGAGCAGGCCCCCGACGCGCAGTTGATGGCCGCCTCCACCGTGCCGATCGGCATCGCGGCCGAGGCGCACGCCTACCTCGCGCACGGCGGTCCCGCCAACCTGGAGCAGCTGGGCCGATTCCTCTCCGACACCGTGCTGCTGACCGGCCACGGCTTCGAGCCGCCCGCCCCGGCCCCCGCATGGGGCCCGCTGGAGCGGGAGGCCCGCGCGGTGCCCGAGGGTGCGCCGACCGTCGCCGTCCTCTACTACCGTGCCCACCACATGAGCGGGAACACCGCGTTCGTCGACGCGTTGTGCACCGCCGTGGAGGACGCCGGAGCCCGTCCGCTCCCGCTGTACGTCGCCTCTCTCCGTACCCCGGAGGCCGACCTCATCGACCGGCTCCGCGCCGCCGACGCCATCGTCACCACCGTCCTCGCGGCGGGCGGCACCAAGCCCGCCGAGGCCTCGGCGGGCGGTGACGACGAGTCGTGGGACGCAGGGGCACTGACCCAGCTCGACGTGCCGATCCTCCAGGCGCTCTGCCTCACCAGCCCGCGCGCTGCCTGGGAGGAGAACGACGAGGGCGTCTCCCCGCTCGACGCGGCCACCCAGATCGCGGTGCCGGAGTTCGACGGGCGGCTGATCACCGTCCCCTTCTCCTTCAAGGAGATCGACGAGGACGGGCTCCCGGCGTACGTCGCCGACGCCGAGCGCGCTGCCCGGGTCGCCGGGATCGCCGTACGCCACGCGAAGCTCCGCACCATCCCCAACGCGGAGAAGCGCATAGCGCTCGTGCTCTCCGCCTACCCGACCAAGCACTCCCGCATCGGGAACGCGGTCGGCCTCGACACCCCCGCCAGCGCCGTCGCCCTGCTGCGCCGGCTGCGCGCCGAGGGGTACGACTTCGGGCCCGAGGAGGAGATCCCGGGACTGGTCTCCGGCGACGGCGACGAGCTGATCTACGCGCTGATCGACGCGGGCGGCCACGACCAGGAGTGGCTGACCGACGAGCAGTTGGCGAAGAACCCGGTCCGTATTCCGGCCGCCGACTACCGCCGCTGGTTCGCCACCCTCCCCGAGGAGCTGCGGCTCGCGGTAGAGCGGCACTGGGGCCCGGCCCCCGGTGAGATGTTCGTCGACCGCTCCGCCAACCCGGAGGGCGACATCGTCCTCGCGGCCCTGCGGAGCGGGAACCTCCTCATCCTCATCCAGCCGCCGCGCGGCTTCGGCGAGAACCCGATCGCGATCTACCACGACCCCGATCTCCCGCCCTCCCACCACTACTTGGCCGCCTACCGCTGGATCGCCGCCTCCGCCGACGACAACGGCTTCGGCGCGGACGCCATGATCCACCTGGGCAAGCACGGCAACCTGGAGTGGCTGCCCGGCAAGAACGCGGGTCTGTCGGCCGCCTGCGGTCCGGACGCGGCCCTCGGCGATCTCCCCCTGGTCTACCCGTTCCTGGTGAACGACCCGGGCGAGGGCACGCAGGCCAAGCGCCGCGTCCACGCCACGCTGATCGACCACCTGGTGCCGCCGATGGCCCGCGCCGACAGCTACGGCGACATCGCGCGCCTGGAGCAACTCCTCGACGAGCACGCGCAGATCGCCGCGATGGACCCGGCGAAGCTGCCCGCCATCCGCGCGCAGATCTGGACGCTGATCCAGGCCGCGAAGCTCGACCACGACCTCGGGGTGGCGGACCGCCCGGAGGACGAGGGCTTCGACGACTTCATCATGCATCTCGACGGCTGGCTCTGCGAGATCAAGGACGTCCAGATCCGCGACGGTCTGCACGTCCTGGGCAACCCGCCCGCCGGGAACGACCGGGTCAACCTGGTCCTGGCGGTCCTCCGCGCCCGCCAGATCTGGGGCGGCACGGCTTCCCTCCCCGGGCTGCGCGAGGCGCTCGGCCTCGACGAGTCGGCCGCCACCCGCACGGACGCGGACGCGATCGAGGAGCAGGCCCGCGGGCTGGTCCAGGCGATGGACGACGCCGACTGGGACCCGGCCGCCGTGGCCGGGGTCGCCGCGGGCCTGCCGGACGCGGTGGCCGACATCCTGACCTTCGCGGCCACCGAGGTGGTCCCGCGCATGGCGGCCACGACCGACGAACTCACCCATGCCGTGCACGCGTTGGACGGCGGATTCGTGCCCGCCGGCCCCTCCGGGTCCCCGCTGCGCGGCCTGGTCAACGTCCTCCCGACGGGCCGCAACTTCTACTCGGTCGACCCGAAGGCGGTCCCCTCCAAGCTGGCATGGGAGACGGGCCAGGCCCTGGCCGACTCGCTCCTGACCCGCTACCGCACCGACAACGGCGACTGGCCCACCTCGGTCGGCCTGTCCCTCTGGGGCACCAGCGCGATGCGCACGGCGGGCGACGACATCGCGGAGGCGTTCGCACTGCTCGGTGTCCGCCCCGTCTGGGACGACGCCTCGCGCCGCGTGACCGGGCTGGAGCCCATCCCGTACGAGGAGTTGGGCCGCCCCCGCATCGACGTGACCCTCCGCATCTCGGGCTTCTTCCGCGACGCCTTCCCGCACACGGTCGGGCTCCTCGACGACGCCGTACGGCTGGCCGCCTCGCTGGACGAGCCGGCCGAGCGGAACTACGTACGGGCGCACACCCAGGCCGACCTGGCCGAGCACGGTGACGAACGCCGGGCCACCACCCGCATCTTCGGCTCCCGCCCCGGCACGTACGGCGCGGGCCTCCTCCAGCTCATCGACTCCCGCGACTGGCGCACCGACGCCGACCTCGCCGAGGTCTACACGGTCTGGGGCGGTTACGCCTACGGCCGCGAGCTCGACGGCCGCCCGGCCCGGGAGGAGATGGAGAGCGCCTACAAGCGCATCGAGGTCGCCGCGAAGAACACCGACACCCGCGAGCACGACATCGCGGACTCCGACGACTACTTCCAGTACCACGGCGGCATGGTGGCCACCGTGCGCGCGCTGAAGGGCACGGCCCCGGAGGCGTACATCGGGGACTCCACCCGCCCCGAGACCGTGCGCACGCGCACCCTGGTCGAGGAGACGTCCCGCGTCTTCCGCGCCCGCGTCGTCAACCCCAAGTGGATCGAGGCGATGCGCCGCCACGGCTACAAGGGCGCGTTCGAGCTGGCGGCCACCGTCGACTACCTCTTCGGCTACGACGCCACGACCGGCGTCGTCGCCGACTGGATGTACGACAAGCTCACCGAGACGTACGTCCTCGACCCGGAGAACAAGCAGTTCCTCCAGGAGGCCAACCCCTGGGCCCTGCACGGCATCGCGGAACGTCTGCTGGAGGCCGAGTCGCGCGGCATGTGGGCCAAGCCCGACCCGGCGGTGCTGGACGCGCTGCGCCAGGTGTACCTGGAGACGGAAGGGAATCTGGAGGGCGAGGACTGACCCGGAGGCGCGCGGGGATGCACACGGCGGGGCCGTACCGGACACATATGCGGTGGCCCCCACCGCCCCCACCCCCCACAGTGGACGCATGACGACGCCCGCCCGCGCCTTCCTGCCCGGTCTCGACCTGTCCCGGATCCTCTACGAGGAGGCGGTGCGGCCGGTCCTCGACGCGGAGTTTCCCGGGCTGCGGTACGCGGCGGCCCGGGTCGGCGCCGGCTCCGAGGTGCTCGGCTTCGACACCGCCCGGTCCGCGGACCACGAGTGGGGTCCGCGCCTGGACCTCTTCCTGGAACCGGCGGACGCCGCCGCGTACGGGGAGCGGCTGCACCGCCTGCTCGCCGAGCGGCTGCCCAAGCAGGTACGCGGCTGGCCGACGCACTTTTGGCACGGCGACCCGGCGGACCCGATCGGGCACATGGCTCCGACCGAAGGCCCGGTCGACCACCGCGTCTCGGTCGACGACGTCGGCGGGTGGCTGCGCGACCGGCTCGGACTTCCGCTCACCGGCCCCGGCGGGGAGCCCCGGGAGCCGACGGTCCGCGACTGGCTGGCCATGCCGCAGCAGAGGCTGGCGGAGACCACGGGCGGCGCGGTGTTCCACGACGGGGTGGGCGCGCTGACCCGGGCGCGGCAGGCACTGGCCTGGTACCCGGACCAGGTGTGGCGCTATCTGCTGGCCTGCCAGTGGCAGCGGATCTCCCAGGAGGAGGCGTTCGTCGGACGCTGCGCCGAGGTGGGGGACGATCTGGGGTCCGCGGTGGTCGCGGGGCGGCTCGTGCGCGACCTGATGCGGCTGTGCCTGCTCCTGGGGCGGCGGTACGCGCCGTACGGCAAGTGGCTGGGGAGCGCCTTCGCCCGGCTGCCCGGGGCCGACGGACTGCTGCCCTCGCTGCGGGGCGCCGTCACGGCCACGGACCACCCGGAGCGCGAGCGGCACCTCTGCGACGCGTACGAGGCCGTGGGCGCGCTGCAGAACCGCACGGGCCTTGCCGAGGAGGTGGACCCGGCCCGACGGCCGTACCACAGCCGCCCGTTCCAGGTGCTGCACGCCGAGCGCTTCGCCCACGCGCTGGCCCGCACCGTCACCGACCCGGAACTGCGGTCCCTGCCGCTGACCGGGAGCGTGGACCAGTGGGCGGACAGCACGGATCTCCTGGGGCGGCCGGGGGCCGTGCGGGCGGCTGTGGACGCGCTGGGCTGACGGGCCCACGCCGCCGGCCCCGGGGAACACTCTCCCGGGGCCGGCGGAACGTAGAGACGGAGCGGATCAACGCACCATCGGACGAGACTAGTTGGCGTTCACCAGGTCATGGGCGGGAACCTTCACCGTGCGGGCGCCCTTCTTGCCGCCGAGGACGACCTTGCGCAGGGCGCTGTTGTTCTTGTGGTTGGTCTCCTTGAGCCGGTTCTCCGGGTTGGCGAGGACCTGGATGTAGTACGTGCCGTTCGGCAGGCCGGTGATGTCGAAGGACTGGCCGGGCAGGTCCTGGGTGTAGGTGTCACCGGAGCCGACGTCGAGCACCTCGCGGACGGAGATCGAGTTCTCCTGGCCGCACGCGGTGGACAGGTCGGTGTTGTCCGGGTGCCAGTTGGCGTTCTTCACCGTGTAGTCGACGGCGTCGGTGTTGGCGAGGCAGAACGCCTCCTTGCCGCTGCGCACCGACTCCTTCTTGTCGGCCTTCAGCAGCCGGTAGCTGGCGAAGTCCGTGAAGTGCCAGTGCTCGTGGCCCGGGCGCGGGTCCCACTCCATGGTGCCGGTCGGGGTGTAGCCGACCTGCTTGCCCTTGGCGTCGTAGAAGTACTGGTAGGCGTCCATCAGCTCCTTGCCCGGGGAGCGGAAGCCGTCCACGACGAGCTTGGCCGGGCCCGCGTTCCACACGTTGGCGCTGAAGGCGAGGTAGTCCTTGCCGGGCACCTCCTCGTAGCCGTCGCTGACGGTGATGCCGTACGCGGGCAGCGAGCGCAGGTCGGGCTTGGGTACGTCGGGCACGGCGGCCTTGCCGGTGGGCCGCTTGGCGTTGGGCTTCGCGCCGGGTGCCTGACGCGACCCGTCGGTCTGCCCGGAGCGGTCTCCGACCTTGGCGGCCGAGAAGGCCTGCCGCTGGAGGGACTCCTTCTTCAGCGCCCAGGGCAGGGCCGGCGGAGCCGGCGGGTAGGGTCCGTGGCCGACGTTGAACGTGGGGCCGGCCCCGGTCGTCCGGGCGGCGGGCGCCTCGGTGCGGGCGGGAGCGCCGTGGGCGGCGTGGGCACCGTGCCCGGACGCGGCGGGGGGCGCGTCGGCGGCCTGCCCGTGTCCTTCATGCCCGGTGTGCCCCTGGTGCCCGGCGGCGGACTTGCGAGCCGCGCCGCGGGGAGCGGCGGCCGCGCCCTCCTCCTCTTCCCAACTGCGCTCCCGCACCGTCACCTTGACGGTCTGCGGCTTGTTCGCGATGCCGAAGAGGTCGCGGTACTTCTTCGTCACGGAGATCTTGGCGGTATAGGTCCCGGCGGCCAGCTGGACCGGCTTGGAGTAGTACCCGGCGTAGGTGTTGGACGCCCAGCCGTTCTCCACGCCCCACACCGAGCCGAGGGTGAAGGGGTTGACCGGGCAGCTCTGCGGATACTTCGACTTGGCGGGCGCCTCCGGCCGGATCCGCCCGGAGGCGTTGTTGGGGCAGAAGGCCTCGGTCTGCTTCAGCACGGTCTTGCCGGCCGCGTCGGTGACGGAGACCTGCGCGAAGTCCGGCAGCCCGGAGAAGTCCTTCACGAGCCCGGCGGGAAGCGCCTTGTTCGTGGTCTTCTTCCCGTTCCGGAGCACCTGCGTGGCGACGACCGGATCCTTGTACGACTTACGGGTCACCTTCAGCTCGAAGGCGCCGTTCTCCGAGGTCAGATAGGTCCCGAGGTCCAGATAGACGCCGGGATCTTCCTTCCACGAGTCGAGCGTCACCGACTTGGAGGCGGCGATCAGGCTGAGCTTCGGCGTCGGCTCCGCCGTCTTGGCGTCGGGCGCGGCGGCGACGACGCCCGCGGTCACGGCGACGGCCGCGGCGACGGCGATCGACGGGCGGGTCAGGCGGTGTGTGCGGCCCTGCTGTGGTCTGGTCATCATCCCTCGTACTTCCGGACTTCCGAGTGCGTGATGGAACGTGGACGATCAGCACGGCCCAACTCACCTGTGGCGACGCTGTGTCCGGCCGGTGAGATGCGAACCCGGATGCTCGGGTTGTCTCCGGTCCCCCGATTGGCGCTGGGTTGTCCGAAAGTCATGCCTGCGGGCACCGCCCGCTCGGGCACACTTCTGGGCGGCCGACGGCCCGTTCGGGCGGTTCGACGAACCGAGTCACGGCCTGGTGGCTAATCAGTCACGTCGGAGCGGCGTTCCGTGGAGCGATACGTTCCGGGGCCGTCTTGCCGCTCGATACGAAGCCCTGATGAGATGGCCGGCACAGACTCATCTGGACGGCAGGAACGCGGAGCGTCGGATATGCGTGGGTGGTGGCGGAAACCCCTCCGTGGCCGCCGGAGGAGGAAGCATCGTGAATGAACTCGCGGAGAACGGCAGAGTGCAGTTCCGGATTCTGGGCTCGTTCGAATGCTGGGACGGCAACGACCGAATCCGGGTCGGCGGACCCGTCCACGAAAAAGTCCTTGTCACGCTCCTGCTGGAACCCCAGCGCGTCCTCCCGGTCTTTCGGCTGGTGGAGGCCGCCTGGGACGAGAACGCCCCGGCCACCGCGGCCCATCAGGTGCGCAAGGCCGTTGCGGAGCTACGACAGCGCATTCCCGGCGGACGGGATCTGATCGTCACCGAGGGGCCTGGCTACCGGGCTCTCACCGCGCCGGCGCAGGTCGACCTCGGCAGATTCACCGAGGGATTAAAACAGGCCAGAGAAGCCGCTGTTGCCGGACAAAGCGCATATGCCATGACGACACTTCGCGAGGCGTTGGCCTTGTGGCGGGGCCCTCTGCTCGCGGGCGCCGGTGGATCGGTTCTGTCCGCGGCCTCCGCCGCCCTCGAGGAACGCCGCCTCACCGCCGTGGAGCAGCTTTTCGATCTCCGGCTCGCGGTCGGCGAAAGCAGCGAGATCATCGGAGAATTGCGAGAATTCATCGATGCGCATCCGCTGCGGGAAACTCTGCGTGGTCAGCTCATGCTCGCGCTCTTCCGTACCGGGCGACAGGCCGACGCGCTGGAGGAGTTCGCCAAGGTCCGGGACTATTTGATCGAGGAACTCGGCATCGGCCCCGGCGACGCGCTCTCGGAGCTGCACAACGCGGTGCTCCGCAACAGCCCGGAACTCGCCGCTCCGCAACTGCCCGCCACTGCCCCCTTCACTCCGGAGGGCAATCCCTCCACCCTGCCCTACGATCTGCGCGACTTCACAGGACGGGAGGCGGAGGTCAGTGAGCTGCTCGGGTTCGTGGAGGAGGCCCCGGGCTCCGGACCGCTGATCGTCGCCATCGACGGTATGGGCGGAAGCGGCAAGACCTCGCTGGCCGTGCGCGCGGCACACCGACTGGCGGAGAACTACCCCGACGCTCAGCTCTACATCGACCTCCGCGGGTTCACCCCCAACGGCCGGCCCATGAGCGCGGGTGCGGCGGCCGAGGCTCTGCTGCGCATGCTCGGTGTGCCCGCCGACCGCATCCCGGACGACGCGGAGGGCCGCATCGCCCTGTGGCGGCGCACGATGAGCACCCACCGGATGATCCTGCTGCTCGACAACGCCATGGACGATTCGCAGGTCAGGCCGCTTCTCACCTCCCCCACCGAGACCCTGGTACTCGTCACGAGCCGTGCGCTGCTCGTGGACCTCGACGCGGCGCATACGGTGTCCCTGGGGGTCATGCCGCCGGGCGACAGCGTCGCCCTCGTCGAGGGCGTACTCGGCCGGACGCGCGCGGAGAGCGAGCCGGAGGCCGTCGCCCAGCTCACGGAACTCTGCGGCCATCTCCCGCTCGCCCTGCGGATCGCGGCGGCCCGGTTGCGCAAGCGGCCCCGCTGGACCGTCCGTTACCTGGTCGACCGGCTCCGGGACGACGCCCACCGGCTGGCCGAGCTCAACTCGGGTGAACGCAGCGTCGAAGTGACGCTGCGACTCTCCTACGAGGGCCTGGCCGCCGAGACCCGCGAGGCGTTCCGGCTCCTCGGTCAGTACCCGGGGTCCGAGATCAACACCTACGCCGCCGGAGCCCTGCTCGGGTTCGGTCCCCGGGAGGCGGAGGAAGTCCTGGAGTACCTCCTCGACATGCACCTGCTCCAGCAGCACGAGACCGGGCACTACGCCTTCCACGACCTCGTCCGCAGCTTCGCGCAGAACCTCTCACGCAGCGGTGCCCGTCGGCAGCCGGAGGCCGGTGGGGAGCAGCACGTCACGGCCGACGGAGACGACGAGATCATGCACGCCGTGGGCCGGCTGCTCGACTTCGCGCTGGCCGCGACCGACGCAGCCTGTGACCTGCTGTTTCCCGGACGGGCCAGGGTGGCCCGCGCCGGGCCCCCCACGTCGGCGGCCGAACTTCCGCCGCTGGAGACCGTCGAGCAGGCTCGCGACTGGCTGGAGCGGGAACAGGACTCGTTGCTGGCCATCGTTTCCCTGGCCTACCGCTGGGAGATGGACCGGCACGTAGGGCTGTTGACCGCCAACGTTGTCTTCCCTCTCGATCTGCGCGGGCGCCTGGAGGAGTTCAGGGAGCTGGGCCGGGTCGCGGTGGCCGCCTCCCGCCGGCTGGGCGACGCCGCTCTGCTGCGGCTCAGTCTCTCCAACCTCGCCGTTGCCTGCTGGAAGCTCGGGCGCCTCACCGAGGGCATCGCGATGTCGGAAGAGGCGTTGGCCCTGTCCATCGGTCTCGACGACCGGCGCGGCGAAGCGAAGGACACCGGCGTCCTCGGGCTGCTGCTCAGCACCCTCGGGCGGTACGACGAGGCGCTGCCGCGACTGCAACAGTCCATCGAGATCAAGCGGCAGCTGGGCGCGGAGCGTGCCGAGGCCGAGTCCCTGACCAACCTCAGCAGCCTGTATTCCGAATGGGGGCGCTATCCGGAGGCGGTGGAGGCGGCCACCCGCTCCGTCACTCTTTCCCGCTCCATCGGCTCGGTCGACAAAGAGGTCGAGGGGCTGACCGATCTGGCCGTGGCGAGAATCGGTCTGGGCGAGATCGCCGCGGCCTCGGAGCTCCTGGCCCGGGCCCGCAAGCTGGCGGGGGAGTCCATGTCACCCGCCGATCTGTCGCTGGTCCTCGCCCTGTCCGCCGAAGTCGCCGACCGGCTCGGCGAGAGCGTCCAGGCCGCGGAGTGGGGGGAGTCGGCCCTTCGCCTGGGCGATCTCAGCGGTGTCCCCATGCGCGAGGCCGCTGTCGGCAACATCATCGGCCGGTTCCACACGCGTAACGGCCGGTACACAGTGGCCTTCGAACTCCACGCGCGGGCCCGCGACGCGGCCTCGCGCATCGGCTACCGCGTCGAGGAGGCCCGCGCGCTGGCCGGCATGGCCGACGCCCTGGGCCGGATGGGCGAGCAGGAAGCGGCCTCGGGCCACCGGGAGTCGGCCCGCGAGGCATTCGAGGCCATGGGAGTCCCGACGCCCTGGGCCGCGTGACCAGTCCCCGTTCCGCCGATGCGGAGTTCTCCGGCAGACATGAGAGCGCTCTCGCCGCCGGTGGCGACGAGAGCGCGGACTGGGGTGCGGTGCGGTTGGGGCCTTCGCCGGTGTCGGACTGGGGTGCGGTGCGGTTGGGGCCTTCGCCGGTGTCGGACTGGGGTGCGGTGACGTTCGGGCCTTCGCCGGTGTCGGACTGGGGTGCGGTGACGTTCGGGCCTTCGCCGGTGTCGGACTGCGGGGCCATGACGTTCGGGCCTTCGCCGGTGTCCGACCCGCCGAGGACCGCGGAGCGTGCGGTGGCCGACCGGGCGGAAAGACCGTCGTCCGCCGCCACCGCGGAGGCGGCGGCACCTCCGGCCACCAGCACGGCAGCCGTAAGAATTCCCACCATCGTCGACACCGAGTTCCGCATGGTCTACCGCCTTATGGAGTGGTCTTGCCGGAGCGTTCCTGCTGACGGGAATGACTTTCGCGGGCGCTGCTCCCCGGTCGTTCCGCTTCCGCTACCGGCCGCCGAGCGCCGTCCGGGAACGCGACGGGAAACCCCTGTACACGGGCGCAGGCCGCGCATACCGGGACCGCCGCGGCGGAGGGACACGTACACGAAAGGGCCCACCGGCGAGAGCGGTGGGCCCCTCCAACGAGCGGATTCGGGTCAGGTGGGACAGCCGAGCACGGCGGCCGTGCGGGAGGCGAGTTCGGCGGGGGTGAGCGCGGTGAGGACGACATACCCGTCCCGCGCCTCCCGCACGTCCTCGGGCGCCGTGATCCGCCCGGGTGCTCCGGGCGGATCGGACAGCGGGAGGGCGGCCGCACACCCCACCGGCATCGCCGCCTTCAGCGGCTTCCCCGACAGGGCATGGACCAGTTCGCGTTCCGCGACCAGTCCCGTGGTGAGTTCGATCAGCCGGGAGACGGGCCAACTCGCCTGCCGTGGAACCGCGTCCACGACTCGCGGCCCTCGTCCGGTGCGCGCGATGCGGGTGAAGGCGTACCCGAACTCGTAACCGACCAGGTCCAGGAGGCCCGTCGCCAGGGCTCTGATCTCCGCCTCCTCCGCACCGGTGATCGGGGCGGGGAAGGTGTGCACGGCGAGGCCGGAGCCCGGCGGCGTCGTGGCGGCGCAGGCTGCCCGGTCCGGTCCGTGCCCTGCGCCGGGTTCGCCCCGATCGCCGAAGCTGCCTGCGTCGGAGCGGAATTCCACGATGCCGGTGACCCGGTGCATCCCCTCGACCGTGAGGGTCTCCACCCCGTACCCGACATCGCACAGCGGCGGCCTGTGCTCCGGCTCGTCCGGCAGGGCCAGCGCCTGCCACTGGGGGCCGCTGAGGTTCAGCAGGTTTCTGACCTCGGCGGCATCCGCGAGCAGCCGGGCAGCGGAGGCGGGATTCGGTGAAACGCCCAGTTCCTCGGCCGTCTCCAGAACAGCGGGGTGGGTACTCGCCTCCCCGCAGGCGACGAGCCTGCCCACCCGATGGGTGAGCACGGTCTCCCGGAGGTGCGCTCGAAGCTCCTCGTCGGTGAATCCGGCGGTGTCCGCGACGGTGACGACATGGAAGCCGGCCTCCTGCGCCGCGGCCGCCAGTCGGGGCGACGGTGCGACGAGGAGGAGACGCCGGGGATCGGCGGTGCCGGATCCGGTCGACGCCGTCATGGCTTCTGTCCTCCGGTGTCCTGCGGGCCGGGCCGGGCGACGGCGCCCGCGAGGAGGGCGTCGGCGAGCACGCCGCCCTTGCCCCAGTGGTCGGTCTCCACGTCCCGCACGATAACGGTGACGGCCTCCTCGGGGCATCCGGCTATCCGGGACACGCAGGCGGTCAGTTCCTCGACCAGTTCCTGGCGCTGTGCGCGATCGTTCCCTTTCCACCAGTCAACGGAAATCACAGGCACGGGAAGACTCCTTCGGTTCGGGGGCGGGTGAGCTGCGGCGCGGGGCCGCGGTGTCCGCCGACGCGGAACCGGACCGGCTGTCCGACGGACGGTCGCGTGGCGCTCAGGCGAGTGTGGGCCGGAGCGTTCCCGAATGTTTCCCGCCCTGTTCCCCTCCCGTTCCGCACCGCCCGAGACGCTCCCGCCGGGTGGGAACGCGGCGGGACCACGGCGGGAAGCCCACCGGGCACGCTCTGCTCCAGTCATGAGGCCCACCCCGCCCCTGGAGCCACGATGAGCCTGCTCAGTCCGACGAAACCGGAATCGAATCCGGCCCTCGGCCCCGCGCCCGGCACCGCCTCCGCGTCCTCCGGCGAGTCCGAGGCGCCGGCGGCCACCCCCGCGTCCCCGACCCCCCGTCTGCTCGCCGCGCTGCGCGAGGACCTCGCCGTCGTCGTGGCCCGCGACCCCTCGGTACGGGGCGGGAAAGAAGCGATCCTCCACCCCGCGCTCACCGCGCTGTGGGCGCATCGCGTCGCGCACCGCCTGCACGGTCGCGGCCTGCGCATCCCGGCCAGGCTGCTGGCCCGCTGGGCCCGCCGGGTGACCGCGGTCGAGATCCACCCCGGGGCGGTGCTGGGCCGCCGGGTCTTCATCGATCACGGCGCCGGGGTCGTGATCGGGGAGACCGCCGTCGTCGGTGACGACGTGACCATGTACCACCAGGTCACCCTGGGCGCCGTCGGCTGGTGGAGCGACAACAAGCGACCCGAGGGCGACCGCCGCCACCCCGTCGTCGGCAGCGGCGTCATCCTCGGCGCCAACGCCACCGTCCTCGGACCGGTGACCGTGGGGGACCGGGCGGTCATCGGCGCCCAGGCCCTGGTCAACAAGGACGTCCCGGGCGGTGCCCGGGTGCTCGCGCCCACCGCCGTCATCAAGGAGCCCGGCCGGCGGCCGGAGCTCATGGAGGACGTCTTCACCGTCATCGCCTCCGCCGGTTCCTGGTGACCGTCCTCCGCCGGTTCCCGGTGACACCCCGGGCCTCCCGCCCCCGACTTTCCCGATTGCGAGAGATGAAGCCATGACCACCACCGTTCACGCCCCGCTCACCTCTGCCGCCCCCGCCCGCCCCGCCGTCGCCTCACGGATCGAGGACCTCGTCGGATCCACACCGCTGCTGGAACTGCGGCTGCGCGATCTGGCTCCGGGCGCCCGGGTGCTGGCGAAGCTGGAGTCCGCCAACCCGATGTCCTCCAGCAAGGACCGCGCCGCTCTGTACATGCTGCGTGCGGCCGAGGAACGCGGCGCGCTCCGGCCCGGTGGCACCGTCATCGAGGCGACCTCCGGGAACACCGGAATCTCCCTGGCCGCGTTCGCCGCCTCCCGCGGCTACCGCTGCGTGATCGTGCTTCCGGACAACGCCACGGCCGAACGGGTCAGGTTGCTGCGCGCGTTCGGGGCCGAGATCGTCCAGACGCCGAGCTCGCTCGGCTACCCGGGGGCGATCACCGAGGCCGAACGGCTGCACGCGGCCACTCCGAACTCCTGGTTCCCCTGCCAGCACGAGAACCTCGACAACGTACGCGCCCACTACGAGACCACGGGCCCGGAGATCCAGGCAGCCGTGTCCTCCCTCGGCCGCCGCATCGCGGCCTTCGTCTGCGGGGTGGGCACCGGCGGCACCCTCACCGGTGTCGCCCGCGCCCTCAAGGAGCATGACCCGGACGTACGGGTGATAGCGGTCGAGCCCGAGAAGTCGCCCATCCTGTCGAAGGGGTACGCGGGCCAGCACCGCATCCCCGGGCTCAACGGCGGCTTCGTGGCCGACACCACCGACGTCTCCCTCATCGACGAGGTCGTGACGGTCTCCGACGAGGACGCCCTGCTCACCGCGCGCCGGCTGGCGACCGGTCAGGGCCTCTTCACCGGCGTCTCGTCCGGCGCCGCGGCGTACGCCAGTGAGCGCGTCGCCCGCAGGCCGGAGCTCTCCGACGGCATCGTGGTGACTCTCCTGCCGGACACCGGCGAGCGCTACCTGAGCATGTGGGAGGACCAGGCATGAGCCACGCGATGTTCCGGGCCTACGCGGACGCGGTGAAGGCCGAGATCGGGACCGCCACGACCACCCGCTTCATAGCCCTCGCGGAAACCACCGACGGGCGCTTCGGGCTCTTCCACCACTCGATGCTGCCGGGGGCCGGCGGGGCGGACCCGCACTTCCACTCCAAGATCTCCGAGTCCTTCTACGTCCTGACGGGCGAGGTCCGGCTCCACGACGGCACCGGCTGGCGCACCGCCCGTACCGGGGACTTCATGCACGTGCCGGAGAACGCGGTGCACGGCTTCCGCAACGAGAGCGACTCGCTCGCGGAGATGCTGATCATCTTCACCCCGGCCGAACACCGCGAGGGCTACTTCGAGGGCCTGGCCGCCCTGCTCGCCGACGGCAACCGCCCCTCCCGCGAGGAGATGGTCGCGCTGATGGAGAAGTACGACCAGTTCGAGGTCGACGCCCCCAGCACCGATCACGACCACCCGCACCGGCATACGCACGGCGACGGCCCCGGTCACCACCACGGCCCCGACCACCACCATCACCACGGTCCCGACGGCGCGCACTCCGCCCCGCACCAACACGACTGACCGGCGGGTCCGACCGGCCCCGCCCTCCTTCTTCCTCCCCCTCCCCTTTCCTCGACCTCTTCTCAGGAGAACCGCATGAACCTCGCCAACTGGGGCCGCTTCGGTCTGCTGGCCGCTCTGTGGGGCTGCAGCTTCGCCTTCATCAAGATGTCGCTGGAGGCGTTCGCGCCCCTGCAACTCGCCTCCGGCCGACTGGTGGTCGGCGCGCTCGTCGTCGTCGCCATGCTCGCCCTCAAGCGCCTTCCTCTGCCGGGACGCCCGCTGTGGGGCCACATCGCCGTGGCCTCCGTCTTCGGCAACGTCATTCCCTTCACGCTCTTCGCCATCGGCGAGCAGCACACCACCGCGACCATCGCGGGAGTGATCCAGGGCGCCACCCCGCTCATCACCATGGGCGTCGCCGCTCTCGCGCTCTCCGAGGAGAAGCCGACGCGCCGCAAGGTGATCGGCCTGGTCGGCGGATTCGTCGGGCTGATCATCGTGGTGGGGCCGTGGAACACCGACGGCTTCGGCTCGATCGGCGGCCAGCTCGCCTGCGTCGGGGCCGCCGCGAGCTACGCCGTCAGCTTCGTGTACATCCGCCGCTTCATCGGCCCCCACAAGCTGCCCGCGCTCTCCGTGACCGCGGCCCAGCTGGGCACGGCTTCCGTCATCACGGTGGTGCTCACGACGTTCGTGACCGGCTGGAGCCTGCACGGAGACCTCACCGCCAAGCCGCTGCTCGCCCTGCTGGTTCTCGGCGCGGCCTCCACCGGTATCGCCTTCGCGCTGCTCAACCGCCTGATCGCGGACGCCGGTCCGACCACCGCCTCCGGCGTGAACTACCTCGTACCGGTGTTCTCCGTGGTCGTCGGAGTGCTCGCCCTGGGCGAACCGCTGTCCTGGAACGTACCGGTGGGCGGGGTCCTCGTCATCGCCGCGCTCGCCCTCGCGGAAGGCCGGATCTCGTCCCTGTCCCGGGCCGGGAAGCCCAAGCCGACGTCACCGGTCGCCCCCGACCGCGTGCCGGAGAAGAGCCGCCCGTAGCACCGCCGTACAGCGGCACAGCCGCACCTGGACCGGCCCACCACCAGCAGGAACAGCGCACCGAGGCCGCGGCGGCACGGAACACTGCGGTACCGGACACAACGCTGCGGCACCGAACACAACACTGCGGCACCGAACCGCCACATCGCAGGAAACAGCGACAGCGCAAGCCAGGTCTCAACGAGCCGGGGCCGGCGCGGACACCCTTCCCAGGGGCCGCGCCGGCCCCGGCTCGTTGCCGTGGGGACGCCCTTCCCGGTCGGGGAGCCCACCGCGGCCGTCCGGTCGCGGAGCCGCCGAGCCGCCCGGCAGCGGAGCCGCAGTGCCGCCCGGGAAGTGGCCGGATTACGGATCGGTTCCCGGCCACCTCCCCGGTCCCGGTAGCGAGGCGGGAGGGCGACGGGACCGCTCGGCGCGAGTCTTTCCTGGCAGGGCGCCATCAAGCCCTCCCGCCCCGATCGCCCCGGCGTCTCCCCTTCCCTCTCCCTCCTCAAGGAGCATCTCGCATGACGCGCACCACCACCTCGCCGTCTCCCACCGCTCCCTTCCTCGGGGACGCACGGATCATCTCCGCCGGAGACTTCGTCTTCGCCCCCCTGGCCGGCCGGCTCACCGAAGTCGCCACCCCGGTGAGTCCCGCCGCCGGCTCCACCCACGTCACGCTGCACGTCGTCCGCATCGCCCCGGGCGAGACCTTCAGCCCCGAGTCGAGCAACGACGAGGAGAACACCGCGGTCGTCTTCGACGGCCGGGGGACGGCCACGGTGGGTTCCCGCAGCCGGAGCGTGGAGCGGTCCCACGCCGCGTACGCCCCCACGGGGCAGGCCCTGAGCCTCACGGCCGACCAGGACGGACTCACCGTCTACATCTGGCGCACCCCTCTCACGCCGGGGCGCCGGCCCGGCACCGACCCCGAGCCGTTCTCCACGCTCTGGGACGAGACCACCCAGCTGCGCGGGTTCGGCGGCACCGGCCAGATAGCCCCCGACACCGACCGCGCCACCATGAACTTCGTCTTCTGGCCCGGCAACGGCAGCAGCCAGCTCTGCCTGCACTGCGGCATCCAGCAGCCGGGTCAGACCTTCAACGTCCACCTGCACCCCGACAGCGACGAGGCGTTCATCGCCTTCGAGGGCATCGGCCAGATGTACCTGCGCGACCGCTGGATCGACGTCGCCGCCGGGGACGTCCTGTACGCCGCGCCGGGGGTTCTGCACGGCGCTCGCAACCCCCACACCGGGCCCGACGCCCGGCGCTTCGTGACCTGCGGGGGCCCCAGCCCCTACGACCCGGCGCTCTATTCCGCCGCCGGCCTCTCCTCCGACGTCAGGTGATCTGAGCCATGTGCCGAATCCACGGATCCTTCCACGCCCGCACCACCGACGACGAGATGCGCCGGGTCGCCGCGCTCCAGCACCACGGCGGCCCCGACGCCCAGTCCTTCGCCCGGCAGTCCGGCTGGGCCCTCGGCAACAACCGGCTCTCGATCATGGACCCCGAAGGCGGCGACCAGCCCTACCGCCTGGGCGACATCACGGTCGTCTTCAACGGTGAGATCTACAACCACGACCGGCTGCGCACCGAACTCATGCGCCAGGGCTTCCACTTCGACGACCGCTGCGACGGATCGATTCTCCCCGCGCTCTACCTGACCTACGGGGACCGGTTCGCCGAGCACCTCGACGGCATGTTCTCCGTCGCCGTGATGGACCTGCGGCGGGAGCCGCGCCTGGTGATCGCCACCGACGCCTCCGGTATGAAACCGCTCTACTACCACTGGGACGAGCGAAGCGGCCGGTTCCACTTCGCCTCCGAACTGCCCGCCCTCCTCGGCTTCGACGGCGTGCGCCCCTACGAGGACGAACTGGGCCTGCACACCTACCTGTCGGCCAAGACGCCCTTCGGCCAGCGGACCATGTTCGAGGGCATCGACGTCCTGCCGCCCGCCACCACCGCTGTCGTCAGCCGCGAGGACGGCCTGCGCCTCGCCTCCCGGCGCATGGGGTACGAGTCGGCTCCGCCGGTCGACGAGGAGCGGAGCCTGTCCCGGGCCGGCGAGTCGCTGCGCGAGCTGCTGTCCCGCGAGGTCTCCCGGCTGCTCGTAGCCGACGCACCGGTCGCGGCCATCACCTCCGGCGGGCTCGACTCCAGCCTGGTCACCGCGCTCGCGGCCCGCACCCTGTTCGAACGTGGCTCCAGCGAGGCGCTGCACACGTTCAACATCGCCTACACGGGCAACTGGCCGGGCGACGAGCGGGCCTTCGCCTCGGAGGTGTCCCGGCACACCGGCACGGTGCACCACCAGGTGGAGATCGACCCGGCCACCTTCCCGGACCTGATGGGCGACGTCGTACGCCACCTCGGCCAGCCCAACGCCGACCCGATCACCCTCTCCACCTTCTCGCTGTTCCGGGCGGTCCGCGACGCCGGGTTCAAGGTGGCCCTCACCGGGGACGCGGCCGACGAACTCTTCGGCGGATACAGCCGCATGACCCAGGCCCTCGCCGCGCCCGAGGGGGCCGACTGGGCGGGCCCCTACCTCGACCACCTGGCCGCGGTGCCCGAGTCCCTGCGACGGCAGCTGTACACCCCCGAGTACGCCGCCCGGGTCCTCGCGCCCGGCGCGTCCCCGCTGCCGCCCGGCCTCACCGACATCCTCGCCCACGGCGAGGGCAGCAGGCTCCAGCGCATCACCCGCATCGAACAGCGCTACCGGCTGCCCGCCTACCACCTCCGCCGCGTCGACCACCTGTCGATGGCCAGCTCGGTGGAGGCCCGGCTCCCGTTCTGCCAGCCCAGCGTGGTGCGCTTCGCGGCGTCCCTGCCCGACCAGCACCGCACGGTTCCCGGTGTCGGCGTCAAGCGCGCGCTGTACCGGGCGGCCGAGGGGCTCCTGCCCGACAGCGTCCTGAACCGGCCCAAGCAGCCCTTCACCCTGCCGATCACGGCCATGCTGGCCCCCGGGCAGCGGCTGTGGGCACTGGCCCGCGACGTCCTCTCCCCGCAAGCCCTGCGCGCCGACGGACGGCTGCGGTACGAGGTGGTCGACGCCCTGTTCGCCGAGCAGGAGGCCCGGCCGTCCGACGGGACCTCGCTGGCCCTGTGGGCCCTCATGTCGCACCAGATGTGGCGCGGCGAGTTCTTCGGCCCGTCCGCCGGCACGCACCGGCGGACCCGTGAACTGGCGGTGATGGCCGGATGATCGTCTCCCTGGTCAAGGCGACCGGCGCACCCTGCCCCACCGCGGTGCTGGACGGCCGCGACCTCCCCGAGTCCGACCCCCAGTTGCTGAGCGCGCTGACCGACCTGCGGGCCGACCTGACCCGGCAGGGATCGGCCGACGTCCTCAAGAACGCCATCGTGCGCCCCTCCCGGCACCCGCTGTTCGACCTGGACTACCGCTTCGTGCAGTCCCTGCCGCAGAGTCACGACAGCTTCGACCTCCGCGGTTCCTGCGGCCACTCGATCCTGGCCGCCGTCGAGGCGGCCGCCCGCACCGGCATGATCCAGCCGCTGGTTCCGGGGTGCCGGGTCCGGGTCAACGTCCTCAACAACGGCGACAACGTGGTGTGCGAGGCCGAGGAGACCTTCG
Source organism: Streptomyces sp. man185 (assembly GCA_002551355.1). Classification (GTDB taxonomy): domain Bacteria; phylum Actinomycetota; class Actinomycetes; order Streptomycetales; family Streptomycetaceae; genus Streptomyces. The sequence continues at coordinate 19,523 of NTHE01000057.1, read as the reverse complement.
GCGACGGCACCCGGTTCACGGCGCACTTCCTGTGCTCACCGCCGCTCGAGCTGCCCGAGCTCCTGATGACGGGGGAGCCGGTGACGTACGTCCCCTTCGAGGGACGGTCCGTGCCCGTCTCGCTGGTGTCGATGGGCAATCCGTACGCCTTCGTCGACGCGACGCAGCTCGGCGTCGACGGGCCGGACGCCCTCTTCGGCGACGACCCCGCTCTGTTCGACACCATGACCCGGCTGCGGATCGCGGTCTGCGCCTCGCAGGGCTGGGACACCTTCGGGGCCTTCCCCAAGATCGCGGCCGTGCTTCCGCAGGACGGCGGCGGACTGTACGTACGGGCCGTGTCGGTTCCCTCCTGGCACCCCACGGTCGCGCTGACCGGCGCCATCTGCCTGGGCGCCGCCGCCGGCATCACCGGCACCGTGCCCTGGTCGCTGGCGGGGAGCGCGGCCCGGGATCCCGACGCGCTGCTCCAGGTCCGCACCCCGGGCGGCTGCGTCCGGGTCGCCGCCCACTCGACGTCCGGCCCCGACGGGCGGCGCGAGCTGGCCTGGGTGTCGGTCGCCGAGAAGCAGGTCGAGTACCGGGGACTGCTGCCGCGCCCCCGGTCCGCGAACGCCCAGCACTCCTCCTCCACTCCCCGCCTCACCCCGCCCGCCCCCCTATCCGAGGAGAACCCGTGGGTTCCGCTGACAGCCTGACCGCCGTACGCGAGGACATCGTCCCCGGGGCGTCGTCCGACCCGTTCGCCATCGATCCGTTCCCCGGCAGCCACCGCAGGGCCGCCCGCGACGTCACCGCGCGCCCCGCTCCCCTCCTGCCCACACCCCCGGCCCTGGAGCGGCTGGCGGCCTGCGCCGAGGCGGCCGACCTCAGCGGGGAGCCGGACCGCGAAGCCGTCTCGGTGCTCCGCGAGAGCGGCCTGCTGGCCCTGGTCGTACCGAAGTGCTACGGCGGCGCCGGCGCCGACGCGGTGGCCCTCAACACCTGTGTGGAACAGGTCGCCTCGGTGAACGCGTCGGCGGCGATCATGCTGTTCCAGCACTGCGCCGTGACCAGCCGCATCGTCGAGAACGGTTCGCCCGCCCAGCACCGGGAGGTGCTGCCCAGGCTGGCCGACGGCCGCTGGCTGGCCGCCTCCGCCTGGTCGGAGAGCGGGGCCGGCGCCGACAAGAAGAACCTCGCCACCCGGGCGGACCGCACGCCCGAGGGGGACTGGCTCCTGGACGGCGCCAAGTCCTTCACCACCAGCGCGGGCCTCGCGGACGTCTACCTCGTCCTGGCCCAGACTCCGGACGAGGCCCCGGCAGCGGCCTCTTCCCGGGACACCGGATACGGAGCGGCCGGCCAGACGTTCTTCCTGGTCCCGGGCGACCACCCGGGACTGATCCCCGACACCTCGATGCGGCTGACCGGGATGCGCGGCTCCGCCACCGGATTCGTCTCGGTGCGCGCGTGCGTCGTGCCGGACTCCGCACGGCTCGGTGCGACGGGCGTCGCGGCGTCCATCATCGGCCGGGTCCGTGACAGCGGCGCTTCCCTCGGCGCGGTCGCCGTGGGCCTCGCGCAGGCCGCGCTCGACGTCGCACACGCGCATGCCGAGCGCCGTGGGCTCTACGCCCACCAGGCGGTCCGGCACCGCCTGGTGGACCTGGCCACCGACGTGGAGTCCGCCCGCGCGGTGGTGGAGCGGGCCGGCCGGCGCACCGCCGCCGACCCCGGGACGACCACGCTCCACTCCAAGCTGGCCGCCTCCGCGGCGGCGGAGCGTGTGGTGGCGGACGTGGCCCGCTTCCTCGGATCGGCGGGTTACGTGGAGACGCATCCGATCAACCGGTTCGGGCGGGACGCCCGGGCCGTCGCTCTGATGGGACCGACCAACGACCTCTGCAAGGAACTGGTGAGCCTGCCGTGGAACCGATGAACTCCCCCTCCTCCATACCCTCCTCCCCGGCCGACCTGGTGGTGGAAGGAGGCCGCCTGGTCACTCCCGAGGGAGTGGTCGAGGGCAGCGTCGTCGTCCGCGACGGCCGCGTCGCGGCGATCGTCGCCCCCGGCGTTCCGCTGCCCGCCGGTCCCCGCCTGAGCGCCGCGGGCAGGTACGTCCTGCCGGGCCTCATCGACTCCCATGTGCATTTCCGTACACCTGGACTGGAGCACAAGGAGACCTGGGAGAACGGCAGTCGGGCCGCGCTCGCCGGGGGCGTCACGACCGTGATGGACATGCCCAACACGCGCCCCCCTTCACTCGACGCGGCGACCCTGCGGGCGAAGGCGGCGTTGATCGCGGGCCGCTCCTACGTGGACCACCGGTTCCACATGGGGGCGGACCCCGACCACCCGGAAGTGCTCGCCGACCTCGCCCCGGAGGTGGCGACCTCCGCCAAGGCGTTCATGGCGGGCCACCACACGGCACCCGTGGTGTTCCGCGACGCGCATCAGCTGGAGGCGGCGTTCGCCGCCGCCGCGCGCGGCGGGGTGCGCCTCGTGCTGCACGCCGAGGACCAGCACGTCTTCGACCTGCTCGACTCCCGCGCCGGTGACCCCGAGTCGTACGACGCCTACGAGCCCCACCGGCCGCGCTCCGGGGCGATCGTCGCGGTCGCCAAGGTCGTCCAACTGGTCCGTACGTACGGCACGAAGACCCACATCCTGCACGTGTCGTCCGCCGAGGAGACCGACCTGCTCGTGGCCGCCGCGGCCGAGGGACTGCCGATCAGCTTCGAGGTCACCGGGCACCACCTCGCGTTCACCGACCACGACACCGCCCTGCGCGGCCCCCGTACCCGGCTCTCCCCGGCGATCCGCGCTCCCCGCGACCGGGACCGGCTCTGGCAGGCCGTGCTCAGCGGCGAGGCGTCCACCATCGGCAGTGATCACGCCCCGCACACCGTCGAGGAGAAGAACCGCCCCCCGGCCGACGCGCCGCCGGGCCTCCCCGGCGTCCAGGAGCTGGCCGTGTCGGTCTGGACGGGCATGCTCGCGCGTGGCATCGCCCCCGACACCGCCGCCGTCCACCTGGCCCGGCTGATGGGGACGGGGCCCGCGGGCCTGTTCGACCTGGCCGGGAAGGGCCGGCTGACGGTCGGCGCCGACGCCGATCTGGCCCTCCTGGACCCGGCCGCCCGCTGGCAGCTCTCGGCCTCCCACGTCGAGTCGCTGTGCGGCTGGTCGGCGTACGAGGGCTGGATGTTCACCGGCCGGTTCACCACGGTGGTACGAGGGGGGCAGGTGGCCTGGGATCTGGAGCGGGGCACGCTGGGTGAGCCCGTGGGCCGCTGGCTGGGCGGCCCGGACCCGTCCGCCCCCATGCACCGGGCGCAGACCACCGAGCCGGTCCGCGAACTGGAAGGAGCGACCCGATGAACACCACCTCCCTGCTGCCCGCGTCCGCCAGGACGCACTCCGCCCGGCTCGGTTCCGCGGCACACGACAGCCCGCCGGTGGAGGGATCCACCGCCCCGGGTCCGATGTCGTCCGGCGACATAGCGGCCGACGAGTTCCGTTCCGCCATGGCCTCCCTCGCCGCCCCGGTCACGGTGGTGACCTGCTACGACGCGACGGGCGCCCCCCGGGGCCTGACGGCCAGCGCGGTGTCCTCCCTTTCCCTGGACCCGCCGCTGCTGCTGGTCTGCCTGGACCGTAACTCCCGCACCCACGATGTGCTTGCCTCGGCGGAGGCCTTCGCCCTCCATCTGCTCGGCCCGGAGAACGAGGCGTTGGCGAGGAGGTTCGCGGGCCCGACCGACCAGCGCTTCACGAACGTTCCCCTGGCCGCCGGACCGACGTCGCGCCACGCACCTCAACTCGCCAACTGCGCGCTGCGGTTGACCTGCATCCGGCACGACGTCATCGAGGCGGGCGACCATTCGATCCTGGTGGGCCGGGTCACGGCGTCCGACTGCCTGGGCCGCCCGGCGGGAGGACTGGTCTGGCACCACAGAGGCTTCGCCCACGCGAGGCCGGCGGAGGTCCCCGCCTGATCCGCGGCGCCCGAGAACCCGCACAACGATGACGTCGAAGGTCCCCGCAGCGGGCTGCGGGGACCTTCGACGCACGGCCCCGGGAGAGCGAGGGCGGAGGATACGGGACGCGAACGCGTGAGGGGTGGCCCCAGCACGCGTTCCACCTGTTCGTACGGCGGTCCGGACAGGTTCGCCAACGTACCCGTCCGCCACTCACTGATGTCGGATCACGCGACAGGGCCCGCCCGGCCGCTCAGATGTCGTGGCGCAGGCGCCTGAGGCCGGCGCGATGCCCGGACTGAGACCACGCTCCCGCCGCCTTGTCGGGTAATCGCTGACGCCTCCGTGAGCGCCGCGGGTAGCGTTGATGCCCCAAAGTATCTAGCGGCCCCGCTGACAGAAAGCCGGAGTGACCGTGGCCGAGCGCTTCCTACTTCAGCAGCCGTCACGGTCCCCGCTGGACGAGTGCCTCTGTCACTCGTGTGACATCCTTGCCCATCTTGTGGAGGGGTAATTCGCCCGGCGGCCCGTGGTCGCCACAACGGCAAGGCTCGGGTCTGGTGATCGTGCGTTGTCCGTCGGGCCGGAGCAGCGCCTGACGTGGCGAGCAGTTGGGGACGGCCGCTATCTCAGCCGCGATGGGTGCTCGATGGGGCGGGAGAGCTCACCGTCGCCCTTTTAAGGGCTGCAGGACTTCGAGCAGCGATGTGCGCGCGTAGGGCGCCCGTGCCATCCTGCAGAGGCCCTTGTGCTGGCCGGTCGGACGGCGCACTGATGCTCCAGTGCGGAGATTGAGGGGTTGCCCGTGGCTACGAACGGTCTGTGGCCTCCTTTCCGGTCGCGGGACGCCGCTGCCGACCAGTCGCTCCGAAGTGCCTCAGACGCCGGAGAGCAGCGCCGCGCTCACAGCTGTGACTGCCGGCAGCAGCATGAGGACGGCGCCGTGCACGCATCTGTTCTTGGTGCGGGCGATGCGGCTGGTTGCTGTCAGGGCGCGGAACAGGCGGGGGTGCGGATCGGAGCTACTTAGGAGGAGTCCGGACGACAGTTCCGCACGCTTCTCCGCCCGGACGACGTCCTCGTAGTAGGCGAGGATCCGGGAGCTCTCCCTGATTCTCGGTCCGTGGCGGGGCAGCAGCGCCGCCAGGAGAAGCAGCAGGGCTACGGTCGTGGTGACCGCCGCCGTCCACCACAGCGGGTGGGGCCAGAAGGTGCCGGGCGGGCGGCGGATCAGGAGGAGTCCGAGCAGCGATCCCCCGGTGGCGAGCAGGACGGCGGCCTTGCCGTCCGCCCGGCCTATCTCAATGTGGTTCTGGGCGATCAGCTCGCGTGACAGTTCCACCACGTCCTCCGGCTCGGCCCCTTGTGGCGGGCGGCGGGCGAAGGGCAGGCGGGGGATCACCGGTGATCCCCGTACAGGCCGGTCCCGTCCTCCGCTGCGTCAGAGTGGCCGATTCTGCGCAGAATCTCGTCGCCCTGCGAGACCCCCACGTCACTCAGGACACGCGCCAGGTTGACGCCGACGAAGCCCCGATCCTCAGGTGTCAGTGACTGAAGCGTCGCCGCGAGGGTGCGTTCCCAGCCGTCCCGGTCGGAGAGGAGATTGCGGTGAGTCACCGTCCAGTCGAGCACGTCCCTCGCCTGTTCCGGCTGGTGCAGGAGCCAGAGGGCCGCCAGGCCGACGGGACCGCCCGCGACAACCTCCCGGTAGAAGCGGTACGCCGCGCGGTGGGCTTCGCCGAAGCCTGGCGGAAGGGTGGGTTCCGCACCGGTGCCGGGGGTAGGCAGAAGCGCGGCCGGAGGGTCCAGGAACCAGTACGTGAGGCCGAAGCCGTCGATCACCTGTGGCTGGCCGGGCGGTTCGACCTCGGTCGTACCGAAGTGGGGTGGGGGCTTCCGCAACGGGTCGGCGGTGCCCGGCAACGTGGCGTTCTCGCTGATGTGGCCGACCACCAGGTGTCGGGCCCGCTCCTCGGTCATCCGGTTCCTCGCCGCGATGACCGGGTTGGTGATCTTCCAGGCGACCCCGTAACGGGCAGGGGGTTTCGGCGGCCGGCGCGGGATGTCGACCGAAATCCGCCGTTCCGCGAGCGAGACCCACACGATGTCGAAGAAGTCCCCCTGACGCACCGCGCGCGCTGTCGGTCGCGGATAGCCCCAGTAGTCGCCGCCGCGGGGCGGCACCATTCCGTCGGCCCCGTCGTCCGCGAGAAACACCAGGGCGCGGTCCTCCGGGGAACCGAGGCGTAGGCGGAACAATTGCCAGGCTGGCGAGGAGTTCAGAGGTGTGATGAGCGGGCCGGTCATGAGGCGAACCCTTCTGCCAGGGAGGCCGTACGCACGCGATGGCGGCGCAGGGCGAATCGCATGACGCCACGGTGGCTCCGGGCCGTGCCGGAGAGTGAAGCGAGGAAGTGCGGGAAGGCAGTCCGGTGCCGTAGGTCCGGGTCGCTCTCGATCAGGGACAAGCCCGCCGCTGTTGCTTCGTGGGTGGCAGGGTCGTTCAGGGCTGCGACCACGAGGTCGAAGGCCAGCTCGGGGTGGTTCACGAGCAGGTCGGCGAGACTCACGCGCCGTACGCCCGGCGCGCCGGGCCGGGGGAAGGCTGTCTGGCTCATCGATTCGATGACATGCACCGCCATGGCGTGACGCTGTGTGCCCGGATCGGCCCCCTGCCACTCCCGCAGGCGGTCGAGGACTGGGGCGTGGTTGGCGTCCTCGGAGAGAAGGGTGCTGAGAGCGAAGGACACCGCTGTACGCAATCCGCGCTCCAGGTCTTTGCCTGACTCGTCCAGTACGGCGTCCAGGAGTTTCAGAGCGACGGCGGGCCGGGCCAGGCCGTAGCTGCCGGCGCAGGTCTCGGCCACAGTACAGCGGAGAGTGACGAGGGTGGCCCGGCTCCATTGCCGTAACTGATCCCGTACCGCGCCCGTGAGGGCGGGGTACTGGACCATCTCCCCGAGCGCGTAGGCCACCAGACGGCGGCGCCAGCGCTTGTCCGACGTGGCGAAGGGGTGCAGCTGGCGCAGAGTGTCCGGGCCGGTCGCGTGGGCCAGTACCTTCCCGATCGCCTGACCCGCCGCCAGTTCGATGCCGGAGCGGTGGGGGGCCTCGTCCAAGGTCCTCCACAGCAGGCCCGCCATGCCCTCGTAGTCCAGCCACAGGCACCGGAGCAGGGCGTCCGACCGGTGCCGGCCGGAGAAGACGACCGGCTGGACCGGATAGCGCTCGAAACGGGGCGGCAGCAGGCGTGCACCGACGGCCGCCAGTCGGTCCTCGAAGGCCGGTCCAAGAACGTCACGTCGCGTCTGCGGCCCTTCCGCGACCAGTCCGCGCGTATCGATACGCTCCGGCCGCCCGGCGGTGGCCGGTGCCGGGCCGCCGCGTTCGTCGATGTGAGGGCGGAGAATCGCGCTGAATTCCTCCAGGACCGTACGGTCCTGTCCGGACAGCAGCGAGATGGCAGCCATCAGGGAGAGACTGTCGGCCCGGTGGCTCGATTCCGCCAGCGCTTTGCGGGCCGCCGAAGGACTGCCGGTTTGCAGTTCGTCGAGTACGGAAGCGGCGGGCTTCCCCGACACGACGAGGTCACGCAGCCCCTCCGCCACGTCGACACCGTCCCTGGGCAGCGGGTGAGCGTGCAGATAGCCGGTGAAGTCCGGGGAGGCTAGGTGTCCCAGTGTGTCAGCCCCCTGCTCAGGGGTGAGCTCACCCGCCTTGGCCATGGCGTTCAGGCGCTTCATGGCCACCTCGGCCGACGGCGGCGGGCGGTGCACGACCTGCCAGGGCGCCGTGTCGCCGGGAAGCGGCATCTCCGCCCGCACGGTGACGACCAGATGGGCGCCCGATCGACGCAGCAGCGCGGCCAGCGCGGTGAGCGCGACTTCGCTGAGCGAAGCGGCGGCCGCCGGGGACAGACCCTGGAGCAGATAGCCGCGCCCCTCCTTGGGGCGCCAGCGTGAGAGGTCGTCCGATGAGTCCAGGCCGGTGATGCCGTCGGCTCCGTACCGTTCTGCCAGGAGCGCGAACGCGGCGGTGCTCGCGCCTGTGCCGCTGCCGGCCCTCAGCATCAGGATGTGGCAGTCCAGCACCTTCCGGCACTGTGCGTAGGCCGGTGGCTCGACGAATCCGCGCAAGCGGGCGTGAACGTCGTCCGCAGGGTACGGACCTTCCCGCAGGCGAGGTTTGACGATGTGGTCCGTGGCAGTCTCGTCGAGCGGGGCGCCGATCATCACGGTGACGTCGCCGGCGATCCCGCCCATGACCGCCATGCCCTGGTCCAGCCGCTGCTGGTTGTCGTGGTAGGAGTTCCTCGGATCCGGTCGGCCGTCGGCGTCCGGACCGTCTGGGCCAGGAGAGGTGTCCGCGTCGGCGCTCACCGGTGGTCTCCGGCTCCGCCGACCCGCTTGTCGCCCGCTACGTTGTCGCCGCCGCCCCAGTGCTGGTTGGTGCCGCGGTACGAGGTGGAACCGCCGGTGTACGTGATGTCCCGTCCGACGTTCCCCATCACGGCAGCGCCCTCGCCCACATGCTGCGTGTTGCCGCTGTAGTGCGTGCCGGGCCGCGTCACCGGGTCCTGTTCCTGGTCGGTGGATGCGCTGGCCGGTGCTGCGGATTCCTCGCGCGGTCGCACACCTGCCTGTAGGAGGTTTCCGGACGGCGACGGGACGTACAGCCATGCCCGCTGCGAGAAGTTCTTTCCCTCCACGGTGGCCGGGACCTCCACACAGCGGTCGGGGTGCAGCCCGGTGTACGCGCCGAGCACGACGTCCTCGTAGACGCGCTGGGAGACGACCGCGGCCAGGTGGGTGACCTGCTCGCTCGCCGCAGCCAAGATGGCCTTGACCGGACGGGAGTCCAGCAGCCGGTGCGTGTCGTTGCGGGCTGTGCCGTTGCCGTCGCCGGCACCGCCCGCGTCCGGCAGCGCCCCGACGTGGACGCTGGCCCGGAGCCGGATACGAGGGCCCACGCACTGCCTGTTGTACGCGCCGAGGATGTCGTCCAGCACGCCCAAGAACGGCCAGAGGACAAAGGGCAGCAACGCCGGATCGAAGCCGAACACCACGCCGTCGCCGGTGTTGGCCGGAAACCGCTTGGAGTCGCGCAGCTCGTGGAGCCCGGCTCGCTCCAGCGCCTGGTCAACGAGTTCGGGGATCAACTGGCTCACCGGACCGTGCTGCACGGCGGGAAGACCGGTGAAGTCCTTTGCATCGACGGCGAACAGGGCGCGGTAGGGAGGAAGTGGTCGGCTCTCGGTGTACGGGGCGGGAACGGGCGTGGACATGCGTGATCTCCTCGTGGACGGTGGGACGGTGACGAAGCCGGTGGCCGGCTGATTCGAGGTTCCGTCGGTTCCGCCCGTCCGACTGCACAGCGCAGGGCACTCCGCGGGTGTCCCACGTCACAGCGCGGACGCGCTCATTCAGCCGAGGACGGCGAGAAGGGCGAGGCGGGTGTGGTCCTCGGTGCGGTCGTCGCCCAGTCGCGCAGCGCCTTCATGTCCTTGATGACGATCACTCTGCGGGCAGTCTCCACCGCGCCGGACTCTCTCAGCCGTTGCAGTCCAGTGGTGACCGCATTGCGGGTCACTCCGGTCGCCTGGGCGATCTCCTCCTGGCTCAGGCCGGTCAGCCGTACGACGCCCGTTTCGGAGCCGGGCGCGGTGAGTTCGGCAAGGCGCAGCAGTGCCCGCGCCAGCCGGACGACCAGCGGCAGGGTCAGCAGTTCGGTGCGGTGGGCGTCGGACTCTCGCAGTCGGGAGAGGGCCTGGCGCATCAAGTCCATGATGAGACCACGCTGTTCGATAAATCGGCGGAACCGTTCCGCCTCCAGGACGACAGCCGTGCAGGGGGTGAGCGCGACCACTTCTGCCATGCGTGGCGTGCCGTTGAAGACGGACACCTCGCCCAACAGGTCGCCTGGCCCCCGGAAGGCCAGCCAGGTCACGACTCCGCCCGGTTCCCGGCACACGACCTTGGCGAGGCCGTCGGTGAGGGCGAGCAGGTGCGTTCCCGCAGTGCCCTGTCTCAGCATGACGCTGCGTTCGCGAAAAGCGCGGGTCGCCCCCTGGTCCCGTAGCTCGCGCCATGCCTCGTCTGACAGCACTCGTCGCCTTCCCTGTCCGTCCTGTACGCGGCCCCGCCCTGCCCCGTACGCGACCTCTTGAGCCGCCCGCCTTCATGAGTTCTATGTCGCCCCGACCGATTCCACCGCGGTTCGGGCGACCTTGTCCGATAACGGCTGTCGCCCGAGCACGGGCATGCAGGGCCGGACGATCACGTCCCGGAGACGGGGCGCGGTACGCCGTGGAAGACCTGCCTGGTGTGCCAGGACCGGTGGCACGCCGCGATCGGGCTCGTGCCCGGCTGGGGGCCGGTCGAAGGGCGGCCCGCCAGAGCTGTCATGTGCTCGCGGGCCGCCTGGCTTTGTCCGACGAACTCTTGCGACACCAGAATGCGGTGGTCTTCGCCGACGCCGAGGGCGCCTTCGTCGAACAGCTTGTGATGCAGTGCGCACAGGCACAGACCGTTGTCGACGTGGTCCGGACCGTCGAACGCCCACCAGCGCACGTGCGCGTTCCTCCAACCTGACCGGCACCGCGCCGATTCTGCCGTCGTAGTCGCAGAAGGCGCACTGGTACTCGTAGGCGGTCGGCGCCATCTTCCGCATCCGACGGTTTCGTTGCCGCCGCCCGGCCGGGAGCGGTCCGGACTCCACCGGCTCCAGCCCCAGTCCCACCGCCTCGCGCAGTTCGCCGTGGAGCGACGGCGGAAAGTGCTGATCGAGCAGCACCCGGGCGATCCGGCCTAGCAGCGACGGTTCACGTAGCAGGGCTGCGCGTAACTCCGGCACCAACCGCCCCGCCGCGCGCCCGTCGCCCGCAGCTCCGGCATGCCGGTGCCTGGACTGTCGGGCCCCCGATCGGTACGTACGTCCCACACCCCGTCGCTGACCAGATAGTGGAAGGGGTGGGCGGGCGTTGTCCTGTTGGCCGGCCCGTACTCGGCGAGCAGCAGGGGCTTGTGCGGAGCCCGTATCCCGTTCCCGGTCCATTGCCCGAGCTTCGCCGCGCGTCCGAGCCAGTCCATGACCGGCGATCGTAGCGACGTCACCGGGAGGGGAGCGGGTAGCCGACCGCGACTGGGAGGGGCGACACAAGCAACGCCGAAGGCCCCCGCAGCAAGCTGCGGGGGCCTTCGACGTATTGCCCGGTGAGAGCAATGGCGGAGGATACGAGATTCGAACTCGTGAGGGGTTGCCCCCAACACGCTTTCCAAGTCTTCGGCCGGCCGTTCGGCAACAGGCGCGGGCGTCTGGACCTGTGGCGGAGCCGGCGGCTACAGGCTCGGTGAACTGGGGTGAACACCTGCGAATGAGACCGGAACTGAGACCAGGCGCCCGTTCATTTACCGGACACCGGGCCGTACCACTGCATGGCTTGACGGAGCAACGCAGGCGGGCTCGACCTTGGGGGAAGGCCCTGAGCGCGATCGGCCTCGCCTGGGTCAATGCGTTCCAGACGAGCTTCGTCACTGTGAGAGGGGCGGTTCGGGGCCTGGGTTGCCTGGTCCGACCCGAGCCGATCCGAGTTTTCCGGAATGCGACTGAGGGCTGCTCCGGAGGACGGTGGCCGCATGCCATCGGGAGTGCAGGGAAGCCCGTCCGCCTCCAGGATGCGCTGGCGTCAATGGCCGAGACTCGACTGTTCATGGCCTGATCAACCGGCTGACGCATTGATTGCTTGCGAAGAGCTGGAGCCGCGTCTAGCCTCAGCTTTGGTCCAGACCAACGGGGAGTCGGCGTCCCAGCCGGGCAGGACCGATCGGCGGGAACGCCGGTCGCACAGCATGAACCGGGGGGTAACACATGTTGGCTGGGCTTGTTCACCGTGGCACGCAGGGCGTGATCGTCCTGGATTTCGACGGCGTACTCCTGGACACGGAGCACATCGCTGCAAGTGTGTGGCGGCGGTTGCTGCGGTCCGAGGCACCGGAGCCGCTCGACCTCCCGGTGCGTCCCGACGGAACACTCGATCGCACTGAGCTGCTGGTCGCGCTGAACGCCTCGGTGGGGCCCGATCGGGCCCGTTCGCTCTGGGAGACGTTCGAGCGGGAGAACCTGGCGCACTCCTGCCGGGCGGACCTGATGCCCGGGGTGCTCTCCTTTCTCCGCCACTGCCGCTCACGCGGCCACCGGACGGCCATCGCCTCGGGCAACTCCCGTGACTGGGTCGAGAGTCACCTGCGCCGACTCGGCATCCTCGACTGGTTCACCCATGTCAGCTGCGCCGACGCCGGGACGAAGGCCAAGCCCGCGCCGGATACCTATCTGCACGCGGTGAGGCACGCGGTGAGACACAGTGGCGGTTCCCCCTTCTGGAGTCTCGCCGTCGAGGACTCCTACGTCGGGCTCACCGCCGCCCATGCCGCCGGCCTGCCGGTGGTGTGGGCCACCGGAGCCGACCATGCGGCAACCCCGCCGGTCCCCGTCGCCCGACGGGTCCGGACGCTGGACGAACTGATTCCCGTGCTCTGAGGCCACCGGGGTTCCCCCGTCCTCTACCGACCGACGCCTCGCACTCCCGCCGCCGCACCCGCCGCCGGGGCACTGTGGCACGCCATCGAAGGCGATCGAGCCCGGTACCGACGAGCGAGGCGAACACGACACGCGCTCAACACGACCAGGAGGTCGCGTCCCTTGAGTCTTGCCATGCACATGCGCACCCTGGACCAGCACGTGGCCGCGCTGGATCCACTCGGCACCGCTCCCGACATCTTCCGCCTGCCCATGCTGAACCGGGGGGCCGCGACGGACGAGATCGCTCGTCTCGGCCGCCTCTGGCTGAGCAGAGTCGGCGAGGCGGTACACGACATTCCCACGGCCAGTGCGGCCCTGCGCGACCTCGGTTTCGCTCTGGCCTCGCTGGAGCGGCACGGCGTCGACTACCGGACGTTGGAAGGCGCGGAGGAGACCCTGCTCAAACTGGGCGGGATCGCTGATGAGGTCCCCCGGGACAGCGTCTACACCTACGCCCTTCGCAACCCGGAGCAGGGCACCCGGTCCTTCTCCGAGATCCCCGAGGAGGCGCTCTTCATCCGTGAGGTGCGCCGTGCGGGGATCGCGCTGCGCCCCGCGATCGACGCGCTGGTCGAGGCACTGCCGCTCGCCGCGGACGACCCGGAACTGCCTGCCCTGCTGGACACCGCCACCGAAGGCTTCGAGACCTTCGCGCATGCCCTGCTTCAGGTCAAGCGCGAAGTCACACCGGAGTGCTTCTCCTACGAGCTGCGCCCCTACTTTCCCCCGATGACCGTCGGGGGCGAGGTGCTCTTCGCTCCAGGAGGCGCCCAGATGACACCGATGCTGGTCGACATCATCCTGCTCCGCCCGGAACCGGGCGACCCTCTGGAGGAGTGGTACGAGGGCTATCTCGCCGAGAACATCGGCTATCTCCCGGCGTCCTACCGAGCCATCGGTTCCGCCGCCGGCCGCCACCGTCCGTTGCTGCCCCGCCTCGTCGAGGACGCGGGGCGCGCAGGTGGCGCGGACACCCGGGTGATGAACGCCATCCGGGCACTGCGGGGGCTGATGCACGAGGTGCTGCGCTTCCGGCTGCCCCACCTGCGTCTGGCCAAGGCCAACATGAACATCCGCCCGCCCGGCTCGCTGGGCAGTGGCGGCTACACCACCGACTCCCTCGATCACCTGGCGGATCTCACCGTCAGCCGCCAGCGGCTCCTGGCCGCGGTGCCCGACGTCTCCGCACGGACCACTGCCTAGGGAGCAGCATGTTCGAACCGTTCATCCCCGGCACCGTCCATCATCCGCTGGCCGCCTCTCCCGGCGGGGCCGAGCCCCGGGACGAGACCGCCATCCGCTACCCGACCCGGCTCAACGCCATGGCGTTGCAGCCGGGGGCGATAGCCGGCGACCGCAACCTCCTCTACGACGCCGGTGAACTCGTCCTTTCCGTCGCCCGGTTCCATCACGTCCACGTCCGTCGCCTGGAGCCCGGAACCGGACTTGTCGTCGACCCGGCGGTCCGCAGACCCGAACTCGTCGAGCACGCCGCCCGCATCATGTGCTCCGCGCTGGGTGTCGACTGCGACCTGTCGATCCGGGCCGAAAGCGATCCGCTGCCCGTGCACGCCGGGTTCGGGTCGAGCAGCAGTCTGATCGCCGCTGTGGCCACGGCCGTCAACCACCTCTACGGCAACCCCGTGGACCGCGCCGACCTCCTGCCCTACCTCACCTCCAACCACGGAGAGGAACACGGCACACTCCCTGGCCTGTTGATTCCCGTGCAGTGCATCGGAGGCTCGGCCGCCTCGGGGCTGTACGACGGAGGCATCCAGATTGTCGCGGGCCGCAGCACCGTCGTCCTCACCGTGCCCGTGCCCGAGCGGCTCTCCCTGGTCATCGGCGTCCCCTCGGACTGGGACCGGCGTCCGACCGACGAGCTGATGGCCGCCGAGGCCGAGAAGTTCGACCAGTTCCGCGCGACGGGCGAGCGGTGGGCGCCCACCATCGCCTTCCGCATGCTTCACGAGGCCATGCCCGCCGCACGCCGGGGGGACCTCGGGCCCCTCGGCTCGCTCGTCTTCGACTACCGGTTCCGGATGGGCAGCATCGAGAACTGTTCCTTCACCCACCCCGGACTCACCGATCTGGCCAAGGACCTGGAACCGCTGTGGCACGAGGGAGCCGCGACCATGCTGTCCCTGTCCTCCGTCGGCCCCGCCTTCTTCGTGCTCACCGACCGCCCGGACCACTGCGCGGAGCGCTTCGCGGACCTGGGCATGGACGTCACGCACGCCCGTCCGCACAACGGCACCTACGAGGAGACGGAGCTCCCCCGATGACCCGTACCGAGACATCTTCCGAGCTGGCCGCGGACTACTGGAACTCCCCGGAGACGGTCGCCGGGTTCAGCGCGCTCGACGCCCAGCCCTACCTGATCGAGCTGTTGCGGCAGACCCCCGTCGAAGGGGTCGCGCTCGACCTCGGCTGCGGAGGCGGCCGCAACACTCTGGCCCTCCTGCGCCGGGGCTTCACCACGGTCGCCCTGGACCTGCACTCCGGCATGGTCGAGGCCACCCGCGCCCGCACCGGCGAGTACGGGGAACAGGTGGCCGTCCGACAGGGAGCGGCCCACGCCATCGACGCGCCGGACGCGTCCTTCGCGCTGGTCGTCTGCTACGGAGTGCTGCACAACGCCGTGGACCACGCGCAGTGGAGCGCCGCGGTGAGCGAGATCGCCCGGGTGCTGCGTCCGGACGGACTGCTCGCGCTGAACTGCTTCACCTCGCGGGTCCTCGACCCTCAACTGCGCCAGGACGGCGCCGAGGGCCGGTATCTGCTCCCCGACGGGGTGCCGATGACGCTGCTTCCCCCGGACCGCGTACTCCGGGCGTTCGCCGACGCGGGACTGACCCCCGAGGGCGCGGTGCACGACTACGTGCGACAGCTGGACGTCGGGCCACGTGCCGTGCTCCGCTGCACGTTGCGCCGGGAGGGACACTGATGCCCGATCTTGAGGACGGGTCGACGGAGACCGACCCCTTCCCCTCCCTGCCGCTCGACGCGGGGGCCCTCCGCGACATCCTGGATGCCCGGCTGGCGGAGATTCCCGACTGGCACGGCGACGACGAACCGGTACGCCTGGGCTTCGCCATGACCGCCCCGCACCCGCTGGCCCTGCTCGGCCATGAGCAGTTCGTGGCCCGCAACGCGAACAACGTCGGTGTGCACACCCGTTTCGGCGACGGGGTCCGCGGCACGCGCCGCCTGGAGCGCGAGGCGGTGCTGGCGCTCGGCGGCCTGCTGCACGCCGACTCCGTCGACGGGTATCTGACCGGCGGTGCCAACGAGGGGACCCTCGCCGGGCTGCGCATCGGCCGGAACGCCCTCCGCGCGGGTGGAGCCACCCGGGTCGTCGTCCTCACCTCGGATCTGGCCCACCATTCGGTGGCCAAGGCGGCGGAGATCCTCGATCTGAGGATCGTGACCTGTCCCGTGGAGCCCTCCTGGGTGTGGGACGCGGAATCCGTTGCGAGCGCCCTCGACGAACTGGCCGCCCAGGACACGGCGGCGGGGGACGGGAACCACCGGACCGGCGTGATCGTGGTGACCACGGCCGGCTACTACAACACCGGTCTTGTCGACCCGATCGACGAGATCGCCGCTCTGCTCGGCCGCCGGGTGGCCGACGGGACGGGGCCGGCGTCCTTCCACCACGTGGACGCCGCCCACGGCGGCATGATCCTGCCGTTCACCGCGCCCGCGACGCCCTTCGACTTCCGCAACCCTCATGTCCACTCCGTGGTGCTCGACCCGCACAAATCCGGCCTGATGCCCTACAGCTGCGGCGTCTTCCTGTGCCGGAAAGGTCTGCTCGGCCACGGTGCCGTAGCGGCGCCGATGTCCGGATTCATCGACGAGACCATCACCGGGTCCCGCTCCGGAGCCATGGCCGCGGCGCTCTGGTCGCTGGTCTTCGGCGTCGCCGCCGAGGGTTACCGGAAGACGTTCCGCCGCTGCCTGGAGCTGCGCGACGAGCTTGCCGAGGCCATCCGCGCGGTGGACCCCGACGCACTGACGAAGCCGTCGCCGGGCAACACCGTTCTCGTCGTCGGGTTCTCCGCTGACGACGGGAAACTGCCCAGGGAGCTCACCGAGCGCTACCGCCTCGTCGGCAACAGGCTTCCCTGGCGGGCCGAGGACGGGCGGGTCGTCGACCGGCTCTTCCACCACTTCTACGCGATGCCGCACATGACGTCGGCCCACATCGAGGGGTTCGCCGGGCACCTGGCAACGACGCTGAGCCGACCCATCCCGGCGACCCCCGCCGTCCAGCCGCGGCGCGCGACGGACGAAGAGCCGCCCCGGCCGGTCGGTGAACCCGGCGCGGCCCCGGCGGAGCTGCGCTCCCTGCGCTCCTCCAGCGCCTGCCTGCGCCACCTCGTCGTGCACCCCCCGCAGCGCCGCGACCCCGACGACTACCCGCACGCGTACTCCTTCCACACCTTCCAGTCCAGGGCCGAACTCGGCGAGCAGGTGCAGAGCCGGCCCTGGGGCGATGACGGCGCCGGGAACGACCTGCACATCTACGCTCCCGACCTCGACCGCCCCTTCGCCAACGAGCTGTTCGGAGTGGTCAGTCCCGAACAGTGGTCCCTGGAAGTGCTCGACCGCCACCAGCAGAAGCTCTCCCTGGTCGGGGCCGCCCACTTCGCCCACTTCGGCCCGGCCCGTACGCCCGACGTCCCCGTGGTCCTGGCGAACTTCCACGCCGACGGCTCGTTCCGGTCCGCCGAGTACAAGTACGGTGACCGCTGGCACAACGACGAGATCCAGGTGTTCGCCACCGGCACGGTCGTCAAGATCGGCAAGGACGCGCGCAGTGTGCGGCGGCAGGGGGACGACTACTCCTTCTCCCTGGACACCTCGCTCGAACTGCGCATCACCCTGAGCGACGACGCCGAACCGCCCCGGATCGTACGGATCGCACGCCACGCCGATCCCGCCCTGCCCCGCCGCCGCCACCTGCTGCGCGGTCAGTACCGCAGGTTCCCCAACAGGTTCTTCGACACGGTCGTCGAGCTGAGCGTCGGCGTGCACCACCGCTCCGCCGTCCCGGCGAAGCTCCTGCTGGAGAACACCGGACCGCTCCTGGCCCGCTCGGCGGAGCTCGGCCTGGTCCGCGTGGACCCGTCACTGGCCGACGGCGTCCTGCGGGTGGACCTCGTGGAGGTGGGCGGGGCGCGGACGCTCACCACCGAGATCCCACTGGCCCTGGGTGCGCGGCTGGGCGCTCTGCTGCGCGGCATTCCGGTCGGTGAGCCGGAACGCCTGGTGCCCGCCGACGTCGTGGCCTGGGCCGAGCGCCTCGGCCCACTGGTGGCGAGGCTGCGTGAGGCCGGCGCCACCCGCGACGGCCTGCGGCTCCTGGCGGTCGGTGACCCCGTGGTGGGGCCCACGTGACGACGATCGCTCTGACCGTCCTGTGGGCGGTTCTCCTATGGGGGGCTCTGCTCACCGCCCGCGCCGCGGGGACGGCGCGGGCCCTCGACCGCCGACGCCGGGCCGTACGCCCGCCGGAGGACGGCCCGGCGCCCCATGTCGTGCTCCTGGTGCCCGCCCTGCGTGAGCAGGACCTGCTGGAGGAGGTCGTGCGTGGCGCGCTCGGCCTCGACTACCCACGGCATCTGCTGCACATCGTGGTGGTCACCACCGAACGCGAGGAACGCGAACGGGACGCCGCCCTCCGCCGTCTGCCCGCCCTGGCCACGGCCCTGGCCGAGGACGGTGCCCGAGCGGCGGCGCGGCTGAGCGGACTCGTCCCCTCCTCGAGGGCCGCGGGGGTCGCCGCGCGCGTGCGCGCGGCGGCGGACCCCGCCGCCGCCCTCCGCTCGGAGGTCGGCGCAGTCCCCACCACACGCGAGATCGCCCGGAACCTACTGCCCCTGCTGGCAGCGGAGCACCCCGGAGCGAGCCTGCACCACCTGCACCACACCGCCGAGGGAGCCAAGAGCAGCCAGCTGGTGCACGCCGTCGAACAGCTCCCGGCCCTGCTGCCCCCGGACGCCGTGCCCGCCATGACCTACGTCGGTCTGTACGACGCCGACTCCCAGCCGGACAGCACCACCCTCTGGCATGTGGCGCAGGCTGCCCGGGTGCCTTCGGGACACCCGCCGGAACTGATCCAGCAGCTGCCGCTCCAGCTCCGCCGCCCGCACGCCGCCCGACGGGGGCGCCAGGACGTACTGCTGCGCGCCCATGCCCTCGCCGATCTGCGCCGCCGCGCCGGTGTCGAGGCCCACCGCATCCGGGCGTGCGCCCGGATCGCCGGGTCCGGGCTTCCCTCCGGCCTCGCGGCCGTCGCCGAACCGGTGGTGTACGGCGTGGGTGCCGGCCTCTTCGTGCGTCATGACACGCTCGTGGCGATCGGGATGTACGAGGAGCCCGTGGACGACCTCCTCATCGGCTACAAGCTCTCCTCCGCGAGGGCCGGCATGGTGGTGCTCCCGGTCTTCAATCTCGTCGACCGGTACCCGAGCGTCCGTTCCCTCGGCAGCGCCTACGCGATCGTGGCGAAGGGGAGTCTGGCGGGGCTGCGACGGCTGTTGACCGACCCCGTCCTGCGGACCCACCAACCACGGAACTCAGCGGTGTTCGTGAAGGAACTCCTCGACACCCTCTGGTGGTTCGTCGGCCCGGTGGTGGTCCTCGTCGCGGTCACCGTCCTCGCTCGGGCCCAGGCGCACGCGCAGCTGATCGTCTGGGCCGCGGCCGCCCTCGGCTACACCGTGGTGCACACCCTGTGGTGTGTGCGCCGGGCGGAGTTCTGGCTGGCGGCCCATCAAGGCGCCCGGGAGCGGGCCGAGCTCCCGTCCCCCGGCGGACTGCGGCTGGTGCCCGCGTTCCTGGCCCAGCCCGTCCTGCACTGGCTCGGGCCCCTGCGGTACGCGACAGGACTCCTCGGCGGGCGCTCCGCGGAGTCCGGGAAGACCGAGCGGTGATACCCGCCCGCGGCCCCCCGGCCCCCCGCCCCCCGAACTG
>NTHE01000056.1 GCA_002551355.1 Streptomyces sp. man185 | reverse complement strand
TCGCCGTGGTGCGCGCCGGTGTCCGGGCCGGGGCCCGCCGCTCCCGGCCCGCCGGGCGCCCGCACCCGCCGCTGACCGCCCGTTTCCTCGTGCACTGTGTGGGACGCAGGGGCCCGCCGCTCGCGCCGTACGCCGCTGCCTGAGGGCCCGGCGACGCGACGACGGCAGGACCCCCCACTCCTCACACACGTATCCACGGAGAACGATCATGAGCAAGCGCAACACCCAGGCGAACAAGGCAGCGGCCCGCGACCGGCTGCGCGCCGAGCGCGAGCGCCAGGCGAAGAAGGACAAGACCCGCAAGCAGCTTGTCGTCGCGGGCTCGGTCGTCGCGGCCCTCGCCGTGGTCGGCGGCATCAGCTTCGGCGTGATGCAGCTGAACAAGCCGGACGCCTGGGAGGCGGCGGCCGACGCGAAGAACGTCACCGCGCCGAAGAACACCTCGGGCGCCGACGGCACCACCGTGGTGGTCGGCAAGTCGAGCGCGAAGAAGACCCTGGAGCTGTACGAGGACTCGCGCTGCCCGGTCTGCGCCACGTTCGAGCAGGGCGTCGGCGAGACCGTCTCGAAGGACGTCGAGGCCGGCAAGTACAAGGTCAAGTACATCGGCGCGACCTTCATCGACAACACCGACAACGGCGAGGGCTCCAAGAACGCCCTGAGCGCGCTCGGTGCTGCGCTGGACGTGAGCCCCGAGGCGTTCCTGGAGTACAAGGCAGCGCTGTACTCGGCGAAGTTCCACCCCGAGGAGAGCGACGACAAGTTCGCCAAGGACAGCTATCTCATCGAGGTCGCGGACTCGGTCGACGCGCTGAAGGGGAACACGGCGTTCCAGAAGGCCGTGGAGGACGGCACGTACGACGCCTGGGCGATGAAGATGTCCAAGACGTTCGACAAGAGCGGTGTGCAGGGCACCCCGACGGTGAAGATGGACGACAAGAAGATCACGGCCGAGGGCAGCGAGAACGCCCCCATGACGGCCGACGAGTTCACGAAGGCCATCGACAAGGCGCTCAAGGCGTAACGCCCCACAGCTCCCTGGAACCCGGCGTTCCCCGGGCGGTCGGACCGCCCGGGGAACGCCGGGTTCCACGCGTTTCTCCGGGGTGGCCGGGAAGCTCAGCGGGCCCGGGAAGCTCTACAGGGTGGCGAGGAAGCCGAGCGCGACCTTCCAGGCCTGCTCGGCGGCCGCCTGGTCGTAGTCGTGCAGATCGGGGTCGGTGAACAGGTGCCCGGCCCCGGGGTAGCGGTAGACCTCCACGTCGGCGCCCGTCCGCTGCATCTGGAGGTACCAGCTGTTCAGCCAGTCGTGGGACTCGAAGGGGTCCGGGTCCGCGACGTGCAGCTGGACGGGGAGCTCGTCCACCGTGGCGCTCTCGGCGATGTCCGAGGTGCCGTGGAACAGGAGCAGCCCCCGGGCCTTCGCGTCGCCGAGCGCCAGTGTCTGCGCCGTGGCCGCGCCGAGGGAGAAGCCGGCGTAGACGAGCCCCTGGTCGGAGTAGGGCGCGGCGGCCAGCACGGCGCGCTTCAGCAGCTCGTCCTTGCCGACCTCGTCCTTGTAGGCCATGCCCTCTTCCACCGTGTCAAAGGTGTGCCCCTCGAACAGATCGGGCACGCGCACCTCATGGCCGGCGCCCCTGAGGCGCGCGGCCGCGGCGTGCACGGCGGGCGTGAGCCCGTACGTCGAGTGGAAAAGCATGATGTTCATGAGGCCCATGGTGCCATCGCGCACCCTCTGCGGGCCGCCCAACAGCTGGGAGGACGAGGGAATGGAGAGCGTGCTGCGCCCGCTGATCGTCATCGGCGGTTCCGTGGTGACCACCCTGCTGGTCGGCTGGCTGGTCGACCTGTTGCTGCGGCGGGCCGACAGCCGTCACCACGAGACCCCGCTGTGGGGTCTGCTGCGGCGCTGCCGGCTTCCGTTGCAGGTGGTGATCATCACGGCGCTGCTGCGTGGGAGCTACCGCCAGACGAAGATCGACTGGGTGTGGGAGCACCGGGCCGGGATCGGTCAGGTCCTGACCCTGGTGCTGATCGGCGCGTCGGCCTGGCTGGTGGTGCGGATCGCGGCGACGGTCGTGGAGGCCAGTTACGCCCGCTACGCGACGGCCACCCGCGACCCGGCCCGGGTCCGCCGGGTCCGTACGCAGGTGACGCTGATCCAGCGGGTCGTCATGGCGGTCGTGACGGTGGTCGCGATCGCGGCGATGCTGCTGACGTTCCCGCCGATGCGGGCCGTCGGCACGTCGATGCTCGCCTCGGCAGGTGTGCTCGGCATCGTCGCGGGTGTCGCCGCCCAGTCGACGCTGGGCAACCTCTTCGCCGGGCTCCAGATCGCGTTCGGCGACATGGTGCGGATCGGGGACACCGTGGTCGTGGACGGTGAGTGGGGCACGATCGACGAGATCACCCTGACGTTCCTGGCGGTACGGACCTGGGACGAGCGGCGGATCACGATGCCGGTCTCGTACTTCACCAGCCAGCCGTTCGAGAACTGGTCGCGCGGCGGGGTGCAGATGACCGGCACGGTCTTCTTCCACCTCGACCACTCCGCCCCGGTCGCCGCGATGCGGGAGAAGCTGCGGGACCTCCTCGGGGACATCGCCGCGTGGGACGGCCGGGACTGGTCGCTCGCCGTCACGGACACCACGCCGTCCACGATCCAGGTGCGGGCGGTGGTCACGGCGAAGGACGCGGACGACATCTGGACGGTGCGCTGCGCGGTGCGCGAGCAACTGATCGGCTGGCTGCGCGATCACCATCCGTACGCGCTGCCGCGGATCGCCACGGCGCCCGCCGTCCTGCCGCCGGGCGAGCAGTGGGCGGAGCTGACGGGCGCGAAGCTGGGCCGGGCGGGCCGCAACGGAACAGCGCACCCCGCCGACCGCGACGACTCCAAGGCCCCGCGCACGGGCCGCGGCTGAAGGCCCCGGGGTTCAGCGCAGCGAGCGGAAGTCCAGATACCGCAGCACCCGGTCCACGACCTCCGGGTCGGAGCCGGGTTCGCTGCGCGCGGAGAGCACCTCGTGGCGTGCGGCCGACATCATCTCGCGCTGGACCCGGCTGATCGCCTTGAAGCGTTTCGCGCGCTGGGCGTAGGCCTCGCGTCGCTCCTCGTCGACCATGTCGGGGCTGATGCGGGCCCCGATGTCGTACGCGGCGCGCTGGAGCCGTTCCACGACCTCCTCGGGGAAGTCCTCGACCTCCTGGATCTCCTTGAGGCGGTACTTGGCGGCCTTGGCGGCCCGGATCGCGAGGTCCCGCTCCAGGGCCTCCTCGGCGGCGGTGTCGGCCCGGACGTTCAGCTTGCGGACCAGCCAGGGCAGGGTGAGCCCCTGGAAGACCAGGGTGGCCATGATCACGGCGAACGCGATGAAGATGATCTCGTCGCGACCGGGGAAGGGCTGCCCGTCGTCGGTCTCCAGCGGGATCGCCAGCGCCAGGGCGACGGAGGCCACCCCGCGCATCCCGGCCCACCACATCACGACGGTCTCCCGCCAGCTGGTGGGGAGCTCCTCGCTGACGTCCCGACGGGTGTGCAGCCGCTTGGCCAGCCAGGTCGCGGGCAGCAGCCACAGCAGCCGTACGCCGACGACGACCGCGACGATCGCGAGCCCCCAGCCGACCATCTCCAGGGCGTGCCCGTCGGCGGTGCCGAACACGGTGTGCAGCTCCAGGCCGATCAGCCCGAAGGCGACGCCGGTGACCAGGGTGTCGACGATGTCCCAGAAGGTACGCCCGGTGAGCCTGCCCAGTACGTCGTCGGCGTCGGCGGTGTGCTCGGCGAGGAACAGCGCGATGGTCAGGACGGCCAGCACCCCGGAGCCCATCAGCTCCTCCGCGAGGACGTATGCGACGAAGGGCACCAGCAGGGTCAGGCCGACCTGGAGGGTCGCGTCGCCGAGCAGGCCCATCAGCTTGATGGTGAGCCAGCCGAGCGCGAGGCCGACGACCACCGCGACGACGGCGGAGAGGACCAGCAGCCCGAAGGCCTCGGGGAGCGAGAAAGTGCCGCTGACGGCGGCGGCGATGGCCACGTGGTAGAGCGTGATGGCCGTCACGTCGTTGAAGAGGCCCTCGCCCTCCAGGATCGACACCAGCCGCCGCGGCAGCCCCACGGAACCCGCGACGGCCGTCGCCGCGACCGGGTCGGGCGGGGCGACGAGCGCGCCGAGCGCGACGGCCGCGGCGATCGGCAGCCCCGGCACGATCGAGTTGGCGACCGCGGCGACGGCGGCCGTGGTGACGAAGACGAGGGCCACGGCGAGCAGGAGAATGGGGCGTTTGTTGGCGGCGAACTGCCGCCAGGAGGTGCGCTGCACGGTGGCGTAGAGCAGCGGCGGAAGCAGTGCGGGAAGGATGATCTCCGGTGGGATGTCCACGTTCGGCACGAACGGCATGAACGCCATCGCGATGCCCGCGAGGGTCATCAGCACCGGCGCGGGCAGCCCCAGCCGGTCGCCGAGCGGCACCGTGACCACGGCTCCGAGCAGCAGGAGGAGCAGCAGGGACATCTGTTCCACGAGGGGCCTTCCGGAGCGTGCGGGTCCGGCAGGTCCGAGCGGCCGAACAGGGCTCCACCCTGCCACGCGCGGTGTACGTTTCGGCCGATACCCCCCGGGGTTCGGCCGATGCACCCGTATCCGGCGCTCAGGCCGGGCGGATCTCCCGTCGCATGGCCCGGTGCGGCATGCCCGCGTCGGGGAACTCGGGGCCGTACGCAACGTATCCGAGCCGCTCGTAGAAGCCGAGGGCGTGCGTCTGCGCGTGCAGGTCGACGGCGGCCAGGCCCAGCTTCCGCGCCTCGTCCTCGATGGCCCACGACGAGGGCCGCGCCGACGCCGACGCCGCGGGCCTCCCGGCTCACGGCGAGCCGGCCCAGCGAGCCGACGGTGAGGTCGCCGCCGGTCTTCCCGGCCGCGTCCGCGCCGTGCAGCAGCCGTCCCGTGCCGAGCGCGGTGCCGTCCGCCGCGACGGCCAGGACGTGCACCGCGGTCGCGTCGTAGGTGTCGTACTCCAGCTCCTCGGGCACGTTCTGCTCCCCGACGAAGACGTCCTTGCGGACCTGGAAGCAGGCGGCGAGGTCGCTCTCCTCGACGGCCCTGCGGGTGCTGTACGCGGCGGGCACGGCGGTCACTGGCTCTCCGCGGAGATGGTGTCGAGCGCGTGCTGGAGGTCGGCCGGGTAGGTGGAGGAGAACTCCACCCAGCTCCCGTCGGCGGGGTGCTCGAAGCCCAGGCGCACGGCGTGCAGCCACTGACGGGTCAGCCCGAGGCGCTTGGCCAGCGTCGGGTCCGCGCCGTAGGTGAGGTCGCCGACGCAGGGGTGGCGGTGGGCGGACATGTGGACCCGGATCTGGTGGGTGCGGCCGGTCTCCAGCTTGATGTCGAGAAGGCTGGCGGCGCGGTAGGCCTCGATCAGGTCGTAATGGGTCACCGACGGCTTGCCCTCGGCGGTGACCGCCCACTTGTAGTCGTGGTTGGGGTGGCGTCCGATGGGGGCGTCGATGGTGCCGCTCATCGGGTCCGGGTGGCCCTGGACGAGGGCGTGGTACTTCTTGTCGACGACCCGGTCGCGGAACTGGGCCTTGAGCAGGGTGTAGGCGCGCTCGGACTTGGCGACGACCATCAGGCCGGAGGTGCCGACGTCGAGGCGGTGCACGATGCCCTGGCGCTCGGCGGCGCCGGACGTCGAGATCCGGTAGCCGGCCGCGGCGAGGCCGCCGATGACGGTGGTGCCGGTCCAGCCGGGGCTGGGGTGGGCCGCGACGCCGACCGGCTTCATGATGACGACGATGTCCTCGTCGTCGTGGACGATCTCCATGCCCTCGACGGGCTCGGCGACGATCTGGACGGGAGCGGGCGCCCCCGGCATCTCGACCTCCAGCCAGGCGCCACCGTGGACGCGCTCGGACTTCCCGGCCACCGAACCGTCCACCTGGACCTTCCCGGCGGCGGCCAGCTCGGCGGCCTTGGTGCGGGAGAAACCGAACATCCGGGAGATGGCGGCGTCGACGCGCTCGCCCTCCAGGCCGTCCGGTACGGGCAGGGTGCGGATCTCGGGGTGCGTACTCACCTGTCGAGTATGCCTTGCGCCGAAGGCTCCCCGCGCAGCCCGGCCCCGGTCAGTCCTTGTGCACGGTCCCGTCGGGGTCCAGGCCCCGGAAGGAGAGGATCACGATCAGGATGCCGCCGCACACGATGGCGGAGTCGGCGAGGTTGAAGACGGCGAAGTGCTTGGGGGCGATGAAGTCCACCACCGCGCCCTCGAACACGCCGGGCGCCCGGAAGAGGCGGTCGGTGAGGTTGCCGAGCGCACCGCCGAGGAGCAGGCCCAGGGCGATGGCCCACGGCAGGCTGTAGAGCTTGCGGGCCAGCCGGACGATGACCACGATCACACCGGCGGCGATGATGGTGAAGATCACCGTGAACGCCTCGCCGAACCCGAACGCGGCGCCCGCGTTCCGGATCGCCCGGAACTGCAGCCAGTCGCCGATGACGTCGATCGGCGGCTGGTGCTCCAGCTTCGCGACCACGATCATCTTCGTGACCAGGTCCAGCAGATAGGCCACGACGGCCACGCTCAGGAGAACGAGGACCTTCCGCTTGCCCCGGCCCGCGTTCACGGCGGCGTCGGCGGCCGTGCTGCCGCCTTCGTCCGTGCCCTCGGCCTCGGGATTTTCCGGCGTACCGATGATGCGCTCCGCCTCTGCCACGTAAGTCCCTCAACCCTAGGTGCCTGCCTTCGGATGAGGGTACGACACACCTGTGCGGATCAGCCGCGCCGCTCCTGCTTCTGCTTGTCCTCGACGCAGAGGGTGGCCCGGGGGAAGGCCTGCATCCGCGCCTTGCCGATCGGCTTGCCGCAGATCTCGCACAGCCCGTACGTCCCCGCCTCCAGCCGGGCGAGTGCCCGCTCTGTCTGCTCCAGCATCTCCTGGGCGTTGGCGGCGAGCGACAGCTCGTGCTCGCGGGTGATGTTCTTGGTGCCCGTGTCGGCCTCGTCGTCGCCCGCGCCGTCGCCGGAGTCCCGCATCAGCCCGGCCAGGGCCGCGCCGGAGGCCTCCAGCTCGCTGCGGAGCCGCAGGATCTCACTCGTGAGCAGGGTGCGCGCCTCGGTGACCTCCTCGGGCGTCCAGGGGTCCTCCCCGGGCCGGACGGCCAGCTCGTCGGGGGCGGCGGCGCGGGCGGGCGGCACGGGGGCCGTGGCCTGTGCGCCTGCTGCGGGACGACTCGCGCTCTTCTTGGCTACCACCGTGTGGGCTCCCGTCTGATCGGCGGCCCGGGCCGCCTCCGTGGCCGCCGCTGCGGCCTTTTTCGCAGTCTTCTCGGCGGTGCTCTTCTTGGTGGCGGGCTTTTCGCCGGCCGCCGTCTTCTTGGCCGCCGTCTTCTTGGCCGCCGTCTTCTTAGCCGTGGTCTTCTTGGCCGCGGTCTTCTTCGCGGCCTCTTTCGCTGTCTTCTTCGCCGACTTCCCGGCCGTCGCCTTCTCGGCCTCGGCCGGTGGCTCGTGGGCGCCGTCTTGCTCGGCCGCGGTCTCTTCCGCCGTCTTCTTCGCCACCATGGCCGCGGCCCCTTCACATATTGTGATCTTGCTCGCGAGTCGTGCTGGGACGATAAATCGACTCCAGCCCCGCGGCAACGGGGCACGCCGCCCTCCCGCCCCTCCCCCGTATCCGGTCGTGGCGCGCCTGCCTCCGTTGTTCCCAGCTCCCCGCCCGGTAATCCGGCCCCCGGGCCCCGCCGGGAAGTCCTTCTGCCCCGTCCCGCCACTCGGGTCACGCCCACGCGCCCCCGATAAACCGGTCGGCCGTCGCCCGTACGGGCCCGTACACTGGCCCCAGCGAGAGGCGTGGATGGGACGAGTAGCGTCGTACGCAGCCAGCAGCGACCCGGGGACGGTGTGAGCCCGGGGGCGAGCGCGTCGTGAAGATCACCCCGGAGCCGCCGGAAGAAAGCCTTGGACATGTGGGGTGCCGCCCCCGTGCCCGAGGCCACTAGAACCGGCATCGCGACCCCAATGAGGGGGCCACGGGCACGCGCCCGAGGCCAAGGAGGGTGGTACCGCGGGAGCCGAGGCGCTCTCGTCCCTCCGACGGAAGTGGAATACGTCCGCCGGAGGAAGCCGCACATGACATCGCCGCAGTACCGCCAGGTACCCGCCCAGGTCGACCTGCCCGCGCTGGAGCACGCCGTGCTCGACTTCTGGCGCGACAGCAAGGTCTTCGCCAAGAGCCTCGACCAGTCCGAGGGCCGCCCCGAGTGGGTCTTCTACGAGGGCCCGCCCACCGCCAACGGCATGCCGGGCGCCCACCACATCGAGGCCCGCGTCTTCAAGGACGTCTTCCCCCGCTTCCGCACCATGCAGGGCTACCACGTCGGCCGCAAGGCCGGCTGGGACTGCCACGGCCTGCCGGTCGAGCTCGCGGTGGAGAAGGAGCTGGGCTTCAACGGCAAGAAGGACATCGAGGCGTTCGGCATCGCCGAGTTCAACGCCAAGTGCCGTGAGTCGGTGACCCGGCACACCGACGCGTTCGCCGAGCTGACGACCCGCATGGGCTACTGGGTCGACCTGGACGACGCGTACCGCACGATGGACCCGGAGTACGTGGACTCCGTGTGGTGGTCGCTGAAGGAGATCTTCGGCAAGGACCTGCTGGTCCAGGACCACCGGGTCGCCCCCTGGTGCCCGCGCTGCGGCACGGGCCTGTCCGACCACGAGCTGGCCCAGGGCTACGAGACGGTCGTCGACCCCTCGGTCTTCGTGCGCTTCCCGCTCACCTCCGGCCCGCTGGCCGGCGAGGCGGCCCTCCTGGTCTGGACGACCACCCCCTGGACGCTGGTCTCCAACACCGCGGTCGCCGCCCACCCCGAGGTCCGCTACGTCGTCGCGACGAACGGCGAGGAGAAGCTCGTCGTCGCCGAGCCGCTGCTGGAGAAGGCGCTGGGCGAGGGCTGGGAGGCCACCGGCCAGTCGTTCACGGGCGCCGAGATGGAGCGCTGGACCTACGAGCGCCCCTTCACCCTGGTCGACTTCCCGGCGGAAGCGCACTACGTGGTCAACGCCGAGTACGTCACGACCGAGGACGGTACGGGTCTGGTCCACCAGTCCCCCGCCTTCGGCGCCGACGACCTCGTGGTCTGCCGCTCCTACGGCCTGCCGGTGGTCAACCCGGTCCGCCCGGACGGGACGTTCGAAGAGAATCTGCCCCTGATCGGCGGCGTCTTCTTCAAGAAGGCCGACGAGACGCTCACCGCGGATCTCGAGGCGCACGGCAAGCTCTTCCGCCATGTCCCGTACGAGCACAGCTACCCGCACTGCTGGCGCTGCCACACGGCGCTGCTCTACTACGCGCAGCCGTCCTGGTACATCCGTACGACCGCGATCAAGGACAGGCTCCTCCAGGAGAACGAGAAGACCAACTGGTTCCCGGAGTCGGTCAAGAACGGCCGCTTCGGCGACTGGCTGAACAACAACGTCGACTGGGCGCTCTCCCGTAACCGCTACTGGGGTACGCCGCTGCCGATCTGGCGCTGCGAGGACGACCACCTGACATGCGTGGGCTCGCGGGCGGAGCTGACCGAACTGACCGGCGCCGACCAGTCATCGCTCGACCCCCACCGCCCGTTCATCGACGAGATCACCTTCACCTGCACGCACGAGAGCTGCCAGCTGGAGGCGTACCGCGTCCCGGAGGTCATCGACGCCTGGTACGACTCGGGTTCGATGCCGTTCGCGCAGTGGGGCTACCCCTACAAGAACAAGGAGATCTTCGAGAGCCGCTACCCGGCGCAGTTCATCTCGGAGGCCATCGACCAGACCCGCGGCTGGTTCTACACGATGATGGCGGTCGGCACCCTCGTCTTCGACAAGTCTTCCTACGAGAACGTGGTCTGCCTGGGCCACATCCTCGCCGAGGACGGCCGCAAGATGTCCAAGCACCTGGGCAACATCCTCCAGCCGATCCCGCTGATGGACCAGCACGGGGCGGACGCGGTGCGGTGGTTCATGGCCGCGGGCGGCTCCCCGTGGGCGGCGCGGCGCGTGGGCCACGGAACGATCCAGGAGGTCGTCCGCAAGACGCTCCTCACCTACTGGAACACGGTCGCCTTCCAGGCCCTGTACGCGCGCACCTCGTCCTGGGCACCCTCCGAGGCCGACCCGGCACCGGCCGACCGCACGGTCCTGGACCGCTGGCTGCTGAGCGAACTCAACGCGCTGGTCGACCAGATGACGGTGGCCATGGAGGGCTACGACACCCAGCGCGCCGGCAAGCTGCTCTCTGCGTTCGTGGACGACCTCTCCAACTGGTACGTACGCCGCTCGCGCCGCCGCTTCTGGCAGGGCGACAAGGCGGCGCTGCGAACGCTGCACGAGGTGGTCGAGACGGTGACGCGGCTGATGGCCCCGCTGGTCCCGTTCATCACGGAGCGGGTCTGGCAGGACCTGATCGTCCCGGTCACGCCGGACGCCCCGGAGTCGGTCCACCTCTCCACCTGGCCGAAGCCGGACCTGACGGCAATCGACCCGACCCTCTCGACCCAGATGGCGCTGGTGCGCCGCCTGGTGGAGCTGGGCCGGGCGACGCGCGCCGAGTCGGGTGTGAAGACGCGCCAGCCGCTGTCGCGCGCGCTGGTGGCGGCGAGCGGCTTCGAGTCCCTCTCCCCCGACCTGCGCGCCCAGATCACGGAAGAGCTGAACGTCTCGTCCCTGGCCTCGCTCTCCGAGGTGGGCGGCTCCCTGGTCGACACGACGGCGAAGGCGAACTTCCGGGCGCTGGGCAAGCGGTTCGGCAAGGGCGTGCAGGCGGTGGCCAAGGCGGTGGCGAACGCGGACGCGGCGGCGCTCTCCCTCGCCCTGCGCGAGGGCACGGCGTCGGTGGAGGTGGAGGGCGAGCAGATCGCCCTCGCCCCCGACGAGGTCATCATCACGGAGACCCCGCGCGAGGGCTGGTCGGTCGCCTCGGACTCGGGCGCGACGGTCGCCCTGGACCTGGAGATCACCCCGGAGCTGCGCCGCGCGGGCCTGGCCCGTGACGCGATCCGCCTGATCCAGGAGGCCCGCAAGAACAGCGGCCTGGACGTGGCGGACCGCATCGCCGTCCGTTGGACCTCGACGTCCCCCGCGACGGTGGAGGCCCTCACGGAGCACGCCCCCCTCATCTCCGAGGAGGTGCTCGCCCTGGACTACGCGGAGGGCGAGGCGGACGCGACGTACGGCGAGACGTTCGAGGACGAGGGCCTGGCCCTGAGCTTCCGCCTGCGCAAGCAGTAGCGGTAGCCCGCACGACCAGAAGGGCCCGCCGGATTCCGTTCCGGCGGGCCCTTCCCCGTACCCCCTCAGGGGCTCCGCCCACGGACCCGCGCGCCCCAAACGCCGGCGAGGCGGAAAAGACGTCCTCAATCGCCGGACGGGCTGGATATTCGGCCCCTCCATTCCAGCGCCTTTCTTGAGGAGCGGGGTCCGGGGCGGAGCCCTGATCTTCAGCCCCTCCGGCGCTTGAGGAGCGGGGCCCGGGGCAGCGCCCCGGTTCCGGGAAGGGGCAGGTAGGGGAACAGGCCCGCCGCAGGCGCCCCACTCACACCCCGCAACGGCACCCGCCCACGCCAAAGGGCCGGGCCCCGGGAAATCCCGGGGCCCGGCCCTCAGCCTGCCGACGGCTACGCGCTCAGCGAGCGCGAACCGCTCAGTTGTCGTCCTCGTCGATCAGGAACCCACGCATCGGCGACGGCGCCTGCTGCATCGGCTGCGGCGCCTGCGGCCGCACCGGTGCCATCGGCTGGGTCATCGCGGGCGACATCTGCTGCTGACCGCCGTAGGACGGAGCACCGCCCATCGACTGGCCGCCACCCATCTGCTGGCCGCCGTGGCCACCGTGGTTGGAGCCGCCCATGGAGTGACCCATCGCACCCGCACCGGCCGGGGCCAGCGAGGGGGACGGCGGCAGCGAAGCGGCGGCCGGCGTCCGCGGCGGGGCGAGCGAGTCGTCCGCCTGGGTCTCCAGCTGACGCAGCTGGCTCTCCAGGTAGGACTTCAGCCGCGTGCGGTACTCGCGCTCGAAGCCACGCAGGTCCTCGACCTTGCGCTCCAGCGTCGCGCGGGCCGACTCCAGCGAGCCCATCGCCACGCGGTGCTTCTCCTGCGCGTCCCGCTCCAGGGCATCGGCCTTGGCGCGCGCGTCGCGCTCCAGGCCCTCGGCACGGCTGCGCGCCTCGCCGACGATCTTGTTGGCCTCGGAACGGGCCTCCGCGATCGCCTGGTCGGCGGTCTGCTGCGCGAGCGAGAGGACACGGGCGGCGCTGTCGCCACCGGGACCCTGCCCCTGCTGCTGCATCTGCGGCGGCTGCATCTGCTGCATCTGCTGCTGCTGGGGGTGCTGACCCATGGGGCCGCCCATCGGGCCACCCATGGGACCGCCCTGCATCGGGCCGGGGCCGTGCGGGCCCTGTGGACCGGGGCCGTGGCCACCCTGGGGGCCATGGCCGCTGGGACCTGCGGGCAGCTGCGGCGCGCCACCGGGCAGTTGGGGCGGACCCATCTGCGGGGGCTGCTGCTGCTGCGGCGGTCCAGATATGGCGGCGGGAACGGGCGCACCCGGGCGATCCTGCTGCTCCGGGGGCTTGCGCATACCCTGCTGCTGTTGCTGCTGCTGGTTCTGCGCGGCGGCGCGCGTCGCAGCGGCCAGTTTGGCGCGCAGGTCCTCGTTCTCACGGAGCAGACGGGTCAGCTCCGATTCGACCTCGTCGAGAAAGGCATCGACCTCGTCCTCGTCATAGCCTTCTCGGAGGCGGACGGTCGTGAACTGCTTGTTCCGCACGTCCTCGGGGGTCAACGGCATCTCTTCTTCACCTCTACGTAGTCGTCGGCAGTCGGCAAGACCGTATCGCTCACAACCTGACCACAACGCTGATCAGGATGTAGACGATGATCATCAGAACGAAGAAGGACAGGTCGAGTGCCACGCCCCCGAGACGCAGCGGCGGAATGAACCGCCGCAGAAGCTTGAGCGGTGGATCGGTGACAGTGTAGGTGGCCTCAAGTACGACCACCATCGCCTTGCCGGGTTGCCATGAACGTGCGAACTGGAAGACATAGTCCATGACCAGCCGGAGGATCAGCACGATGAGGAAACACATCAGCGCGATATAGACCACATCCAGTGCGACGCCCATGTCTCGCGCTTCCCTCTCCCCTGGCTCTCGTCAGCTCCGGCCTCGCGGCCGGCACCGGCCTTACGGCCGGGTCGTTCCCGGTGTCGTGTTCTCAGCTCTGGTTGAAGAATCCGCCCTCTGCGATGCGGGCCTTGTCCTCCGCCGTGACATCGACGTTAGCAGGCGACAACAGGAACACCTTCTGCGTCACGCGTTCAATGCTGCCATGGAGACCGAAGACGAGTCCCGCGGCAAAGTCGACAAGTCGCTTCGCGTCCGTATCGTCCATCTCCGTGAGATTCATGATCACCGGAGTGCCCTCACGGAAGTGTTCCCCGATGGTACGGGCCTCGTTGTAGGTCCTGGGGTGCAGCGTGGTGATGCGGTACGGCTCCCGCTCGGACACGACCTTGGGCATGATCACCGGTGCGTTCTTCTCCATGTTCGGGCGTTCAGGTGTGATGGATGCCACGGGCGCGATCCGGGCGGGTCGCACGCTTTCCGCGGGGAGCTGAACCGGTTCGCGCTGGGCGGGTGGTTGCACCACTCGTACCGGTTCGTCCCTTTCGCGCTCGCGTTCACGATCCCGCTCGCGTTCCCGCTCCACCTGGTGCGGGGGCTGATGCCGCCGCCGGTCGCGCTCGGGCTCCGGCTCAGGTTCGAATTCGTCATCGGGGTCGAACCCCGGACCGTCGTACCCATCGTCCTCCACGAGGCCGAGGTAGACCGCCATCTTGCGCATCGCGCCGGCCATGCTCCGAGTCCTCCGCTCTGTGGTGGATCGGCATTCGTCACCAAGTGCCCGCGATCCACTGTGGTCTGCCCACCGTGAGTGGGAATGACCATATTTTCTGCTGTGGTCCGACTTGCTTCGCGACGTTACCCGAGCCGGGGTCGGACTCCGAGTACCGCCGTACCGACGCGTACATGTGTCGCTCCGGCCGCCACCGCGTCCTCCAGGTCCCCGCTCATACCTGCGGAGACCATGTTCGCAGCCGGATGACCGGCGCGCAGGCGGGATGAGATTTCCATCAGCCGGTCGAACGCGGCCCGTTGCCGGCCGGCGTACTCCCCCGCCAGCGGCGCCACGGTCATCAGTCCGTCGAGCCGGAGTCCGGGAGCCGCGCCGATCGCGGCCGCCAACTCCTCGACCCCGTCGGGCGCGACACCGCCGCGCTCACCGCGTTCACCGCTCTCCGCGTCCAGGGCGACCTGGATCAGACAGCCGAGTCCGCGCTCCCCGCGCTCCGCGGCGGCGGAAAGAGCGGTGACCAGCTTGGCGCGGTCCACCGACTGCACCACATCGGCATAACTGGTCACGGAACGAACCTTGTTCGTCTGCAATTGTCCGACGAAGTGCCACGTCAGCGAAAGATCCGCACAAGCGGCGGCTTTGGGGGCCGCGTCCTGGTCACGATTCTCGGCGACATGACGGACACCGAGGTCGTGCAGGATCCGCACGTCGCTCGCGGGGTAGGTCTTGGTGACCACGATCAGGGTCACTTCCTCCCGCTTGCGACCTGCGGCCGCACAGGAGGAGGCGATCCTTTCCTCCACGTGTGCGAGGTTCGCCGCGAGTTGAGCCTTACGGTCCGTCATGCCCTATCAGTCCAACCAGACATATCCGGCGAGCCGCCCGGTGACGCGGTCGCGGCGGTACGAGAAGTGGTCGCCCGATTCCAGGGTGCAGTACGGCGAGGAGTGCCGGTCCGTCACGCCGAGGGCGGCGAGCTGGGCGTGGACTCCGCCGGTGACGTCCACCGCCGGGGTACCCCAGCTGGTCTCGGACCAGGTGCCGGGGGCGGCCTCGGCGACCTCGGCGCGCATCCTCTCCGGCACCTCGTAGCACCGTCCGCAGACGGCCGGTCCGGTGTGCGCGGTGATCCGGGAGGGGTGTGCGCCGAGCGCGATCATGGCCTCGACCGCCGCCGGCACGACTCCGGCGACCAGTCCCGGCCGCCCGGCGTGCGCCGCCCCGACGACTCCGGCGACCGGGTCGGCGAGAAGGACGGGGGTGCAGTCGGCGGTGAGGACCGCGAGCGGCAGCCCGCGCCGGGCGGTCACCACCGCGTCCACGGCCGGAATCTCCGCGTCCGCACCCCAGGGGCCGTCCACCACTGCGACGTCCCGGCCGTGCACCTGGTTCATCCAGACGACGAGCGCCGGATCGATGCCGAGGTCGCGGGCGGCGCACTCCCGGTTCGCGCCGACGGCGGCGGGGTCGTCACCGACCGCGCCGCCGAGGTTGAGCTCACCGTACGGAGCGGCGCTCACCCCGCCCCACCGGTCGGTGAAGGCGAAGTGAGCGCTGCCCGTGACGGGTTCCGCCCAATGCTGATCTATCACTTCAAGAAGTCCGGTACGTCCAGCTCTTCGGCCTGGGTGTCCTGGTAGGGACGGGCCGGCGGGACGTGCGGCGGAGGGACGGGCGGAAGCGCGCTCTCGCTCGAGGCCGACGCGGGGGCGGGCTCGGCCGGGGCCGGGCTCTCCTCGCGCGGGGGCACCGAACCGAGTCCGCCCGTCGGGCGCGCGGGCTCGGCGGAGGACCTGGCCGGGGTGGCCGGCTCCTCGCGCTTGTTGCTGTTCGCGCCGAGCACGTTCTCCCGGCGGGTCGGCGGCTGTCCGCCGTCGAAGCCCGCGGCGATCACGGTGACCCGCACCTCGTCGCCCAGGGCGTCGTCGATGACGGCGCCGAAGATGATGTTGGCCTCGGGGTGCGCCGCCTCGCTCACCAGCTGAGCGGCCTCGTTGATCTCGAAGAGACCGAGGTCGCTGCCGCCGGAGATGGAGAGCAGGACCCCGCGGGCGCCGTCGATGGAGGCTTCCAGGAGGGGCGAGGAGATCGCCATCTCCGCGGCCGCCACCGCGCGGTCGTCGCCGCGCGCCGAGCCGATGCCCATGAGCGCCGATCCGGCCTCGGACATGACCGACTTGACGTCGGCGAAGTCGAGGTTGATCAGGCCGGGGGTGGTGATGAGGTCGGTGATGCCCTGGACACCCGAGAGCAGCACCTGGTCGGCCGACTTGAACGCGTCGAGCACGCTGACCTGACGGTCCGAGATGGACAGCAGGCGGTCGTTGGGAATGACGATGAGGGTGTCGACCTCTTCGCGGAGTTCGGCGATGCCGTCCTCCGCCTGGTTCGCGCGTCGCCGGCCCTCGAAGGTGAACGGGCGGGTGACCACGCCGATCGTCAGGGCGCCGAGCGAGCGCGCGATGTTGGCGACGACGGGTGCGCCGCCGGTGCCGGTGCCGCCGCCTTCTCCGGCGGTGACGAAGACCATGTCGGCCCCCTTGAGGACCTCCTCGATCTCCTCACGGTGGTCCTCTGCCGCCTTACGACCGACGGCCGGGTTCGCCCCGGCGCCGAGGCCCCGGGTGAGTTCGCGGCCGACGTCGAGCTTGACGTCGGCGTCGCTCATCAACAGGGCTTGTGCGTCCGTGTTGATCGCGATGAACTCGACGCCCTTGAGACCGACCTCGATCATTCGGTTGATGGCATTGACACCACCGCCGCCGACACCGATGACCTTGATGACTGCGAGGTAGTTCTGCGGTGCTGCCACGTCGAAGGCCTCTCGCCTCGAGTTACGTGTCGTCGCTCTGCGGTGGACCCGCGGCGACGACTGATGTCGATGGGGACGGTCCGAACGCCGACCCAAACCCTAACGTTCAAGTTTAGGGTTACCAGTGTGTCTGCTTCCTGGACTCTTCCGAACAGGACACTAAGTCGACAAGTGGCGCACGTTCAACGAACACGCCGAACCTCCCGTTTTTCTTTTCACCCTATGTGATCACCCGTAGCGCTGACCAACCAGGGTGCTGGCCAGCACAAATGCCCGTCAACTCGCCGATACCGCCGGGGCGGTGGGAGCGCTTACGTCGAACTGTCCCCCTTTGGGGGCGGCCTTCATGAGTGCGGCGAGGACGCGTGCCTTCACCGGGCCGTCCTCGCCGCTGCCCCAGGTCACCTCACGATCCCGGGTGAGCCGCAAGGTGATCGCGTCGTACGAGGAGACCAGGACGACCTCGACCTCCTCGGCGACACCCGCCGGAATGTCGCCGGCGACCCGGACCGCTTCCCGCAACAGACGGTCATCGCCGAAGCGGCGCAGGCTCGCGGACGGTTCGGGCTTCAGCTCCAGCAATGGCACGCCCTTCGGCGCCTTGTCCACGGTGGCGAAGCGCACGCCCTCGGCGTCCACTTCCACAAACTTCCCGCCCTTTTCGACCAGAAGGACCGGCTTTCGTTCCGTCACTTTAAGGCTGATGCCGTGCGGCCAGGACCGAACGACATCAACCGTGTCGATACGAGGCAACTTCTGGCGCAACCGGCGCTCCATGGCACCGGTGTCCACCGAGACCAGCGGGGCTCCGATCGGTGTGGCGGCAACCGCTTCCACCTCCTCGCGGGTCAGCACCTCGACTCCGCTCGTGCTGACCTTCTCGACGCGGAGCCAGGAGGAGCCGTAGAGCACCCAGATCGCGAACGCGGCCAACAGGGCGACCGCGACACCGATCAGGATCAGCAGGGTGCGGCGGCTGATCCGAGGCCCCTCGCGGCCGATGTGCGGCGGGCGGGCGGAGGTGTCCGCCCGCCCGGGTGCGCCGCGCTGGGCGGTCGTCGGTCCGGCCACGCTCGCTCCTTCGCCGGACCCGGGGCGCCCGCCCCGGGTCCGCACCGCATCGCGCCGTACGCCTAGCGGCGTGCGGCAATCGCTTCGTACACCATGCCGACGAGCAGGTCGTCGGCGTCGCGCCGGCCGAACTCGGCGGCGGCACGGGACATTTCGTACAGCCGGTGGGGGTCGGACAGCACCGGCAGGACGTTGCCCTGCACCCATTCCGGGGTGAGCGCCGCGTCGTCCACCAGCAGGCCGCCGCCGGCGTTGACCACCGGCTGGGCGTTGAGCCGCTGTTCGCCGTTGCCGATGGGCAGCGGGACGTAGGCGGCGGGGAGCCCGACGGCGGAGAGTTCGGCGACGGTCATCGCGCCCGCGCGGCAGAGCATCATGTCGGCCGCGGCGTACGCGAGGTCCATCCGGTCCACGTACGGTACCGGGATGTAGGGCGGCATCCCGGGCATGTTGTCGATCCGCGGCAATTCGTTCTTCGGACCGACCACATGGAGGATCTGGATCCCCGAGCGCTGGAGCAGCGGCGCGACCCGCTGCACGACCTCGTTGAGGTGGCGCGCGCCCTGCGAGCCGCCGGAGACCAGCAGCGTGGGCAGGTTGGGGTCCAGGCCGAAGGAGGCGCGGGCCTCCGGGCGGACCCGGGCGCGGTCCAGGGTGGCGATGGTGCGGCGCAGCGGGATGCCGATGTAGCGGGCCCCGCGCAGCTTGCTGTCCGGGGTGGAGACGGCGACCCCGTGGGCGTACCGCGAGCCGATCTTGTTGGCCAGGCCCGGCCGGGCGTTGGCCTCGTGCACCACGATCGGCACGCCGGCCCGCTTGGCGGCCAGGTAGCCGGGCAGGGCGACGTAGCCGCCGAAGCCGACCACGCAGTCCGCCTTGGTGCGCTCCAGGATCTGCTCGGCGGCCTTGATGGTGCCGCGCAGCCGGCCCGGGACGGTGATCAGTTCGGGCGTGGGCTTACGGGGCAGCGGGACCGCGGGGATGAGCGCCAGTTCGTACCCCCGCTCGGGTACGAGCCTGGTCTCCAGGCCGCGTTCCGTGCCGAGGGCAGTGATTCCCACGGTCGGGTCCTGCCTGCGCAGGGCGTCTGCGAGGGCAAGCGCGGGCTCGATGTGTCCGGCGGTCCCCCCGCCGGCGAGTACGACATGCACCGAAATTCACCGCTCTCCGGACGAACGCTTCTTGACGCGCCGTCTCATCGTCTTCCATCTCACCCCGGGCTTCCGCATGGCCAGGGCCGCCTTCGCCGCGGGGTCCTCCCGTGCGAAGGCGATCATCAGCCCGACCGCGAACATCGTCGGCAGCAGGGCCGATCCCCCGTAGGAGAACAGCGGGAGCGGAACCCCGGCGATCGGCAACAGGCCGAGCACCGCACCGATGTTGATCACGGCCTGGGCCGTGATCCACGTGGTCACGCCTCCCGCGGCATACCTCACGAAGGGGTCCTCCGTGCGTCCGGCCACGCGGATACCCGCATAGCCTAGAGCCGCGAACAGGGCGAGCACGGACAGCGTCCCCGCCAGACCCAGTTCCTCACCAGTGATCGCGAAGATGAAGTCGGTGTGAGGTTCCGGGAGTTGACCCCATTTTTCCACACTCGCACCGAGCCCGGAACCGAACCATCCGCCGGAGGCCAGAGCGTAGATTCCGTGGGCGGCCTGCCAGCAGCCGTCCTCCGGGTCGGGTTCGCCGATGATGCCCATGCAGGAGAGCCTGGACATCCGGTTGGGGCTGGTCCAGATCAGCAGGAACGCGAGGACGGCGGCGAAACCGAGCACCCCGGCGAACAGCCGGGTGGGGGCGCCGGCCAGCCAGAGCAGACCGAACAGGATCGCCGTGAGAATGATCGCGGTTCCCATGTCACCGCCGAGCATGATCAGTCCGAGCAGCATGAAGGCGACCGGGACGAGCGGCACGAGCATGTGCTTCCACTGCGTCAGCAACCGCTTGTCCTGCTTGCGGGCCAGCAGGTCCGCGCCCCACAGGATGAGGGCCAGCTTGCCGAACTCGCTGGGCTGGAGCTGGAACGGGCCACCCAGATAGAGCCAGTTCTGGTTGCCGTTGACCGACATCCCTATCCCCGGCACCTGGACCAGGACCATCAGGAAGACGGTGACCATCAGTATCGGGTAGGCCAGCCCCCGGTGGAGCTTGACCGGCATCCGGGCGGCGATCAGCATCAGCCCGCCGCCGATGACGGCGGCGAGGAACTGCTTGCCGAAGAAGTAGGTCGCGGGCTTGCTGATGTCCAGCGCCTTGATCATCGAGGCGGAGTAGACCATCACCAGGCCCAGCACGGTGATCAGGAGGCTGGAGCCGAGGATCACGTAGTAGGCGGTCAGGGGGCGGTCCCAGGCCCGCCGTGCCCGCTCGTAGGTCCGGCGCGGTCCGCCGCCGCGTCCGGTGCGCGGGGTACGGGGGCCCGAGCCACCGCGCCCGGAGCCGCGGGAGGTCTCGGGGCGCCGGGCGCCGGTGACGATCCGTCCGCGCAGAGCGAGTCCGGGGGGCAGGGGGACGCCGGCGGGTGCGGGCGCCGCCGCGAGCGGGCGGGGACGCGCGGCCCGTGCGTTCTCCCGCCGTACGGCGAATCTCTCGTCGGCCGGCATTGTCGCTGTCCCCTCCACTGCTCGTGCCCGGGGCCCGTGACCCCGGGCGCGGAGGCCCGGTCGGTCAGGCGCTCTCGTCGGCGCGTGCGCGGACCGCGTCCGCGAACGCCTCGCCCCGCTTGTTGTAGTTGGTGAACATGTCCATCGAGGCACAGGCCGGGGCCAGCAGTACCGTATCGCCCGGCCGGGCGAGCTCGGCCGCCCGTGCGACCGCTTCGGACATCGCACCAGTGTCGGTCCGGTCGAGGTCGACCACCGGGACTTCCGGGGCGTGTCGCGTCAGGGCTTCGTGGATCAGGGCACGGTCGGCGCCGATCAGCACGACCCCGCGCAGCCGCTTCGCCGCGCCGGTGACCAGCTCGTCGAAGGTGGCGCCCTTGGCCAGTCCGCCCGCGATCCAGACGATGGAGTCGTAGGCGGCCAGGGAGGCCTCGGTCGCGTGGGTGTTGGTGGCCTTGGAGTCGTCGACGTAGGCGACCTCGTGGATGTCCGCGACGTGTTCGATGCGGTGGGCGTCCGGCCGGAAGGCGCGCAGCCCGTCGCGGACGGCGGTCGGCTCCACGCCGAAGGCGCGGGCCAATGCGGCGGCCGCGAGTGCGTTGGCGATGTTGTGCGGGGCCGGCGGGTTGACGTCGGAGACCTCGGCCAGCTCCTGGGCCTGCTTCTGGCGGTTGGCGACGAACGCCCGGTCCACGAGGATGCCGTCGACCACGCCGAGCTGCGAGGGGCCGGGGGCGCCGAGGGTGAAGCCGATGGCGCGGCAGCCCTCCTCGACATCGGCCTCGCGGACCAGGTCCTCGGTGGCCGGGTCGGCGACGTTGTAGACGCAGGCCACCGTGTTGCCCTCGTAGACACGACCCTTGTCGGCGGCGTACGCCTCCATCGAGCCGTGCCAGTCGAGGTGGTCGGGAGCCAGGTTGAGGACGGCGGCGGAGTGGGCGCGCAGGGAGGGCGCCCAGTGCAGCTGGTAGCTGGAGAGTTCGACGGCGAGGACGTCGTACTCCGTCTCGCCGAGCACGGCGTCCAGCAGCGATACGCCGATGTTGCCGACGGCCGCGGTGCGCAGGCCCGCCGCCTCCAGGATCGAGGCCAGCATCCGTACGGTGGTGGTCTTGCCGTTCGTGCCGGTGACCGCGAGCCAGGGCGCGGCCTTCCTGCCGCTGTCGCCGCGCAGTCGCCAGGCCAGTTCGACGTCGCCCCAGACCGGGACGCCCGCCTCGGCGGCAGCCAGGAAGAGCGGCTTGTCCGGCTGCCAGCCGGGGGCGGTGACGATGAGTTCCGTGGACGGCGGCAGGGTCACGCCGTCGCCGAGGCGCACGGTGATGCCGAGCGCCTCCAGTTCGGCCGCCTGCGCGCGGGCGCGTTCGTCGTCTCCGTCGTTGACGACGGTGACGAGCGCGCCGCGCTCGTGCAGGGCGCGGGCCGCGGGGATTCCGCTGACGCCGAGCCCGGCGACGGTGACGTGCTTGCCCTGCCAGTCCACGGTGCTCACTTCTTGGCTGCCCATCCCGCGTAGAAGAGGCCGAGTCCGACGATCACGCACATGCCCTGGATGATCCAGAAGCGGACCACGACAAGGACTTCGGACCACCCCTTGAGTTCGAAGTGGTGCTGGAGCGGCGCCATCCGGAAGACCCGCTTTCCGGTCATCTTGAACGAGCCGACCTGGATGACCACGGACATGGTGATCATCACGAAGAGGCCGCCGAGGATGGCGAGCAGGAACTCGGTGCGGGACAGGATCGCGAGGCCCGCGAGGGCGCCGCCGAGGGCGAGCGAGCCGGTGTCACCCATGAAGATCTTGGCCGGCGAGGTGTTCCACCACAGGAAGCCGAAGCAGGCACCCATCAGCGCGGCGGCGACGACGGCGAGGTCGAGCGGGTCGCGTACCTCGAAGCAGGCGCCGGGGTTGGTCAGGTTGTCCGCGTTGGCGCAGGACTCCTGGAACTGCCAGAGGCCGATGAAGGTGTAGGCGCCGAAGACCATCACCGAGGCGCCGGTGGCCAGACCGTCGAGGCCGTCGGTGAGGTTCACGCCGTTGGACATGGCGAGGATCATGAACAGCGCCCAGACGCAGAACAGCACCGGGCCGATCGACCAGCCGAAGTCCTCGACGAACGAGAGCCGGTCGGAGGCCGGGGTGTTGCCCGCGGAGTTGGGGAACTGGAGCGAGAGCACCGCGAACGCGATGCCGACGATCAGCTGTCCGGCCATCTTCGCCTTGGCCCGCAGACCGAGGGAACGCTGCTTGACGATCTTGATGTAGTCGTCGAGGAAGCCGACGAGGCCCATGCCCGCCATGAGGAAGAGCACGAGGACACCGGAGTAGCGGATGTCCTCACCCGTGATGATCTTCGCGAGGAGGTACGCGATGATCGTCGCCAGGATGAAGGCGATCCCGCCCATCGTGGGCGTGCCCTTCTTGCTGCCGTGGGTGCGCGGGCCGTCGTCCCGGATGAACTGCCCGTAGCCCTTGCGGGCCAGCAGCTTGATCAGCAGCGGGGTACCGACCAGGGTCAGGAAGAGCCCGATGGCCCCCGCGAAGAGGATCTGCCTCATCGGCCGGCGACCTC
This sequence comes from Streptomyces sp. man185, assembly GCA_002551355.1. Classification (GTDB taxonomy): domain Bacteria; phylum Actinomycetota; class Actinomycetes; order Streptomycetales; family Streptomycetaceae; genus Streptomyces. The sequence goes on along the minus strand of NTHE01000056.1, from coordinate 29,803 downwards.
GCCCTCGGTCGAGTTCTCCAGCAGTGCCTGGGCGACCTTCTCCAGGCCGACCGACCGGGACGCCTTCACCAGCACGACGTCTCCCGGGCGCAGTTCACTGCGCAACAGGTCGACGGCCGCCTGTGCGTCGGACACGTGCACCGACTCCTCACCCCACGAACCCTCGTTATATGCGCCCAGTTGCAGCCAGGAGGCTTCTCTCCCCCCGACAGCGACGAGCTTGCTGACGTTGAGCCGGACGGCGAGCCGTCCGACCGCGTCGTGCTCGGCGAGCGACGCGTCCCCGAGCTCGGCCATTTGACCGAGCACCGCCCAGGTGCGCCCCCCGTCGCCCTGCCGGGCCTGGCCCATGGCAGCCAGCGCACGCAGTGCGGCTCTCATGGATTCGGGGTTCGCGTTGTAGGCGTCGTTGACGACCGTCACACCGTCCCCGCGCTCGGTGACCTCCATGCGCCAGCGGGAGAGGGTGCCCGCCTCCGAGAGCGCATCGGCGATCTCGGTCACGGACATGCCCAACTCATGGGCGACGGCGGCCGCGGCGAGCGCGTTCGACACGTGGTGCTCACCGTACAGGCGCATGGTCACGTCGCTGCACCCGGTGGGTGTGTGGAGCTCGAAGGCGGGCCGCCCGTCGGGGGTCATCCGGACCTTCTCGCCCCGTACGTCCGCTTCGGGGGCTTCGCCGAAGAGCAGGACGCGGGCCTTGGTGCGCGAGGCCATGGCACGGACGAGGGGGTCATCCGCGTTGAGCACGGCGCAGCCGTCCTCGGGGAGGCCCTCGACCATCTCGCCCTTGGCCTGGGCGATGGCCTCCCGGCTGCCGAACTCGCCGAGGTGCGCGGAGCCGACGTTGAGGACCAGGCCGATGCGCGGCGGGGTGAGCTCGGTGAGGTAGCGGATGTGGCCGATGCCGCGGGCGCCCATCTCCAGGACCAGGTGCTCGGTCTCGGCGGTGGCGGTCAGGGCGGTGAGCGGCAGCCCGATCTCGTTGTTGAGGGAGCCGGGCGTCCAGACGGTCGGGCCGTGGCGCTGGAGGAGCTGCGCGATCAGGTCCTTGGTGGACGTCTTGCCGGCGGAGCCTGTGAGGGCGACGACGCTGGTGCCGAGGCGTTCCACGACGGCCCGGGCGAGGGCTCCGAGCGCGCCGACGACGTCGTCCACGACGATCGCCGGAACGCCGACGGGGCGGGCCGCCAGGACGGCTGCCGCGCCCGCCTCGACGGCGCGCTGCGCGTAGTCGTGGCCGTCGACCCGTTCGCCGGCGAACGCGGCGAACAGACTGCCGGGCGCGACCTCCCGGGAGTCGATGACGACGGGTCCGGTCACGGTGACTGCCGGATCCGGTATGTCGTGCGTCTGCCCGCCGACGATTTCGGCGATCTCGGCGAGGGAAAGGGTGATCACTTGGTCATCCCTGACTGTTGTTCTCGTGGTGAGGGGCACGGTCGGCGCCGGGGTGCGCCAGGGACCGCTCGATGGCTGCGTGCAGGACCTTGCGGTCGTCGAAGGCGCGAACCACTCCGTGGATGTCCTGGCCCTGCTCGTGCCCCTTGCCCGCGACGAGGACGGTGTCGCCCGGTTCGGCGCGGGCGACGGCGGCGGCGATGGCGGAGGCCCGGTCGGCGTCGACCAGCACGTCTCCGCGTTCGTGGACGGGGACTTCGGCCGCGCCGGAGAGCATCGCGGCGAGGATCGCGAGAGGGTCCTCGGAGCGGGGGTTGTCGGAGGTCAGCACGGCGGTGTCGGCGAGGCGGGCCGCCGCGGCCCCCATCGGGCCGCGTTTGGTCGTGTCGCGGTCGCCGCCGCAGCCGAGGACGATGTGCACCTGGCCCTCGGTGACCTTGCGCAGGGAGCGCAGTACGGACTCGACGGCGTCGGTCTTGTGCGCGTAGTCGACGACGGCGAGGTAGGGCTGTCCGGCGTCCACCCGCTCCAGCCGGCCGGGGACCCCGGGGACGGCGGCGACGCCGTCGGCGGCGATCTGCGGGTCGACGCCCGCGACGGCCAGCGTGACGATCGCGGCGAGGGTGTTGGCGACGTTGAAGGGGCCGGGCAGCGGGGCGCGGGCGGTGATCCGCTCGCCCTTGGGGCCGACAGCGGTGAAGGTGCTGTCCTGCGGGCCGACCTCGACGTCCTCGGCGTGCCAGTCGGCGTCCGGGTGGCCCTCGGCGGAGAAGGTGGTGACCGGGACGCCGGACTCGGTGATGAGCCTGCGGCCGTACTCGTCGTCGAAGTTGACCACGCCGCGGTGGCTGCGCTCGGGAGTGAAGAGCTGGGCCTTGGCCTGGAAGTAGTCCTCCATGCCGGAGTGGAACTCCATGTGCTCCGGGCTGAGGTTGTTGAAGACGGCGACGTCGAAGACACAGCCGTCGACCCGGCCGAGCACCAGGGCGTGGCTGGAGACCTCCATCGCGACGGCCTCGACGCCGCGTTCGCGCATGACGGCGAACAGGGCCTGGAGGTCGGTGGCTTCGGGGGTGGTGCGCTCGGACTTGATGCGCTCGTCGCCGATCCGCATCTCGACGGTGCCGATCAGCCCGGTGGGGCGTCCGGCGGCGCGCAGTCCGCCCTCCACGAGGTACGCGGTGGTGGTCTTGCCGGAGGTTCCGGTGATGCCGATCTGGAGCAGGCCGATGCCGGGCCGCCCGTAGATGTCGGCGGCCAGCTCGCCCATCACGGCGCGCGGGTCCTCGGTGACCAGGACCGGCAGGCCGGTGGCGGCGGCGCGTTCGGCGCCGCTGGGGTCGGTGAGGACGGCGACGGCGCCGAGGCCCGCGGCCTGGGCCGCGAAGTCGGCGCCGTGCATGCGGGCGCCGGGCAGGGCCGCGTACACGTCACCGGGTCGCACGGCCCGTGAGTCGTGCGTGATGCCGGTGACGTCACCGCTCCCGGCGGTTTCGACGCCGAGCCTCTCGGCCAGCTCGCCGAGAGGGGTGGGCCGGAGCCGGTCCGGCCGGGGCGCTCCCGGGTAGGTCACAGGCGCGTCCTTCTGAGAGGTTTGGGACTGATCAGCGTGGGGCACGGCGGTGAGCGTACCGGGCCGGTGCGGGCTCTCGCGAAGCGAGGGACCCTGGTTCCGGCGGTTCACGTTCCGGTTCCCGGGGTCGGGGGTGATCGTTGTCACTGAGGGTTCCCTTGGAGGAGATGCTGGCGCATCCCCGTGTTCACTCGCCGGGTTTGAAGGACACCGGCAGCCGGGGCGGCTTGCTGCCGGACGGTGGGGTCTGGAGCGTCTTGAGCGCGAACTCCATGACCTGCTTGTAGATCGGGCCGCAGATCTGGCCGCCGAAGTAGCTGCCCTTGGTGGGGTTCTGGATCGCGCAGTAGACCGTGACCTGCGGGTTGTCGGCGGGGGCGAAGCCCGCGAAGGAGGCGGTGTAGCCCTTGTAGACACCGCGGACGGGGTCGACCCGGTTGGCGGTTCCGGTCTTGCCCGCGACCCGGTAGCCGGGGATGGCGGCCTTGGTGCCGGTCCCTTCGGTGTCGTCGACGACGGACTCCAGCATGGTCGCCAGGGTCTTGGCGGTCTTCTCGCTGACGACCCGGTTCTCCTCGGGGACCTCGGCCGGGGTGAAGCGGCCGTCGGAGCCCTTGGTGCCGCGTACGAGGGTGGGGGCGACCCGTACGCCTCCGTTGGCGACGGTGGAGTAGACCGAGGCGGCCTGGACGGCGTTGATGGACAGGCCCTGGCCGAAGGGGATCGTGTACTGCTGCGAGGTCGACCAGTCCTTCGGGTGGGCCAGCAGGCCGGGCGACTCGCCGGGGTAGCCGAGCCCGGTCTTCTTGCCGAGGCCGAACTTCCGCAGGTAGTCGTAGAGGACCTTGTTCGACTCCGCCTGGGTCTTGCCGAGCTGACCGGTCGCCAGGATGGTGCCGATGTTGCTGGACTTGGCGAGGACCCCGTTGAGCGTGAGGTACCAGGTGGGGTGGTCGACGTCGTCCTTGAAGAGGCGGTCGCCCCGGTGCAGCCGGTTGGGGACGGTCACATGGGTGCCGGGGGTGGCGGCCCCCTCCTCCAGCACGGCCGCGATCGACATGACCTTGCTGGTGGAGCCGGGCTCGTACACGTCCTGGAGGGCCGCGTTGCCGAGCTGGGCCGAGGTGGCCTCGGAGAGGTCGTTGGGGTCGTAGCCGGGTGAGTTGGCCATGGCCAGCAGCTCGCCGGTCTTCGTGTTCTGCACGATGACGTAGCCCCGGTCGGCCTTGGACTTCGCGACCTGGTCGCTGATGGCCTTCTGCGCGGCCCACTGGATGTCGCGGTCGATGGTCAGCTCGATGTCGGAGCCGGGCACGGCCGGAATCTCGCTGCTGCCTGCGGTGGGGACCCGCCGGCCGCCCGCCTGGGCGTAGCGGATCTTGCCGTCCTCGCCCGCGAGTTCCTTGTTCAGCTGCGATTCGAGGCCGCCGCCGCCCTTGCCGTCGGCGCTGACGAAGCCCAGTATCCCGGCGGCGAGGTCCCCGTTGGGATAGACGCGCCTGGTCGTCGGCTCCTGGAGGACTCCGGCCAGGACGTTGGCTCCGGGGCCGCCCTTCAGCTTGTCCTCGGACGCCTTCTCGGCGAAGACGGCCTTGAGGTCCTTGATCTGCTTCCAGACCTGGGGGGTCTGCCGGTAGGCGAGGACGGTGTAGCGGGACTTGGGCTTCGAGAGCTTCTTGACGAGCTCGTCGACGTCCTTGCCGAGGATCGGGGCGAGCAGGGCGGCGGCCTGCTGGGGCGCGTCGGGCGCTTTGCTCTCCTCGGGCGTGAAGAGCTTGGGGTCGGCCGTGATGTTGTGCGCGTCCACGCTGGTGGCGAGGGCGACGCCCTTGCGGTCGGTGATCTCGCCGCGCTCGGCGGCCACCTTGTACTCCAGGTAGCGGTTCTTCTCGGCCTTGGCCGCGTACGCGGCGGCGTCGACGGCCTGGACCTGGAGCAGGCGGGCCACGAAGGCCAGCATGACCAGGGTCAGCCCGAGGCTGACGAGCCGGAGCCGGGGGCGCGGACTGCCCAGGCGCAGAGAGCGCGGTGCGCGTCCGCGCCGGGTGGTGCCACCTGCGGCGGGCCGGGGGCGGCGGGCCGGTGGGCGCGCGCCGGAGCGGCCGGATCCGGATCCTCCGCTACGGGGGCGGGCCGGACCGGGTACGCGGCGGCGCGGCGGTTCCTTGGGCGGCACTGCGTCACCTGCCGGGGCTCGTCGGGGGCGGGCTGTTCTCCGCCGCGGGGGCGGCTGCGGGGTCGGACTCGGTCGCGGGACCGGCCCCGGAGGGCGACGCGGAGCCGGAGGGACCGGCCGCCGGGGCGTCGGGGTCGGGTCCGGCGTCGGCCGAGGCACTCGGACTCGGACTCGGACTCGGGCTCGGCGGCGGGGCGGTCGCCTTCGACGGCTTGCCGCGGACCGTGCCATCGGGGTTCAGGAAGGCGGGGCTGCCGCCGGGGACCATCCCCAGCTCCCGGGCGCGGCGTTCCAGGGCGTCGGGCTGGGAGCGGCCGTCGACGTCGCGCTGGAGGGCCTGCTGCTCGTCGGTGAGCTCGGTGGTCTCCCGCTTCAGCTCGCTGAGCCTGAACGATCCTTCGTTGAGGGCCGAGTTCAGCAGGAGCAGGGTGATGAGTCCGCCGCCCAGGAGCAGGACGACCAGCAGGACGAAGGGGGTGCGGGCCGCGGTGCTGGGCCCGGTGGACGGCATCAGCCGGGCGAGCCGCGCGGCCCGCCCCTTCAGCGGTGCGGCCGGCTCGCTCACCGCAGGGCTCCCCTGACGCCCGGCGTCGGGCTGCCGTCCTGCGGGCGACGCCGGGTCCCGGTGCTCATCGCTCCTCCTCGCGGATGCGCTGGGCGCCGCGCAGCCGGGCGGGGGCGGCGCGCCGGTTCTCGGCGACCTCCTCCTCGGTGGGCAGTTCGGCGCCCCGGGTGAGCTGCTTCAGCCGGGGCTGGTAGCGCTCGGGGACGACGGGCAGTCCCGGGGGTGCGGTGTTGGCGGCGCCGGCCGCGAAGACCTGCTTGACCAGCCGGTCCTCCAGCGAGTGGTACGACAGCACCGCGATGCGGCCGCCGACGGCGAGGCACTGGACGGCGGCCGGGATGGCCCGCTCCAGGACGCTCAGCTCGCCGTTGACCTCGATGCGCAGGGCCTGGAAGGTCCGCTTGGCCGGGTTGCCGCCGGTGCGCTTGGCGGCCTGCGGAAGCGCGTCGCGGATCAGCTCGACGAGCCGGGCGCTGTTGCTGAACGGCTCCTTCTCGCGCTCGCGCACGACGGCGGAGACGATCCGCTTGGCCTGCTTCTCCTCGCCGTACGCGCGCAGGATCCGGACCAGCTCGCCGGGCGGGTAGGTGTTGAGCACCTCGGCGGCGCCCATGCCGGTGGACTGGTCCATGCGCATGTCGAGCGGCGCGTCCTGGGCGTAGGCGAACCCGCGGTCGGCCTCGTCCAGTTGCATGGAGGAGACGCCGAGGTCGAACAGCACGCCCTGGACCTTCGGGATCCCGAGGCGGGCGAGGACCTCGGGGAGTTCGTCATAGACCGCGTGGACGAGGGTGGCCCGGTCGCCGTAGGGGGCGAGCCGTTCGCCGGAGAGGCGGAGCGCCTCCTTGTCGCGGTCCAGGGCGATCAGCCGGGCGGTGGGGAAGGAGGCGAGCAGGGCCTCGCTGTGACCGCCGAGGCCGAGGGTGCAGTCGACGACCACGGGCTCGGGGTGGGCCGGGTCCTGGAGAGCCGGGGCCAACAGGTCCAGACACCTCTGGAGCATCACCGGGACGTGTCGGGTCTGGCTCAATGCGCCCTCTCAGGCTCTGTCCCGCGCGGCCGGCACGTGCGTCCTGGTCCCCGCCCGCTCTGAAGGGGAGGTCCGCCGGCGCCGGGGAAGAGGCGTCGGCCGACCGAGAGCGGGAGAGGGCCGGGTCGCACGTACGCCGCACATCAACGGGGGAAATACGGAATATGCAGAAGGTGCGGGGCGGTGCGATGGGGCAGTGGGCGGGAAGGTGGATGGTGACTTCGCGTTACTTTAGTCCACCCTGCCATTCGATCGATTCGCGATCAACGAACCGCGCAGCGAGTCGCTCCACCCGACCGGATGCGGCGAACTCACCCGAACAGGTGCGTCCACCGGGTTCTGTGGGTTAGCTCACAACAAACCGTGTTGACGTTCTTTGTCCGCTCTCACAGCCCGCCCCCGGCAGGTGGGAAGGCTAACGTCGTAGCCATGTCGACTTCTGCTCACTCCCCCGCCGAGTCCGTGACGTCCACCGCACCGGCAGTCCGCGAGGGGGGCCAGGTCACCGACCGCCTCGTCGCGCTGAACACCGAGTACGCGAAGGGCTTCCGCGACCCGGGCATGGACGCGCGCCCGGTCCTCCAGGTCGCCGTGGTCGCCTGCATGGACGCCCGACTCGACCTGCACGCCGCGCTCGGCCTGGAGCTCGGCGACTGCCACACCATCCGCAACGCGGGCGGCGTGGTCACCGAGGACGTGCTCCGTTCGCTGACCATCAGCCAGCGGGCGCTCGGCACCCGCAGCGTGGTCCTCATCCACCACACGAACTGCGGCCTGGAATCCCTCACCGAGGACTTCCGGCAGGACCTGGAGCGCGAGGTCGGCCAGCGTCCGGCCTGGGCAGTGGAGGCCTACACGGACGCCGACCAGGACGTGCGCCAGTCGATGCAGCGCGTGCGGACCTCGCCGTTCCTGCTGCACACCGACGACGTGCGCGGCTTCGTCTTCGACGTGACCACCGGTCTGCTGCGGGAGATCGACTCCGTTTCCTGAACGGACTCGCCTCACCACCCGGCCCTCCGCTCCACCTCACGCACGCATCGCCGTGCCTCGCGGCCCCGAAATCGCGACAGACGCTGACTTTTCACACCCACTTATCCACAGGCGAGTGACACGAAGCGGTAACGGCAACAAGAATGCGGGTGTGACATCCCCGGGCCTTCCGGAGGAGTGTCCGATTTTTCGGGGTGGGCCGCGCGGGTACGCGCGACGGCCCCTGCGCAAAAAGGGCCGAGGAGGGCCGGGTGACGACCTATGACGATCGAGCGAGCCTCACGGATCTGACCACCACAGCAGAGCGGGTGCGCGCGTCGGTGGAGGGTGTGATCGAGGGCAAGCCCGAGGTCGTACGGCTATCGCTGACCGTGCTGCTCGCGGAGGGGCATCTCCTCATCGAGGACGTGCCCGGGGTCGGCAAGACCATGCTGGCCAAGGCGCTGGCGCGGTCCATCGACTGCTCGGTGCGGCGGATCCAGTTCACGCCGGACCTGCTGCCGTCGGACATCACCGGCGTGTCGATCTTCGACCAGCAGCGTCGGGAGTTCGAGTTCAAGCCGGGCGCGATCTTCGCCCAGATCGTGATCGGCGACGAGATCAACCGCGCCTCGCCGAAAACGCAGTCGGCGCTGCTGGAGTCGATGGAGGAGCGCCAGGTCACCATCGACGGGCACACCTACGAGCTGCCCGACCCGTTCATGGTGGTGGCCACCCAGAACCCGGTCGAGATGGAGGGCACCTACCCGCTGCCCGAGGCCCAGCGCGACCGCTTCATGGCCCGGGTCTCCATCGGCTACCCCAGCCCGGAGGCCGAGCTCCAGATGCTCGACGTGCACGGGGGCCTCTCCCCGCTGGACGATCTCCAGCCTGTGGCCCACGCCCACGACATCGTGAAGCTGATCGACGCCGTGCGTACGGTGCACGTCGCCGACGCCGTGCGGCGCTACGCCGTGGAGCTCGTCGGAGCCACCCGCAGCCATCCCGACCTCAGACTCGGCGCCTCCCCGCGCGCGACGCTGCACCTGCTGCGCGCTGCGAAGGCGTCCGCCGCTCTCAGCGGGCGCGACTACGCCCTGCCGGACGATGTCCAAGCCCTGGCCACGCCGGTGCTCGCGCACCGGCTGCTGCCCACCGCCCAGGCCCAGCTGAACCGCCGTACGGCGGAGCAGGTGGTTCTGGAGATCATCCAGCGCACCCCCGTACCGACCTCGGCCGGCGGCACCGCGCCGCCCGTGCCGGGCGGGCAGGAGCCGGGCCGCCCGCTGTACCACCAGCAGCAGCCCGGGGCACGGCGGCTGTGATGGCGGCCGGCGAGCCCGGCGCCGTGGAGGTCGGCGACCGGAAGGGCGGCCTCCGGGCAGCTCTGGGCGGACTGACCACCCGGGGACGCTCGTTCCTGGCCGCCGGTCTTGCCGCCGCCGTCTGCGCGTACGTCCTGGGCCAGGGCGACCTGTTGCGGGTCGGCCTGCTGCTGGCCGTGCTGCCCCTGGTCTGCGTGACCGTGCTCTACCGCACCCGCTACCGGGTGACGGGCACCCGGCGGCTCTCGCCGTCCCGGGTGCCCGCGGGCGCGGAGGCCCGGGTGCACCTGCGGATGGAGAACGTCTCCCGGCTGCCCACCGGTCTGCTGATGCTCCAGGACCGGGTGCCGTACGTCCTGGGCCCGCGCCCCCGCTTCGTGCTGGACCGGGTGGAGGCGGCCGGCCGGAGAGAGGTGTCCTACCGGGTCCGCTCCGACCTGCGCGGCCGCTATCCGCTGGGCCCGTTGCAACTGCGGCTCAGCGACCCGTTCGGCATGTGCGAGCTGACGCGTTCCTTCAGCGCGTACGACACCCTCGTCGTCATTCCGCGTACGGTGCCGCTGCCCGCGCTGCGGCTGACGGGCGAGGCCTCCGGGTACGGCGACGGGCGGCAGCGGTCGCTCGCGCTCGCCGGTGAGGACGACATCATCCCGCGCGGGTACCGGCACGGCGACGACCTGCGCCGGGTCCACTGGCGCTCCACCGCACGCCACGGCGAGCTGATGGTGCGCCGTGAGGAACAGCCGCAGCGGGCCAGATGCACGGTCCTGCTGGACACCCGGCAGATCGGCTACCAGGGCGCCGGGCCCGACTCGGCGTTCGAATGGGCGGTCTCGGGGGCGGCCTCCGCCCTTCTGCACATGCTGGAGCGCGGCTTCGCCGTCCGGCTGCTCACCGACGACGGAAACGCGGTGCCCGGCGAGGGGTCCGACGGATTCGCGGGCTCGACCCAGGAGTCCGCGGACTCGGCCGGGCTGATGCTCGACACGCTCGCCATGGTCGGCCATTCCGACGGCGGGGGCCTCTCGCGCGCCCATGACGTGCTGCGCGGCGGCAACGAGGGACTGCTCATCGCCTTCTTCGGCGATCTGGACGAGGAACAGGCCGCGGTCGCGGCCCGGATGCGGCAGCGCGCCGGGGCCGGGGTCGCCTTCGTCCTGGACAGCGCCGCCTGGGCAGGCGACGAGAGCGCGGCGGGAGCGGCCGACGACCGACTGCGACGGTTGCGCGAGTCCGGCTGGACGGCGGTGCCGGTGGAGCCGGGTGACGAGCTCCCCGAGCTGTGGCAGTTGGCCGGCGGGATGCGCACGGACACGCCGTCCGCCCCGAGCGGCGGCCCGACAGGTTTCGCGGGGGGATGGTCATGAGCGGGCGGGCCAGGCTGGCGCTGTGCGCCTACGCGGCGACACTGCTGGCGGCGGGGGCGCTGATCCCGCTGGTGGAGGGGGTCGGCTGGCTGGTACAGGCGGCGGTGCTGCTCGGCGTCCAGAGCGGGGTGGGCGCCCTCGCGCGCCGGATGCCGCTGGCCCGGACGCTGACCATCGCCGCCCAGGCGCTGGTCACCCTGGTGCTGCTGACGCTGGTGTTCGCCCGGAGCCACGCCCTGCTGGGGGTGCTGCCCGGCCCGCAGGCGGTGATGCGGCTGGGCGAGCTGCTGGTGGCGGGCGGGGAGGACGTCGGTACGTACTCCACCCCGGCCCCGCTGACCGACGGCATCAAGCTGATGGTGGTCGGCGGGGTGATCCTGATCGGTCTCGCGGTGGACGCCATGGCGGTGACCTTCCGCAGCGCGGCCCCGGCCGGGCTGCCGCTCCTCGCCCTGTACTCGGTCGCGGCCGGTCTCTCCGACGGCGGAGCGGGCTGGCTGTGGTTCCTGCTGGCCGCCTCCGGCTATCTGCTGCTCCTGCTGGCGGAGGGTCGGGACCGGCTCTCCCAGTGGGGCCGCGTCTTCGGCGGCGCCGCGCGGAACACGGGCGGTCTGGCCGACGGACTGTCCGGTGTGAGCGGCGGGCCCTCCCCCATCCGCACCGGGCGACGGATCGGTGTGCTGGCGCTCGGCATCGCCCTGGTGGCCCCGCTGGCCCTACCCGCGCTGGACAGCGGTCTGCTGGGCGGCAGCGGACCGGGGAGCGGCCGGGGCAGCGGCGGCGGCACCATCTCCGCGGTGAATCCGCTGGTCTCGCTCCAGAACAACCTCAACCAGCCGGAGAACCGGGAGGTGATGACGTACCGCAGCAACATCGAGGACCCGCAGAGCCTCTATCTCCGGATCCTGGCCCTGGACGAGTTCAACGGCAGCGAGTGGCGCTCCTCCACCCGGCGGCTGACGGACATCCCCGACCGCCTTCCCCAGCCCGCCGGGCTGGGCGGAGACGTCTCGGTCACCGAGGTCCGGACGAACATCTCCGCCTCGCGCTCCTACCAGCAGACGTATCTGCCGCTCCCCTACCCGGCGAGCGAGGTCCGTGTCGGTGGCCGGTGGCGGTACGAGCCCGAGGGCCGCACCCTGGTCGGCGACGACGGGCAGACCACCCGCGGCGCGCGGTACGAGGTCGGCAGTCTGGTCGTCGAGCCCACGGCGGAGCAGCTCGCGTCCGCGGGTCCGCCGCCCGAGGAGCTGCTCCGCGAGTACACCCAGGTCCCGGGCTCGTTGCCGGGCGTGGTCGCCGAGACCGCCGAGCAGGTCACGGAGGGATCGGCCAACGCCTACGAGCGGGCCGTGAAGCTCCAGGACTGGTTCGCCTCCGAGGGCGGCTTCACCTACGACACGACGGTCACCTCGGGCACGGGGTCGTCCGCCATCGCCCGGTTCCTCCGTGACAAGGAGGGCTTCTGCGTCCACTTCTCGTTCTCGATGGCCGCGATGGCCCGGACGCTGGGCATCCCGGCCCGGGTCGCGGTGGGCTTCACCCCGGGCACGATGAAGTCGGACGGGGCGATCTCGGTCGGGCTGCGCGACGCGCACGCCTGGCCCGAGCTGTATTTCGAGGGCGTCGGGTGGACCCGGTTCGAGCCCACCCCTAGTCGCGGCAGCACTCCCTCGTGGACCCGGCCCGAGGTCCCCACGGACAGCGCGAGCGACGCGGCCGAGCCCTCCACGGGTACCTCGGCCGAGCCGTCCGCCGTCCCCTCCGCCGAGGACAGCTGCCCGCCGCAGTTGCGCCAGGAAGGCGGGTGCGGGCCCTCGCCGGAGCCGGGAGCGGCATTGCCGACCGACCGGGGCACCCCGGCCGGGACGGTTCTGCTGGTGATTCTCGTGGCGGTCCTGGTGCTGGTGCTGCCGTTGTCACCGCTGCTGTGGCGGAACCGGACGAGAAACCGCCGGCTGGGCTTCGGTGGCCGGACGCCCGCGGACGCCGCCGCGCGGACGCTGGCCGCCTGGCGGGAGATCACCGACACGGCCTGGGACCACGGCATCGTGCCGGACGAGTCGCTGACGCCCAGGAAGGCTGCGGCCCGGGTCGTGCGGCTGGGCCGGCTCGACACCACCGCGGCCGCGGCCGTGCACCGGATCGCGGGTTCGGTGGAACAGGTGCTGTACGCGCCCGAGCCGCGCCCGGCGGCCGGGCTGGCCGAGGACGCGTCGGCGGTACGGGCGGGTCTGCGGGCGTCGGCGGGCCGCGGTGCCCGGCTGCGGGCAACGCTTCTGCCCCGCTCGTCCGTCCGGGTGGTGTGGGCCCTCGCCGACCGTAGGACGGCGCTCGCGGAGCGGTGGGCGGGCCGCCCGGGAGCCGGTCGCTGGACGGCCCGGCTGCGCCGCCTCACACGCCAGCACGGCTGAGGCGGCCGGCGGGCGACCGCGCGAAGGCCCCCGGCCCGGACCCTGTGCAGGGTCCGGGCCGGGGGCCTTCGCGGTCCCGTCCCGTGCGCTCGTCACCGGCGGTCCGGCCTCTCACCCGACGTCATCGGGGCTGTCACGCACTGATGGGTGAGGGGGCGCATGAATGCGGCCGCCGCTCACCCATCGGTGTCGTACGTGGTGCCATCGCCCGGCCCTGTGAGAAGAACAGGGCCGTGTCGTGCTACTGGCCCTGTTCGTCGCGGCGGCGCTGCCACCGCTGCTCGATGCGGTTCATCATCGACCGGCGTTGTCTCGGTCGGCGGCGTGCGCCGCTGTCCCCGCCACCTGTGGCGGCCGGCTGTTGTTCACCGGGCTTGGGCGCTTTGCGCCATCCGGTGACCGCGAGCACGGCACAGCCGAGCATGACGAGGAACCCCACCACGCTGATCCAGATCTGCTGGGCGACCATTCCGGCCATGAGGAGCGCGATACCCACCAGGAAGCCAGCGACCGCCTGGTAGACCCTTTTCCGGGTGTACGTACGCAGTCCGCTTCCCTCGAGCGCTGTCGCGAACTTGGGATCTTCGGCGTACAGCGCTCGCTCCATCTGCTCGAGCATGCGCTGCTCGTGCTCCGAGAGCGGCACGGGATCCTCCTCGTCGTCGGCCGCGGGGGCGACCGGTATGCGGCCCTTCCAGGATAGGCAGGGATTCGCCCCCGTGAAACCCGCCCTCTAGCGTTCAGCCAGTCCGGACCGCTGTGTCGGCTCGGCTGCTGAGGCGTAGATTCCCCGACGACCGATCCGCCATGCCGGATGGTGTCACCCGATCATACGGGGCGGACGCCCCTTACGGGGGTCCTGAGTCCCACTCCGTCCGCGCTTGCGTTGCTGATCAGCGGCGCTTCTCGCCCAGAACGTGCAGCTGGGTGGCGACGGAATGGAACGCGGGCTGCTCGGCGACGGCCGCTTCGAGCTTGAGGAGGGCCTCCACGGCGCCGGGCTCGGTGTCCACCAGGACGCCCGGCACGAGATCGGCGAAGACCCGGACGCCGTGCACCGCGGCGATCTCCAGACCGGCGTCGGAGACCAGGTCGGAGAGCTGCTCGGCGGTGAACCTGCGGGGCACCGGGTCGCCCTCGCCCCAGCGGCCGGCCGGGTCGGTGAGCGCGTGGCGGGCCTCGGTGAAGTGACCGGCGAGCGCGCGGGCCAGGACCGCCCCGCCCAGGCCGGCGGCGAGCAGGCTCAGCGCGCCGGAAGGGCGCAGGGCCTCGACCGCGTTGCGTACACCCTCGCCGGGCTCGTCGACGTATTCCAGGACGCCGTGGCAGAGCACCGCGTCGAAGCCGTCGCGCTCCACGACGTCGAACAGGCCGAGGATGTCGCCCTGGACTCCCCGGACCCGGTCGGCGACCCCGGCCTCGGCCGCGCGGCGCTCCAGCGCGAAGAGCGCGTTGGGGCTGGGGTCGACGACGGTGACCGTGTGGCCGAGCCGGGCCGCGGGCACGGCGAAGTTGCCGGTTCCGCCACCGGTGTCCAGGACGTCCAGGGCGCCCCTGCCGTTCGCCTTGACCTGACGGTCCAGGGCCTCCTTGAGGACCTCCCAGACCACGGCGGTACGGAGGGAGGCGCGGGGGCGCGGCTGGTCCGACACGGCAGATGACTCCTCGGCACGGTGCCGCCGGGGACGGCGGAGCGTGAACAGTGCGGGTGGTGATGTGAGCGGTCACCACCCTATTGCCTCGCCCCGCCGTCCAGGTCACCCGCCGCCCGGCGTCTCCTGCCGGGGTTGCGGGAGGGCCGGCTGGAGCACCAGCAGCCGTTCCACCAGGCGCAGGAACATGGCCGCGTCGCGCAGCAGGTCGTCGGCGTCCCGCCCGTCGGCGGCTCCCGGCATGCCCGCCTCCGCCCGGGCCCGACGGTCGGCCCCCGCGGCGAAGAGGGCGCTCCATTCGGTCAGTTCCGGAGCTATCTCCGGGAGGACTTCCCACGCGCTGCGGATGGGCTCGCGACGGCGCTTGTTCGTCTCGGGGCGGCCGCGCGCGGCCAGCACGGCCGCCGCGGTGCGCAGGGCGGCGAGGTGAGCGGTGGCGTACCGCTCGTTGGGCTCGTGGAGCACGGCGGCCTCGTCGAGGCCGGAGCGGGCCTTGGCGAGCAGTTCGAGAGCGGCGGGCGGCGCCGTGCTGCGCCGCAGCACGGGGTGGACATCGTCGGCCGGACCGGTCAGTGAGGGGGCAGGGCTGACTGCGCGGCGCCGCGGGGCGGCTGCTGCGGACGAGCTGGCCATGACGAACCTCCTGTCGTCGTGTGACGGCTCCGTGGCCGTCTGTGTCCATGGTGGCGGCCACCACTGACAATCGACCGTGTACCCGCTTTGACCAGTCCCTTTGCCTTCGAGCACAAGTTCGGGCTACCTTTTGAACTGACTGGTCAGTTTAAAAGGGGAGGGTCTGTGGAGAGCCCGCACGGCGCGGCTGTCGGCGCCGAGGACTTCGGACTGGAGGGACCGCGCGGCCGGGTCTTCCGAAACGTGACGTTCAGCGCCGAGCCAGGGACGTTGGTGGCCATCGAGGGGCCGTCGGGATCGGGCCGCACCTGCCTGCTGCTCGCCCTGACCGGCCGGATGCGCACCACCGAGGGCCACGCGGAGACCGGCGGACTGCGGCTGCCCAAGCAGGCCGCCGCAGTCCGCGGGATCGCCGCCCTGGGACCGGTCCCGGGCGTCAGCGAGCTGGATCCGGCCTTCACGGTCGCCGAGCACCTGAACGAACGCGCCCTCCTCCAGGGCCGCTACGGCGCCTCCCTGCGCGCCCTGCTGCGCCCGCGCGCCGAACGCCGGGCCGCGGCCCGGGCCCGGATCGACGAGGCTCTCGAGGCCGCCGCCCTCGACCTCGCCACGCTGCCCAAGGCGGGGCGCACCTCCGTACGGGACCTGGAGCGGCTGGAGGCGCTGCGGCTGTCCGTGGCGCTCGCGCTGATCGGCAAGCCGCGGCTGCTCGCCGTCGACGACACCGACCTCAAGCTCTCGGACGCCGAACGCGACCAGGCCTGGGCGCTCCTGCGTTCCGTGGCCGACGCCGGAACGACCGTGCTCGCCGTGTGCAGCGAGGCCCCCGAGAACACCCAGGTCGTGCGCACCGCACCGGCCGCCGAGGAACCCGCCGACGACGAACCCACCACCGAGGAGGAGACGGTCGATGCGTTCGCCGAAGCTGGCCGCGCTTGAGCTGAAGCGGTTCGGCAGGGGGAAGCTGCCGGCCGCCGCGCTGGTGGCCCTGCTGCTCCTGCCGCTGCTCTACGGCGCCCTGTACCTGTGCTCGTTCTGGGACCCGTACGGCAAGCTCGACAAGCTGCCCGTCGCCCTGGTCAACGACGACAAGGGGGCCACCAGTGACGGGAAGCGCGTCACGGCCGGGGACGAGATCAGCAAGAAGCTGCTCGACTCCAAGGTCTTCGCCTGGCACGAGGTGAGTTCCGCCGAGGCCGAAAAGGGCGTCGAGGAGGGTACGTACTACCTCTCGCTGACGATGCCGTCGGACTTCAGCAAGAAGATCGCGTCCAGCGGCGGGAACTCCCCCGAGACCGGCGCGCTCCAGGTGCGGACGAACGACGCCAACAACTACATCGTCGGGCAGATCTCCAAGACGGTCTTCGGAGAGGTACGCAACGCCGCCTCCACGAACGCCTCCCGGTCCTTCCTGGACCGCATCTTCATCAACTTCTCCGATCTGCACGACAAGACCGCCGAGGCGGCCAAGGGGGCCGACGACCTCAAGGGCGGCATCTCGAAGGCGAAGCAGGGCTCCAAGGACCTCGCGAACGGCCTCAAGGACTCCAAGGCGGGCAGCAAGAAGCTCTCCGACGGGATCGTGAAGCTGAACCAGGGATCACGCGATCTCGCCACGGGCTCCGCCGGGGTCGCCGGCGGCACCCAGGTCCTGGCCGACAAGGTCAACAAGATCGCCGGTGACGTACGCCCGTTCTTCAAGGACAACGGGAAGTCCATCCAGGACACCGCCCGGCTGGTCGCCGACACCTCCGGGGCCGTACGGCACAACCTCGACCTGTTGGTGAAGAGCGCGCCCACCGCCGCCGCCGACGCCGGGAAGGCGGCCGACGAGCTGACCGAGGTCCACCGCACGCAGTGCGAGGAGGCCGAGGAGCCCGACGCCACGGTCTGCCCGCCGCTGGAGCGCGCCAAGGTCACGGCCGTCGACGTCGCGAAGATCGCCGCCGATGTGAACACCCTGGTCACGAACCAGAACGGCGACCTGAAGAGGCTGAGCACCCAGCTGACCGCCTTCCAGAAGCAGGCCGACGACCTCGCGAAGCGCGCGCCGACGCTGGACGACGACCTGGCGTCGGCCGTGGCCAAGGTCAACGAGCTCAACACCGGCGCCCACAAGGTCGCCAAGGGCGCCCAGGCGCTGCACACCGGACTCGGCGGCGCGCAGACCGGCTCCAGCGATCTGGACACCGGCGTCGGCAAGCTGAAGAACGGCGCGGAGAACCTGGACGGCGGGCTCTTCCGGCTCGGCGACGGCTCGACGGAGCTGGCCCAGGGCCTCAACGACGGCGTGGAGAAGATCCCGGACTACGGCAAGAAGGACCGCGACGCGCGGACCGACGTCATGGCCGACCCCGTCCAGCTGGCCTCCAAGTCGCTGCACGCGGCCCCCAACTACGGCACCGGCTTCGCCCCGTACTTCATCCCGCTGTCCCTGTGGGTCGGCGCGATGGTGGCGTACATGCTGATCCAGCCGATGAACAGGCGCGCCCTCGCCGCCGGGGCCTCCTCATGGCGGATCGCGCTCGCCGGCTGGCTCCCGGTCGCCGCCATCGGCACGGCCCAGGTCGCCGCCCTGATGGCCGTCCTGCACTGGGGCCTCGGTCTCCAGATGACGCACGCCGCCGGAACGATCGGCTTTCTGGCCCTGGTGACCTGCTGCTTCGCCGCGATCGTGCAGTGGCTGAACGCCTGCTTCGGGGCTGCCGGGCGGATCCTGGTGCTGGTGGTGCTGATGCTCCAGCTGACCTCGGCCGGGGGCACGTACCCCGTCCAGACCAGCCCCGGATTCTTCGGCGCGATCCACCCGTACCTCCCCATGACGTACGTCGTCGAGGGACTGCGCAGGCTGATCACGGGCGGTCCGCTCACCCCGGTCTGGCTGGGCTGCGCGGTGCTGGCGGCCTTCACCGTCGGCGCGCTCGCCCTGACCGCGTTCACCGCCCGCCGCAAGCAGGTGTGGAGCCTGAGCCGACTGCACCCGGAGCTGAGCCTGTGAGCGCGCCCGCGGTCGAGCCCCTGGGGGCGCCGGGGCCTGGAAGAATCGGCCGCATGGAAAGCAGTGGCACCACGCGCCGCCAGGCCACCCGGCAGAAGCTCTACGAGGCGGCGGTGACGCTCATCGCCGAGAAGGGCTTCTCGGCGACCACCGTCGACGAGATCGCCGAGCGGGCCGGGGTCGCCAAGGGCACGGTCTATTACAACTTCAAGAGCAAGACCGAGCTGTTCGAGGAGCTGCTCCGGCACGGCGTGGGGCTGCTCACGGCCTCGCTGCGGGCCGCGGCCGAGGAGTCCGGGGAGCGGGGCGGCACCCGGGTCGAGGCGCTGGACGCGATGATCCGGGCCGGGCTCGCCTTCATCGACCGCTACCCGGCCTTCACCCAGCTGTACGTGGCCGAGCTCTGGCGCACCAACCGCGCCTGGCAGTCCACCCTGCTGGTGGTGCGCCAGGAGGCTGTGGCGGTCGTCGAGGACGTGTTGCGCGAGGCGGTGCGCAGCGGTGAGCTGAGCGAGGAGATCGACATCCCGCTGACAGCCGCGGCGCTGGTCGGGATGGTGCTGGTGGCGGCGCTGGACTGGCAGGCGTTCCAGCCGGAGCGCTCGATCGACGAGGTCCACTCGGCGCTGTCGCTGCTGCTGCACGGGCGGGTCAGCGGGCACTGAGGCCGCACAGCCGGGACGTACCGGGAAAGCCGAAGACGCCGGCCGCTGGAGCTCGCATCCCCCGCGAACTTCACCGGACCGGCGTCTTCCGTGCCTGCCGGAAACCCGTTCCCCGTGACCCCGTATGTCCCCCGTGGTCCCCGGGCCTCCGTCGTGCACCCCCGTTGCGTCGGGAGAGCCGCGCCGTTCCGCCGCCCCGTGCCGGCGGTCCTGCGCAGCGCCCCTTCCGTGGTCATCACTCTGCCGTCCGCGCAGGTGGGGGCCTATCCGCGCAGCTACTCAACTGTGCGCCTAGGTACGGATACTCAGGGCTGCGCGCGCGACCTCACCCGGCTCCGGCAGGCGGTCGTTACGATCGCCTGCGTGTCCGTAATCCCCCTGGTGTTCACAAGCGGCTGGGCGAGCGGGATCAACGCGTACGCGGTGGTCCTGCTGCTCGGCCTGTTCGGCGCGACCGGCGTGTCCGACGAGGTGCCCGCCGCCCTCCAGCGCACCGACGTCCTGATCGTGGCCGGTGTGCTGTTCCTCTGCGAGGCGGTCGCGGACAAGATTCCCTACGTGGACTCGCTCTGGGACACGGCGCACACCGTGATCCGGCCGGTGGCCGGGGCGGTGGTGGCCGCGCTGCTGGCCGGGGAGAGCGGTTCGCTGCCGGAGCTGGCGGCCGGTGCGATCGGCGGGTCCACGGCGCTGATGAGCCATCTGGTGAAGGCCGGAACGCGGATGGCCGTCAACACCTCCCCGGAGCCCTTCAGCAACGTCGGGTTGAGCATCGCTGAGGACCTCGGGGTCGCGGGAGTCATCACCTTCGCGATATTCAATCCGGTCGCCGCCGCCGTGATCGCGGCCGTGCTGCTGGTGCTGGGTATCGTCACCGTGCTCTTCCTCACTTCGCGGATCCGCCGCTTCCTGCGCCGCCGGGCTGAGCGCCGCGAGGAGAAACGCCTGGCCGGAACGGGCGGGCACTGGCCTCCCGGCTGACCTGTCAGTGCCGGTCGATAGGGTCACCGGCATGGCACGAATTGCGGTGATCGGCGCCGGGACGGGCGCGATGGCGGCGGCCGCCCGGCTGGCCGTGGCGGGCGAGAAGGTGACGGTCTACGAGCGGTCCGCGAGCTACGGTGGCTCGGTCGGCCGCCATGAGCACGAGGGCTTCGTCTTCGACACCGGGCCCGGGCTGCTGCACCTCCCGGCCGTCCAGCGGGACCTCTTCGTGAAGACCGGCAAGGAGTCGCTGGAGCAGTGCGTGACGCTGACCCAGGTCGATCCGGCGAGCCGTCATCTCTTCGCGGACGGCACAGCGGTGTCCCTGCCCAACGCCTCCCGGGCCGGGGTGGCCGCCGCCCTGGACGGCGCTCTCGGCGCGGGTGCCGGAGCGCGCTGGAGCGACTTCATGGACCGGGCCCGGGACGCTTGGGACCGCTCCCGGCGGCCACTCCTGGAGGAGCCCCTGCGGGCGGATCACCAGGTCCTGGGGCGTGACCCGTATCCGGCGGTGCGGCAGCGGCGTCTGCTGCGCTCGGCCCGGCAGGCGGGCACGGTCGCGGAGATCGGCGCGTGGGAGCTGGCGGACCCGCGCCTGGCCGCCCTGCTCGACGGGTACGCGCTCGCCCACGGCCTCGACCCGCGCGCCGCCCCCGCGAGCGCCGCGCTGCTGCCGTACATGGAGCAGACGTTCGGCAGCTGGTACGTGATGGGCGGGATGCGCGAGCTGGCCCGGGCGGTGTACGAGCGGTGCCTGGCCCGCCGCGTGAAGTTCGCCTTCGGGGCCGAGGTGGTCCGGATCGTCGAGAAGAACGGCCGGACGGCGGGCGTGGAGCTGGCGGACGGTGAGGTGGCCGAGGCCGACAAGGTGGTGCTCGGGGTCCGGCCGCACCCGGGTCTGGTGCCGGGTCAGCAGGTCGGTGGCGGGGACGAGGTGCCGGTCCGAGCGGGCTCCGGCGCGGGTGCGGCGGGCCGGTTCACGGTGCTGCTGTCGCTGCGCGGGTCCCGGGAGGCGGACGCTGTGCACCGGACCGTGGTGCACAGCGCGGAGGGGGCGGCGGAGCAGGAGGCGGTGTTCGGGGGCCGGGTCGCCGTCCACCCCACGGTGTGGGTGCTGCGCCCCGACGATCCGGCGACCCGCCCGGACGCGCAGCACGAGGCGGTGACGCTCACCGCGACGGTGGCTCCGCAGGGGCCCGTCGACTGGCGGGACGCGGGGGTACGGCAGCGGTTCGCCGACCTGTTGGTGGAGCGCGCGGCGGCGGCCGTCCCCGGGCTGCGGGACCGGATCCTGCACACGGAGATCCGTACGCCGGCGGAGACCGAGACGGAGACGGGGGCCGAGGGCGGTGCGGTGCCGCCGCCCGCGCTGGCCGGGGCCGGCGGCGCGTATCTGCACCCGGGCAACCTCACCCGGCTGCCGGGGCTGTATCTCGCGGGCGGCTGGGCGCATCCGGGCGGCGGCCTCGCGCACGCCGGGATGTCGGGAACGCTGGTGGCCGGGCTCGTGGTGGAGGGCGACGGCTTCCGCGGCTCCCGCTGAGCCGGGAGCGCGCGCCGCTGCCGACGGAGGTCCGACCTCCGGCAGCGGCGCGGTCTCAGTAGCGGTACTGCTCGTTCTGGCCGGTGTCGTAGCCGTTGCCGTACGGGGCGGGCCCGGTGGGCTGCTCCGGCTCCATCGGGGGGTACTGCTCGGTGTCGCGCTGCTGCGGGACCCAGACGCCGCCGGGCGGGGTGTCCGTGCTGTAGCTCTGGGCGTAGGGGTCGGCGTGGCTCTGCTGCCCGCCCTGGCTGTCGTAGCCGTTGCCGTCGCCGTTGCCGTTGCCGTACGCGTCGTAACCGCCGTAGGAGGGGGCTCCGTTGGTGGTGCCGATGTACGGGTCGGAGTAGGCGGCGTAGCTCTGCTGGCCGGTGCCGTAGTCGTACGTCCCGGCGTAGGGGTCCTGGGCCGGCTGCTGTTCGTAGCCGGTGTAGGGGTCGCAAGCGGCGTACTGCGACTGGGCCGAGAGGTCGGCCTGCTGGCCGTGGTCCTGGCCGGCGTGGCCGTTCGGGTCGTAGCCGGTGTCCCCGTACACGCCGTACTGGCCGGTGTCGTCGGGGAGCGGCTGCGGTTCGTAGACGGACGGTGCGGGCGGGGCGGCCTGTGGCTGGCTGTATCCGGCCGCGGCATCCAGGTCCGCGACCTCCAGGTCCGAGACCTCCAGCGTGGGTTCCTTCACGGCGGCGCCCGAGCCGCCGCCCCTGCGCCGGCGGCTCTCCCCCGGGCTGCCGCCTATGGCCCAGCCGGTGGAGAAGCCGCGCCGGAAGGACAGCGTCACGAAGGTCTGGCCGGTGGCGAAGGCGAGCGTCCCGACGACGATGACCGGGACGGAGGCCAGCAGCACCCCGACCACCACGCCGAGGAAGCCGGCGAAGGCGAGGAGCCGCCAGCGCAGTCGTGCCTTGTACTGCAGCAGCACCTCGCCGAGCAGCCACAGTGCCACCAGACCGAATGCGATGTAGAGGACCGTCCAGCCCACGCCCGCCCCCTCCTTCGGCCGTAGCCGCGTCGGCGGCGGGTACAACCGGTCACGACTGCTTGTGCAGTCCGAGTTTCTCGTAGATTTCGAGCGTAGCCGTCGAGTTGTTGAGCGTGATGAAGTGCAGCCCGGGCACACCCTCGGACAGCAGCTTCGCGCAGAACTCCGTTGCGAACTCGATGCCAATGGAGCGTACAGCGGCTGGATCGTCCTTGGCTGCGAGGATGCGCTCTTTCAACGACTCGGGCACGGTCGCGTTGCTGAGCTGGGAGAACTTTTCCAGTTGCCTCACGCTGGTAAGAGGCATGACCTCGGGGATCACGGGCGTTTCGCAACCCGCAGCGACCACACGGTCACGCATCCGGAGATAGTCCTCCGGGCGGAAGAACATCTGGGTGATCGCGTAATCCGCGCCCGCCCGGCACTTGTCGACGAAATGGCCGATGTCCGTCTCCCAGTCGGTCGACCGGGGGTGCATTTCGGGAAATGCCGCGACGCCGACGCAGAAGTCGCCCGATTCCTTGATGAGCCGGACGAGGTCGGCGGCGTACTTCACCCCCTGCGGGTGCTCCACCCACTCGCCCATCGGGTCGCCGGGCGGGTCGCCGCGGACCGCGAGGATGTTCCTGATGCCCGCGTCGGCGTACTGCCCGACCATGTTGCGCAGCTCGGCGATCGAGTGGTTGACCGCGGTGAGGTGGGCGACGGGGGTGAGTGTGGAGTCCGCCGCGATCTCCTGGGTGGCCTTGACCGTCCCGGCACGGGTGGAGCCGCCGGCACCGTACGTCACGGAGACGAAGCTCGGGCGGACCGCCTCGACCCGGCGGAGCGCGTTCCAGAGGTTCCGTTCGCCTTTTTCCGTCTTGGGCGCCCAGAACTCGAAGGAGTACGACGTCTTGCCGGTCGCTAGGAGGTCACGCACGGTGCGCGCGTGATCCGTCCTGGTGGAAGGTGTACCAAGGGCCATAAGGGGAGGTTAACCAGGGGGTGGACACTCCCCCAACCAGAGCGGGAAACTTTGTCTCGTTTTGCCGGACTGTTGTCCATCCCTCGGACGACAGCCCCGATGATCCTCGTCGGCACGCCGAGAGTTCAGAGCGTGTGCGCCCGGACACGTCGGGCCAGCTCGACGGTGGCGGCGGCCGGATCGTCGGCCTCGGTGATGGCCCGGACGACGACGACCCGGCGGGCCCCGGCGTCCAGCACCTGGTCCAGATTGCCCGCGTCGATCCCGCCGATCGCGAACCAGGGCCGCGTTCCGCCGAGGGAGGCGGCATAGCGCACGAGGTCGAGGCCGGGGGCGTGGCGGCCGGGCTTGGTGGGGGTGGGCCAGCAGGGGCCGGCGCAGAAGTAGTCCACGCCGTCCTGGGCGACGGCGGCGTCGACCTCGGCCTCGGCGTGTGTGGAGCGGCCGATCAGGCGGTCGGCGCCGATGATCGCGCGGGCGGCGTGGACCGGCAGGTCGCCCTGCCCGAGGTGCAGGACGTCGGCCCCGATGGCGTGGGCGACATCCGCGCGGTCGTTCACCGCGAGGAGCCTGCCGTGCCGACGGCAGGCGTCGGCGAACACCGCGAGGTGCTCCAGCTCCTCGGCGGCCTCCATGCCCTTGTCCCGGAGCTGGACGATGTCGACGCCGGAGGCGAGCACGGCATCGAGGAAGGCGGGGAGGTCACCCTGCCGCTTGCGGGCGTCCGTGCACAGGTAGAGCCGGGCGTCGGACAGCTGCTCGCGAGGCGTGGACATGGGTGGACTCCCCCGTGGTCGTGACGGTGCACGGGCCGCGCCGGGCGGCCCGTGCACCGCTTCCTGTCGTGTCGGTCAGACGGCGAGCGCCTGGGCGCGGCGCTTCACCTCCGTACCGCGATTCTCGCTCAGCGCCTGTGCGGGCGTGCCGGGCAGGGTCGGGTCGGGGGTGAAGAGCCACTCCAGCATCTCTTCGTCGGAATAGCCGTCGTCCCTCAGGAGGGTCAGGGTGCCGTGGAGGCCCTTGACCACCTTGTCGCCGTCGATGAAGGCGGCGGGCACCTGGAGCGTCCGGTTCTCACCACGGCGTACGGCGATGAGCTGGCCTTCCTTGACCAGCTGCCGTACGCGGGTCACCTGAACATCGAGCATCTCCGCGATGTCGGGAAGGTGGAGCCAGGCGGGGACGAGAGCATCGGTCTTTGCGTCAATCTCGGTCACAAGGACAAGCGTGCCATCCCGGACTGACAGCCGGTAGCCGGGCCGACCGTACGGGGGTGCCCGGGGCGCTCAGAGGGCGGCGGACTTCAGCGGTACGGCCGGGTCGGCCACCTTCTCCGGGTCGAGGACGGCCCCCGATTCGATGAGCCTGCGTCCCTGGGCGAGGTCGCGCGGGCGGCCCACGGCGAGCACGGCGACCAGCGCGCCGTCGTGCAGCCAGCACACCGACCAGGCCGCGTCCGCCCCGTCGCCTCGCCACAGCAGGGTGTCGGCGTGGGCGTGGTGGCCGGCGTACTGCACGAAGCGGCCGAACTGCTCGGACCAGAAGTACGGGACGGGGTCGTAGACGGGGAGCGGTTCGCCGGACCCGGCGGCCATGATCGCGGCGGCCGCCGTGCGCGGGCCCTGGAGGGCGTTGTCCCAGTGGTGGACCAGCAGGCGGGTTCCGTAGCGGGCGGAGGGGAAGGAGGCGCAGTCGCCGACCGCGTACACATCGGGCAGCGAGGTGGCGAGAGCACTGTCGGCGGTGACCGAGCCGTCCGGGCCGCGTGCGATCCCGGAGCCGGCCAGCCAGCCGGTGGCGGGGCGGGCGCCGATGCCGACGACCACGGCCCCGGCGGGCAGGGTGCGGCCGCCGGCGAGGACAACGGCACCCTCCTCGACGCGGTCGACCCGGGCTCCGGTGAGGAGTTCGGCTCCG
Source organism: Streptomyces sp. man185 (assembly GCA_002551355.1). Classification (GTDB taxonomy): domain Bacteria; phylum Actinomycetota; class Actinomycetes; order Streptomycetales; family Streptomycetaceae; genus Streptomyces. Next base: position 4,642 of record NTHE01000056.1, on the reverse strand, counting down.
CTGTCGGCGTACCAGGCGGCCATCGGGGCGGCCACCTCGGCGGGCAGGGTGCCCGCGAGCGGGCGGGCGGCGGCCTCGACGACGGTGACCGCGCAGCCCGCGGCGCGGGCGGCGGTGGCGAACTCCGCGCCGATCCAGCCCGCCCCGACGACGACCACGTCGTGCTGCCGGTCCAGGACGGGCCGCAGCCGGGCGGCGTCGTCGAGGGTGCGCAGCAGATGGACGCCGGGCACGCCCTCGGCGCCGGGCAGGGTGATGGGCTCCGCGCCGGTCGCGAGGACCAGCGCGTCGTAGCGGACCGGGCCGTCGGCGGTGTCCAGCACATGGTCGGCGGCGCGCAGGGCGGTGACGTCCAGGCCGAGGCACAGGGTGATGTCCAGCGCCTCGAAGTCGATGTCGAAGGCGGAGTCCTCGGCCTTGCCCAGCAGCACGGCCTTGGACAGCGGCGGGCGGTCGTAGGGCTGGTGGGGCTCGGCGCCGATCAGGGTGACGGGCCCCGCGAAGCCGGCTTCCCGCAGGGCGACGGCGGTCTGCACGCCCGCCATGCCCGCTCCGACGATCACGACGTGCCGGTCCGGGCTCTTCTCCGTCTGCTGCTCGCTCACCCGTCCACTTTAATCACCTGACGAACCGTCAGGAATACGGTCGCCGGAAAGACGGTCCTCAGGAGGGCACTTCCTCCACCGTGCTCGTTCCGCTGCCCTCCTGCGACTCCCACTGCCACCGCTCCTCCAACCGCACCCGGCCGTCCGCGAGGTCGACGACCGTGGAGAGGCAGTGTCCGGAAGAGGTCGTTCCGTCCTGCTTGAGCTGGACGTAGCGGAAGTCGAGGGCGTCCCCCTCGCGGGTGCCGACGAGATGGCCGCGGACCACGTCGCCGCCCGTGTAATCGGCCCAGATCGTGCCGTCCTGCTCGTGGTACGTGAAGCGGGTACGGGTGCCGACCTGGCCCGGGGCCTGGTCGGCGACGGGCGAGAGGACGAGTCCGTCGAGTGAACGGGCCACGGTGGCTGCTCCCTTACTGGCCGCGAGCGTTAGGCTGGCCAAGGTAGAACACTCGCGGGAGCCCGGACGCACCGGGCTGAGAGGGAGGCTGGCCGGCCTCCGACCGTACGAACCTGCTCCGGGTCATGCCGGCGAAGGGAGGGGCTGGACACTCATGCGCGTCTCGGGGAAAACCTCAGGAGCCTCGGGGAGAGCCTCCGGATCCGACGTCCTTGTCATCGGGGGCGGCATCATCGGCCTGGTCACCGCCTGGCGGGCCGCTCAGCGCGGGCTGACCGTCACGGTGGCGGACCCCGCACCGGGCGGCGGAGCCGCCCAGGTCGCGGCGGGCATGCTGGCCGCCGTCACCGAACTGCACTACGGCGAGCAGATGCTGCTCGGCCTCAACCTCGCCTCCGCCGCGCGCTATCCGGCGTTCGTCGAGGAGCTGGAGGAGGCGAGCGGCCGGCAGACCGGCTTCCGGACCTGCGGCACGCTGGCTGTCGCGCTGGACTCCGACGACCGGGCGCATCTGCGCGAGCTGCACGCCCTCCAGGAGCGTTCGGGACTGGATTCGGTCTGGCTCAGCGGCCGTGAATGCCGCCGTCTCGAGCCGATGCTGGCGCCGGGCGTCCGGGGCGGCCTCCGGGTCGACGGCGACCACCAGGTGGATCCGCGCCGCCTCGCCGCGGCGCTGCTGACCGCGTGCGAGCGGGCCGGGGTCGCGCTCCGCCGGACGACCGTCGAGCGGCTCACCGTCACCGGGGGCCGGGCCGCCGGGGCGCTGCTCGGCGACGGCACGGAGTTCGCGGCCGATCAGGTCGTGCTCGCCGCGGGCAGCCTCAGCGGCCGGCTCGCGGGGCTCCCGCCGGAGCTCGTGCCGCCGGTCCGCCCGGTCAAGGGCCAGGTCCTGAGGCTCACCGTGCCTCCGGCGTACGCCCCCTTCCTCAGCCGTACCGTGCGCGCCGTGGTCCGGGGCGGCCACCTCTACCTCGTGCCGCGCGAGAACGGCGAGCTGGTCGTCGGCGCCACCAGCGAGGAGATGGGCTGGGACACCACGGTCACCGCCGGCGGGGTGTACGAGCTGCTGCGCGACGCCCACGAGCTGGTGCCCGGGATCACCGAGCTGCCGCTGACCGAGACCCGGGCCGGTCTGCGTCCCGCGTCGCCCGACAACGCCCCGCTGCTCGGCCCCACCGCCCTGCCCGGTCTGCTGTTCGCCACCGGGCACCACCGCAACGGGGTCCTGCTGACGCCCGTCACCGGGGACGCGATGGCCGACGCCCTGACCACCGGCGAGCTGCCCGAGACGGCCCGTTCCTTCGCCCCCGGCCGGTTCGAGACCGCCTCCACCGCCGCCCCCGTACTCCAGGAGCAGCCCGTATGACCCAGCAGTCCGCCGTACCGGAAGGCACCGCCGTACCGGAAGCCACCGTTTCCCTCTCGGTCAACGGGGAAGCCCGTACCGTTCCCGCAGGGACCGACCTGAGCGCCCTGGTCGCCACCCTGGCCCCGGCCCCCTCCGGGGTCGCCGCCGCCGTCAACGAGAGCGTCGTCCCGCGCGGCCAGTGGGCCGCCACCACGCTCGGCGAGGGCGACCGGGTCGAGGTCCTGACCGCCGTACAGGGAGGCTGACCATGTCGGACGACGTCTTCACGCTGGGGCCCGCCGTCTTCGGCTCCCGGCTGATCATGGGTACCGGCGGGGCCCCGAGCCTGGAGGTCCTGGAGCGCTCGCTGATCGCCTCCGGCACCGAGCTGACCACGGTCGCGATGCGTCGGCTGGACCCGACCGTGCAGGGTTCGGTGCTCTCGGTGCTGGAGCGGCTGTCCATCCAGGTCCTGCCGAACACCGCGGGCTGCTTCACCGCGGGCGAGGCGGTGCTCACCGCCCGGCTGGCGCGTGAGGCGCTCGGCACCGACTGGGTGAAGCTGGAGGTGATCGCCGACGAGCGGACCCTGCTGCCCGACCCGATCGAGCTGCTGGACGCGGCGGAGACGCTGGTCGACGACGGGTTCATCGTGCTGCCCTACACCAACGACGACCCGGTCCTCGCCCGGAAGCTGGAGGAGGTGGGGTGCGCGGCGATCATGCCGCTCGGCTCCCCCATCGGCTCCGGGCTCGGCATCCGCAATCCGCACAACTTCGAGTTGATCGTGGAGCAGGCCGGGGTGCCGGTGATCCTCGACGCGGGGGCCGGAACGGCCTCGGACGCGGCGCAGGCGATGGAGCTGGGCTGTGCCGCTGTGATGCTCGCCTCGGCGGTGACCCGGGCCCAGGAGCCGGAGCTGATGGCGGGTGCGATGCGTCACGCGGTGGAGGGCGGGCGGCTCGCGTACCGGGCGGGCCGGATTCCGCGTCGCCACTTCGCCGAGGCGTCCTCACCGGTGGCCGGGCGGGCCGCGTTCGATCCGGAGCGGCCCGCGTTCTGCCGGTAATCGTCGGGGCGCTGCCCCCGAACCCCCGCTCCTCAAACGCCGGAGGGGCTTGGATTGTCCCCGGCGTGTCCCTGTCACGGATCGGCTGCAGAACGGCTCCGGGAACGCCCCGGCCCGTCCGGGGTGCCGATGGCGGCTCGTAGACTCTCGGGGTGGACACGACCCTCCAGGACCCTCTCGTCGGGCAGCTGCTCGACGGCCGGTATCGCATTGAGGCGCGCATCGCCGTCGGCGGGATGGCCACGGTCTACCGGGCCGTGGACACCCGCCTGGACCGGGTGCTCGCCCTGAAGGTGATGCACCCGGCCCTCGCCACCGACGTCGCGTTCGTCGAGCGCTTCATCCGGGAGGCCAAGTCGGTGGCCCGCCTGGCGCACCCCAATGTGGTCGCGGTCTTCGACCAGGGCGCCGAGGGCGCGTACGTCTATCTCGCGATGGAGTATGTGGCGGGCTGCACCCTGCGCGACGTGCTGCGCGAGCGCGGGGCCCTCCAGCCCCGGGCCGCGCTGGACATCCTGGAGCCGGTCCTCGCCGCGCTCGGCGCCGCGCACCGGGCCGGGTTCGTGCACCGCGACATGAAGCCGGAGAACGTCCTGATCGGGGACGACGGCCGGGTGAAGGTCGCCGACTTCGGCCTGGTCAGGGCGGTCGGCACGGCCACCGACACCACCGGTTCGCTGCTGGGCACGGTGTCGTATCTGGCCCCCGAGCAGATCGAGCACGGCACCGCCGACACCCGCAGTGATGTGTACGCCTGCGGGGTCGTGCTGTACGAGATGCTCACCGGCGCCAAGCCGCACACCGGCGAGAACGCCGCCCAGGTCATCTACCAGCACCTCAACTCCGACGTCCCGGCCCCGTCCGCCCTCGTTCCGGGACTCCCGGTCGCGCTGGACAGCCTGGTGGCGAGCGCGACCGCCCGCAATCCCGAGGTGCGCCCGCATGATGCGGTGCTGCTGCTGGCCGAGGCCCGCGAAGCCCGCGCCGGGCTGACCGACGCCGAGCTGGACTCCGTACCGCCGCAGGCGCTGTCGGACTCCCACGACGGCGCGGACGACCGTACGAGCGTGATCCCGCGGGCCCTCCCGGGGGACGGCGACGGGGCCGGGGTGCACCGCACCAGCCGCCTGGAGATGCCCCCGGCGGGACCCGCCGCTCCGCCCCGGCGGCGGCCCGGCCGGCGCGGCCCGCTCGGCGGGCCGCACCGCCAGCTGGTCATC
>NTHE01000055.1 GCA_002551355.1 Streptomyces sp. man185 | reverse complement strand
GGCGGAGGCGCCGGCCTCGACGGGCGGCCGGTGCACAGCGCCGGGCGGCGGTACGGGCACGGCGTCGGGCGACGGCGGGGCGTCGGGATCGGCCCCGAGCAGCGACTGCGGGAGGACCAGCACCGCCTGCGTACCGCCGTAGATGTTGCTTTGGAGGCGGACAGCGATGCCATGGCGGCGGGCCAGGGCCGAGACGACGAACAGGCCGATCCGGCCGTCCTGGAGCAGGTGGGCGACGTTGACCTGGTCGGGGTCGGAGAGCAGGGCGTTCATCCGCTTCTGCTCGTGGTCCGGCATCCCGAGACCGCGGTCCTCCACCTCCAGGGCGAGCCCGGCAGTGACGTGCTGGACGCGCAGCAGCACCTGGGTGTGCGGGGCGGAGAACACCGTGGCGTTCTCGACCAGCTCGGCCAGCAGGTGGATCACGTCGGCGACGGCGTGGCCGCGCAGGGTGCCGTCCATCGGCGGGACCAGCTTGACCCGGGGGTACTGCTCGACCTCGGCGATGGCCGAGCGGAGCACCTCGGTCATGGTGACCGGGTTGCTCCACTGCCGCCGGGAGACGGCCCCGCCGAGGACGGCGAGGTTCTCCGCGTGGCGGCGGATCCGGGTGGCGAGGTGGTCGACGTGGAAGAGGCCCTTGAGGAGATCGGGGTCCTCGACCTCGTGCTCCAGCTCGTCGAGGATCTGGATCTCGCGGTGGACGAGGGATTGCAGCCGTCGCGCGAGGTTGACGAAGACCTCGACCTTCTGCTCGTTGCCGGCGCTGCTGAAGAGCTGGGACGCCTGGACGACTGCGGCGACGGCGGCGTCCTGGCCCCGCGCCATCTCCTGTCCGAGCAGGTCGAAGGCGTCGGCCCCGGGCGTGGGGGGATGCGCCGGTCGCCGCGCGGCGACGGTTTCCCCGTTGCGGAGCTGTTCCACCACCCGCTGCAGCTCGGCCTGGCCCTGGGCGCTGGCGCGGCGGAGCGCGAGGGCCCGGTCGAGCACCTGGCCCGCCACGCGGTTGGCGCCGAGGTAGGCGGCGGCGACGGCGGCGACGGCCAGGGCGGCCGATCCGCCGAGCGCCGCCCAGAGGCTGGGCGAGGAGCCGGCGCCTCCGGCGCGGACGGTGAAGATGACGGCCGCGGCTCCGCTCAGCACCGCGGCGACGGCCGGGAGCAGCGCGGTCCGCAGCAGCTGGGGGCGGATGCGGGCGTCGGGGGAAGGCCCTGTGGCGCGTGGCCTGCTCGGGGCCGAGTGGCCGCGCGTGCCGGGGCGGCCGTGCCGCCCGCCCTCACGGCGGTCCGGTCGCGCGTCGGGTGCGCGAAGTTGAGACATCAGCGTCCTCGGTACAGGGGGCACCGGGGATCCGCGGTCGTGCCGGCGTCCATGTGGTGGCCCCTACGGTGGTCGGTCAGGCGCGGGTCATCGGTCGGGCAGGCCCGAACGTCATGAGCCCACCGTTGATCACCGGGCACACACGGTAGTCGTCAATGACGTATGCGCGACGGGCAGTTGTCGAACTTGCCCGCCATCCGTCCCACTCTGGTATGACCTCTCGCACGCGCGCCCGATTGCGCCGCCTTGGCCCCGAATCGGCCCGCGCCGTCGACGGCCGCCCACATGCTGGACACCACGAGCCCGTCGAGACCGCGTACGGGGCTCCGATTCACGGTTTAGCCGCAGGTAGGGCACCGCCCGAAGGAGCGACGATGCGGCCGGTTACCATATGAGCGCCGCCTAGCTCGAAAGATAAACTTGTGACTGTCAATGACGACTCGTTCACCAACTGGATGCACCGCGAGGAGATCGCGGAGTCGATGATCCCGATCATCGGGAAGCTGCACCGCGAGCAGGACGTGAATGTCCTGCTGCACAGCCGCTCCCTGGTGAACAAGTCGGTGGTCAGCATCCTCAAGACGCACCGCTTCGCCCGGCAGATCGCGGGCGAGGAGCTCTCGGTCACCGAGACGATGCCCTTCCTGAAGGCTCTGACGACGCTCGATCTCGGCCCCTCGCAGATCGACATAGGCATGCTGGCCGCGACGTACCGGGCCGACGGGCGCGGACTCTCGGTCGAGGAGTTCACCGCCGAGGCCGTCGCCGGGGCGACCGGTGACAACAAGATCGAGCGGCGCGAGTCGCGCGATGTCGTGCTCTACGGCTTCGGCCGCATCGGACGGCTCATCGCCCGCCTGCTCATCGAGAAGGCCGGCTCGGGCAACGGCCTGCGCCTGCGGGCCATCGTCGTCCGCAAGGGCTCCGGCCAGGACATCGTCAAACGCGCTTCGCTACTGCGGCGCGACTCGATCCACGGCCAGTTCCAGGGCACGATCACCGTCGACGAGGCGAACAGCAAGATCATCGCCAACGGCAACGAGATCCAGGTGATCTACTCCGACGACCCGACGACGGTCGACTACACGGCGTACGGCATCAAGGACGCCATCCTGATCGACAACACCGGCCGGTGGCGCGACCGCGAGGGCCTCTCCAAGCACCTCCAGGCGGGGATCGCCAAGGTCGTGCTCACCGCGCCGGGCAAGGGCGATGTCCCCAACATCGTGCACGGCGTCAACCACGACACGGTCAAGCCGGACGAGCGGATCCTGTCCTGCGCGTCCTGCACGACCAACGCGATCGTCCCGCCGCTGAAGGCGATGGCGGACGAGTACGGCGTACTGCGCGGGCACGTGGAGACCGTCCACTCGTACACCAACGACCAGAACCTGCTGGACAACTACCACAGCTCCGACCGTCGTGGCCGTTCGGCGGCGCTCAACATGGTCATCACCGAGACCGGGGCCGCCTCGGCCGTGGCGAAGGCGCTGCCCGATCTGGACGCCCCGATCACCGGCAGCTCGATCCGCGTCCCGGTGCCGGACGTGTCGATCGCGATCCTCAGCCTGCGGCTGGAGCGCGAGACCACCCGCGAGGAGGTCCTCGACTACCTCCGCAACGTGTCGCTGGCCTCGCCGCTCAAGCGTCAGATCGACTTCATCAGCGCGCCCGACGCGGTCTCCAGCGACTTCATCGGCTCGCGCCACGCCTCGATCGTCGACGCGGGGGCCACCAAGGTCGACGGCGACAACGCCATCCTCTACCTCTGGTACGACAACGAGTTCGGCTACTCGTGCCAGGTCATCCGGGTCGTGCAGCACGTCTCCGGGGTGGAGTACCCGACCTACCCGGCCCCGGCGGTCTGACCCCGGCGCGCTCGTTCGGTACGTCGCCCGGTGCCCGGCAGGTACCCCTGCCGGGCACCGGGCTTTCCTCCCCTGCTACGCCCCCCGCCGGGTGTCCGCCCGCCCCAGCCGTTCGGTCGGGCCTCCGAAGTCGAGGAACAGGGCCCGCGCGGCGAGGAGCCACCGGCCGTCGACCTTCCGGAACATGTCCTCGTAGTGCCCGACCTGCGCAGGGAGGCGCGGCGGCAGCATGCCGCCGGTGTGGCCGTCCACGCGGTACGTCGTGAAGTACGTGCTCGCCGTCGCCATCGAGGCGGACGTCAGGGTCACCAGGATGTTGGTGCACAGACGGCGCGAGAGCCGGTCGGCGGGGCGGCCGCCGAAGTAGGCGCGCAAAGCGTCCCGGCCCTCGACCCTCCGGTCCCCCTCCGCCCATTCCCAGACCCCGTCCGGGGTGAACAGCTCGGCCACATCGCCGGGTTCGCCCAGATCGAGCGTGCGGACGAATTCGACGATCAGCCGCTCGCAGGCTCGCTCGGCGATCAGACGGTCCAGCGGATCCAGCGCATCGGTGGCCATGGGTCCTTCCTACCAACGAGCCCCGGGGCCGCACGACGTGTTTTCGGTGGCCCCGGGCCCGGTTCACACGGCGTCGGCGTCCAGCCCGGTCAGCCGGGCCGACTCGTCCCACAACGCCCGTGCCGTGGAGGGGTCCTGGGCGCGGTGCGACTTCCTGGCGGGCGCGGGGGCTCCCCGGGTCTCACCGAGGCGTGCGGGGCCGTAGTAGGAGCCGCCCGGGGCGTCGGGCAGCGTCGCCGCGTACAGGACGGGCAGGGCGCCCGCCGAGGCCGGCTGGGTGTACAGGCGCGAGGTCCGCTCCAGCTTCGCGGCCCAGTTCCGCCCGGACAGACGCGGCCCGGCCTGCCCCAACTCCGTGGCGGAGAGACCGGGATGGGCCGCAAGGGCGACCAGGTCCCGGCCGGCGGCGCGGGCTCGCCGGTCCAGCTCGTTCGTGAACAGGAGATTGGCGAGCTTGGACTGGCCGTAGGCCCGCCATTTGCTGTACGAGCGCTCGGCGTTGAGGTCGTCGAGATCGATGCGGCCGATGCGGTGGCCGAGCGAGGAGAGGGTCACCACGCGCGCCGGGCCCTGGACCCCGAGGACCGGGAGCAGCCGGAGCGTCAGGGCGAAATGCCCCAGGTGGTTGGTGCCGAACTGCATCTCGAAACCGTCCGCCGTACGGAGTGGCGGCAGGGCCATCACCCCGGCGTTGTTCACCAGCAGGTCGAGCCGCCCGTCAACCTCCTTCGCGATGACCTCAGCGGCCTCGGCCACGCTGCTCAGATCGGCCAGGTCGAGGCGGACGAGCCGCACGTCCGAGCCGGGGGCGGCGCGGCGGACGGCTTCCACGGCACGCCGGCCGCGATCCGGGTCGCGGCACGCGAGAAGGGTACGGGCGCCGGAGCGGGCCAGCACGAGGGCGGTCACCGCGCCGATGCCGCTGTTGGCGCCGGTGACCACGGCGGTGGTACCGCCGAGGTCGGGCATGGCGTCAAGGGTCCATGAGTGCATGGGGCACGCCTCCCCCGTGTCGGCGTCGCCACACGTGGAGGGCCCCCGCCGGTCCGGGGGCCCGTGTGCGGGCCGCACGGCCGGGGCTCAGACCTGGCCGAGGTCCGAGCTGACCCAGCGCTCGGGGCGCAGGGTGATCACGACCTGCTCACCGTGGTTCTCCCAGGAGAAGTCCACGTAACCGGCGACCTTCTCGGCCGGAAGGTAGCGCGCCGACACCCCCTCCAGGTCCGCGCGCGTCGCGGGGCGGGTGTCGATGACGGGTCCCTCGACGGAGACGTACCGGATGGTCGGCTCCAGCCGGTCGACCAGCAGCGTGAACCGGCCCGCGGCAGCGATCAGTTCGGCCTTGCGCGAGGTGCGGCCGGTGAGGATGCGGACATCGCCGCCCGCTTCGTACTCGTACCAGATGGGCACGCTGAGCGGGGCCCGGTCGCCGTCCCCCGAAGCGACCGCGAGTGCGGCGACATGGGGTTCGGCGAGGAACTGCTCGCGCTCTTCACGGGTGAGTGCCACGGGACTCTCCTTCGTACGGGGATTTCGGGGGCTGCCCCAGTGTGCCCGCGCACCGGGCGCGCCTCCCGTCCCCGGCGTCGGCGTGTCCTAAGCGGTGCCCGGGGATCGGGGAGCCTCCTCGGCGCGCCGTACGACGGCCGCCCCGCGCAGCGCGACGGCACACCAAAGAGCCACCAGCAGCAGCCCGGCCGCCGCGAGACCGGCGACTTCCACAGGCTCCGGCCGCCAGCCGAGGGAGAGGCGCGTGCCGATCATGACGACGCCGATGACGGCCGTCTCCGGTTCGTAGACCGGCACCCTGGCGGCCACGAACCGCAGGACGGCAGCCAGCGTCAGACCGATCACGGTCCAGGCGAGCAGATAGGGCCAGAGCGCTCCCGGAGCGGCGGGCGGCAGGCCGAACTCCTCCGGCCCGATGCGGAACAAGGCGCCCACCCATCCCAGCGCCACTCCGGCGGCGGTGACGGCCGCGACCCACAGCGCATGGCGCCGGAACGGGCCGGGGCGGACGCTCTCGTCATCGTCGTCGTCATAGCTGTCAGCGGGGTCCACAGACTCAGGAAGATCCATCACGCTTGATGAGACGCGCACCGGGCGGTGATCGTTGTCCCTTTCCGCGAAGAGACTGCGCGGGTGCGTCCCTCACCGCCGACAACGCGGCAGATGTGTGTGCCGAACCCCGCGAGCCCGGCCTGATCCAAACGAAAGGCCCTAGGCTCCCGGGCATGAGCAAGGGCCATGACGACGAGCCGATATTCATCCGCTCCCACTGGGGAACAAGTCGCTATGTCTACAACCCGAGAAATCCGATCGGGGTGGGCCTCATCATCGGATCCCTGCTGTTCGCCGCCGGGGGGATGTACTACCTCTACGCGAGCTCTTCCTGGAGCGAGGGCGAGTTGCGCGACGCCGTGCACGTGGCCGTGAGGGACTTGGAGGCAGCGCCGCAGACGCTGGGCTCGTGGAACGGCGGTTACGAGAGCATGATCCGCGACGCGCTGGAGGAGAGCGGCGAAGGCCCCTCGACCGGCGGCGTGGTGTACGTCGACGACGCGGACACGCCCTACGACAAGGAAGCCGACCCCTCCGTCGACCTGTTCGAGGTCACGGCGAAGGACGTCGACACCGCGTTCTGCCTGAGCGTGTCCCCGCCCGAACCGGAGCCGGGACTGACGAGTATCGAGGTCAGCCTCTCCATCGCCGTCGAGGAGGGCCGGTGCTGAGCCCGGCCGTCCCGCCCGGTGGCCCGGTCCGCCGACGGGTGCGGATCCGGGCTTGAAGTTGCCCCTGCGGCAGCTTCTACGGTCATGACCAGGCCGGAGAAACCGGCCCGGTGAGGCGCTTGTGAGGGAGTGAGGACGTGGCGATGGACTGGCCGATCTCCGAGGTCGCCCGTATGTCGGGGGTGACCGCCCGGACGCTGCGGCACTACGACGAGATCGGTCTGCTGCCGCCGGCCCGGATCGGCTCCAACGGCCACCGCCACTACGAGGAGCACCAGCTTCTGCTGCTGCAGCAGATCCTCGTGCTGCGGGCGCTGGACGTCGGGCTGCCGGAGATCGGCAGGGTCCTCGCCGACCAGGTCGACACGTTGGAGGCCCTGCGCGGGCACCATCTGCGGCTGGTCGCCGAGCGGGACCGGCTGAACGCCCTGGCCGCGACCGTCTCCCGCACGATCGCCGAGCTGGAACAGTCCAGAAAGGACGGTAGTCCCATGACCGCGATCAACCGACCGGAAAACCTGTTCGAGGGCATCCAGCCCTCTCAGTACGAGGGGAATCTGCGCGACTTTCCCGGGCTCGCCGAGGAGGCGGGACGACGCGCCGCCACCATGACCCCGGCCGAGACCGAGGCCGGACAGCGCGAGCGGACGGCGCTGATGATCCGGCTGGCCGAGCACATGGCCGCGGGCACCCCGGCAGACGCCGGGCCCGTGCAGAGGGAGATCGAGGGGCAGTACCGGGCGCTCGGCGACATGCGGGCCGTGTCCGCCGAGGAGTTCCGCGTGATCGGGCGCTCGTGTGTGGGCAACGCGCAGTGGCGCGCCGCGTACGAGGCCATCGCCCCGGGGCTGGCCGCATATCAGCGGGACGCCATCGAGGTCTACGCGGCTTCCCGGCTCGCCTGACCGCCACGACAGGCTCCAGGGGCCGCCGCCCGACGACCCGGCGGCGGCCCTCAGCCGTGAGCGGTACGGGCGGAGTGCCCTACCGCGCTGGTGGTCAGCGCTCCCCGGCGAGGTCGAGATCGCCCCGCGCCGCCGGTGCGGGGCCGGGACCGGACGCGGATCCGGCCTCTTCCCCCGCGAGGCGCCACGGGCGGGCGAGCACGGGCGACAGCGCTCGCCACCAGGGCTCCACGGGGAGGATCCCGGCCGGCTCGAACGGTTCGCCCGGGCGGGGGAACGCCACCGCCTGGTCCGCCTCCTCGCCGGCGTCCTTCGTCCACTCGCCCGGCTCCGCCCAGGCGTGCGGCGCCAGGTTGAAGGTGCCCCAGTGGATCGGGAGCAGCACGCCGTGCGGGCGGCCGCCCTGGAGGTCCAGGTGGGCGCGCATGCCTTCGGCGGGGGTCATGTGGATGTCCGGCCAGTACTCCGAGTACGCGCCGATCTGGATCATGGTGGCGTCGAAGGGCCCGTGCTCGGACCCGATGTCCCGGAAGCCGGGGAAATAGCCGGTGTCCCCGCTGTGGTAGATCCGGTGCTCCGGGCCCGTGACGACCCAGGACGCCCAGAGGGTGTGCTGCCCGTTGCGCAGCCCGCGCCCGCAGAAGTGGCGTGCGGGGGTGGCGGTGAGGCTGATACCGGCGACCGTCGCGGTCTCGTTCCAGTCGAGCTCGCGCATCCGGTCGGCGGGAACGCCCCAGCGCTCCAGGTGGGCTCCGACACCGAGCGGCACGGCGAAGACCGTGTCGGTGCCGGCCAGTGCGCGGATCGTCGGCAGGTCGAGGTGGTCGTAGTGGTCGTGGGAGATCACGACGACGTCGACGGGTCCGAGCGCGGCCAGCGACAGCGGAGTGGGGTGCAGCCGCTTGGGCCCGGCGAACGGGAACGGGGAACAGCGCTCGCCCCAGACCGGGTCGAACAGGATCCGTCGGCCGTCGATCTCCGCCAGCACGCTGGAGTGACCCATCCAGGTCAGCCGGAGCCCGGTGACCGGCGGTGCGGCCAGATCGGCGAGGGTCGTGGGATGGACGGGCACGGTGCCGTTCGGCGTCCTGCGGGCCCGCTGCTCCTTCTGGAAATAGATCTTGGCGAATTCGACGGTGGACCCGGAGGGCCTGGTCCGGGCCCCCACCGGGTTCTGGAACGCTCCGTCGACGAAATGGGGCGAGCGGCGGATGCGCTCCATCCGCGCTCCGGCCGGATCGGCCCCGAAGGACTCGGTGCGCATCGAGCGCAGCTTGGTGCGGAGCGGAAGCAAGTAGTCAGCGCCGGTCACAACATCTCCTGAGGGAGTCGGTGTCGTCTCATTATGGTCGGCCTGTACGACAAGGCGAGCAGAGGATGCTGAACGGGGCAGCCGATCCGGCCAGTGGCGGCGTCAGCCACGCGGCTGCCCGTAGACGTGGTCGATGTGCAGGGTGAGCAGCACCCTGCGGTCCTCGACCATGGCCCGGCGGTAGTCGTCCCAGTCGGGGTGCTCGCCCCGGACGTCCCGGTAGAGCCCGATCAGGGCCTCCACCGTGGCGTCGTCGGCCGTTGCGGCGGGCGGGGTCAGCTCGGCGGTCGCGTCGGCGACGGTCCAGGCCCAGCGGTCGTCACTGGTGACGTGGTAGCTCGCCCGGGGGTCGCGCCGCAGGTTTCGGGTCTTGGCCCGGCCCTCGGTGATCGAGACGCGGATGACCTGCTCGTCGGGGTAGTAGGCGTGATTGACGTTGGACAGCTGGGGGCGTCCGTCCTGCTTGAGGGTGACCAGAACACCGCCGTCGTGCTCGCCGAGCAGACGGAGCAGTGCTTCCTGTGCCGGTTCGATGCGCGTCATGCAGGATGCAACGTCCGGCGCGGCCGCAGGATTCCGGTGCGCGCGCCTTCCCGTCACCTTCTCGGCCGCCTTATCACCATCGCTGACCTGGCGTATTGGTTAGGGTGTCCCGGTGGCAAGAGTCCGGTTGAACGTGGCGGAGCGGCGTGAGGAACTGCTGCGCGCGGCGGTCGAGCAGATCGAGGTCCGCGGGGTCTCCGCCGTGCGGATCGCCGATGTGGCCTCGGTGCTGGGCGTGAGCAACGCGCTCGTTCTCTACCACTTCTCGACCAAGGAGAAGCTGGTCGCGGCGGCGTTCGCGTACGCGGCCGAGGCCGATCTCGCCCACCTCCGCAAGCTGCTGGCCCGCCGCACCAGCGCTGTACGACGGCTGCGGGCGGCCGTGCGGTGGTACGCGCCGACGGGGCAGGCCAAGGGCTGGCGGCTGTGGATCGAGGGCTGGGCGGCCTCCCTGCGCGACACCGCCCTCCGTGAGGTCGCCGGCGACCTCGACCAGCGGTGGAAGGCGGAGCTGGCCCAGGTCATCGAGGAAGGCGCTGCCGCCGGAGAGTTCCGGTGCGAGGATCCCCGGTCGGCGGCCTGGCGGCTGACCGCCCTGCTGGACGGGATGGCGGTGCAGACGACCTCCTACTCGGGTCCGCTGTCCCGGTCCACGATGCTGCGGTGGACCGACGAGGCGCTCGCCCGCGAGCTGGGCATCGACCTCGCGGACCTGACCGGCTCCCCCGCCGACGGCTGACCGCCCGGACTCAGGTCTGGCGCACCGGTGCGTAGACCGCCCCCTCCAGTCCGAACGTCCAGGCGACCCCGTCCTTCGCGGTCCGGGTGGCGGGCGGCACGCGAAGCCAGTAGGTGCGGCACGTGCCGTCCGGCTCGGGGGTGGAGTTGACCACCTCGACCATCACCACGTCCTCGTCGCCGTCGAGCGCGATGCGCCAGAGGATGCCCGTCTCGTCGCGGTGGACGGGCTCGGCGCCCGACTCGGTGAGATACCGGTCGTAGCCGTAGTACTCCAGCATCACGCGGCGCAGCTCCGCGTTCTCCTCGGCGCGGATCCGCTCGGGGGTGAGGGCGGACAGCTCGGCCAGGAACGCGGCGGGAACGGGCATGCCGCGCCAGGCGTGGAGGGCGAACCCGTCCCCGTACGCCAGGGCCGGGCCTTCGCCGTGGTCGAGTCGGCCCGCCTCGTCCCGGTGCAGGACGTCGGGCCGCTCGGTGATGACCACCGCCCTCTCGTAGGGCCACCACCAGCCGGCGTTGCGGGCCACCTCCGCGAGGCCCGTCAGCCGGTCGCCGCGCCCGTCGAAGGCGGCGAGCCAGGCGGCGTCGTGCTGGCCGAGGACCGCGTCCAGGAGCACCAGCCGGACGGCCCCCTCGTCCTCGGGCCTGGGCGCCAGGTCGGCGACGACACCGGTCCGTATCCGTTCGGCGAGCGCGGCCGTCGTCTCCCACAGCTGCGCTCCGGTGGCGGACCAGAGCGCCGACCAACCCGCCGGGCCCAGCTCGTCGTACATCCGGCGGCGCTCCTCGGCCCAGGGACGGGTGCGGACCTCCTCGCGCACCGACCGTCCGGCGTCGGTCAGCTTCTCCACCGTCTCGACGGCAGCCCGGGGCGATGCGGCCCAGATGATCCGGTCCGGCTCGGCCACTCCGGCGGTGCGGTAGGCGCGCCGCACCCCGGCCTCGGCCGCCGCCCGGTCCGCCCGGCCGGTCGCCGCCGCCACGCTCCGCCAGGAATTCACGTTCTGCATCGGTTGTCCCCGTTCCCTGCTGTACTGGTTGGCTGTGCTTGCTCCGGCATGGCGAGCGGTCAGTCCGCCACGATGCGGACCGCGCCCGGTGCGTACTCCCGCTGGCGCACGACGCGGAACCAGCCCTTGGGGAGCGGGATCACCGCGTGCTCCTCGTGCACCACCCGTCCGCCCTCGGGGAGATGGAGCAGCATCGGGCCGAACTGTCCGGCTTCCCGGATCAGCCGGCCGGGGCCCTGCACGGCGTGCGCGTGTCCGGTGACCTCACCCAGTGCCAGCACCAGCCGCCCCCGCCCGTCGCGCAGTTCGCCCGGGGCCTCCAGGAAGGGGGCGGGCACCGCCGACTCCTCCAGCTCCATGATCAGTACATCGCCCTGCCGGTACACAGACGTCTCCCCTCGGTCGCGGCACCCGCTGTGCCGGTCACGGGAAAAACGCTAAGGGCAGGGTCTGACAACGGACCGTCGCGACGGCCGTGAACGGGTCCCGGTCGCGGCGTTGTCAGTGCGGCTTGATACACCTTGCGGACATCAGCCGTCCCCAGGATCAGGAGTTCAGGGCCATGTACGGTGCGCAGCATCTGCACGAGTTCGGCGGCCTTTCGGCCGTCGACTTCCGGCACACGACCGACGAGGGCCCCCGGCCCTCCCCGGACGCCGTGGCCTGGCGCGTCTCCGTCGATCCGTACGGCGGCGACGGCGACGGGGACCGCTCCTGGGCGGAGGAGTTCGCCCTCTTCCTGGACACGGTCGATCCGGCCCGGGTCCGGGCCCTGATCATCGGTCAGTGGGGCGAGGCGTACGAGGAGAAGTCCTCCGTGCCGATCGACCTGGTGATCGCCGCCGCCGACCGGCTGACCTCGTTGGAGGCGGTCTTCGTCGGTGATCTGGAGGCGGAGGAGGCCGAGATCACCTGGATCGAGCAGTCGGACGTGACCGCGCTGCTGGCCGCCTTCCCCGCGCTGACGGAGCTCGGGGTGCGCGGCGGGACGGATCTGGTGTTCCCGCCGACGAAGCACGAGCGGCTGCGGTCGCTGACCGTCCAGGCGGGCGGGCTGCCGGTCGAGGTGGTGCGCGGGATTCTGGACAGCGAACTGCCCGCGCTGGAGCGGCTGGACCTCTGGCTCGGGGTGTCCGCCTACGAGGGGAACACCGATGTCGCCGACCTCGCTCCGCTGCTCTCCGGCACCCGTTTCCCCCGGCTGAACCACCTGGGCCTGCGCAACAGCGAGATCCAGAACGAGATCGCCGCCGCCATCGCCTCGGCTCCGGTCGTGGCCCAGCTGCGGGTTCTCGACCTGTCGAACGGGACACTGGGCGACGAGGGGGCGGCCGCCCTGCTCGAAGGACAGCCGCTGACCCATCTGGAACTCCTCGATCTGCACCACCACTTCCTCACCGGGGCGATGGACGAGCGGGTGCGTTCCGCCCTGGAGCCGCACGGCGTGCGCGTCGATCTTTCCGAGAAGTGCGAGCCATGGGGCGACCGGGGCGCCGAGGGCCGCTACACCGCCGTATCGGAGTAGGCGCCATGACGTATCTCGGCATTGAGCATCTCGACCGCTTCCACGGACTGCCGGTCCACACCCCGGAGCCGTCGTCCGGCGCCCTGCCCGCCGCCGACGCCGTCGCCTGGCGGCTGGTGTGCGAGTACGACGAGAAAGCCGGCTTCGCCGTTCTCTGGGAGCAGTTCCTGGAGACGGTGGACACGACCCGGGTCCGGGCGCTCGTCATCGGCCCCTGGTGGAAGGACGAGTACACGCCCTTCGCCCCGGTGATGGAGCTGATCGTCGCCCACGCCGACCGCTTCCCGGCGCTGCGCGCGCTCTTCCTCGCCGATGTGGTGGGCGAGGAGTGCGAGGTGTCCTGGCTGAGGATGTGCGATGTCACCCCGGTGCTCGAAGCGCTGCCGTCGCTGGAGGAGTTCGGCGTGCGCGGCTGCGGTCAGGCGGGGCTCGGACTGCGTCCGCTGCGCCACGCGGCGCTGAAGACGCTGCGTTTCGAGTCCGGCGGTCTGCCCGGCGAGCTGGTGCGGGCCGTCGCCGCGAGCGAACTGCCCGCGCTGGAGCGGCTGGATCTGTGGTTCGGCAGTTCCTGGTACGGGGGCGACGCCACGGTCGACGACATCCGGCCGGTCCTGTCGGGCGGCGTGTTCCCCCGGCTGCGCCACCTGGGGCTGCAGAACAGTGAGATCCAGGACGAGATCGCCGCCGCGGTGGGATCGGCTCCCGTCGTCGCCCAGTTGGAGTCCCTGGCGTTGTCGATGGGCACCCTGAGCGACACGGGCGGCGAGGCCCTGGTCAACGGTCAGCCCCTGAGCCACCTGTCCACGCTCGACCTGCGCCACCACTTCCTCAGCGACCCGGTGCTGGACCGCATCAGGACCGCGTGCGCCCCGGCCGTCGTCGAGGCCGGCGAGGCCGAGGAGGACTACGGGGACCCGGACGACGAACCGGAACGCTATGTCGCGGTCAGCGAGTAGCGCCGGGGGCGGCCCGGCGCCGCGCTTCGTGGTCGTCGGCAATCCGGACAACCGCCGGGTCGCCTTCTTCGAGGAGGCCGTACGGGCTGCCGGCCTGCCGCCGGTACGGGTCGTGTCCTGGCTCCAGGTGCTGCGCGGCGAGGCGGCGTTCCATCCCGGCGAGAGCGTACGGATCGATTCGCCCGGCGAGGACGCCGAGGTGGAGCGGCTGCTGCGCGGGGTCGACGACCCGACCCGGGTGGAGGGTTCGGCCCGGTGGTACGCGCACTTCACCGCGGCGGTGGAGGCGGTGGCGAGCGCGGCGTCCACGGCGGGCGCCGAGGTGCTGGGCTCCCCCGCCGACATCGCCGTGCTCTTCGACAAGCGGCTGTGCCACGGGCTCCTCGACCGCGCGGGCGTCCCCGTGCCGCCTTCGCCGACGTCCGGACCGGGGGCGGCCCCGGTGCGCGGCTGGTCGGACGTACGGGAGTCGCTGCGCGAGCACCGGATGCCCCGGGCGTTCGTGAAGCTCGCGCACGGCTCCTCCGCCTCCGGGGTGCTGGCGGTGGAGACGGCGGGCCCCGGCCGGGTGCGGGCGAGCACCTCGGTGGAACGGGACGCGTCGGGGCGGCTGTTCAACTCGCTGCGGGTCCGGCGCTACACCTCGGAGGCGGAGGTCGGCGCGGTCGTGGACGCGCTGGCCCCGGACGGGCTCCACATCGAGCGCTGGCTGCCGAAGGCATCCCAGCGGGGGCGGGCCGCGGATCTGCGGATCGTGGTGGTCGGCGGCCGGGCGACGCACGCCGTGGTGCGGACGAGCCTGAGCCCCATGACCAATCTGCATCTCGGCGGCGCGCGCGGTGACCTCGACGAGGTCCGGCGCGCCGTGGCGGCGGCGGGCGGCTGCTGGCGCGAGGCGCTGGCGATGTGCGAGCGGGCGGCAGCCTGCTTCCCCGGGACGCCCTGCGTGGGCGTCGACCTCCTGCCCACGGCCGGCTGGCGGCGCTTCGCCGTCGGCGAGGTCAACGCCTTCGGCGATCTGCTGCCCGGACTGACCGGTCTGCCGGGCAGCGGCGCCGAGGGCCTGGACACTTATGCGGCGCAGGTCGCCGCCGTACTGGACCGAGCAAGGAACCACCGTGCCATCACCGCTTCCTGACCCCGCCGCCTCCCCCGGGTCTCCCGGACCCGCCGGGCCCGACAGTCCCGGCAGGCCCGACATGGGCGAGGTCGTGGGAAGCCACGATCTGCTGCTGGTCACCCTGGACACCCTGCGTCACGATGTCGCCGTCGAGCTGGCGGCCGCCGGGCGCATCCCCCACCTCGCCCGGCATCTGCCCGGCGGCGGCTGGGAGGAGCGGCACGCTCCGGGCAGCTTCACCTACGCCTCGCACCAGGCGATGTTCGCCGGGTTTCTGCCGACGCCCGCCTCTCCGGGGCCGCATCCCCGGCTGTTCGCGGCGCGGTTCGCGGGCAGTGAGACGACGGCGGACGGCACGTTCGTGTTCGACACCCCGGATCTGGTGTCGGGGCTGGCCGACGAGGGCTACCGCACGGTGTGCGTCGGCGGGGTCGGCTTCTTCAACCGTCAGGGGGCGCTCGGTTCGGTGCTGCCCGGGATGTTCCAGGAGAGCCACTGGGAGCCCGGCTTCGGCGTCGCCTCCCCCACCTCGTTCGAGGAGCAGGTGGCCAGGGCGGAGGAGGTCGTCGCGGCGCTCCCCCAGGAGCAGCGGCTGTTCCTCTTCGTCAACGTGTCCGCCCTGCATCAGCCGAACTGGTTCCATCTCCCCGGGGCGACCCGCGAGGCCGGCGACTCCCGGGCCTCGCACGCGGCGGCCCTGGAGTACGTGGACCGGCACATCGGCCGGCTCTTCGCCGCCGCGAGCAGCCGCCGCCGGTGCTTCGCCATCGTCTGCTCCGACCACGGCACCGCCTACGGCGACGACGGCTACACCGGTCACCGGCTCGGTCACCCGGCCGTCTGGACCGTCCCGTACGCCCATTTCTTCCTCGACCCGCCCGCACCGCTCGAACCGGGGGCCGCCCGATGACGCTCACCACCAGCCCTCCCGCGCTGCCCGCCGTCCGGCCGTACGAGAGTTACGTCTACGCCTATCCGCACAAGACGGCCTACCGGCCGCTGGAGGACCGCCCGGCCCTGCGCTCACTGTGGGCGGCGGAGCCGAAGGACGCGCTCTCCCTCTATCTCCACATACCGTTCTGCGAGGTCCGCTGCGGCTTCTGCAACCTCTTCACCCGGACCGGCGCGCCCGAGGAGCTGGCGACGCGCTATCTGGACGCGCTGGAGCGGCAGGCAGGAGCCGTGCGGGAGGCGCTGGGCGACGCGGAGCCGGTGCGGTTCGCGGCGGCGGCGTTCGGCGGCGGGACGCCGACGTTCCTGACCGCGGGCGAGCTGGAGCGGCTCTGCGACATAGCGGAGAAGCGGATGGGCGCCGACCTGCGGTCGGTCCCGCTGTCCGTGGAGACCTCGCCCTCCACGGCGACGGCGGACCGGCTGGCGGTGCTGGCCGACCGGGGCACGACCAGGATCAGCATCGGCGTGCAGAGCTTCGTCGACGAGGAGGCCCGGGCGGCCGTCCGTCCGCAGCGCCGTGCCGACGTGGAAGCGGCGCTCGGCCGGATCCGCGAGGCCCGGATCCCGGTGCTCAACATCGACCTGATCTACGGCATCGACGGGCAGACCGAGCGCAGTTGGCTCGCCTCGCTGGACGCGGCGCTGGCCTGGCGGCCGGAGGAGCTGTATCTGTATCCGCTGTACGTGCGCCCGCTCACCGGCCTGCACCGCCTCGGCGAGTCCCTGGAGGACGCCGCATGGGACGAGCAGCGGCTGCGGCTGTACGCGGTGGGGCGGGACCATCTGGTGGCCCACGGCTACGAGCAGGTGTCGATGCGGATGTTCCGGCGGACCGACGCCCCGCGCGAGCAGGAGGGGCCCGAGGACTACGCCTGCCAGACCGACGGCATGATCGGCCTGGGCTGCGGGGCGCGTTCGTACACGTCGGCCCTGCACTACTCCTTCGACTACGCGGTGGACATGCGGGAGATCCGGTCGATCATCGACCGTTTCACCGAGACCGAGGACTTCTCCCGGGCCGAGGTCGGCCGGTACGTCGACGCGGACGAGGCGCGCCGGCGGCATCTGCTGCAGTCGCTGCTCCAGGCGGCGGGGCTGCCGGTGGCGGAGTACCGGGCCCGGTTCGGTACGGATCCGGACGCGGACTTCCCGGCCGAGCTGGCGGGGTTCGCGGCCCGGGGCTGGCTGGACGCGTCGGCCCCGGAGGGGCTGCTGCGGCTGTCACCGTCGGGTCTCGCCCACTCCGACGCGCTGGGGCCCGCGCTGTTCTCCCCCGGGGTGCGGGCGGCGATGGCCGCGTACGAGCGGAAGTGACCGGGCCGTGGACCTGACGATTCTCTACCGGGGCCCGCTGGCCTCCTGCGACTACGACTGCCCCTACTGCCCGTTCGCGAAGCGGCGGGACAGCCACGCGCAGCTCACGGCGGACCGGGAGGCGCTGGAGCGCTTCACCGGCTGGGCCGCGGCGCAGAACGGCGACCGGCTGTCCGTGCTGTTCACGCCGTGGGGCGAGGGGCTGGTGCGCTCCTGGTACCGGCGGGCGCTGACCGAGCTGTCGCGGCTGCCGCACATCGGCCGGGTCGCGATCCAGACGAACCTGAGCGGCCGCACCGACTGGCTGGCCGACGCCGATCCGGAGCGGATCGCGCTCTGGTGCACGTACCACCCGGGGCAGACTCCGTACGAGCGGTTCCTGGGCAAGTGCCGGGAGCTGTCCGCGAAGGGGATCCGCTACAGCGTGGGCGTGGTGGGGTTCGACGAGCACCTCGACGAGGCGCGGCGGCTGCGGGCGGCGCTGCCGGGCGAGGTCTATCTCTGGGTGAACGCCGCCGAGGGGCACACGTACACCGACGAGGAGGCGGCGCGGTGGACGGAGCTGGATCCGCTGTTCCCCTACAGCCGTGACCCCCACCGCTCGGCAGGGCTGCCCTGCCGGACGGGCGAGTCGGTGATCTCGGTCGACGGGGACGGCACGGTGCGGCGCTGTCACTTCGTCCAGGCGGAGCTGGGCAATCTCTACGACGGCAGCTACCGCCGGGCGCTCGGCCCGCGGGCCTGTCCGCTCGCCGTGTGCGACTGCCACATCGGCTATGTGCATCTGGAGTCGCTGCCGCTGTACGACGTGTTCGCGGGCGGTGTCCTGGAGCGGATACCGGCCGGGTACGGCACGGGCACGCCGCCGGACGGGCTCGTCGTGCCGAACCCGTCCCGGCGTGCGCTTCCGATGCTGGAGCCCTGAGCGGCCTGCTAAAGCGGCAGCAGGTCCGGGCGCTTCGCCGCGACGTGGTCGCCGGAGGACTCGCCGCGCAGCCGCCGGCCGATCCACGGCACCAGGTATTCGCGGGCCCATTGGATGTTGTCGCGCCGCTCGTCGAAGGGGCGGCGCAGGGCCTGCGGCGGCCAGGGCTGGTCCGGGTCGGCGGGCAGGTCGTGGCCGAGGACCTGGGCGGCGCGCAGCGCGACCCGGGTGTGGCCCTCGGGCGACAGGTGCAGCCGGTCGGCGTCCCACGCGCGCCGGTCCTGGACGGACCGCAGCGACCACAGGTCCAGCACGGGGCACCGGTAGCGGTCGGCGATGGCCCGCAGATGGACGTTGTACGTGGCGATCTTGCCGCGCATGTGGCGCAGCACAGGAACGCCCCGGGTGTCGAAGCCGGTGGTGACCATGACCGTGCCGACGGCGTTGCTCAGGTCGGCGACGGCCCGCTCGAAGCGCTCGGCGAGATCGTCGGGGTCGGTACCGGGCCGGATGATGTCGTTGCCGCCCGCGCAGAAGCTGACCAGGTCGGGGGCCAGTTCCTTGGCGCGCGGGATCTGCTCCTCGACGATCTGGTCGAGGAGACGACCTCGTACGGCGAGATTGGCGTAGCGGAAGTCCCCGTGCGGGGAGTCCTCGGGGCCGGTCGCCCCGTCGGGGGCCGGGAGCCGGTCGGCGAGGAGCACCGCGAAGCGGTCCGCCCAGCCGAGATAGGTCCCGTCGGGGCCGGGGTCGCCGACGCCCTCGGTGAAACTGTCGCCAATCGCCGCGTACGACCCGATGATGTGCTGCTGGTTGTTTCTCGAATCGTCTGCCACAACCACGTATCCTGCATCGTTCGATGTGACCTACGCGACCGTAATACGGGGTTGACGGGTGGTGAGATAGACCACCCGGTCAGTTTTTGGTAAAGCCGGAATAAAGAGAGGGGCGGTGCGCCGCCGCGCACCGCCCCTCGGATACTTCTGGTCGTGCTCGGTCAGACGGATACGCCGTGCTGACGGAGGTACGCGACCGGGTCGACGTCCGAGCCGTAGCTCGGGCCGGTGCGGACCTCGAAGTGCAGGTGCGGGCCGGTGGAGTTGCCGGTGGAGCCGGAGAGGCCGATCTGCTGGCCGCCGGTGACGGTCTGGCCGACCGAGACGTTCAGCGAGGACTGGTGGGCGTACTGGGAGTACATGCCGTCCTCGTGCTGGATGACGACCTCGTTGCCGTACGAGCCGCTGTTCCCGGCCGAGACCACGGTGCCCGGGCCGATGGCGAGGACGGGGGTGCCGGAGGCGGCCTGGAAGTCCGAGCCGGTGTGGTAGCCGCTGGACCAGCTGGCGCCGGAAGCGCGGTACTGGGTGGTGACGTTGGCGTTGGCCAGCGGGGCGGACCAGCCGGATCCGGTGGCCTCGGAGGAGCCCGTCTGCGCCGAGTTGCCGGAGTCCTCGGAGTCGTCGGCGGAGATCGTGTCGCCCTTCGGGGCTTCCTTCGGCGCGGCCTTCGGGGCCGGTTCGGCCTTCTTCGGGGCGGCCTTGGAGGCCGCGGACTTCTCGGCCGGGGCGGAGCCCTTGGCGCCGAGGGTCAGCTTCATGCCCGGGTGGATCAGGCCGGGGTCGTCGCCGACAGTGGAGCGGTTGTCCTGGTAGAGCTTCTCCCACCCGCCCTTGAGCTGGTGCTCGGCGGCGATCTTCGACAGGTAGTCGCCGGAGACGACGGCGTACGTCTTCGGGGCGGCCTTCGACGCGGCGGGTGCGGCGGCCGGAGCGGTGTGCGCGGCGGCGACCGAGGCGGCGGCCGGCTTCGCGGCCGGGGCGGCCTGGTCCGCGGCGCTCGCGGCGGTGGCGCCGATGAGCGGGAGGGCGAGTGCGGCGCCGCCGGTGCCTGCGGCGAGGACGCCGCGGGAGATCGGGCCGGACTTGGGACGACGGTGCTTACCCTTTGCGGGCATGGGGAAGTTCCTCTCCGGCGCCTGCGAGGTGAGCTGTCGGGTTCGGGCTGGAGATGCCCGGTCGCGTTGCGGCGACTTCACCCCTAGCCGGTCCGGATCACTCCGGACCGGCGGCTTACCTGGTTCCCCCGCTCCTGCCACACGTGAGTGGGTGGGTGCGAATTCCGGGCGGCGGCAGGATTAGGCGATCCGTCCGGATTGACGGTGACCGTAAACCGGTCAGGACGGGCGGAACAAGCCGTCGGTTGCGCGCCGGAATCATCGATTCGATATCGCCCCGGATTTCCGGTCACACTCCGTGGATTACGGATCTTGGATTTCCTTACGGGCGACGGGAATGCCTCGGGACGCGCTCACCACGGACCGTCACGGATATGATCCCGCTCACCTCCGAAATCCCATCTCCCCCATTAGCGGGGCATGTTCTACGAAATGCGCCAATACGGACATGGCGTGACCGGCACTCCTGACGCCGGGTCAGGCGGGCCCGTCCGGCACTCCGCACCGGGGAGGCAACCGTGATGATTTTCCGCCGAATCGATGTCGTATCGTCACGGGAGCGCCCTCGCCGGCGAGCCGCGCCGACGCCAGAGATCCCAGGAGCCCCCGTGACGCAGCAGGTGCCGCAGGTCCCGCCGACAGAGACCGCGCTGACCGGAGTCCGCAACTTCCGCGACGTGGGCGGGCTCCCCACCACGGACGGGCGGCGCACCGCCTTCGGACGGCTCTACCGCAGCGGCCACCTGGCGCACGCCACCGCCGAGGACGCGGCCTTCCTCGGTGGGCTGGGACTGCATACGATCTTCGACTTCCGCCACTCCGCCGACCACCGGCTCGACGGGTACGACATCGAGCTGGCCGGTGTCCGCAATGTCAGCATTCCACTCTCGGACCCGGCCGACGGCGCGGAGTTCTGGCGGCTGGTGGGCGACGGGAACATCGAGCAGCTGCGCTCGGTCCTCGCGGACGGCAAGGGCGTCGACCGCATGATCCGGATGTACCGCGCGACGATCGAGGACCGCACCGCCGAGCACAGCCGGGTCCTGCACGCCCTGGCCGAGGACAGCGTCCCCGCACTGATGCACTGCGCGGCGGGCAAGGACCGGGCCGGTCTCTCGATCGCGGTCGCCCTGCTCGCGGTCGGGGTCCGGCCGGAGGCGATCGAGGAGGACTACCTCAAGTCCAACGACCTCCACCGCCGGTACAAGGTGAAGCGCACCGACACGTCCCGGGCCGGCATGTCGCCCGAGGTGATGGAGCTGCTGGACCCGCTCTTCGGGGCGCGGCCCTCCTACCTCGCGGCGGCCTTCGCGGCCATCGAGGAGAACTGGGGAACGACGGACCGCTACCTGTCCGAAGGGCTGAAGGTCTCCCCCGAGACCCGGGAGCGACTGCGCGAGCACCTGCTCGACCAGGGCTGACCCCTTCGGCGGAGTGCCGTCACTTGCTCCCGGCCACCACGAAGAGCAGGTAGAGGAAGGCCGCGATCACGTGGCCCGCCACCAGGTAGGCGAAGAGCCGGATGACGACTCCGCGCGGCATCCGCTTCTCCTGCGGGTCCTCGTTCGCGCGCCGTCCGGGGCCCAGCGGGTCATAGTGTTCGGAATCGGACATGACGGTCCTCTCTGTCGGCCTCGCGGCCGGTGGAGCGAAGGATGGAGCCGGCGGGGACGGCCGGTCAGCGCGTGTGCAGGCCGCTGCCGAGACAGAGCTCCGCGGCGGGGCTCTGCAGCAGGGAGTGGACGAAGAGCAGCTCCGCGCCGCAGCGGTCGACAGCCGCGATCCGGTGCGGGGTGAGCGAGTCGAAGTGGGCGCTGTCGCCGGGTTCGAGGTCGTGGACGGTGTCGCCGAGGCCGACCCGCAGCCGGCCCTCCAGGACGTACAGCCACTCCTCGCCGGGGTGGACCCGGACCAGATCGCCCTGGGCCCCGTACGGGACACGCACCCGCAGCGCCTGCATCGCGCGGCCGGAACCACCCGCCTGCCGGTACATCCAGCCGTCGGCCTCCGCCCCCTCGAAGCCGCCGCCGCGGATGATCGCGTCCCGTTCGGGCGGCTGCTCGCCGAGCAGCTCGGAGACCGTCGTACCGTAGATGCGGGCGAGACCCAGCAGCATGGGCAGCGAGGGTTGCCTGCGGCCGGTCTCCAGCCGGGAGAGATGGGCCGGGGAGAGTCCGGCCCGGCCGGCGGCGGTCTCCAGGGTGAGACCACGGGCGCGGCGCAGGTCGCGCAGTCGGGGTGCGACGCCGGGGAGCTCGTCCGGCACCCCTTCGTCCGGAGGGTTCATGCCTCTATTGGGCCAGGACCTTTCCTCTGAGGCAAATAACTTGCCCCAGAGGCAAACCGAGCCTCCCGTCCGTCAGCGGTTGGCCACGGCCTGTTTGACCAGCGTCCGGCCGAAGTCCCACATCAGGCCGCCGCCGCTGTGCGCGTCCTCCATGAC
This sequence comes from Streptomyces sp. man185, assembly GCA_002551355.1. GTDB lineage: Bacteria > Actinomycetota > Actinomycetes > Streptomycetales > Streptomycetaceae > Streptomyces. The sequence goes on along the minus strand of NTHE01000055.1, from coordinate 31,628 downwards.
GTCGGTGAACGCCGTCACGAAGCGGTCCACCTCCGCGTCCCCGATGACCAGCGGCGGGATCAGCTTGATCACTTCCAGGTGGTCGCCGGAGACCTGCGTGAGAATCCGGTGCTTCTGGAGCAGCGGCACCACGACCATCTGTGCGAAGAGTCCCTTGCGGGCCGCCTGGAGCATGGTCCAGCGGCTGCGGAGTTTCAGCGACGACGGCCGGCCGAACTCGATGCCGATCATCAGGCCGCGGCCACGCACCTCGTGCAGCAGCTCGTAGCGGTCCACCAGGGCCGCCAGCCGCTCGCGCAGCAGGTCGCCGGTGCGCCGGGCGTTCGCGACGGTCTCCTCGTCCTCCATCACCGTCAGGACGGCGAGCCCGGCCGCCATCGCCTGGGCGTTGGAGCCGAAGCTCGCGGAGTGGACGAGGACCCGGTCCATCGAGGAGTAGACCTTGCGGAAGATCCAGTCCTTGCCGAGGGTCGCGCCGACGGGCACGTAGCCGCCGGAGAGCGCCTTGGCCACGCACACCAGATCGGGCTCCACACCCTCCTCGTGCTGGTACGCGTAGAAGTCCCCGGTCCGGCCCAGACCGGTCTGCACCTCGTCGGCGATCAGGAGCGCCTTGTGTCGGTGCAGCAGTTCCTGTGCCTGGCGCAGATAGCCCGGCGGCGCGGCGTGCACCCCCTTGCCCTGGATCGGCTCGACGACCAGGGCCGCGACGTCGCCCCGCTTCAGCTCGCGGCGCAGCGCGTCCAGGTCGCCCAGCGGGACGGCCGTGTCGGGGAGCAGCGGGGCGAAGCCGTCGCGGAAGCCGCTCTCCCCGTTGACCGACAGCGAGCCCGTGGTGAGCCCGTGGAAGGCGTGGTCGCAGTAGAGGACCCGGGGCTTGCCCGTGGCGTACCGGGCGAACTTCAGCGCCGTCTCGACCGCCTCCGTGCCGCTGTTCCCGAAGAAGACGCGGTCCAGGTGCGGGCTGTGGGTGAGCAGCTTCTCGGCCAGCAGTCCGGGCAGCGGCTGGCAGTCGAAGCGGGTGAGGTCGGCGAGCTGGGCGTCGAGCACGTCGTGCAGGGCCTTGCGGACGACCGGGTGATGCCGGCCGATCCCCATCACGCCGAACCCGGCGAGCATGTCGAGGTAGTCGTTGCCCTGCGCGTCCCAGAAATACGCGCCCTCGGCCCGCTCGTAGACCTTGTCGAAGCCGATGGTGTGCAGCATGCGCGGCAGCTGGTGGTTGAGATGACGCGCATGCAGCTCGTACCGCTCGGCCCCGCGCTCGGCGAGGAGCCGTCCCAGGTCGAAGCCGCCCGGCCCGCCGTCCGTCACCGGTTGCCGCCCACACTCTCCCGCGCGGCGCGCAGCGACTCCTTGAGCGATCCCATGGTGGCGAGCACCGCGGTTGGCTCGTAGCCGCAGTGCGCCATGCAGTTGGCGCAGCGCGGGTCCTTGCCCCGCCCGTACTTGTCCCAGTCGGTCTCCTCGATGAGCTGACGGTACGTCGGTACGTAGCCGTCGTTCATCAGGTAGCAGGGGCGCTGCCAGCCGAAGAGCGAGTAGTTCGGGATCGCCCAGGCGGTGCACGGGAAGTCCGCCTTGCCCTCCAGGAAGTCCAGGAAGAGCGGCGAGTGGTTGAGCCGCCAGCGGGCCCGGTTGCCGCCCGCGAAGGCCTTTTTGAACAGCTCGCGGGTCTGCTCGACGCCGAGGAAGTGCTCCTGGTCGGGGGCCTTCTCGTAGGCGTAGGCGGGCGAGATCATCATCTCGTCGACGTGCAGGTCGTCGTTGAGGTAGTTGAGGACCTCGATGATGGTCTGCGGGGTGTCGGTGTTGAAGAAGGTGGAGTTGGTGGTGACGCGGAAGCCGCGCGCCTTGGCCTCCTTCATCGCGGCCACGGCTTCGTCGAAGACGCCTTCCTTGGCGACCGACTCGTCGTGCCGCTCGCGCAGTCCGTCGATGTGCACGGCGAAGGCGAAGTACGGGGACGGGGTGAACTTCTCGAGCTTCTTCCGCATCAGCATCGCGTTGGTGCAGAGGAAGACGTACTTCTTCCGCGCGACGAGCTGGCGCACGATCTCGTCGATCTGCGGATGCATCAGCGGTTCGCCACCGGCGATGGACACCATGGGGGCACCGGATTCGAGCACCGCGCCCACCGCCTGGGCGACCGGCATGCGCTGCTTCAGGACACCGGCCGGGTGCTGGATCTTGCCGCATCCCTCGCAGGCGAGGTTGCAGGCGAACAACGGCTCCAGCTCGACGATCAGCGGGAACTTCTCACGCTTGCGGAGCTTCTGTTCGAAGAGATACGTCGCAACCTTGATGGTCTGGCGGAGCGGCATGGCCATCTGGCTCACCTCCTGGGGAGCATTAAAGATCGGTGCCATTCGTAGAAAGCCGGAAGGACAGCACGAAGAACGCGGAACGCCGATATTCCACCGCGTACCGTGCCGATGCGGACGAGCTCATGCTCTGGAGCGTCCACGACCACCCGGACGGCCGCAACCGGGCGGGGTCCGTGACACAGGGCGGTACGCAGTGTCGCGGCGGACTCCATGTCGACCGCGATGGCCCCGCTCGCCCGCAGCGCGGCCCGCTCGGGCCCCCGTACGACGTGGTCGGAGCCGGTCAGCGGGCCGGTGTGGACGGTGCGGCCGGGAACGGCGCGGGAGAGGGCGGCGACCAGGATGCCGGTGCCCGTGCAGGGGGTCGTGCCGTCGACATCCCGGGTCTCCTCGGCGACGACGAGGTCCCCGGGGTGCATGCCCGGGGCGAGTCCGGCGCAGAAGCCGGAGGCGATCACGGCGGCGTCGGGGACCCCGCCGGGGCCCAGGAGGCGCGCCACAGCCGCCTCCGCCGCCCGGGGGCCCATCCCGGTGCGCAGCACCCGGACCGGGCCCGGGGCGCCCCTGCCGCTGCGCAGGGCCACCTGCTCGATGCCGAGGGCACAGGCGACCAGCAGCGGCGTCACCACTCTCCCGGGCCCTCGCGGATCGACCATCAGGCCCCCTCGGCGGCGTCCGGGCGGTCCGCGAACGGGTCGCCGTACACATAGCGCCCGAGTGCCGTGAGGGGGAAGACCTGACGGTAGAGGTGGTAGTTGATGGAGAAGTCCCAGGGAAAGCCGGTGCCGGTGAAGTACGGCTCGTCCCAGGAGCCGTCGGCCTGCTGCGCCTCGGTCAGCCAGGTGACGCCACGGGTGACGGAGGCGGTGTCCCGGCGGCCCGCGGCGAGGAGGGCGAGCAGCGCCCAGGCGGTCTGGGAGGCGGTGGACTCACCGTGCCCGATCCACTTCTCCTCATGGTAGGAGCGCAGGTCCTCGCCCCAGCCGCCGTCGTCGTTCTGAACGGACTCCAGCCAGGTGACGGCCCGGCGGATCGCGGGGTGTCCGGCGGGCAGGCCGGCGGTGATCAGGGCGGGCACCACGGACCCGGTGCCGTAGACGTAGTTGACGCCCCAGCGGCCGAACCAGGCGCCGCACGCCTCCTGTTCGGCAAGCAGCCACTCGATGCCCTCGCGGGTACGGGGGTGGTTCGCAAGCCCCTCGACGGCGAGCATCTCCACGACATGGCCGGTGACGTCGGCCGACGGCGGGTCGATGACCTCGCCGAAGTCGCAGAAGGGGAGGCGGTTGGGAAAGGGGCTGGTGTTGTCGGCGTCGAACGCGCCCCAGGCCCCGTTGCGGGACTGCATCCCGAGGTTCCAGCGGACCCCGCGAGCGATGGCGGCTTCCATCCGGGCGGGCTCGGGGTGGCGCACCCGGCGCAGCGCCAGGACGACTTCGGCGGTGTCGTCGATGTCCGGGTAGTTGTCGTTGTGGAACTCGAACGCCCAGCCACCAGGAGCGAGTTCGGGCTTTCGCACCGACCAGTCACCGGGTCTGGTGATCTCCTCGGCCAGCATCCAGTCGGCGGCCTTCACGAGGGCGGGGTGGTCGGGTCTGAGTCCGGCGTCGGCCAGCGCGATGGTGGCGAGGCAGGTGTCCCAGACGGGCGACTGGCAGGCCTCGACCATACGGGCGCCGTCCTCCCGCCGGACGGCGAACCGGTCGAGCGAGGCCAGGCCGGCCTTCATCACCGGGTGGTCGAGGTCGTAGCCGAGGAGGTGCAGGGCGATGACGGAGTAGACGGCGGGCGGCTGGATCCCGCCCCAGCAGCCGTCGTTCTCCTGACGCTCGATGATCCACCGGGCGGCCACGTTCATCGCGATGCGGCGCAGCGGGCGCGGGGCGACCTTGTGGTAGAGGTGCAGCCCTTTGTCGAGGCGCTGGAAGAGTCCGTCCCAACTGGCGGGCGGGGCGAGCTTCCTGGGCGGGTTGGGCTGAGCCGGGTCGGTGTGCAGCTCGTCGAGGGCGAAGGGCGCGGGGCGCACGGGGCGCTTCGCGGAGACGATGGTGAGCGGCACGATGGTCTGCCGGGCCCAGCAGCCGAAGTCGTAGATGTTGAGCGGGACCCACTTGGGGAAGAACATCAGCTCGGGCGGCAGTTCGGGGAGGTCGTCCCATTTCCACCAGCCGAACAGGGCCAGCCAGATGCGGGTGAAGACGCGGGCGGCCGCGATGCCGCCCTGCTCCCGGATCCAGCCGGAGGCGCGGGCCATGTGCGGTTCGTCGGGGCGGTCCCCGGCCAGCCGCAGGGCAACGTACGCCTCGATCGTGGCGGAGAGGTCGCCGGGTCCGCCGTAGAAGGTGTTCCAGGTACCGTCGCCGAGTTGTTCGCCGCGGATGAAGAGGGCGGACGCGCGGGTGGTCTCGGGGTCCTGGATGGAGAGGAACTGGCGCAGGAGCAGGTCCTCGGCGTCCATCGTGACGTTGGTGGCTAGGTCGCCCTTCCACCAGCCCTGCTCGTCCTGCCTGCCGAGAAGATGCTCCACCGAGCGTTCCGCAGCCCGGCGCGCGGCCACGGTCACGTCGTCCGCGGCATCTCTCGTGTCGGTCGGATCGAAGGCCGGGGCCCCGGTGAGTTTCGCGGCCCCGGTCGATCCGTCGGTCGTCGCTGTCATGAGCTTCCCCTTACGTGCAGTCGGTTCTCTGCTGTGCTGGGGTCTCCGTCGGCCGACGCCCCGGTGAGGGCGTCGGCCGGCGACTGCGAGTCATATGCGAAGCGTGGTCATCTCTTGCGTACCACCACGAAGTCGGCGAGCTCGGTGAGCTGTTCGCGTACCCGGTGGGGCATGTCGACGGCGTGCAGCGCCTCGATGGCGACCGCGTGCTGACGGCGGGCTTCCTGGGCGGTCCACTCGCGGCCGCCCGCCTCCTCGATGAGCGCCGCGCGGGCGGCGAACTCCTCCTCGGAGAAGCTGTCGAAGTCGTTGCTCTTGGCATCGGCTGCGAGCAGTTCGCCCAGCCGCTCGGAGGCCTCGCCGCCCGCGGCGAGCGCCGCGACGACCGGCAGGGACTTCTTGCGCTGGCGCAGGTCGCTCCAGGTCTGCTTGCCGGTGGACTCCGGGTCGCCCCAGATGCCGAGCAGGTCGTCGACGGCCTGGAAGGCGAGGCCGAGGTGGTAGCCGTACGCCTCCAGGGTGTCGGCGGTGCGGTCGTCGGCGCCGCCGAGCACCGCGCCGATGGAGACGGCACAGGCCAGCAGGGCGCCGGTCTTGTTGCCCTCCATCTCCAGGCACTCCTCGACGGTGACCCGTTCGCGGTGCTCGTAGGAGATGTCCTGGGCCTGCCCGTCGATGAGCTTGCGGGTCGCGGAGGTCAGGCGGCGGGCCGCGCGGCCCGCCTCGACCGTGCCGAGCTCCAGCAGCAGGTCGTAGGCGAGCGCGAAGAGCGCGTCGCCGACCAGGATCGCCTGGGCGGGGCCGTGCACCTTCCACACGGTGTCGCGGTGGCGGCGCTGTTCGTCGCCGTCCATCAGGTCGTCGTGCAGCAGCGAGAAGTTGTGCACGAGTTCGACGGCCACGGCGCCGGGGATGCCGGCCTCGGCCGGGGCGCCCGCCGCCTCGGCGGACAGCAGGGCGAGCGCCGGGCGTACGGCCTTGCCGCCGTCGCCGTCCGAGGGCCGTCCCTCGGCGTCGATCCAGCCGAAGTGGTAGGCGGCGACGGTGTCCATGGGCGGCGCGAGCCGGTCCACGGCAGCCCGCAGGACCGGCGCTGACAGGGCTCGTCCGCGCTCCAGAAGCGCGGTGACGTCCGCGGTGTCCGCCACGGTGTCGAAAGCCGGATTCGCCGGGGTCACAGACTCTCCTCTTGTTCCGGTGGTACTGCTCATGCCGCCTCCTGCAGCGGATGTCCATGGGGGCGGCCGAGGTCGTGGAGGGCCGCGTCGGCGGCGTCGGCGCCGCTGCGCACGGCGCCCTCCATCGTCGCGGGCCAGCCGGTGGCGGTCCATGCCCCCGCCAGCTGGAGACCGGGCAGCCGGGTGCGGGGGCCGGGGCGCAGCCGCCCGACGCCCGGAGCGGGCGCGAAGGTGGCGGTGCGCTCCCGGGTGACGAAGAAGTCGCGGATGCCCGCGCCGCGGGCAGCGGGGAGCAGCCGCTCCAGCTCGGGCAGGTAGCGGGAGCGCAGTTCGGCGACGGGCAGGTCGATCTCGTCCTGGGCGGCCGACTGCGAGACGGCCAGATACTGCCCGGGGCCCTTCAGGCCCGAGGAGTGGGTGCGGTCGAAGACCCACTGGACCGGGGAGCCGATCGCGGCGAAGAACGGCCTGCGCAGCACCTTGCGGTCGTAGACGACGTGGACGTTGAGGATCGGCGCGTGGTCGATGTCGAGCAGCAGTTCCGGCTCGTCCAGCGCGCCGGCGGGCAGCAGGTCGTGGGTCTCGGTCTGCGGCACGGCCAGCACGACGGTGTCGGCGGTGATCCGCTCCCCCGCGCTCTCGACGCTCCAGCGGCCGTCCTCGGTGCGGGTGAGGGATCCGACCTTGGCGCGCAGTTCGGTGCGGACGCCCGCGGTGTCCAGCGCCTTGCGGGCGAGGGTGTCGTGCAGTTCGCCGAGCGGCACGGTGGCCCAGCCGATGTCGGCGGCGCCGGGCTCGGAGAGCAGGCCGGTCTTGAAGACCTTGGCCGCGAGGGCCATGGACGCGTTCGGGGCGGTGGCGTTCAGCGTGGCTACGCCGACGAGGTCCCACAGGGCCTCGATGGTGCGCTCGGACTGGCCGTTGCGGCGCAGCCAGGTGGCGAAGTCGATGTGGTCCAGCTCGGGGTCGGCGGGGTCGAGGCGGCCGAGTGCCAGGGCGGCCCGGCCCACGGACGCCTTCTCGGCGAGCGAGAGGTGCGGATAGGCGGCGAGGCCGCCGGCCAGGTGCAGCGGTACGGGCAGGGCGGTGCGGCGGATCCGTCCCAGGCGCGGCCCGGCGGCCCGGCCGACGTCCAGCACGGGCACGTCGAGGCGGTCCTGGAGCGGGGCCAGGTGGGCGGCGTCGATCCGGTCGAGGAACCAGCGGTAGCCGGTGCAGCAGCGCAGGTAGACGTGCTGGCCGTTGTCGACGGTGAGGTCGCCGCGCTGGAAGGAGAAGGCGAGGCCGCCGAGGCGGGGGCGGCCTTCCAGGAGGGTCACGTCGAGTCCGGCGTCGGCCAGGCGGAGCGCCGCCGTGACGCCGGCGAGGCCGCCGCCGACGACGACGCCGACGGGGCGCGGGCTCTCGTCGCTCATGCCTGCTCCTCCCGCCGGGTCGTGGCCGTCTGCCGGGTCCTCACCCTGGAGATCGTCGCAGTCAGTGACGCGTCGGGCCACCGGAGGGTTGCCCCGGAGCCGGAGCGGCGGGGACGCATCAGGCACGCCCCCTGGCGGTGAGCCGCGAGATGTGGCGGGCGTCGAGCCCGGACAGGCCGCGCACCGCGACGTAGGCCTTCTCGTGGCCGGGCAGTGAGACCCGTCCGCGCAGGACGGCCTCGGGGTCGCGCTCGATGCGGTCGAGGAGACGGCGGTAGATCCCGGCCATCGCCGCGACGCAGGCGCCGCTGCGGCGGTCGAGCATCGGCAGCAGCCGGTAGCCCTCGGCGAAGAGGGCGCGGGCGCGGCGGACCTCGAAGTGGATGAGGCCCGCGAAGTCGGAGCCGGGGGGCGGGGTGGTCCGGTAAAACCCTGCCGAGCAGCCGAATTTGGCCAGGTCGTCGGCGGGCAGGTAGGTGCGCCCGTTGCCGGCGTCCTCGCGGACGTCACGCAGGATGTTGGTGAGCTGGAGGGCGAGGCCGAGGGTGTCGGCGTACTCCGCGGCGCGCTCGGCCCCGCCGGCGCCGGGCGCGGTGCCGAAGACGCCGAGGCTGAGGCGTCCGATGGCTCCGGCGACGCACCGGCAGTAGGCCTTGAGGTCGTCCCAGGTCTCGTAGGTCGCGCCCCGCACGTCCATCAGGACGCCGTCGATCAGCTCGTCGAGTCCGCCGAGCGGGAGCGGGAAGCGGCGGGCGGCGTCGGCGAGCGCGACGGCCACCGGGTCGGTGTCGTCCTCCTCGACCTTGCCGTGCCGGACCCGGTCGAGCAGCTCACGGGTGCTTTCCAGCCGGGTCCGCTTGGTCCCCGCGTCCAGCTCCCCGTCGCCGATGTCGTCGACCCGACGGGAGAAGGCGTACAGCGCCGACATGGCCTGCCGCTTCTCGTTCGGCAGGAGCCGGATGCCGTAGGCGAAGTTACGGGCCTGCTGTCCGGTGACGGCTTCGCAGTAACTGTATGCGGCCTGCACCGGCGGCGACATGTACGTCGTCTGTCCCTCCACGGTCCGGCTCACCTCTCTCCACGCGCTCTTCGCAAGACGATTCCCACTTCGCGCAGCAGCCTGGGCTTGGTGGGCTTGGGCGGTCCGGGCAGTACGTCGAACCCGGCTGCCGAGATCGCCGTGAGCGCGCTGCGGCCGCCCCCGACGAATCCGGCGAGAAGCAGTTTGAGTCTGCCGTCGACGCTGCCCACCAGTGGGGGGCCTTCGTCCAGCAGCTCGCTCGCGCGCTGGGCCTCGTACGCGATCAGGGCGCGGACGGAGGCTCCGGCGGAGGGCGCGGCCAGGTCGGATTCGGTGACCCGGAAGCGTTCCATGTCCTCGGCGGGCAGATAGATCCGGTCGCGTTCGAGGTCCTCGGCCACGTCCTGGAGGTGCTCGACGATCTGGAGTGCGGTGCAGACCGCGTCGGAGCGGCGGATACGGTCCGGGCTCAAGGTGCCGGTGAGGGCGAGGACCAGGCGGCCGACCGGGTTCGCGGAGAGCTCGCAGTAGGCGGCGAGCTCGGCGTAGGTGCCGTAGCGGCGGATCTTCTGGTCCTGGCGGTTGGCCTCGATCAGGCCGAGGAAGGGCTCGGGGGTGAGCGCGCGGCGCCGAACGGTGGGGCGCAGGTTGCGCAGCAGCGGGTGGTGCGGCTCATCGCCGGTGGTGGCGAAGACCCGGTGGAGGTCGGTCTCGAAGGCGTCGAGCATGGCGAGGCGGTCGTCGCTCTGCTCCGGCTCCAGGCCGAGGTGGCGGGCGTCCGCGCCGCCGGGGGCGAGGTCGCCGTCGCCGATGTCGTCGACGAGCCGGGCGAATCCGTAGACCGCCATCAGGTCGTCGCGCCAGGCGCGGGGCAGGAAGAAGGGCGCCACGGGGAAGTTCTCGTCCGCGGCCTTGCCGAGGGTGGCGTCGCCGGTGCGCGGGTCGGGGGTCGAGGTCACTGCGGACCGCCCGGCGCGGGGACGGCGAAACCACGTCGGAGCTGGAGATCTTCCGTCATTGCCGTCACATCTCCCGTTCTACACTGCTGACCCAAAACAACCCTTTTCGGACACGCCGCTCAGTCTTCCCAATGCACTGCGGCAGAGCGTCGGTGCCGGGGCGTATCGCCCTACTTGCCATGAATCAGCACCGCTACAGCTTACGTTGTACAGCTCACAGGGGATCGGCGGGGTGGAGCGCCCGCCACCGCTTCCCGGCCGTCCCCGTCAACCTTCCCCGCGCACGGCGCGATTGACGTCATCCGCCGGGAGGAGATCGACCCGGGCCCCTGCTGCGGACGGCCCGCCCGGCGCCGGGCACCGCACGGCCCCCGCCGGACCGGTCCGGCGGGGGCCACGGGAGAGGCTCGGACTACTTGCCCGTTTCGCGTTCGTACGCCTTGAGGACTTCCTCGGTGGGACCGTCCATCAGCAGCTCGCCCTTCTCCAGCCAGAGCGCGCGGTCGCAGGTGTCCCGGATCGACTTGTTGTTGTGGCTGACCAGGAAGACGGTGCCCGCCTCCTTGCGCAGCTCACGGATCCGCTCCTCGGAGCGGATGCGGAACTTGCGGTCACCGGTGGCCAGCGCCTCGTCGATCATGAGGACGTCGTGGTTCTTGGCGGCGGCGATCGAGAAGCGCAGCCGCGCCGCCATGCCGGAGGAGTACGTCCGCATCGGAAGGGTGATGAAGTCGCCCTTCTCGTTGATCCCGGAGAAGTCGACGATCTCCTGGTAGCGGGAGCGGATCTCGGCCTGGGTCATCCCCATGGCCAGACCGCCGAGCACCACGTTGCGCTCCCCGGTCAGGTCGCTCATCAGGGCCGCGTTCACCCCGAGCAGCGAGGGCTGACCGTCGGTGTACACATGGCCTGATTCGGTCGGCAGCAGACCGGCGATGGCCCGCAGCAGTGTCGACTTGCCGGAGCCGTTGGTGCCGATGAGGCCGATGGCCTCGCCGCGGTAGGCGGTGAAGGAGACACCGCGTACGGCGTGCACCTTCCGGACGCCCCGCGGCTCGCCCTTGCCGCGCCGCACCATGCGGCTCAGTGCGGCGGTGGCGCTGCCCCGGCCGCCACCCGCGCCGTTGACCCGGTACACGATGTGCACGTCGTCGGCGATCACCGTGGGGATGCGCCCCTGCGCGTTGTCGTCAGCCACGGCCGTACCGCTCCTCCGCCTTCCAGAAGTACACGAATCCCACCACGCCCAGCAGCACGGCCCAGCCCAGGCCGGCGGCCCAGACGTGGTCCGGCAGGTTCTCGGAGCCGTACCCGTCGATCATGGCGAAGCGGACCAGGTCCATGTAGATGGCCGCCGGGTTGTACTGCAGCACGTCGGCGATCCAGGCCGGCTTGTCCTTGAGCATCACCGGGATGGAGAACATGACGCCCGAGGCGTACATCCAGGTGCGCATCACGAACGGCATCAGCTGCGCGAGGTCGGGCGTCTTGGAGCCGAGCCGCGCCATGACGAGGGCCAGTCCGGTGTTGAAGACGAACTGGAGGATCAGGGCGGGGATCACCAGGAGCCACGACAGCGACGGGTAGCTGCCGAAGATGACGGTGACCGCGACCATCACGATCATCGAGAAGAGCAGTTGCTGGAGCTGCTGGAGCGAGAAGGAGATCGGGAGCGAGGCCCGGGGGAAGTGGAGGGCCCGGACCAGTCCGAGGTTGCCGGAGATCGACCGGACGCCCGCCATCACCGAGCTCTGGGTGAAGGTGAAGACGAAGACGCCGGTGACCAGGAACGGCACGAAGACGTCGTGGGGAATCCCCTCCCTGGTCCCCAGGATCAGTCCGAAGATCAGGTAATAGACCGCGGCGTTCAGCAGGGGCGTGACCACTTGCCACAGCTGCCCCAGTTTGGCCTGGCTGTACTGCGCGGTCAGCTTCGCCCGGGAAAAGGCCAGGATGAAGTGGCGTCGTCCCCAGAGCTGTCGCATGTACGCGAACAGCCCCGGCCGGGCGCCGCTCACGGTCAGGCCGTACTTGGCGGCCAGCTGGGCCGCGTCGAGGCCCTCGTCGGCGGACGGTGGGGTCCCGAGGGCTACCCCACCGTCGTGGGTCGTGTCACTCACAAGTTGAAACTCTCGTCTTCACGCGCAGCCAGTCGCGGGCGCGGCTCAGGCGGACAGGTTCCGGAAAGAAAATACGCCTCATGCTCTCAGAGGAAAGCCTCTCAGATGACCGGAGGTCGGCCCAGCCTCGTCAGCCGCCACACCGTACGCCACTTCATCGGGCGACGGGTTCCGCAGGGAGTGGTCCAGCCTTCCCGGAATCCGCCGAACCATGCCTTCAGCGCGGGCGGCGACGGACGCCTGACCAAGGTCAGCAGCAGCCAGACCCCCAGGTAGAGGGGCACCAGCGGGGCGGGCAGGTTGCGGCGGGCGAGCCAGACCCGGTTGCGGGCGACCATGCGGTGGTAGACCGCGTGCCGGGACGGGGCGGTGGTGGGGTGGTTCAGCACCATGTCGGCGCGGTAGTCGATCATCCAGCCCGCGTCCAGCGCCCGCCAGGCGAGGTCCGTCTCCTCGTGGGCGTAGAAGAAGTCCTCGGGCAGCGGGCCGACCTCGGCGATGACCTTGGTGCGTACGGCGTTGGCGCCGCCGAGGAAGGTCGTCACGCGCGAGGAGCGCATCGGGTCGGCGGCCCGCAGCCGGGGCACGTGCCGCCGCTGGGTGGCCCCGGTGTCCGGGTCGGCGATCCGGAAGGTGACGATCCCGAGTTTTGGGTCGGCCTCGAAGGCCTGCCGGCACAGCTCGGCGGTGTCCCGGTTCGGGAGCAGTCCGTCGTCGTCCAGGAAGAGCAGCGCGTCCACGTCCGCCCCGCGGGGCCCGAACGCCTCGATGCCGACGTTGCGGCCGCCTGGGATGCCCAGGTTCTCGGGCAGCTCCACCGTGCGCACCCCGGCGGGCACCTCGGGGACCGGGGCGCCGTTGCCGACCACCACGACCTCGATCCGGTCACCGTGCTGGGCGGTGACCGAATCGAGGAGGGCGCGGAGCTCGGCCGGGCGGTTGCCCATGGTGATGATCACCGCGCCCAGTTTCATGGGAAAGGTCACTTCAGCCTGCTGGACGCCAGGACGGACACCAGGTGCAGCAGGGTCTGCAGCAGCGCGATGCCGGCCATGACCGCCACGGTCAGGCGGGTGTAGAAGAGGTCGCCCCCGATCGCGTCGACGACGGCCACCACGAGAATCACCAGCGAGGCCTCGATGCCGAGGATCAGCCGGTGGAACTTGAGCGCCGCCGCCGCCTTCCGGGCCAGCGCCATGCCGGAGGAGCGGGGCTCGGAGGCCGCCTCCTTCACCGGCGGCATCCCGCCCTGGTGGCGGGCCACGCCGACCAGGTCGGTCTCGGCCTTGATGAGGATCGCGCCGAGCGCGGCGAGGGTCCCGAGGAAGGCCCAGAGCCAGTCGATCCGGCCCTCGCCCCAGATGTCGGCGGCGCGCAGGCCGAGGCCGACCAGCACCGCCGCGTCGCACAGGTAGGCGGCGACCCGGTCCAGGTAGACGCCGCTGAGCGAGTACTGCTTCTTCCAGCGGGCGAGCTCGCCGTCCACGCAGTCGAACAGCAGGTAGAGCTGGACCATCACCACGCCGAGCACGGCGCCCCAGATGCCCGGCACCAGCAGCGCCGGGGCGGCCAGGGCGCCGGCCAGCGTCATCACGTACGTGACCTGGTTCGGTGTGACGCCGGTGTTGACCAGGTAGCGGTCCACGCGCAGCGAGACCTCGCGCATGTACATGCGCCCGGCCCAGTGCTCGCCGCTTCGCCGGTCCTTCACCCCCGGGGGGTGAACGACCGGACGGAGTTCAGCTACTGATGGTCGTCGCATAGTCGGCGTACGCGTCCCTGATCTGGTCGGTGGACAGGTTGAGGTGCTCCAGGACCGTGAAGCGTCCCGGGCGCGTCTGCGGCGCGTAATCGACGGCCTCGACGAACTCGTCGACGCTGAACCCGATCTCCTCCGGCAGGACCGGCAGACCGTGGCGGCGCAGTATCGATGCCATCAGGAGGGACTCCTGGCGGGCGCCGCGCAGATGCATGGCGAAGCAGGCGCCGAGGCCGACCTGCTCGCCGTGGCTCGCCGCGCGCTGGGGGAACAGCAGGTCGAAGGCGTGGTTGATCTCGTGGCAGGCGCCGGACGCCGGGCGGGAGTCGCCCGCGACCGACATCGAGATGCCCGTCAGCACGAGCCCCTCGGCCAGCACCTTCAGGAAGCCGTCGTCGCCGACCCCGCCGGGGTGACGCAGCACGGCCTCGCCCGCCTGGCGGGCCATCGCGGCCGCCAGACCGTCGATCTCCTCGCCGTTGACCTCGTGGGCCAGCTCCCAGTCGGCGACGCAGGAGATGTTCGAGATCGCGTCGCCGATGCCGGAGCGGACGTACCGGGCGGGCGCCTCACGGATCACGTCGAGGTCGATGACCACGGCGATCGGGGTGGGGACCCCGTAGGAGCCGCGCCCGTTGTCGTTGTCCAGCGTGGCGACCGGCGAGCACAGGCCGTCGTGCGAGAGGTTCGTCGCGACGGCGACCATGGGCAGCCCGACCCGCGCCGCGGCGTACTTCGCCACGTCGATGATCTTGCCGCCGCCGAGGCCGACGACGGCGTCGTACCGGTTGCCCTTGATGCCGTCGGCGAGCTTCACCGCGGAGTCGATCGTGCCGTCGGACACCGGATACCAGTCGGCGCCCGGCAGGACCGGGGCGAGCCTCTCCCGCAGGGCGCGCCCGGAGCCGTCGCTGATCGCGATGGCGAGCTTGCCCGAGGACGAGATCCGCTGATCGGCCAGGAGACCCGCCAGATCGTCCATGGCGCCGCGCCGGATGTCGACGACGACCGGGGACGGAATGAGCCGGGTCAGTACTGGCACGCGATCTCACGGCCCTTCTTGAGGTCGTCGTGGTTGTCGATCTCGACCCAGGTCACGGTGCCGATGGGGGCCACGTCGACGGTGAAGCCGCGGTTGACCAGCTCCTGGTAGCCGTCCTCGTAGTAGAGGTCGGGGTCGCGCTCGAAGGTGGTCTTCAACGCGTCCGCCAGCTCCTCGGCGGCCTCGGCCTCGATGAGGGTCACGCCGATGTACTCGCCGGTCGCGGTGGCCGGGTCCATCAGCTTGGTGATGCGCTGGACGCCCTTGCCCTCCTCGGTGATGACCTTCATCTCCTCGTCGGCGAGCACCTTCTCGGTGTCCAGGGCGAGGATGATCTTCTGGCCCTTGCCGCGGGCGTCCAGGAGCGTCTTCTCGACGGAGACCGGGTGCACGGTGTCGCCGTTGGCGAGGATCACGCCGCGCTTGATGACGTCACGGGCGCACCACAGGGAGTAGGCGTTGTTCCACTCCTCGGCCTTGTCGTTGTCGATCAGCGTGAGAGTGAGGCCGTAGGTCGCCTCCAGCTCGGCCTTGCGGGCGTAGACGGCCTCCTTGCGGTAGCCGACGACGATCGCGACCTCGGTGAGTCCGACCTCGGCGAAGTTGGCCAGCGTGAGGTCGAGGACCGTCTTGTCACCGTCGACAGGGACGAGCGCCTTGGGGAGCGTGTCCGTGTAGGGGCGCAGACGACGCCCTGCACCGGCTGCCAGTACGAGGCCGATCATGCGAGTTCTCCTTCGTCGTGTACGGCGGGGGCCGAGGAGGACACCCAGAAGCGGATGGACTCCACGAGCACCACCAGAGCCACGGCGACCGCGAGCGCGGTCAGGGCCGTGGTGAAACCTGAGGCGTGGGTGAGTACGGCGGCGAGGACGGCCACCAGCGCGGTGCGGCCCTCGTGTCCGCCGATCGTCCGCACCAGCCACTGGGGCGGCGCGCCGGTGCCGCCGCGGATGCGGTACACCGTGTCGTAGTGATGGTAGGCGACGGCCGAGACGAGTCCGAAGGCCGCCGGAACAGCGTGCGGGACGTCGCTGCGGGCCGCCAGCACAAGGATCGTGACGTACTCCGCCGCCCGGAAGAACGGCGGCACGAGCCAGTCGAGCGTGCCCTTGAGCGGGCGGGCGACGGCGAGGCCGGCGAGGACCACGTACACCGCGGCGGCGGCGACGGTGAGCCAGCTGCCGTACGGGAGGAAGAGCGCCGATCCGATCATGACGAGTGTCCCGAGCAGGGCGACGGCCGGGGCCGTGAACCCGCCCCGGAGCCCGGGGGCGACGGCGGCGACGCCCTGGGCGAGCGGGCCGGAGTCGGCGAGGTCCGCGAGGGCCTGTGCGGCGCGGTCGGTGCGGCTGGCCCGGCGGGTCAGCGAGCGCAGCAGGCGGCCCGCCGTGGTGTAGCAGGCGGCCAGCGCGCAGCCGACGAGCAGGGCGTAGAAAACGATCCGGGGGGTGGCGACGGCGGTGAGCACCGCGATCATGGCCCAGCGCTCGCCGATCGGCAGGACGATCATCCGGCGCGCCCAGACCGTCCAGCCGACGCTGTCGAGCTTGTCGGAGAGGGCGGCGGTGGGGCTGGTGTTGGCGACCGCGTCGTGATTGGCCTCGTTGAACGAGAAGTCCACGACATGGCGGCAGGCCTGGAGGACCATCGCGCCGAGGGCGAGGACCCAGACGTCATCGCCGCCGCGTACGGCGCCGATGGCGAGCCCCGCGTAGTACGCGTACTCCTTGGCCCGGTCGAAGGTGGCGTCCAGCCAGGCGCCCATCGTGGAGTACTGCAGCGAGTAGCGGGCGAGCTGCCCGTCGGTGCAGTCCAGCACGAAGGAGACCAGGAGCAGGATCCCGGCCGCGACATAGCCGCCCCGGGTTCCGGTGGCCGCCGCACCGGCCGCGATGAGCGCGGTGATCAGGGACGCGGTGGTGACCTGGTTCGGGGTGAGGTTGCGGCGGGCGCACCAGCGGGCGATGTAGCGGGAGTAGGGGCTGATGGCGTAGGTGGTGAAGAAGCCGTCGTGGGCCTTCACCGCGCCGCGCAGCCGTACCGCCTCGTCGTCGACCGCGTCGCGGGCGCTCTCGGCGGTCGCACGCTGTCCGGCGTCGGTGGGGACGGCGGCGGTGAGCGAGCCGAGGGCGGGGCGCTGTACGGCGATGCCCTCGGTCTCCAGCGCCACGGCGATACGGCCGGGGACGGTCCGGTCATCGGGCGCGGGGTCGGTCTCCGGCTCGACGACGGGGGCACCCGCGCCGACGGCGGTGGTGCGCTGCAGGGCGCGCAGCAGTGCGCCGCGCGCCTCGGGCTGCGCGGTGAGCGCGCCGGGGACGGTGGCGGCGGCGAAGCGCGGGTCGGTCAGTCCGAGCCGCAGCGCGTGGACGTGGCCCACGAAACGCGGGTCGACGAGGGCGACGCGGCGGCCGGCCGGGACGGCAGCGAGGAGGGCTGCGGCGTCACCGGCGTCGACGGCGGTCTGCACGTCGAAGCCCAGGGACCGCAGATCGTCCGCGAGCGACGAGCCGGGTACCGGCGTACCGGTGAGGATGGCGGTCGACAGACGAACTCACTCCTTGGCACTGACGTGGGCAACACACAGCGGCACGGCCACGAGGCGGGCCGGCGGCGTGTCGGCTGAGGCTATCGGATGAACGGAAGGCCGATTTCACCACCCGTTTGTGCGCCGTTCGGGTGGACCTGCAAGCCCGGGCGGCGTTCGCGATCATCATCATCGATCGGGGGCCCGGCCCACAAACCGCCGGTCGGCCCGCACGGGCGGGCGGTCCGGCGGGCGGCTTAGGCTGACGGGCATGACATGGCTGATCACAGGCGGGGCGGGTTACATCGGGGCACACGTGGCGCGGGCCATGGTCGCGGCGGGCGAGCGGGTCGTCGTGCTCGACGACCGCTCCACCGGCATCGTGGAACGGCTGCCGGAGGCGGTCACGGTCGTGGAGGGCTCCGCCTCCGACCGCGCCCTGCTGGACCGGGTGCTGGCCGATCACGCGGTGAGCGGCGTGGTGCATCTCGCGGCGAAGAAGCAGGTCGGCGAGTCCGTGGAGAAGCCGCTGCTGTACTACCGGGAGAACGTCGCCGGGCTGGCCGTCCTGCTGGAGGCCGTGGTCGCGGCGGGGGTACGGCGCTTCCTCTTCTCGTCCTCGGCGGCCGTCTACGGCGTACCGGATATGGACCTCATCACGGAGGAGACGCCCTGCTTCCCCATCAATCCGTACGGCGAGACCAAGCTCACCGGTGAGTGGCTGGTGCGGGCCACCGGGAAGGCCCACGGGCTCTCGACCGCCTGCCTGCGGTACTTCAACGTGGCGGGCTCGGGCGCACCCGAGCTCGCGGACACCGGGGTCTTCAACATCGTGCCGATGATGTTCGAGCGGCTCACCCGCGGCGAGGCCCCGCGGATCTTCGGCGACGACTATCCGACGCCGGACGGCACGTGCATCCGCGACTACATCCATGTCGCCGATCTGGCCGAGGCGCATCTCGCGGTCGCGCGGCGGTTGGACGGAACGGGCGCCGGAGACCTGACGCTGAACGTCGGCCGGGGCGAGGGCGTCTCGGTCCGGGAGCTGGCCGAGGTGATCGGCGAAGTGACGGGCCACGGCTTGAAGCCGGTGGTCGAGCCGCGCCGGGCCGGTGACGCGCCGAAGGCGGTGGCGTCGGCCGCGCGGATCACCGAGGAGCTGGGCTGGACGGCCCGCCGGGGTGTGCGCGAGATGGTCGAGTCGGCCTGGGAGGGCTGGTGCCTGCGCCACCCCGAGGCCCGCGCGCAGCAGCGTCCTTGAGCGTGTCCGCGCAGCGGCGTCCTTGATCGTGTCAACGCTCTGACCTGCGGAACGTTTCCGCAGGTCAGAGCACATGACAACGGTGTTCAGTCCCGTGTTGCCCGATACCCCCCACCCGTAGTTCACTGGGGCCTGTCGGGCGGTCCTGCCCGGCACCGCCGCACGGACCTGGAGGCGTTTCGCATGGGGGCTGGCCACGATCACGGGCATGCGCACGGCGGGCCGCCGCCGACCGGGACGGCGGCCGCCGCGTACCGGGGCAGGCTCCGCGTCGCCCTGGCGATCACGCTGAGCGTGATGGTCATGGAGATCGTCGGCGGGGTGCTCTCCGACTCGCTGGCCCTGATCGCGGACGCCGCCCACATGGCCACCGACGCCCTGGGGCTCGGGATGGCGCTGCTCGCCATCCACTTCGCCAACCGTCCGGCCGGGCCGAACCGCACCTTCGGCTTCGCCCGCGCGGAGATCCTGGCGGCGCTCGCGAACTGTCTGCTGCTGCTGGGGGTCGGCGGCTATCTGGTGTTCGAGGCGGTCGAGCGGTTCGTCACCCCGGCGGAGACGAAAGGTGGCCTCGCCATCGCGTTCGCCGCCGTCGGCCTGGTGGCCAACATCGTCTCCCTGTCCCTGCTGACGCGCGGACAGCAGGAGAGCCTGAACGTGCGGGGCGCCTATCTGGAAGTGCTGGCCGACACCCTGGGCTCGCTCGCCGTGATCATCTCGGCGGGCGTCATCATGGCGACCGGCTGGCAGGCCGCCGACCCGATCGCCTCCCTGGTGATCGGCCTGATGATCGTCCCCCGGACGGTGAAGCTGTTGCGGGAGACCCTGAACGTGCTCCTGGAAGCGGCGCCCAAGGGGGTGGACATGGCGGAGGTGCGGGCCCACATCACGGCGCTGCCGGGGGTTCTGGACGTCCATGACCTGCACGCCTGGACGATCACCTCGGGGATGCCGGTGCTCTCCGCGCATGTGGTGGTGCGCCAGGAGATGCTGGACTCGATAGGGCACGAGAAGGTGCTGCACGAGCTGCAGGGCTGCCTCGGGGACCACTTCGACGTGGAGCACTGCACCTTCCAGCTGGAGCCGAGCGGCCACGCGGAGCACGAAGCGCGTCTCTGCCACTGAGGCCCGGTTTTGGCGGTGCTACGGTTGCTTCGCCGAGACGTATCAGTCTCGCGGTGGAGCGGAACCCGGTGTCACCGGGCCCCTTTCGAGAGGAGCTGAGGTTGATGACGGTCGCGACGACGCCTTCCCGGCGCGGCAATCGGTCCTTCCTCATCTCCCGGGTTTCCGGCTAGATCCTCAAGCGTCCGGCCGGAGCCCTCGCACTCAAGGGTTCCCACGTTGACCGACCACACCGACGACGCCTCGCGCACCGAGGCGTTCTTCTCCCTGCACCACCGCCTTCCCCGGCAGAGTCCCGGCTCCGACGCGACCACGCGCCGGCTGCTCGCTCTGGCCCGTCCGCTGCCCGACCGCCCGCGCGTCCTCGACCTGGGCTGCGGTCCGGGCCGGGCCGCTCTGCTGCTCGCCGCCGAGGCGGGCGCCGAGGTGACCGCGGTCGACCTGCACCAGCCGTTTCTGCACGAGCTGCGCGAGGCGGCCGGGGCCCGTGGCCTCGGCGACCGCATCCGTACGATCAGGGCCGACATGGGCGACCTCACCGGCACCGCGTTCCCCGAGGGGTCCTTCGACCTGATCTGGGCCGAGGGGTCGGCGTACTGCATCGGGTTCGACACCGCCGTCCGCGACTGGCAGCGGCTGCTGGCCCCGGGCGGCGCGATGATGATCTCCGAATGCGTCTGGACCACGGATGCGCCGTCCGCCGGGGCGCGCGACTTCTGGGACCGCAACGGCTCTCTGCGCACCCTGCCGGGGACCACCGCGGCGGCCGTCGCCGCGGGCTGCACGGTCTCCGCCGTGCTGGTCCAGCCCGAGAGCGACTGGGACGCGTACTACGTCCCGCTCGCCGAGCGGGTCGAGAGCGCCGATCCTTCGGCCCCCGGCATGGAGTGGGCGCTCGCGGCCACCCGCGAGGAGCTGGCGGTCCGGCGTGAGCACGGGGCGGAGTACGGCTACGCCGCGTACATGCTGCGCCCGGCCGATCCCCGGTGGGCGACGCGCCCCGAGGCCGCGGGCGAACGCGAGGCCGTGCACACGGTCAATACGGCCGCCTTCCCGACCCGGGACGAGGCGGACCTCGTGGACGCCCTGCGGGCGGACCCCGAGGCCTGGCTGCCGGAGCTGAGTCACGTCGCCGAGGCCCCGGACGGGTCTCTCGCGGCGTACGCGCTGCTGACCCGCTGCCGGGTCGGCGATGCCCCGGCGCTCGCGCTGGCCCCGGTGGCCACGTCTCCCGCGTACCAGCGGCAGGGCGCGGGGCAGGCCGTGGTAAGGGCGGTGCTGGACGCCGCCCGGGTGCGCGGTGAGGCGCTGGTGCTGGTGCTCGGTCATCCCGAGTACTACCCGCGCTTCGGCTTCGAACCGGCCTCGCACTACGGGATCCGGCCAGGTTTCGAGGTGCCGGACGAGGCGATGATGGCCCTGGTACTGGACGATTCCGTGTCGGTTCCGGCGGGCATGATCCGGTATCCGGCGGCTTTCGGGGTCTGACGGCCCGTCCGTCCCGCCGCGCCCGGTGGGCGCGGCGGGACGGACATGCCCGGACCCGAAGTGCGGACAAGCGGCTTTTGTACGGCAGACTTGACCGGACTCCAGGTGCCCGGCGCACGAGGCCGGGGACCAAAGCGAAGGATGGGTATGCCGACCACACCAGCCACCGCGACGCACAGCTCGTCGAACGGCACCGCAGAAGCGATCATGCTCGAACTGGTCGACGAGAACGGCACCACGATCGGCACCGCGGAGAAGCTGGCGGCCCACCAGGCCCCCGGGCAGCTGCACCGCGCGTTCTCCGTGTTCCTCTTCGACGAGCAGGGGCGACTGCTGCTCCAGCGCCGGGCGCTCGGCAAGTACCACTCCCCCGGTGTCTGGTCGAACACCTGCTGCGGGCACCCCTATCCGGGCGAGTCCCCGTTCGCGGCCGCCGCCCGGCGTACGTACGAGGAGCTGGGCATCTCGCCGTCGCTGCTGGCCGAGGCGGGCACGGTGCGCTACAACCACCCGGACCCGGCGTCGGGCCTGGTGGAGCAGGAGTTCAACCACCTGTTCGTGGGGATGGCGCAGGCGGAGTTGAAGCCGGACCCCGAGGAGGTCGGGGAGACCGCCTTCGTGACGGCGGCCGAGCTGGAGAAGCGGCATGCCGAGGGGCCGTTCTCGGCGTGGTTCATGACGGTGCTGGACGCGGCGCGGCCGG
This sequence comes from Streptomyces sp. man185, assembly GCA_002551355.1. Lineage (GTDB taxonomy): Bacteria > Actinomycetota > Actinomycetes > Streptomycetales > Streptomycetaceae > Streptomyces. Next base: position 10,044 of record NTHE01000055.1, on the reverse strand, counting down.
CGATCCGTGAGCTGACGGGGCCCTCGGCGGGCTGGTGACCCGTCGCCCGGTCGCGTTCGGGGGCGGCCCGGGCCGCGTTTCGCGCAGGGGGCGGTCAGAGCTGCGTCTTCAACGGCAGCGCCGCCCAGATGATCTTCCCGCCGCTCGCGGTGTGCTCGACGTCGCAGGTGCCGCCCGCCTCCGCGGTGACCACCTTGACCAGCAGCAGGCCCCGGCCGCCGGTCTGCGCGTAGTCCGTCTCCAGGGCGGTGGGGCGGTAGGGGTGGTTGTCCTCGACCGACACCCTGACCCAGTCGGCGGCGATGGCCACCTCGACGGCCAGCTCGGGCGAGAGGAGCGCCGCGTGCTTGACGGCGTTGGTGACCAGCTCCGAGACGATCAGCAGCAGCCCCTGGAGGATGTCGTCCTCGATCGGCACACCCTGCCGGCCGAGGAGATCGCGTACGGCGTGCCGGGCGCTGGGCACGGACGCGTCCACGGCGGGGGCGGTGAAGCGCCACACCCCCTCGTACGACACGGGGTCGGCAGGGGCACTCCCGAGGCTCTCCATCGTCCGGCACCAGCTCTCACTCGCACTGCACTGACCGTCGAGTAAAGAGTGTTGGGAATGGCTTGGTCCGGACCGTGCCACTGATCGGAAGTAGCCAGGTATCGGCGCTATTTGACCAAACGTTTGGGTTGCTGGTGCCGCAGGGACTATTTCTGCTCGTCTCCTGGTGACGTGATCGGCTCATTCGCGGTCGGGGGAGTTTCATCGAGCCGCTCCGAGACCATGCTGACGATACGTCGGCCGCCGACGCCGATGGCGATCAGGCCGAGCCCGTCGAACAGCAGGGCCAGCGAGAAGAAGCAGCCGAGGACGTACAGGCTGCTGTGCGGCCAGTCGAACAGCACCAGCAGGCCGAGCAGCAGGCCGAAGGCTCCCTGCAGCAGCGTCCATCCCATCTGCGGGCCGCGCACCACGACGCTGCCGACGAGCCGGAAGACCCCGCCGGTCAGGAAGAGCAGGGCGGCGAACATGGTCAGCGCCTCGGCTGTGCCCTCGGGGTGCTTGATGACGACGACGCCCGCGGCGATGTTGAGGGCCGCGACCACCACGCCCAGCCAGAAGTAGTTCGTGCCGCGCGACTCGACGGCGTGCAGCAGTCCGACCAGACCGCCGACGAGCAGCAGCCAGCCGAAGAGCAGCATCGAGGTGAGGGTCGCGACACCGGTGTAGATCAGGCCGATGACACCCGCGATCACCAACAGCGTGCCGAGCAGCGCGAGCCAGCCGAAACTGCGGCTGAGCTTCCGTCCCTCGGCGGTGGGTTCGTTCATCGACAGCTCCTTACGGTGCGTGCCCGCCTCGCGACCCCTTCTTGATCATAGGTTCGAACCCTCCGGATAGCATCCGGCGCATGGACCGTACGGAACCCCGCCTGATCACCTCCGTCGAGCACGGCGTCGCCACCGTCGTGATCGCGAACCCCGCCAAGCGCAACGCGATGACCCCCGCGATGTGGCGGAGCGTGCCGGAGCTGCTGGGACGGCTGGCCGCCGACCCGGCGGTCCGGGTGCTGGTGCTGACCGGGGCCGGTGACACCTTCTGCGCCGGGGCCGACATCTCCACGCTGCGGGAGGGGGCGGACACCGCCCAGGACCTGGCGGTGGCGGCCGAGGACGCACTCGCCGCGTTCCCCCTGCCGACGCTGGCCGCGGTGCGCGGCTACTGCGTGGGCGGCGGCAGTCAGCTCGCGGCCGCCTGCGATCTGCGGTTCGCGGAGGAGGGTGCCTCCTTCGGGGTCACCCCGGCCAAGCTCGGCATCGTCTACCCCGCCTCCTCGACCCGGCGGCTGGTCGCCCTCCTCGGCCCGGCCACGGCCAAGCACCTGCTGTTCTCCGGCGAGCTGATCGACACGGAACGGGCGCTGCGCACCGGCCTGGCCGACGAGGTGCTGCCCCCGGGCGGCCTGGACGAGCGGGTCGAGGAGTACGTACGGGTCCTGGCGTCCCGGTCCCGGCTCACGCAGGCCGCGGCGAAGGAGTTCGCGGCGGGCCGGACGGACCGGGACGCCCACTGGGCCGGCGAGGCGCGCGGCAGCGGCGACACGGCGGAGGGCGTCGCCGCCTTCCTGGAGCGGCGCGCGCCTCGCTTCACCTACACCACGGGGCCCACCGGGTGACGCGGTGCACCACGGGCCCTACCGGGTGATGTGGCGGCTCTTGGCCCGCCACTGCTCGACGAGGGCGGCCGGAGCCTTCTCCGGCGATCCGCAGTCGTAGGGCGGCTGCGGGTCGTACTCCGTGAGCAGTTGCACCGAGCGGGCCACGTCGTCGCCCGCGATCCGGCCGAGCAGGGTCAGCCCCATGTCGATGCCGGAGGAGACCCCGGCGGCGGTGACGTACTTGCCGTCGAGGACGACGCGCTCCCCGGTCGGTTCGACCCCGAACTCCCCCAGCGCCTCCAGGGCCAGCCAGTGCGAGGTGGCCCGCCGGCCCTTGAGCAGTCCGGCGGCGGCCAGCAGCAGCGACCCGGTGCAGACCGAGGTCGTCCAGGTGCTGGTGGCGTCGGCCGAGCGCAGCCAGCCGAGCAGGGCCCCGTTCGCCATCTGGTCGCTCTGGCCGGGACCGCCCGGCACGATCACCAGGTCGGGCGACGGCACCTCGGCGAAGGTCTTCTCCGCGACGAGCGCGAGGCTCCCGCTGTCGTTGCGGACAGGCCCGGTCCGCTCGGCGACGAAGACGGTCTCTGCGCCGGGCGCCCGGCTGAGGACCTCGTAGGGGCCCACCGCATCCAGGGCGGTGAAGCGGTCGAAGAGCACGATGGCGATCTGCACGGTGATGCCTCTCGGTCGGTCGAGGGTCGGTCGGTGCGGTTCAGGTACGGGGAGAGGGCGGGCGGAAGCGGCGGCGGTATTCGGCCGGCGCCGTCGCGAGGGTCTTCACGAAAGCCCGGCGCATGGCTTCCGGGGTGCCGTAGCCACTGGCGCGGGCGACCTGCTCGACGCCGTCGGCGGTGTCCTCCAGGAGCCGGCGGGCGTGTTCCAGGCGGACCTGGTCGACATACCGCCCCGGGGTGGTTCCGGTCTCCGCCCGGAACGCGCGGGCGAAGTGCCGTGGCGAGAGCCGGGCGCGGGCCGCGAGGGCGTCGACCCCGAGATCGGCGTCCGGGTGCTGGGTGATCCAGTGCTGGACCTCGCGCAGCGGTTCACGCTCTGCAGTCTGGACCCTGAGCTGGGCGCTGAACTGAGCCTGGTTGCCGGGACGGCGCAGGAACACGACGAGATGACGGGCGATGTTCAGTGCGAGGTCACGCCCGTGGTCCTCCTCGACGAGCGCGAGGGCCAGGTCGATGCCGGCGGTGACACCCGCCGAGGTGGCCAGCCTTCCGTCCCGTACGAAGATCGGCTCGGGGTCGACCCGGACGGCCGGGTAGTCACGGGCCAGCCGCTCGCAGTAGTTCCAGTGGGTGGTGACCCGGTGTCCGTCCAGCAGGCCCGCCTCGGCAAGCAGCAGCGCCCCCGTGCACACGGAGACGAGCCGGTCCGGCTTGGGCCCGTGCTCCCGCAGCCAGGCGGTCAGCTCCGGGAGGGAGCCCCGGGTACCCTGCCCGCCGGGCACCAGCAGGGTGTGCGGGGCGGGCGCGTCGGCCAGGCTGCTGTCGGGCATCAGGGTCAGGCCGCTGGTGGACCGGACGGGGCCGCCGTCGAGCGAGGCGGTCCGCAGGTCGTAGGAGACCCCGGGCGACCGGGAGGCACCCGAGAAGACCTCCATCGGGCCGGTCACGTCGAGGCTTTGGACGCCGTCGAAGAGGACGACGAGGACGCTTCGCTGCTTCACGTCTGCCATCCTGGGCGGCGGACAGGGATGGCCGCAATGACGAATTCCCCACCTTTCCTGCCACCGACCCGCCCCGGAAGACGATGTGCCTCCCCTGGGGTTCCACCCCGTACCGACCAGTCGGTAACGTGCTGGTATGAGTACTCTCCCGGCCCGCGCGGAGCGCCGCTGCCACAACGCCGTCAACCCGCTGCACTCCTGCCTCTTCTTCTCCCCCGACCTGGGTGCGGAGATGGCGAAGATCGGCATCGAGGACCCCTCCGCCGCCTACTTCGCGACCCGAGCCGCCGCGCTCGGCGCGGTGGGCGCGGGGACCGTCAGCGCCACCTTCTACAACTTCAATCCCGAGCTGGTGGCCCGCCATGTGCCCGCCGTCTGGGAGACCGCCTCCCCCGAGGCAGTCCTCGAAGCCCGGCTGCGGGCGGCGGACTCGACGCTGCGGCGGCTGCTCGGCGAGGAGGTCGTCGCGTCCGACGAGATGGCGGAGGCGGCCCGGCTCGCGCTGCGTGCCACCGAGGCCTGCACCCCGCACGCCCGCCCGCTGTACGCCGCCCACGCGGACCTGCCGGTGCCGAAGGAGCCGCACCTGGCGTTCTGGCACGCCGCGACCCTGCTCCGCGAGCACCGCGGCGACGCGCATCTCGCCGCCCTGCTGGCAGCCGGCCTGGACCCGCTGGAGTCGCTCGTCAGCCACACGGCCACCGGCAAGGGCATGGCGATCCGATGGATCCTGTCCTCCCGTGGCTGGCGTCGCGCCGACTGGGAGGCGGCGTCCGACCGGCTGCGGCGGCGCGGGGTGCTCGACGCGGGCGAGGAGCTTGCGCTGACCGAGGCCGGCACGGCGCTGCGCGCGGAGGTCGAGGCGGCGACGGACCGCATGGACACGGCCCCGTACGAACACCTGGGCGCGGAAGGCGTGGAGCGGCTCACCGAGCTGGGGCGCGGCTTCCTGTTCACGGCCGCCGCGGCGGGGGCGTTCCCGGCCTCGGCGACCGGCCAGGGCTGACCCGCGGCAGACCCCGTGACGTGTCCCGCCCCGCCCGGCGGCCCTCGCACACGGTGCCGGGGCCCCGGGCGTGTTGCCCGAGGTCACGCGACACGGCCACCGGCCACCCGGCACAATGCAGGCCGGGGGATGCCCCCGGCAGGCAAGAACGTGCTCATCGCGACCCGAGCACGACCAGCACAGCCAGTACGAGAAGGCGAGTCGGGAAAACCGTGACGACGTCCATCGAAGGCAGGATCGCCGAGGAGCTCGGCGTACGTGAGCGACAGGTCAGGGCGGCCGTCGAGCTGCTCGACGGCGGATCGACCGTGCCGTTCATCGCGCGCTACCGCAAGGAGGCGACCGAATCCCTCGACGATGCGCAGCTGCGCACCCTGGAGGAGCGGCTGCGCTATCTGCGGGAGCTGGAGGAACGGCGTACGGCGATCCTCGAGTCCGTACGCGAACAGGGCAAGCTCGACGCGTCGTTGGAGGCGAGCATCCGGGCGGCCGAGACCAAGGCGCGCCTGGAGGACATCTACCTGCCGTTCAAGCCGAAGCGGCGGACGAAGGCGCAGATCGCCCGGGAGGCGGGGCTCGAACCGCTGGCCGACGGCCTGCTCGGCGACCCATCGGTCGATCCGCTCGCGGCGGCCGCCGCGTTCGTGGACGGCGACAAGGGCGTGGCGGACGCGGCGGCCGCCCTGGACGGCGCTCGGTCGATCCTCACCGAGCGGTTCTCCGAGGACGCCGACCTGACCGGCGAGCTGCGTGAGCGCATGTGGACGCGCGGCCGGCTGGCGGCGAAGGTGCGCGAGGGCCAGGAGGAGGCGGGCGCGAAGTTCGCCGACTACTTCGACTTCGCGGAGCCGTTCACCGCGCTGCCCTCGCACCGGGTCCTCGCGATGCTGCGCGGCGAGAAGGAGAACGTGCTCGACCTGGTCCTGGAGCCGGAGGAACCGGAGGCCGCCGAGCGGCCGGGCCCCTCCGCGTACGAGAACATGGTCGCCCGCCGCTTCGAGATCGCCGACCGGGGCCGCCCGGGCGACAAGTGGCTGGGCGACACCGTGCGGTGGGCGTGGCGGACCAGGATCCAGGTGCACCTGGGCATCGACCTGCGGCTGCGGCTGCGTACGGCGGCGGAGGACGAGGCGGTACGGGTCTTCGCCTCGAACCTGCGCGATCTGCTGCTCGCCGCCCCGGCCGGGACGCGGGCCACGCTCGGCCTGGACCCCGGGTTCCGCACGGGGGTGAAGGTCGCGGTCGTCGACGCCACCGGCAAGGTGGTGGCCACCGACGTGATCCACCCTCACGTGCCCGCGAACAAGTGGGACCAGGCGCTGGCCAGGCTCGCCCACCTCGCCAAGGAGCACGCGGTCGATCTGATCGCGATCGGCAACGGCACGGCGTCCCGCGAGACGGACAAGCTCGCCGGTGAACTGATCGACAAGCACCCGGAGTTGAAGCTCACCAAGGTGATGGTGTCGGAGGCGGGGGCCTCGGTGTACTCCGCGTCCGCCTTCGCCTCGCAGGAACTGCCCGACATGGACGTGTCGTTGCGCGGAGCCGTCTCGATCGCGCGGCGTCTCCAGGACCCGCTGGCCGAGCTGGTGAAGATCGACCCGAAGTCGATCGGTGTCGGCCAGTACCAGCACGACCTGTCCGAGGTGAAGCTGTCGCGGTCGCTGGACGCGGTCGTCGAGGACTGTGTGAACGGCGTCGGTGTCGACGTCAACACCGCGTCCGCTCCCCTGCTTTCACGAGTCTCGGGGATCAGCTCGGGGCTCGCCGAGAACATCGTCGCGCACCGGGACTCCAACGGCCCCTTCCGGTCCCGCAAGGCGCTCAAGGACGTGGCGCGGCTCGGCCCGAAGGCGTACGAGCAGTGCGCGGGCTTCCTGCGGATCCGGGGCGGCGACGACCCGCTCGACGGCTCCAGCGTGCACCCGGAGGCCTATCCGGTGGTGCGGCGGATGGGGAAGAGCGCGGGCGGCGAGGTCGCCTCGCTGATCGGGAACGCGGAGGCGCTGCGGGCGCTGCGCGCGGCGGACTTCGTGGACGACATGTTCGGGCTGCCGACCGTGACGGACATCCTCAGGGAGCTGGAGAAGCCGGGGCGCGACCCGCGTCCGGCCTTCCGTACGGCGACCTTCAAGGAGGGCGTCGAGAAGCTCGGCGACCTGGAGCCCGGCATGGTGCTGGAGGGCGTCGTGACGAATGTGGCGGCGTTCGGCGCGTTCGTCGACGTCGGCGTCCATCAGGACGGCCTGGTGCACGTCTCGGCGCTGTCGAAGACGTTCGTGAAGGACCCGCGCGACGTCGTGAAGCCCGGGGACATCGTGAAGGTCAAGGTCATGGACGTCGACGTGCCGCGCAAGCGGATCTCGCTGACGCTGCGCCTCGACGACGAGCCCGGCGCGGGCGGCGGCGCGGGCGGCGGCGGACAGCAGGGCCGCGGCGAGCGGGGCGGCCGTCCCCCGAAGCAGCGCGAAGGCCAGGGCCAGAGTCAGTCGTCCGGTGGCGGTCAGGGCCGCCAGGGCAGCGGCGGCCGGGACCGGCGCGGCGGCGGCGGATCGCGGCAGGGCGGCCAGGGCGCTCCGGCTCCGGCGAACAGCGCCATGGCGGACGCTCTGCGGCGGGCCGGGCTCGCCGATCCGAAGCAGGGCGGCGGCCGGGGGCGCTGAGCCCCGACGGTCTCCGGGGGCGGGTCGCCGTGGGCGGCCCGCCCTTCACCGCCTCGCAGAATCACGGGAGTCGAGTGCGGCCCGCCCCCACCCCCGTGACTGCGCTCAGACTTCCTTGATCTGGCCGTCCGCCACTTCGACGCGGCGCGTGGTGCGAACCGCCTCCAGCATCCGCCGGTCGTGCGTGACCAGCAGCAGGGTGCCCGTGTACGTCTCCAGGGCCGCCTCCAACTGCTCGATGGCGGGCAGGTCCAGATGGTTCGTCGGCTCGTCGAGCACCAGGAGGTTGACGCCCCGTCCCTGGAGCAGGGCGAGCGCGGCGCGGGTCCGTTCGCCCGGGGAGAGGCTGGTCGCGGGACGCATCACATGATCGGCACGCAGGCCGAACTTGGCGAGCAACGTGCGGACTTCGGCCACTTCCGTGTCGGGCACGGCGGCGCAGAACGCGTCCAGCAGCGACTGCGCGCCGAGGAAGAGCTTGCGGGCCTGGTCCACCTCGCCGACCACCACGCCCGAACCGAGCGTGGCGTTCCCCGAGTCCAGCGGCAGCCGCTCCAACAGGGCGGCCAGCAGCGTGGACTTGCCCGCGCCGTTGGCACCGGTGATGGCGACCCGGTCCGCCCAGTCGATCTGGAGCGAGGCGGGACCGAAGGAGAAGTCGCCGCGCACCACGCGGGCTTCGCGCAGGGTCGCGACGACGGATCCGGAGCGCGGGGCGGAGGCGATCTCCATGCGCAGCTCCCACTCCTTGCGCGGCTCCTCGACGACGTCGAGACGCTCGATCATGCGCTGGGTCTGCCGGGCCTTCGCGGCCTGCTTCTCGCTTGCCTCGCTGCGGGCGTTGCGGCCGAGCTTGTCGCCGTCGGTGGCCTTGCGGCGGGCGTTCTTGACGCCCTTGTCCATCCAGGAGCGCTGCATATGGCCGCGCGCTTCGAGGGACGCCTTCTTGTCGGCGTACTCCTCATAGCCCTCGCGGGCGTGCCGGCGGGCGGTCTCCCGCTCCTCCAGGTAGGCCGCGTAGCCACCGCCGTACAGGTTGATCTGCTGCTGGGCGAGGTCCAGCTCCAGCACCTTGGTGACCGTGCGCATCAGGAACTCGCGGTCGTGGCTGATGACGACGGTGCCCGCGCGCAGACCGGAGACGAAGCGCTCCAGGCGGTCGAGGCCGTCGAGGTCGAGGTCGTTGGTGGGCTCGTCGAGCAGGAAGACGTCGTAGCGGGAGAGGAGGAGGGAGGCGAGTCCCGCGCGGGCCGCCTGTCCGCCGGAGAGGGCGGTCATCGGCCGGTCGAGGCCCACGGTCAGGCCGAGCTCGGCGGCGACCTGCTCGGCCCGCTCCTCCAGGTCCGCGCCACCGAGGGCGAGCCAGCGCTCCAGCGACTCGGAGTAGGCGTCGTCCGCGCCCGGGGCGCCCGCGACCAGGGCTTCGGTCGCCTCGTCCATGATCCGCTGGGCGTCGGCGACGCCGGTGCGGCGGGCCAGGAAGGCGGCCACCGTCTCGCCGTCACGGCGCTCGGGCTCCTGCGGGAGGTGGCCGACGGTGGCGGTGGGCGGGGACAGCCGCAGCTCGCCCTCCTCCGGGCGGTCGAGCCCGGCGAGCAGGCGGAGCAGGGAGGATTTGCCCGCGCCGTTGACTCCGACGAGACCGATCACGTCACCGGGGGCGACGACGAGGTCGAGCCCGGCGAAGAGCGTGCGGTCGCCGTGTCCGGCGGCGAGGTCCTTGGCGACGAGAGTGGCAGTCATCAGGGTGCCGATCCTAGTCGCCGGTGCTCTGTGCCCCCGCCGCCCGGCCCCGCCGTCCTTCAGCCTGCCGGTGCGGCCGGCCTGGGGCACAGGAGCCTGGGCCCCCGGCGACCCGGAGCCCGGCGGCCCGGAGCCCGGCGACCAGGGAGCCCAGGGGCTCGGCGCCCCGGCGGTCAGCCGACCCGGTGGACCAGCTGGGTGCTCAGTTCGTAGCGCGCCCCCACGATCGCCAGCTCCCCGGCGGCCACCTTCGCCGCGAGATCGGCCTCGCGCGCCAGCCGGGACCGGACCAGCCGGACCTGGGCGCTGACCGTGGCGTCCACGCGGGCGTCGCCGTGCTGCCCGTGCACGATCGCGGGCCTGATCTGGTCGGCCACGTACTGGATGTGCGCGGGCAGGCTCTCCCCGGTCTCCTCCGCGTGGACCGCGGCGGCGACCGCGCCGCAGGACTGGTGGCCCAGGACCACCACCAGCGGGATGCCCAGTTCGAGGACGCCGTAGGCGATGCTGCCGAGGACCGCCTCGTCCAGCACCTCGCCGGCCGAGCGGACGGTCATCAGGTCGCCGAGCCCCTGGTCGAAGACCAGCTCCGGGGGGACGCGGGAGTCGATGCAGCCGAGTATCAGCGCGAACGGCGACTGGCCGGACACCAGGGCGGCGCGCACCCCGGCGGCCTCGTGGGGATGCCGTTGGTGGAGCGTGCGCCAGCGGCGGTTTCCGGCGGCGAGTTCCTTCAGCGCCGCGGCCGGGGTCGCGGGGCTCGCCGCGGTCGCGGAACGGGCGCCCGGGGCGGCGCTCACGGGCGAGGAG
>NTHE01000054.1 GCA_002551355.1 Streptomyces sp. man185 | reverse complement strand
CGGCGACCCGCTGGTGGCAGTATGGGCGGGCGCCGCGCGCCGGGCCGCCCGCGCCGGGCAGTCCGTCGGCGGTCTCCACCCAGGCGTCGGGTTCGCCGCCGCCGGCCCAGCGCTCGTGCAGGAACTCGGTGATCTCCGGGAACTCGTGGACCGGATAGGCCTCCTCCTCGGGGAACTCCTCCTCCCCCTCGGCCCGTTGTCCCGCGTTCACCAGCACCCGCAGCCGGCCCCGGTCCCGCTCCCACACGGAGAGCGCGGCGAAGCTGCCGCTCAACGCCTCGCAGGCGCCCAGCGCCGCCGCCCGCCACGATTCGCGCGGCGTGTAGGCCGCGGCCATGGTCTGCGCCAGCGAAACCACGGCCCGCAGCCGCACATCGTCACCACCCATTTCTACAGCCTATGTAGATTTGTCCCTTTTTGATCAGTTTGGTGTGCACCTAATTTCAACTAATCTCGACGAGTTTCTCGCGCCGCGCTCACTCTGCGTGATGCACGCGCATCGTCACTCGCCGGGCCAGTCGGGCCGCCGCTTCTCGTTGAAGGCGGCCACCCCCTCCGCCCGGTCCCCGGAGAAGGCCACCGACCGCCAGGCCGCGTCCTCCACCTCCAGGCCCGCCCGCAGGTCGAGCCCCTGTCCCAGCCGCAGCGCCTTCTTGGCCGCACGCAGCCCGACCGGCGAGTTGGCGGCGATCCGGCCGCCCAGGGCGAGGGCCTCCTCGCGGTCCCGGCCCGCCGCGACCAGCTCGTCCACCAGCCCCAGTTCGCGCGCCTCGGCGGCCTCGACCCGGCGGGCGCTGAACACCAGCTCGGCGGCGCGCGCCGCCCCGACCCGGCGCGGCAGCAGCTGCGTACCGCCGCCGCCCGGGATGACGCCCACGGACACCTCGGGCAGCCCGACCACGGCGGTGGCGTCGGCGACGATCACATCGCAGGCGAGGGCGAGTTCGAAGCCGCCGCCGAGGGCGAAGCCGTGCACGGCGGCGATCACCGGCATCGGCAGCTCCAGGACCCCGGTGTAGGCGGCCCGGGCGGTCGGCCGCTGGCGGACCAGGTCGGCGTCGGAGAAGGAGTTGCGCTCCTTGAGGTCCGCGCCCACGCAGAAGGCGCGCTCATGGCTGGAGGTCAGGACGGTGGCCCGGACCTCGCGGTCGGCGCCGAGCGCCTCGCAGGCGGCGGCGATGGAGCGGGCCATGTCGGTGGAGACGGCGTTCATGGCCTTGGGCCGGTCGAGGACCAGTTCGGCGACGTGGTCCTGCCCCTCGTGCCGTCGGACGACGACGAACTCCCCGTACCGCTGCTCGGACGTGACGGTCATGGCTGCACCCCTGTCGATGGACGGCCTGTTAACGAGCGTTACCGTCACGGATCCTAGACAGGGCGGGGCCGCCCCCGACAGGGCGAGTCCGGGTTGGAGACGCATATCGACCGGGGACGTGACGACCGGGCCGGAGACCCGACGACCGGGACAACGACGCGGCGATGGGTCGGCCCGCGCTCAGGAGCCGGTCTTCCCCCGTCGCGCCAGCAGCCACGGCTCCACCACGCCGAGCCCGCGCACGGGCCGCTGCCACATCGGCTGGAGCCCGAAGCGGTACGTGGGCAGCGGGGGCTCGTCGTCGGGCTCGCGGCCCTCCTTCTCCGCGAGCCGGGCCCGCTCGGCGGCGGCCGCGACGGCCTCGGCGGCCTGCGCTTCGGACTCCGGGGCGTCGCCGTGCCGGACCAGCTCCTTGGCGAACGCCCCGTCGACCAGGACGGCGTCCTTCGGAGCTATCGAGGTGAGGCGGCTGGCGAGGTTCACCGTGGTGCCGAAGACATCGCCCATCCGGGTGGTGACCGTGCCGAACGCGATGCCGACGCGCAGGGCGGGCATCGTCTCGTCCTGGGACATGGCCTCGATCAGCCGGAGCGCTATCTCGGCGGCCGTGCCCGCGTCGTCGGCGGCGAAGAGGACCTCGTCGCCGAGGGTCTTGATGAGCCGGCCGCCGTGCGCGGCGACCAGGTCGGCGGCGGTCGTCTCGAAGGACTCGACCAGCTCGCCGAGCTCCTCCTCCTCAAGGCGCCGGGTCAGCCGGGTGAAGCCGACCAGGTCCGCGAAGCCGACGGCGAGCCGGCGGTCGACCATCTCCTCGTCGTCCGCGGCCTGCACGACCCGCCCGGTGGCGGCGGCCAGCTGGCGCCGCCACACGTAGACGAGGAACTCCTGGAGCTCCGGGAGCAACAGCTCGACCAGCGGATACGTGACCTCGGTGCGGGTCATGCCGGGCTCGGGCGGCTCGGTCAGGCCCTCCAGGAACGAGTCGATCTGCCATTCGGCCAGCCGGGCGGTCGTCTGTCCCGTGGAGCGGGCGACCTGGATCGCCATCGGCTCGCTGAGCAGCCCCGCCTCGACGAGACCGGCGAGCCGCCGCAGGGCGAGCACGTCGGCCTCGGTGAGCGCCTTGGCCTGGCCGATGTCGGCGAAGCCCATGGCCCGCCAGAACCGGGAGGCCAGGTCCATGGAGACCCCGGCGGTGCGGGCCGCCTGGAAGGGCGTGTAGCGCCGGTCGGCCCCCAGGATCAGCGCTTCGAGGCGGATGGCGAGGGGGTCGTCGGTCGGCTCCACGGTGTGGTCGACCTCGTGGTGGGGTGTGGCGTGGACCGAGGAGTCCGACCCGGGCTCCTCGCCCGCGCCGGACGTCGTGTCGCCGACGGTCACCAGCCGCCTCCTGCCCGTTCCCTGCGCACTGCCTGCCGATCTGTCGCTGATCGCCTCGACAATGATCTGTCGCTGGATCGCCTCAACAATACGGCAGGTGTGCTCTGGCTCACGTCCTTGGTCGTCCGTCCTGGGTGCGTCGCGCGTGACATCTCAGGCATACGCGGTATCCGCCCGTACGCCCATCAGGGGCCGGAGCCGCCTCAGGTCAGGCCGCCCGCCGCGCCCCGCAGGTGGACGATGTCCCCGGCCGAGACCGGCTGCTGGAGCCCGTCCTCGGTGGAGAGGACCAGTCGGCCGTCCCCGTCGATCGCGACCGCCTCGCCGACCAGGGACGTATCCCCCGGCAGCTCGGCCCGCACCGTCCGGTCCAGCGTCGCGCAGCCCGCTGCGTAGGCGGCCTGGAGCCCGCTCGCGGCCGCGTCGCCGTCGGCCGCCTTCCAGGTGCCGTACCAGTGCTCCAGCGAGCGCAGGACGGTGCGCAGCAGGGTCTCCCGGTCGGTGGAGACCGCCCCGGCGAGGGCGAGGGAACCGGCGGTGGGGGCGGGCAGCTCGTCGGCGCGCAGCGAGACGTTGATGCCGAGGCCCACGACGATGCCGTCCCCGGCGAACTCGCCGAGGATGCCCCCGGCCTTGCGCTCCTCCCCCTCCACCGCGACGAGCAGGTCGTTGGGCCACTTCAGCGACATGTCGACACCTGCCGACCTGGCGAGCCCGGTCGCGGCGGCGACCCCGGCCAGCAGCGGAACCCACCCCCACCGCTCCACCGGGATGTCGCCGGGCTCCAGGTAGACCGAGAAGAACAGCCCGGAGCGGGGCGGTGCGGTCCAGCTCCGCTCCAGCCGTCCGCGCCCGGCGGTCTGCTCCTCGGCGACCAGCACCGTGCCCTCGGCCGCCGCCCCCGCGCGGGCCCGCCCGGCGAGGTCGGTGTTGGTGGATCCGGTGGACTCCACGACCTCCAGCGACGTCCACAACGCGTCCGGCCGCAGCAGTCCGCGGCGCAGCGCGGTCACGTTGAGGGGCGGCCGGTCGAGGTCCGACCAGCGGTTGTGTGACGCATCCGGTGGTGTCATGCAACCCAGCCTAGGTGTGGCAAAGGACGCACTGCCTTTCCGGAGGCGCGCCGATACCCTACGAGTCAGTAGCCGCGGCGGTGCGGAAACCACAGCGTCGCGGCGTGACGAAGCAGAGCCACACAACCGAGTTACGAGTCAGTAGCCGCAGATCCGGACAGACGACCGCCCGACCCCCGTGACCGCCACCGGTCGTCGTCCCCGTGACCAGGCAGGGAGCCGCCCCCCGATGTCCGAGCCGCAGAGCGACATCCACACCACCGCGGGCAAGCTCGCGGACCTGAGCCGCCGCATCGACGAGGCGACGCACGCCGGTTCGGCCCGCGCGGTCGAGAAGCAGCACGCCAAGGGCAAGCTGACGGCCCGTGAGCGGGTCGAGCTGCTCCTGGACGAGGGCTCCTTCGTGGAGCTCGACGAGTTCGCCCGGCACCGCTCCACCAACTTCGGCATCGAGAAGAACCGCCCGTACGGGGACGGTGTCGTCACCGGTTACGGCACGGTCGACGGCCGCCCGGTCTGCGTGTACTCGCAGGACTTCACGATCTTCGGCGGTTCGCTCGGCGAGGTCTACGGCGAGAAGATCGTCAAGGTCATGGACTTCGCGCTGAAGACCGGCTGTCCGGTCATCGGCATCAACGACGGCGGCGGCGCGCGGATCCAGGAAGGTGTGGCGGCCCTCGGACTGTTCGCCGAGATCTTCCGCCGCAACGTGCACGCATCCGGGGTGATCCCGCAGATCTCGCTGATCGTCGGCCCGTGCGCGGGCGGCGCGGTCTACTCCCCCGCGATCACCGACTTCACGGTGATGGTCGACCAGACCTCGCACATGTTCATCACCGGACCCGACGTCATCAAGACGGTCACCGGTGAGGACGTCGGCTTCGAGGAGCTGGGCGGCGCCCGTACGCACAACACCACCTCCGGGGTGGCGCACCACATGGCGGGTGACGAGAAGGACGCCATCGAGTACGTCAAGTCGCTGCTCTCCTACCTCCCTTCGAACAACCTCTCCGAGGCCCCGGCCTTCCCGGAGGAGGCGGACCTCGCCACCACCGACGAGGACCGCGAGCTGGACACGCTCATCCCGGACTCGGCGAACCAGCCGTACGACATGCACACCGCGATCGAGCACGTCCTGGACGACGCCGAGTTCCTGGAGACCCAGGCCCTGTTCGCGCCGAACATCATCACCGGCTTCGGCCGGGTCGAGGGCCACCCGGTCGGCATCGTCGCCAACCAGCCGATGCAGTTCGCCGGTTGCCTGGACATCGACGCGAGCGAGAAGGCGGCCCGCTTCGTCCGCACCTGCGACGCGTTCAACGTGCCCGTCCTCACCTTCGTGGACGTGCCGGGCTTCCTGCCGGGCGTGGACCAGGAGTACGGCGGCATCATCCGGCGCGGCGCGAAGCTGATCTACGCCTACGCGGAGGCGACGGTCCCGCTGATCACCGTCATCACCCGCAAGGCCTTCGGCGGCGCGTACGACGTGATGGGCTCCAAGCACCTGGGCGCCGACCTGAACGTGGCCTGGCCGACCGCCCAGATCGCCGTCATGGGCGCCCAGGGCGCGGTGAACATCCTGCACCGCCGGACCATCGCCGCCGCCGAGGACCCGGACGCCACCCGCGCGGAGCTGATGGCGGCCTACGAGGACGCGCTGCTCAACCCGTACGTGGCGGCCGAGCGCGGCTACGTCGACGCGGTGATCATGCCGTCCGAGACCCGGGCCCACATCGTGAAGGGGCTGCGTCAGCTGCGGACGAAGCGGGAATCACTGCCTCCGAAGAAGCACGGGAACATCCCGCTGTAGCGCGTCCGTTTCCGCCGCCCCTTTTCCCAGAGAGGTCTGCCCATGATCAAGGTCGTACGGGGCAACCCCACCCCGGAGGAGCTGGCCGCCGCCGTGGCCGTGGTCCAGGCGCGCGCCGCCGCCGCGTCCGCCGTGTCGTCCGGCGCGCCGCTGCCGCCCGAGCAGTGGTCCGACCCGGGCCGCATCGCCCGCACCGGCCGCCCGCAGCCGGGTCCCCGGGCCTGGTCCCGGACCTACTGGCCGGCCTGAACCGCGCGAAGCCGCCCCCGGTCCGCCGGGGGCGGCTTTGAGTACCCGTACTCAGGCGTGCGGGCGGGCGGGGCAGCAGGATCGAAGGCATGCTGTGGTCCGACCCCGAGAACAAGCCGCCGAAGGAACTGCGCGACGCCCAGGCCATGATGCGCAGAGCGGGCGTCCTGCTGGCGCTGGCGATGCTGGTGGCCATGCTCGTGCTCGGCATCCACTGACCCGTCGGGCCCGTGCCCTTCTGCCCCGCGGCCCTTCTACGATGGCGCGCATGACTGATCAGCCCCAGCGCCGTCTCGTGCTCGCCTCCGCCTCCCCCGCCCGTCTCGGTCTGCTCCGCCAGGCCGGATTCGCCCCCGAGGTGATCGTCAGCGGGGTCGACGAGGACGCCCTGAGCGCACCCACCCCCGCCGAGCTGGCGCTCGTCCTGGCCCGGGCCAAGGCGGCGGCGGTCGCCGAGCGCCCCGAGGCGGCGGGCGCCCTGGTCATCGGCTGCGACTCGGTGCTGGAGCTGGACGGCGAGGCGCTCGGCAAGCCCGCCGACGCCGAGGAGGCCACCGCCCGCTGGAAGTCGATGCGCGGCCGGTCCGGCATCCTCCAGACCGGCCACAGCGTGATCGACACCGCCACGGACCGTACGGCCTCGGCGACGGCGTCCACGGTCGTACGGTTCGGCGAGCCGAGCGACGCCGAGGTCGCCGCGTACGTGGCCTCGGGCGAACCGCTCCATGTCGCGGGGGCGTTCACGCTGGACGGCCGCTCGGCCCCGTTCGTCGACTCGATCGAGGGCGACCACGGCAATGTCATCGGCCTCTCGCTGCCGCTGCTGCGCCGGCTGCTGGCCGAGCTGGATGTGTCCGTCACGGAGCTGTGGGTCTGAGACCGGGCCTCCCAGTCCGAGTCCGGGCCCTCACCGGCGGCTCGGACCTGTCCTCCCCCGGCGGCTCAGACGGCCGCCGGGGCCGCCCTGTCGCTCACCACGTCATCGGCCCGGCTCTCGGGCCCGTACGCCAGCAGGGTGAGCACCAGCAGGGCCAGCACCACCATCAGGAACGCGAAGGCGGTCCAGCCCAGCAGGCCGACGCTGACCGCGCCGAGGACGCCGTGCACGACCGCGCAGCCGATCAGGGCGATCCGTCCGACGCGGCCCGGGGCACGGTCGCGTATCCCGGCGATCAGGGCCGTCAGCCCGCACAGGACCAGCAGCACCCCGGAGACGCCGCCCATCGCCCAGGTGCCGGCGGACATGGCGCCCGGGTCCATTCCGGCGAGTGACATGTGCTGGTTGTCGGCGATCGTGGCCAGGACGGCGTTGATGAGCACGATGCCCACCGCCTCCCCGAACAGCACGAGCGCGGTCACGATCGCCACCGGTCTGCGCATCAGCGTCCACCCCCTGTTACCTCTGGTACGTGCGTAGCGCGGACCCTACTCACGGGTATTCCTCCGGACAAGAGGTTGGACGGGCCCGGGTGCCAGGCAAAGAATCCACCGGCCGTTCGTGGGGAGTCCACAAAGAAACGCCGTGACGCGTTGACCCTAAGGACAGAGACCTGGACCACACCCGGTGGTTACTGTGCGGTTGAGGATCCCGGCGTACCGTGGTGCCACAAGGGATTTCACTACTGGGGCAAGCCTCGGATCACACTCCGTGTGGTCAAGCTCACCATTGGGGACGGGTCGTACGGCCGTGTCGGTAGTCCCTAAACTCAGCTTGTTTCGAGGAGGGAGTCATCGTGCGCAAGGTGCTCATCGCCAACCGTGGCGAAATCGCTGTCCGCGTTGCTCGGGCGTGCCGGGACGCGGGGATCGCGAGCGTCGCGGTCTACGCCGAGCCGGACCGGGACGCGCTGCATGTCCGGGCCGCAGACGAGGCGTTCGCCCTGGGCGGTGACACCCCGGCCGCCAGCTACCTGGACATGGCCAAGGTGTTGCAGGCCGCCGCGGACTCCGGGGCGGACGCGATCCACCCCGGCTACGGGTTCCTGTCGGAGAACGCGGAGTTCGCCCAGGCCGTCCTGGACGCCGGGCTGACCTGGATCGGCCCGCCGCCGCAGGCCATCCGCGACCTCGGCGACAAGGTCGCCGCCCGGCACATCGCCCAGCGCGCGGGTGCCCCCCTCGTCGCGGGCACCCCGGACCCGGTCTCCGGCTCCGCCGAGGTCGTCGCGTTCGCCGAGCAGAACGGGCTGCCGATCGCGATCAAGGCCGCCTTCGGCGGTGGCGGGCGCGGCCTGAAGGTGGCCCGCACGCTGGAGGAGATCCCGGAGCTGTACGACTCCGCGGTCCGCGAGGCCGTCGCGGCGTTCGGCCGGGGTGAGTGCTTCGTCGAGCGCTACCTCGACAAGCCGCGCCACGTGGAGACCCAGTGCCTGGCCGACCAGCACGGCAACGTGGTCGTCGTCTCCACCCGTGACTGCTCGCTCCAGCGCCGCCACCAGAAGCTCGTCGAGGAGGCCCCGGCCCCCTTCCTGACCCAGGCGCAGAACGACGAGCTGTACGCGGCGTCCAAGGCGATCCTGAAGGAAGCCGGCTACGTCGGCGCGGGCACGGTCGAGTTCCTCGTCGGCGTCGACGGCACGATCTCCTTCCTTGAGGTCAACACCCGCCTCCAGGTCGAGCACCCCGTCACCGAAGAGGTCACCGGCATCGACCTCGTACGCGAGATGTTCCGCATCGCCGACGGCGAGGAGCTGGGCTACGACGACCCGGCCGTGCGCGGTCACTCCTTCGAGTTCCGGATCAACGGCGAGGACCCGGGCCGCGGCTTCCTGCCCGCCCCCGGCACCGTCACCGCCTTCGCACCGCCGACCGGCCCCGGCGTCCGCCTGGACGCGGGCGTCGAGTCCGGCTCGGTCATCGGCCCGGCCTGGGACTCGCTCCTCGCCAAGCTGATCATCACCGGCGCCACCCGCGCGCAGGCGCTCCAGCGGGCCGCCCGCGCGCTGGCGGAGTTCCAGGTCGAGGGCATGGCCACCGCCATCCCCTTCCACCGGGCCGTCGTCGCCGATCCCGCCTTCACCGCGGACCCGTTCACCGTGCACACCCGGTGGATCGAGACCGAGTTCGTCAACGACATCAAGCCCTTCGCCGCGCCCGCCGACGCGGACGCGGAGGACGAGGCCGGACGGGAGACCGTCGTCGTCGAGGTCGGCGGCAAGCGCCTGGAGGTCTCGCTGCCGTCCTCGCTGGGCATGAGCCTGGCGCGTACGGGCCTCGCGGCCGGTGCCAAGCCGAAGCGCCGCGCGGCCAAGAAGGCCGGCTCGGCCGCATCCGGCGACTCCCTCGCCTCGCCCATGCAGGGCACCATCGTCAAGATCGCGGTGGAGGAGGGCCAGGAGGTCAAGGAGGGCGACCTCGTCGTCGTCCTGGAGGCCATGAAGATGGAGCAGCCGCTCAACGCGCACCGCTCCGGCACCGTCAAGGGCCTCGCTGCCGAGGTCGGCGCCTCGGTCTCCTCCGGCGCCCTGATCTGCGAGATCAAGGACTGACCGCACGGCATACTCCGAAGGGGCCCGGCCCGCGTCGTGACGACGTGGGCCGGGCCCCTTCGTCGCAGTGGCATCCTGGAACCGACGAAGGGTCCGTGAGGTCAGAGGGGTCCGAGGACCGAGGGAGGGGCGGAAGCCATGGCAGGGGCGATCCCGATGGAGACGAGCACGGCACAGCCGCCGGCCCGGCCGATGCGCGCGGACGCGCGCCGGAACCACGACCGGTTGGTGGGCGAGGCGCGCAGGTCCTTCGCCGAGCACGGTACGGACGCCTCACTGGAGGACATCGCCCGGCGGGCGGGCGTGGGCATCGGCACCCTCTACCGGCACTTCCCCAACCGGGACGCCCTGATGAACGCGGTCTTCCAGGACGCCCTGGGCTCGCTCCTGGACCGCTCGCGGGAGCTGGCTGCGGCGGAGGCGCCGTGCCGGGCGCTGGTGGAGTGGCTGGGCGCGATCGTCACTCATGCGGGTGAGTACCGCGGCCTGGCCCACGGCCTGATGTCCGCCTCGCGCGACGAGACCTCGGCGCTCGTCCAGTGCCATCAGCCGCTCCGGGAGGCGGGCGCGGGGCTGCTGCGCCGGGCCCAGGAGAGCGGGTCGGTGCGGGGCGATGTCTCGATCGACGATCTGCTCCAGCTGACGAACGCGATCGCGCTGGCGGCCGAACAGTCGCCGGACGATCCGGAGTTGGCGGCGCGGCTGCTGCGGCTGACGCTGCGCGGGCTGAAGTAGCGGGGCCCTTCGGGGCTCCGCCCCGGACCCCGCTCCTCGAACGCCGGAGGGGCTGAAAAGCGAACGCCCTACCGCCGCCGCAGGTCCGCCACCCGCGCCCGCTCGCCCGGCACGTCCGCCAGCGTGGAGGCACTGCGCAACTGCGGTCCGAGGCCGCCGTTCGGCGTGCGCCGCTGACCCGGCAGCGGCATGTCCCGGCGGGGCTGACGCCCCGGAGGGGGGCCCTCCCCGCCGGACGCGTCCGGCTCCGGACCGGCCACCGTGATCTCCACCCCCTGGTCCGCCAGGGACTGGAGCTCGGCGGCGGCCCGCTCGTCATGGAGCGGGGGCTCGTCGGTCACCAGGCGGGTGATCAGTTCGGTGGGCACCGTCTGGAACATGGTGTCCGAGCCGAGCTTGGTGTGGTCCGCCAGGACGACCACCTCCGCGGCGGCCTGCACGAGAGCCCGGTCGACGCTGGCCGAGAGCATGTTGGAGGTGGACAGGCCACGCTCCGCCGTGAGGCCGCTACCGGAGAGGAAGGCCCGGGAGACCCGCAGCCCCTGGAGGGACTGCTCGGCCCCGCTGCCCACCAGCGCGTAGTTGCTCCCGCGCAGGGTACCGCCGGTCATGACGACTTCGACCCGGTTGGCATGGGCCAACGCCTGGGCCACCAGAAGGGAGTTGGTGACGACGGTCAGACCGGGGACCCGCGCGAGCCGGCGGGCCAGCTCCTGCGTGGTCGTGCCGGCGCCGACCACGATGGCCTCGCCCTCGCCGACGAGGCCCGCGGCCAGGTCGGCGATGGCAGTCTTCTCCGCGGTGGAGAGATGGGATTTCTGCGGAAAGCCGGACTCCCGCGTAAAACCGCCCGGCAAGACCGCACCGCCGTGCCGGCGGTCGAGGAGTCCTTCTGCCTCCAGTGCCCGCACGTCCCGCCGTACGGTCACTTCGGAGGTCTGGACGACGCGGGCGAGCTCACGGAGCGATACCGCCCCGTTGGCGCGCACCATTTCGAGGATCAATTGACGACGTTCTGCAGCGAACACGAAACTGACAGTAACCTGACCGTCGGTGAGTTTTCAGCAGTTTGCGCCGAATAACAGAAGTTGTACTTCAAAGGGGCCTCCAAGTGGTATAGGAGGCCCCTTTGTTGTTCAGGGGTGATCACCAAGCGGTCTCAGCGCCGCCAGGACTGCCGGGGGTTGCCGGTGATTGCCCGGATTCCCGGCCTCTCAGCCCTCGCCGGTGAGCTTGCGGGTGTGCAACTGCCGGGCCACTTCGGCGATCGATCCGGACAGGGACGGGTACACGGTGAAAGCGTTTGCGATCTGTTCCACCGTCAGGTTGTTGTCCACCGCGATCGAGATGGGATGGATCAGCTCGCTGGCACGCGGCGCGACCACGCAGCCGCCGACCACGATCCCCGTACCGGGACGGCAGAAGATCTTGACGAAGCCGTCGCGGATGCCCTGCATCTTGGCGCGCGGGTTGCGCAGCAGCGGCAGCTTCACCACCCGGGCCTCGATCTTGCCCGCGTCGACCTCGGCCTGGCTGTAGCCGACGGTGGCGATCTCCGGGTCGGTGAAGACGTTGGCGGAGACGGCCTTGAGGTTCAGCGGGGCGACCGCGTCGCCCAGGAAGTGGTACATCGCGATGCGGCCCTGCATCGCGGCGACCGAGGCCAGCGCGAAGATCCCGGTGACGTCACCGGCCGCGTAGACGCCGGGGGCGCTGGTGCGCGAGACCCGGTCGGTGAGGACGTGCCCGGAGTCCTTGAGCCGTACGCCGGCCTCCTCCAGGCCCATGCCCGCGGTGTTCGGGATCGCGCCGACCGCCATCAGGCAGTGCGAGCCGGAGATGACCCGGCCGTCGGCGAGCGTCACCTCGACCCGGTCGCCGACCCGCTTGGCGGACTGGGCGCGGGAGCGGGCCATGACGTTCATCCCGCGACGGCGGAAGACGTCCTCCAGGACCGCGGCGGCGTCCGGGTCCTCGCCGGGCAGCACCCGGTCGCGGGAGGAGACGAGGGTGACGCGCGAGCCGAGCGCCTGGTAGGCCCCGGCGAACTCGGCTCCGGTGACACCGGAGCCGACGACGATGAGCTCCTCGGGCAGCTCGTCGAGGTCGTAGACCTGGGTCCAGTTCAGGATGCGCTCGCCGTCGGGCTGCGCGTCCGGGATCTCCCGGGGATGGCCGCCGGTCGCTATCAGCACGGCGTCGGCGGTCAGCCGCTCCTCGGTGCCGTCGGCGGCGGTGACGACGACCTGGCGGGAGCCGTCGGCGGCCTGGAGCCCGTCGAGCCGGCCCCGGCCGCGCATCACGCGGGCGCCGGCCCGGGTGACGGAGGCGGTGATGTCGTGGGACTGGGCGAGCGCGAGGCGCTTGACCCGGCGGTTGACCTTGCCGAGGTCCACGCCGACGACCCGGGCGGCCTGCTCCACGTGCGGGGTGTCGTCGGCGACGATGATGCCCAGCTCCTCGTAGGAGGAGTCGAAGGTGGTCATCACCTCGGCCGTCGCGATCAGGGTCTTCGAGGGCACGCAGTCGGTGAGGACCGAGGCCCCGCCGAGACCGTCGCAGTCGACGACGGTCACCTCCGCGCCGAGCTGGGCGCCCACCAGGGCCGCCTCGTAGCCGCCGGGGCCGCCGCCGATGATCACGATCCGGGTCACGAAAAGTCCGCCTCGCGTTGGTAACCCGCGGCCGCCTGCCGCCCCGGCCGGGGGTCCGGGGGATCGCCCCGGGGGAATGCAGTACGTACTCCATTGTCCCGCACGCGCCAAAGTGCTTCGCCCCGGGGCCCTCCATACGGGGAAGAGGTCGCCCGCGTACGGGGAACAGCGCGTCGACCGCAGGTGGACGGGGCGCCCGGGGCGACTCCGCGACCCCGCCCCGCACTCCCCCGACCGGGGCCTTCGTCACAGGAACCGCCGCTCCCGCGCCCACCTCCCGTACCCTCGGTCCCATGTCGCTCTACGCCGCGTACGCCGGCAACCTCGACGCGCGGCTGATGACCCGCCGCGCCCCGCATTCCCCGATGCGCAGCACCGGCTGGCTCAACGGCTGGCGGCTGACCTTCGGCGGGGAGCAGATGGGCTGGGAGGGGGCGCTGGCCACCGTGGTGGAGGCGCCGCGCTCCCAGGTCTTCGTCGCGCTGTACGACCTGGCGCCGATGGACGAGGACTCCATGGACCGCTGGGAGGGCGTCGGCCTCGACATCTACCGCCGCATGCGTATCCGGGTGCACACCCTGGACGGCGAGGAGCCGGCCTGGATGTACGTGCTGAACGGGTACGAGGGCGGGCTGCCCTCGGCGCGCTATCTCGGCGAGATCGCGGACGCCGCGGAATCCGCCGGCGCACCTCACGACTATGTGATGGAACTGCGCAAGCGCCCCTGCTGACCAGGGCGGACCCGGGCTCGGACGCTCCCTCTTCGTGCGAAAGCACAAAGACCTCCGACGCGTCTTTGCGCCAGGGCATCTACGCGCGTAGGGATTCAGCGGTTACGCTCGTCCGCGTGAACGCATCTGTTATTCCGGACAACATCCAGGGCGACCCGCAGGCCGCCGCCGCCGGGGCCGCCGCCCGCCTGCGCGAGCTGACCGGCGCCGAGACCCATGACGTCGCCCTGGTCATGGGCTCCGGCTGGGCGCCCGCGGGCGAAGCACTCGGCGTCCCGGAGGCCGAGTTCCCCGTGACCGAGCTGCCCGGCTTCCCGGCGCCCGCCGTCGAGGGCCACGGCGGCACGGTCCGCTCGTACAAGATCGGCGAGAAGCGCGCACTGGTCTTCCTCGGCCGCACGCACTTCTACGAGGGCCGGGGCGTCGCCGCCGTCGCCCACGGGGTCCGTACGGCGGTGGCCGCGGGCTGCAAGACCGTCGTCCTGACGAACGGCTGCGGCGGTCTGCGCGAGGGCATGCGCCCGGGACAGCCGGTGCTGATCAGCGACCACATCAACCTGACGGCCGCGTCCCCGATCATCGGCGCCAACTTCGTCGACCTGACCGACCTGTACTCGCCGCGGCTGCGCGCGCTGTGCAAGGAGATCGACGCCACCCTCGAAGAGGGCGTGTACGTCCAGTTCCCCGGCCCGCACTACGAGACCCCTGCCGAGATCAACATGGTCCGGGTCATGGGCGGCGACCTGGTGGGCATGTCCACGGTCCTGGAGGCCATCGCGGCCCGGGAGGCGGGCGCCGAGGTGCTCGGCCTCTCCCTCGTCACCAACCTGGCGGCGGGCCTGTCCGGGGAACCCCTCAACCACGAGGAGGTCCTCCAGGCCGGCCGCGACTCGGCGACCCGGATGGGCGCGCTGCTGGCGAGCGTGCTGGAGCGGATCTGATCCGACGCGCCGGGGCCGGACCCGCGGCCGGCCCCGTCGGCGGCCCTCTCCGGCTCGCCCGGAGGCCCTCTCCGGCCCCTGCGGCCGTCTTCTCCGCCTGCCCGGCGGTCTGCTCCGGCCTCTGCGACGGTCTTCTCCGTCCGCCCGGCGGTCCACTCCGGCGCCTGCGGCGGCCCTCTCCAGCACGCCGGGCGACCCACTCCAGCCGCTTTGGCGGACTTCTCCGCCTGCCCGGTGCCCCTTTCCGGCCCCTTCGACGCCCCTCTCCGTCCCGCCCTGCGTTCCCTCCGCCCCGCCCGGCTTCGCTTCCGGCCCGCCCGTCTCCTTCCCAGCCCCTCCGGCGCTTGAGGAGCGGGGTCCGGGGCGGAGCCCCGGTTTCGGGAAAGGGCGGGGAGGGGAACAGCCCGCGCAGCGGCCGCCCCGGTCCGACGGACGCCCCGCACCACCACCCCGCCCACCCCACCCGCACACCCCCCGAAAGGCGGCCCCCGTGCAGCACGACCTCATCGCACAGGCCAATACCTGGCTGGCCGAGGACCCCGACCCCGAGACGCGCGACGAGCTGGCCGCGCTGATCGAGGCGGGCGACACCCAGGAGCTCGCCGCCCGTTTCGCGGGCACGCTCCAGTTCGGCACCGCCGGGCTGCGCGGGGAGCTCGGGGCCGGGCCGATGCGGATGAACCGGTCCGTGGTGATCCGGGCGGCGGCGGGCCTCGCCGCCTACCTGAAGGCCCAGGGCGAGGAGGGCGGGCTCGTCGTCATCGGCTACGACGCCCGCTACAAGTCGGAGGACTTCGCGCGCGACACCGCCGCCGTGATGACCGGCGCCGGACTCCGCGCCGCCGTGCTCCCCCGCCCACTCCCCACCCCCGTACTGGCGTACGCCATAAGGCACCTGGGAGCCGTCGCCGGCGTCGAGGTCACCGCCAGCCACAACCCGCCCCGGGACAACGGCTACAAGGTCTACCTCGGCGACGGCTCGCAGATCGTGCCCCCGGCCGACGGCGAGATCGCGGACGCCATCGCCGCGGTCGGCCCGCTGGGAGACGTCGTACGCCCCGAGGACGGCTGGCAGACCCTCGGCGAAGAGGTCCTGGACGCCTACCTCGCCCGTACGGACGCGGTCCTGGCCGCCGACAGCCCCCGTACGGCACGGACCGTCTACACCGCGATGCACGGCGTCGGCACCTCCGTGCTGACCGCCGCGTTCGCCCGGGCCGGTTTCCCCGCGCCCGTGCTCGTCACCGAGCAGGCCGAGCCGGACCCCGCGTTCCCCACCGTGGCCTTCCCCAACCCGGAAGAGCCCGGCGCGATGGATCTCGCGTTCGCCACCGCGCGCCGGGCCTCCCCGGACCTGGTCATCGCCAACGACCCGGACGCCGACCGCTGCGCCGTCGCCGTGCCGGACGCCGCCACGGAGGGCGGCTGGCGGATGCTGCGCGGCGACGAGGTGGGCGCGCTGCTCGCCGCGCACCTGGTGGAGCGGGGCGCGAGCGGCGTGTTCGCCGAGTCGATCGTGTCGTCCTCGCTGCTCGGCCGGATCGCCGAGAAGGCGGGCCTCGGGTACGAGGAGACCCTGACCGGCTTCAAGTGGATCGCCCGGGTGGACGGCCTGCGGTACGGCTACGAGGAGGCGCTCGGCTACTGCGTCGACCCCGAGGGCGTACGCGACAAGGACGGCATCACCGCCGCCCTGCTCGTCGCCGAGCTGGCCTCCGTACTCAAGGAGCAGGGCCGTACGCTGCTGGACCTGCTGGACGACCTGGCGCTCGCCCACGGCCTGCACGCCACCGACCAGCTCTCGGTGCGGGTGGAGGACCTCTCCGTCATCGCGAACGCCATGACCCGGCTCCGCGAGCAGCCCCCGACCACCCTCGCCGGCCTCGCCGTCACCTCGGCCGAGGACCTGTCGCAGGGCACGGACCTGCTGCCGCCCACCGACGGGCTGCGCTACCACCTGGAGGGGGCCAGGGTGATCGTCCGCCCGAGCGGCACCGAGCCGAAGCTGAAGTGCTACCTGGAGGTCGTCGTCCCGGTGGCGGACACGGCCGGGCTGCCCGCCGCGCGGGCCCGGGGGGCCGAGCTGCTCGCCGGGATCAAGCGGGACCTCGCGACGGCAGCGGGTATCTGACGGACCGCTTCCACGACTGGGGCGTGTCCGGCCCCGATCCGCCGGACACGCCCGAAGGGCCGGCACCCTCGCGGGCGTGCCGGCCCTTCGGCGTTCGGTGGCGTCGGCCTCAGCCGATCGCCCCCACCACCACGAGCAGGACGGCCCCCGCGACGGCCGGGGCGATCACCTCGTACGCCCAGCGGACCGAGCCCCGGTCCGCGCCCTCGGGGGTCGTGTCGCCGGCCCGCTCGGCGATGTCCCGCAGATCGCGGACGGTCTGGTCGGCGGACGCGGTGCGCGCGGCCGAGTCGCGGACGTCGGCGCTGACCGAGGTCCGGCCGTAGGGGTCGTCGTGCGCCGCGCGGGCCGCGCTGCGCGCCGCGCGCTTGCGGGCGCGCAGGGAGACGGGGATCGCCCACAGCTGGTACTTCGTGCCGTCCTGGGCGAGCAGCTCGGAGGAGTACGAGGCCCGTACGTCGGCGACCTCGGTCCAGGGGAGCTGGATCGTCCGGAAGGGGTTGCGGACCCGGATGTGCGCGTCGTCCGTGAAGACGGCGGGCCGCAGGGTGAACGCCACGACCAGCGGCACCACGAGAAGCAGCGCGGCAGCCGCGAGCCACGGCATCCGCCCCTCGCCCCGGATCATGGCGTCCCCGGCCATCCAGGCGATCAGCAGGAGCAGCAGCGACCCGCAGACCAGTGCGGCGACGGAGCGGTAGGTCCGTGTCGCGGGGGGCGACTCTGCGGAAGGTGTGGGGCTCGTCATGGGGCCGATTCTGCCTGACGGGCGCAGAGGGCCGGGGAGCGGCCGCCGTGCCGCCGCGCCCCGGGGTTCCGGAGCACGGCGGCCGGGTGCGGGACGCACGGATCGCCCGGCCCCCTGTACAGGTCGCTACGCGCGTAGATATGCTCCTCTGGTGACCATGCCCACCACTGCTCCCGCATTTTCCGACGCGACGGCGTCCGACAGTGCGCTGCGCCGCTTCCTGTTCGGGCTGCCCGGCGTCGACGCCGTCGGCCTCGAAGCGCGCGCCGCCTCCCTCGGAACCCGTTCGATCAAGACGACGGCCAAGGCGTACGCCATCGATCTCGCCATCTCGATGATCGACCTGACGACGCTGGAAGGCGCGGACACCCCGGGCAAGGTCCGGGCTCTCGCCGCCAAGGCCGTCAACCCCGACCCGACCGACCGCACGACTCCGCGCACCGCCGCGGTCTGCGTCTACCCCGACATGGCGGCCACCGCCGCCGCCGCGCTGGCAGGTTCCGGTGTGAAGGTGGCGTCCGTGGCGACCGCGTTCCCGGCGGGCCGTGCCGCGCTGGACGTCAAGCTCGCGGACGTCCGCGACGCCGTGGCGGCCGGGGCCGACGAGATCGACATGGTGATCGACCGGGGAGCGTTCCTCTCCGGCCGGTTCCTGAAGGTGTACGAGGAGATCCTCGCCGTGAAGGCGGAGTGCGGCGAGGCCCGCCTCAAGGTGATCTTCGAGACCGGCGAGCTGTCCACGTACGACAACATCCGCCGGGCCTCCTGGATCGGGATGCTCGCGGGCGCGGACTTCATCAAGACCTCGACCGGCAAGGTGGCCACCAACGCCACCCCCGCCAACACGCTCCTCATGCTGGAGGCCGTGCGCGACTTCCGGGCGGCCACCGGCGTACAGATCGGCGTGAAGCCGGCCGGCGGCATCCGCACCACCAAGGACGCGGTCAAGTTCCTGGTCCTGGTGAACGAGACCGCGGGCGAGGACTGGCTGGACCCGCACTGGTTCCGGTTCGGCGCGTCCAGCCTGCTCAACGACCTGCTGATGCAGCGCCAGAAGCTCAGCACCGGCCGTTACTCCGGCCCCGATTACGTGACGGTGGACTGATAGCCATGGCATCCGCATTCGAGTACGCACCGGCGCCGGAGTCCCGTTCCGTCGTCGACATCGCCCCCTCCTACGGGCTGTTCATCGACGGCGAGTTCACCGAGGCCGCCGACGGCAAGGTCTTCAAGACCGTGTCGCCGAGCAGCGAGGAGGTCCTCTCCGAGGTGGCCCGGGCGGGCGCGGCGGACGTGGACCGGGCCGTGAAGGCGGCACGCAAGGCCTTCGAGAAGTGGTCGGCGCTGCCCGGCTCCGAGCGCGCGAAGTACCTGTTCCGGATCGCGCGGATCATCCAGGAGCGCAGCCGTGAGCTGGCCGTCCTGGAGACGCTCGACAACGGCAAGCCGATCAAGGAGACCCGCGACGCGGACCTCCCGCTGGTCGCCGCGCACTTCTTCTACTACGCGGGCTGGGCCGACAAGCTGGACCACGCGGGGTACGGGGCCAACCCCCGTCCGCTGGGCGTGGCCGGTCAGGTCATCCCGTGGAACTTCCCGCTGCTGATGCTCGCGTGGAAGATCGCCCCGGCGCTCGCCACGGGCAACACGGTGGTCCTGAAGCCCGCCGAGACGACTCCGCTGAGCGCGCTGTTCTTCGCGGACATCTGCCGTCAGGCGGGGCTCCCCAAGGGCGTCGTCAACATCCTCACCGGTTACGGGGACGCGGGCGAGGCCCTCGTCACGCACCCCGACGTGAACAAGGTCGCCTTCACCGGCTCGACCGCCGTGGGCAAGGCCATCGCGCGCTCCGTCGCGGGCACCGACAAGAAGGTCACCCTGGAGCTGGGCGGCAAGGGCGCCAACATCGTGTTCGACGACGCCCCGATCGACCAGGCCGTCGAGGGCATCGTCACCGGGATCTTCTTCAACCAGGGCCAGGTCTGCTGCGCGGGCTCCCGGCTGCTGGTCCAGGAGTCGGTGCAGGACGAGGTGCTGGACGCCCTGAAGCGCCGGCTCTCCACGCTGCGCCTGGGCGACCCGCTGGACAAGAACACCGACATCGGCGCGATCAACTCCGCCGAGCAGCTCGCCCGGATCACCTCCTTGGTGGAGACCGGCGAGGCGGAGGGCGCGGAGCGCTGGAGCGCGCCGTGCGCACTGCCGTCGTCGGGCTACTGGTTCGCGCCGACCCTCTTCACCAACGTCACGCAGGCCCACACGGTCGCCCGCGACGAGATCTTCGGCCCGGTCCTCTCCGTGCTCTCGTTCCGCACGCCGGACGAGGCGGTCGCCAAGGCCAACAACAGTCAGTACGGCCTCTCGGCCGGCATCTGGACGGAGAAGGGCTCCCGCATCCTCGCGGTCGCCAACAAGCTCCGCGCGGGCGTCGTCTGGGCCAACACGTTCAACAAGTTCGACCCGACGTCGCCGTTCGGCGGCTACAAGGAGTCGGGCTTCGGCCGCGAGGGCGGCCGCCACGGCCTGGAGGCGTACCTCGATGTCTGACCAGAACCGTCTTGGCGTCTTCAAGACCTACAAGCTGTACGTCGGGGGCAAGTTCCCCCGCTCCGAGAGCGGCCGGGTGTACGAGGTGACCGACTCCAAGGGCCAGTGGCTCGCCAACGCGCCGCAGTCCTCCCGTAAGGACGCACGCGACGCGGTCGTGGCCGCACGCAAGGCGTTCGGCGGCTGGTCGGGCGCGACCGCGTACAACCGGGGCCAGGTCCTCTACCGCGTCGCGGAGATGCTGGAGGGCCGCAAGGAGCAGTTCGTCCGCGAGGTGGCCGCCTCCGAGGGGCTGTCGAAGTCCAAAGCGGCGGCCGTGGTGGACGCGGCGATCGACCGCTGGGTCTGGTACGCGGGCTGGACCGACAAGATCGGCCAGATCGCGGGCGGGGCCAACCCGGTGGCGGGCCCGTTCTTCAACCTCTCCACCCCGGAGCCGACCGGCGTGGTCGCGGTCCTCGCGCCGCAGAAGTCGTCGTTCCTCGGCCTGGTCTCGGTGATCGCCCCGGTCATCGCGACCGGCAACACGGCGGTCGTCATCGCCTCGGCAAACGCCCCGCTGCCCGCGCTCTCCCTCGGAGAAGTGCTGGCCACCTCGGACGTCCCCGGCGGCGTGGTCAACATCCTGTCCGGCGCGACGGCGGAGCTCGCAGCCCCGCTCGCCGCCCACCAGGACGTCAACGCGATCGACCTCACCGGCGCGGACGCGGACTTGGCCAAGGAGCTGGAGATCGCGGCCGCCGACAACCTGAAGCGCGTGCTGCGCCCACAGCGTGTGTACGCGGACGGCGCGTCGGAATCGTCGGACTCCGCGGACTGGTCGGCCTCCCCCGGCACGCACCGCCTGACGGCGTTCCTGGAGACGAAGACCGTCTGGCACCCGACGGGCGCGCTGGGAGCCGCGGGCTCCTCGTACTGAGTCCCGTACTGACTACGGACCGCCCAGCAGGTACCCGAACGGGGCCGCCCTCCCACCCCGGGGCGGCCCCCTTCGCCGTGTCCCGGCGCGTCAGCCGGTGACGAGCTTGGTCACCGACCCCACCACGGGCAGGTCGCTCAGCGCGCCGCCGCTGGTGATCGGGTCGGTGACGACGGCGGTGGTCACCGGCTTGAAGTCGGCGATCTGAGTGCCCACGGCGTTGTCCAGCGGGTCCACCCCGGTGTTGGCCAGCGGGTCCAGCTGAAGGTTGGTGATCGGGGCGACGCTGCTGGCCAGCGAGGTCCCGAGCGCGCTGGTCACCGCAGGCCCGGCCGTCTCACCGACCGCCTGGAGGGCGGAGACGCCCTGCTCCGGAACCTCGGCCGCGGGCGGCAGCGAGACGGCCTGTGCGGAGCCCGCACCGGCCCCCAGCGCGGCCCCCAGCGCGGTGAAGGTCAGACCGGCGCGCAGCAGGACGCGCCGTTCGGGCTTACGTGCATGAAGTGCCATGTTTTCCACCTGATCGAGCCTGGTCGGGTAATCGTCCGTACGCGCAGAGTAGTTGAGGTGTGACGCTGGATACCAACAGGAGGCCCGAGGGGTCCCCTGCGCGGGTCAATGCCTCACACTTCTGTTCTGTGAGTTCCAGTTCCCAGCCCATACCGACCCGCGTCGTGCTGCTCGCGGGCCCCTCCGGCTCCGGCAAGTCCGTCCTGGCAGCCCGCACCGGCCTCCCGGTGCTGCGCCTGGACGACTTCTACAAGGAGCACGACGACCCGACGCTGCCCCGGGTCCCCGGCTCCACGGACATCGACTGGGACTCCGCCGCGTCCTGGGACGCGGACGCGGCGGTGGCGGCCATCGCGGAGCTGTGCCGGTGCGGCCGTACGGACGTTCCGGTGTACGACATCGCCACCAGCTCCCGCACGGACCACGAGACCTTCCACATCGAGCGCTCGCCGCTGTTCGTGGCCGAGGGCATCTTCGCGGCGGACATCGTGGAGCGCTGCCAGGAACTGGGGCTGCTGGCCGACGCGCTGTGCCTGCGCGGCCGCCCGTCCACGACGTTCCGCCGACGCCTGGTGCGGGACCTGCGCGAGGGCCGCAAGTCGGTCCCGTTCCTGCTGCGGCGCGGCTGGCGGCTGATGCGGACCGAGCGGCGCATCGTGGCCCGTCAGACGGCACTGGGTGCCTATCCCTGCGGCAAGGAAGAGGCGCTGGGGCGGTTCGCGGCCGCGGCGGCTGGGCGGTGCCGGCGGGCGAGCATGGGGGCACAGGTCGCGGATTAGGGCCTTCGGTCGGCGGCGGGGCCGTCGCAGTCGAAGGTCTTGGCCGCGGCCTTGACGAAGGGCTCGAAGTACGCCTCCCGGGGCGGCAAGTCCGCACCGCGATCACGCGACTCGATGTACTGGAGCCCCGACTGCGACTGCACGTGGAGCGGGCCGCCCTCGGCATGGCCCGCCCAGCCCAGCCAGAGCCTCTCCGCCCCCGGACGCACGGACAGCGGGGCCGTACAGGACCCCCCGGCCCGTACGACCCCGCTGCGTTTTCCGTTTCCCCCGTGGCCCGCGCCTCCCCCGAAGCGATGGCCGTTCCCCGTGTTGCTCCCCCGTGTTCCCCCGGGTCCCCTCGGTCCCCGTTTTACTGCTCCCCCGCAGCCCCTGCCTCCCCCGAGACGAAGGGCCCTGCCTCAGGCCACCAGCTCGCCGAAGGACTCCTGCTCGTCACGTCCGAAGCTGAGGACCTCGTCCTCGCGCAGCCGGCGCAGGGAGCGCCAGATGCTCGACTTCACCGTGCCGACACTGATGTCGAGGATCGACGCGATCTCCGGGTCGGTGCGGCCCTCGTAGTACCGCAGGACCAGCATCGTGCGCTGGAGTTCGGGCAGCCGGGCGAGCGCCTGCCACAGCACCGCCCGCAGCTCCGTGCCGCGCATCGCGTCCGTGTCGCCCACCGTCTCCGGCAGCTCCTCGGTCGGGTATTCGTTCAGCTTGCGCCGACGCCAGGCGCTGATGTGCAGATTGGTCATGGTGCGGCGCAGATAGCCGCCGACCGCCGCCTTGTCGCTGATCCGGTGCCACGCCCGGTACGTCGAGAAGAGGGCGCTCTGCAGCAGATCCTCGGCCTCGAACCGGTCGCCGGTCAGGTGATAGGCGGTTGCGTACAGGGAGGCCCGTCGCTCCTGGACGTAGGCCGTGAACGCCGCTTCGGCGTCCGCGTTCTCCGTCCGGGTGGTGCGATCCCCCGTGGCCTCCCCGTACGCGCTTCCCCCGTTGCCCCCCGTGGGCGCGTCAACCACCGTCATGTACGGCATGCGCACCTGCTCCGCCGCCGCCTGGTGCTGACGCCCGATGCCTCGAACGCACCCCCGTGCTCCCCCGAGCTCTCGGCTGCGCTCGAGCAGGGAGGTACCCCCTGTCGCACCGGACTTCTCCGCGCTCCGCCCGATGTCGTGGAGGCGCGTGACAACTGCGCTTGAGCTGGTGCTGTGCAGTGCGTTCATCTCGCGCCCCCTATCGGTGGAGTCCGTTCGTTCCCTGCTGACCAAGAGCTTGCCGGGGTAGTTTCATGGCACTGTTCCCCGACTGTCACAGGCCTGTCACAGGGGGAGTTGCGGCCGTGCCCGGACAATCGGACCGGGCCACAGGTCGAACTGAAGCGCCACCATGGGCCAGAATGACGTCCGTGCCTTTCCTGTTGCTGATCGAGGACGACGACGCCATCCGCACGGCCCTCGAACTCTCGCTGTCACGCCAGGGCCACCGTGTGGCCACCGCGGCGACGGGAGAGGACGGCCTGGAGCTGCTGCGCGAGCAGCGGCCCGACCTGGTCGTGCTGGATGTGATGCTGCCCGGGATCGACGGTTTCGAGGTGTGCCGGCGGATCCGCCGCACCGACCAACTGCCGATCATTCTGCTGACCGCGCGCAGCGACGACATCGACGTCGTGGTGGGACTGGAGTCCGGCGCGGACGACTATGTGGTGAAACCCGTCCAGGGGCGGGTGCTCGACGCCCGGATCCGGGCGGTGCTGCGCCGTGGGGAGCGCGAGTCGACCGACTCGGCGACCTTCGGCAACGTGGTGATCGACCGCTCCGCCATGACCGTCACCAAGGACGGGGAGGATCTGCAGCTCACGCCGACCGAGCTGCGGCTCCTGCTGGAGCTGAGCCGTCGGCCCGGCCAGGCCCTGTCCCGGCAGCAGTTGCTGCGCCTGGTCTGGGAACACGACTACCTGGGCGACTCCCGCCTGGTGGACGCCTGTGTGCAGCGGCTGCGCGCGAAGGTGGAGGACGTGCCGTCCTCGCCGACCCTGATCCGTACGGTGCGGGGCGTGGGCTACCGGCTGGACTCGCCTCAGTGACCGAAACCGCCAAGCGGTCGATCCGCGCCGGTCTGCGCTGGACCAGTCTGCGACTGCGGCTGGTCGTGGTGTTCGCGCTGGTGGCGCTGGTGGCCGCGGTGTCCGCCTCGGGGATCGCGTACTGGCTCAACCGCGAGGCCGTGCTGACCCGTACGCAGGACACCGCGCTCGACGACTTCCGGCGGCAGATGCAGGAGACGGCGGCCGCGCTGCCGACGCGTCCCACCAAGGACGATCTCCAGCGGGCCGCCGGGGAGATGGCGTCCAGCAGCCCGGGCTACAGCGTGCTGCTGGAGGCCGAGCGCGAGCGCGGCAAGCCGATCGTGGGCTACTCCGACCTGGACACCTTCACCCGGGCCGACGTACCGGACTCGTTGCAGAAGCAGGTGGCGCGCAAGCAGCCCCTGACGTCGAGCAACGAGCACGAGTACCACCTGTTCTGGCAGCGGACGAGCATCGCGGGCACGCCGTATCTCGTCGCCGGTACGCGGATCATCGGCGGCGGCCCGACCGGCTACATGCTCAAGTCCCTCGACCAGGAGCGGCAGGACCTCAACTCGCTCGCCTGGTCGCTGGGGATCGCCACCGCCCTCGCGCTGGTCGGCTCGGCGCTGCTCGCGCAGGCCGCCGCGACGACGGTGCTGCGCCCGGTGCAGCGGCTCGGCGACGCGGCGCGCAAGCTCGGCGAGGGCAAGCTCGACACCCGGCTCGTGGTCTCCGGCACGGACGAACTCGCCGATCTCTCCCGTACGTTCAACAGGACGGCGAGCTCGCTGGAGAAGAAGGTCGCGGACATGAGCGCGCGGGAGGAGGCGAGCCGCCGGTTCGTCGCCGACATGTCGCACGAGCTGCGGACCCCGCTGACCGCGATCACCGCGGTGGCCGAGGTGCTGGAGGACGAGGCGGACACCCTCGACCCGATGATCGCGCCCGCCGTGCATCTGGTGGTCAGCGAGACCCGGCGGCTGAACGACCTGGTGGAGAACCTGATGGAGGTGACCCGCTTCGATGCGGGCACGGCCCGTCTGGTGCTGGACGACGTCGACGTGGCCGACCAGGTGACCGCGTGCATCGACGCGCGGGCCTGGCTGGACGCGGTGGACCTGGACGCGGAGCGCGGCATGATGGTCCGGCTCGATCCGCGCCGGCTGGACGTGATCCTGGCCAATCTGATCGGCAACGCCCTCAAGCACGGGGGTTCGCCGGTGGGCGTCCGGGTGCGGACCGAGGGCGAGGAGCTGGTCATCGAGGTACGGGACCACGGTCCGGGGATCCCCGAGGATGTGCTGCCGCACGTCTTCGACCGGTTCTACAAGGCCAGCGCCTCGCGGCCGCGGTCGGAGGGCAGCGGGCTCGGCCTCTCCATCGCCATGGAGAACGCGCACATCCACGGCGGTGACATCACGGCGGCGAACTCCCCGGACGGCGGGGCCGTCTTCGAACTGCGGCTGCCGCGCGACGCCGAGAAGATCGCACGGAACGACGAACCGGGCGCGGGGGCCGGGGACGAGGGCGGGGCGACGTGAAGCGCGGCGATGTCACGTACCAGAAGCGCGGCCGCCCGCTTGGGTGGCGCACGGCCGTCCCGCTGGCGGCCGTGCTGGCGGCCGCGGCACTGGCCTCCGGGTGCGGGATCCGGACGACCACGGTGCCGGTGGACGCGGGGGCCGCGCCCTCCCGGGTGCCGTGCCGGCTGTCCTCGTCGGACGCCGCCACCCGGTCACCGGACAGTGTGAGCGCCGAGGTGTATCTGGTGTGCGCCTCGCAGTTGGTCACCGTGGACCGTCCGATGCCGGCGGACGCGGTCGGCGCCGCGCCGGTGGAGGTGGCCCGCGCGCTGCTGAAGGAGGTCCAGCAGGCGCCGCCCGCGAGCGAGCGGCGGGCCGGGTTCACCACCGCTGTCCCGGCGGGCCTGCGGGTGGATCCCTCCCGGGACGGCGATCCGGCGGGCGCCCTGCGGCTGAGCAGCCAGCCGGAGGACCTGTCGGCGGAGGCGCTGGCCCAGCTGGTGTGCACGTACGCGGAGAGCAAGTCGCTGGTCCAGGACGGCTCGGTGGTGCTGGGCGGGCCCGGGGACTACCCGCCGCGCGGCTATCTGTGCACCTCGCAGACGAAGTCCCGGCCGGGAGACCTGGCCACCCCGGACGCGATCCGGCTGGACTGACCCGGGCCGTCCGCCGGGTCGACGCGAGTTGTGGCCACGCCGAGCGGCGCCGGGCGGGGGTTCTCCGGGTGCACGCCGTGCGGCGTCAAGCCGGGGTTGCGCGGGTCCACGCCGCGCGGCGTCAAGCCGGGGTTGCGCGGTTCCCGGCGCGGCACGCGAAGACGCCCAGGACTGCCTTTCGCACGGCGGGCCGCGACGGCACGGAACCGATCCTGCCGGTCACGGCGTCTTGGTGGGCGTGCGTCACAGTTCGGACGGCCAGACCGTCATTCACTTCCGCGCGGTGGGCGTCACTCTCCTTGTCGCGCATCTGCTGTTCGTCGGGTGGCTGACGCTGCGCCCGCTGGACGTTCCCTGGATCACGGCGGCGAATTTCGATCCGCTCGCCGGGATCAGGGCGGACCTCGCGCTGGGACCGGCCGAGGCGGCCCGCCGGATCGGCGGGGCGCTGTTCCTGCTGGCCCCGCTCGGGGTGCTGCTGCCGATGGCCGGGGGACGGATCTTCGTCTCCCCCTGGGTCTCCCTGCTGCGTACCGTCGCCGCCGGAGCGCTGATCTCGCTGGCCATCGAGCTGGGCCAGACCGGGGTGCCGGGGCAGGTCGTCGACATCGACTCGCTGCTGCTGAACACCACCGGGGTGGTGCTGGCCCATCTGCTGTTCGTACCGCTCTGCCGGGCACGGCTGCGCCGCCGGGGACTGCCGGGGGTACGGGACCTGCCCTACTACCGCCACGAGACCCGCCTCAGGGACGAGGCCCCTGGGGGGTCGACCCCGACGATTACCGGGGTCGGCCTCGCCCCGTAGAGCGATGCTTCGTCCCCCTTGCCGCGGCACCATGGATACATCGGGGAGCACGGATCGCTGCTCCTCCCGCAACGGTTCGCGAAGGAGCCCACCATGGCCGCACTTGTCCGCCCCCGCGAAGGCCGCATGATCGGCGGAGTGTGCGCGGGTCTCGCCCGGCGCTTCGGTACGTCAGCGAGCACGATGCGCGTCATCTTCGTCGTCTCCTGCCTGCTGCCCGGCCCGCAGTTCGTGCTCTACCTGGCGCTGTGGGCGCTGCTGCCCTCGGAGAAGTCCGCCTCCTCCGCGACGGCCTGGTGACGCGCCGGACCACGGGGAGCGAGAACGCACGGTGGGGCGCACACCCTGGACCAGGGTGTGCGCCCCACTGACATGTGCGGGTGCGCGCCGGATCCCCGGCGCACGGGTGCGGGTCAGCCGCCGAGCGGGATCCCGTTGGCGGTGAGGCCCTGGGTGGGCAGTCCGCCGAGCAGACCGGTGACCGGGGCGGCCGCGTCGGTGGCCTCGCCGCCGAGGACCTTGTCGACGGTGTCCTGGACCGGCGCGTTCTGGACCGACTGCGCGACAGTGTCCAGCGCCATCGTCGAGACGGGGAGCGCCCCGGCCGCGGCGTCCAGCGGCAGCGAGGGGGCGGCGGAGGCGCTGCCGGCGGCGGCAGCGGCGAAAGCGGCGCCGAGAGCGGCGACACCGAGAGTCTTGGCAGACTTCTTCATGGAGAATTCATCCTTGGGGAAGGGGATGTGAGCGGCTCTGCAAGCTAGCCATCCCGCCGCCCCCTCCGCAAACATCCCGACACGCGGAAAAAGGGCCGGGATACCGCTTCCCGGCCCTTTCACCTGGCGCGCCTCTCAGCTTCCGGAGACCACAGAACCGCTGGTCACAGCGGTCTGACGGAAGAGCCACTCCGACTTCAGCTCGGCGTATCCGGGCTTGACGACGTCATTGATCATCGCGAGACGTTCGTCGAAAGGAATGAAAGCTGATTTCATCGCATTGACGGTGAACCACTGCATGTCGTCGAGCGTGTATCCGAAAGCCTCGGTCAGCCGCTCGAATTCCCCGCTCATGCTGGTCCCGCTCATCAGCCGGTTGTCCGTGTTCACCGTGATGCGGAAGTGCAGCTTGCGCAGCAGTCCGATCGGGTGCTCGGCGTACGAGTCGGCGGCGCCCGTCTGGAGGTTGGAGGTCGGGCACATCTCCAGCGGGATGCGCTTGTCCCGTACGTAGGAGGCGAGGCGGCCGAGGGAGACCGAGCCGTCCTCGGCGACCTCGATGTCGTCGATGATCCGCACCCCGTGGCCGAGCCGGTCGGCGCCGCACCACTGGAGGGCCTGCCAGATCGACGGCAGTCCGAAGGCCTCGCCCGCGTGGATGGTGAAGTGGTTGTTCTCGCGCTTGAGGTACTCGAACGCGTCGAGGTGGCGGGTGGGCGGGAAGCCGGCCTCGGCGCCCGCGATGTCGAAGCCGACGACGCCCTGGTCGCGGTAGCCGTTGGCCAGTTCGGCGATCTCCAGGGCGCGGGCGGCGTGCCGCATCGCGGTGAGGAGGGCGCCGACGCGGATGCGGTGGCCGTTGGCGCGGGCGATGCGCTCGCCCTCGCGGAACCCCTCGTTGACGGCCTCGACGACCTCTTCGAGGGTCAGGCCGCCTTCCAGGTGCTGCTCGGGTGCGTAGCGGATCTCGGCGTAGACGACGCCGTCCTCGGCGAGGTCCTCGGCGCACTCGGCGGCCACCCGGAACAGCGCGTCACGGGTCTGCATGACGGCGCAGGTGTGCGCGAACGTCTCCAGGTAGCGCTCCAGCGAACCGGAGTCGGCGGCCTCGCGGAACCAGATGCCGAGCTTGTCGGCCTCGGTCTCGGGGAGGGAGTCGTAACCCTGCGCGCGGGCCAGCTCGACGATGGTGCCCGGCCGCAGGCCGCCGTCGAGGTGGTCGTGGAGCAGCACCTTGGGGGCGCGCCGGATCTGGTCGGAATCAGGGACATTCGGGGTCTGGCTCGTCATCTTGGCACTCTAGCGCCTACGCGCGTAGAGCGCCTCGTGTCGATGCGTAACAGTGACCGCGAAGTCGGGTGGAGTACACCTCTCCTTCTGACACTGTTCTGTCATGGGACAGCGCGCACTCCCCCTGCCCGAAGCCAGGCTGGGACGGGCCGTACAGACGGCCGGAGCAACGGACGAGGTCAGCGGCGTGGTTCTGCTGCTTCCGGACGGCGAGGCCGACTCCCGCCGCCGTCCCTCCACCCTGTCGTACGCGGCGCAGCTGCCGTTCGCCCGCTCCCTGGCCCGCGCCGGGGAGGGCGACGGGCTGGCGGTGCACGTGCTGCGCTACCGCTGCCGCGGCTGGAACGCGGACGACGCGCACCCCGCCGAGGATGCCGCGTGGGCCGCCGACGAGGTCCAGCGGCGGTACGGCGACGTGCCGGTCTGCCTGGTCGGGCACG
Source organism: Streptomyces sp. man185 (assembly GCA_002551355.1). Classification (GTDB taxonomy): domain Bacteria; phylum Actinomycetota; class Actinomycetes; order Streptomycetales; family Streptomycetaceae; genus Streptomyces. The sequence goes on along the minus strand of NTHE01000054.1, from coordinate 26,479 downwards.
GGATGGGCGCCCGGGCGGCGTTGCGGGCCGCCGGGCACGGTGCGGTCACCTCCGTACTGGCGATGGCCCCGTGGCTGCCGGAGCGGGCGGCGGGCGAACCGGAGCCGGTGAAGCAGTTGGCGGGGCGGCGGGTGCTGATCGTGCACGGCACCAACGACGAGCGCACCGACCCGGAGTTGTCCTACCGGCTGGCCGAGCGGGCGAAGAAGTCGAACCGGGACACCTGCCGCTTCGAAGTGCACTCCGACGGGCACGCGTTGCGCCAGCACCGGCCCGAAGTGGTCGCACTGGCAGCCGACTTCGTCCGGGGCTCGCTCTTCGCCCGGTCCTACGCCCGCCCGGTCGCGGACGCGCTCGCCGCACCGCCGCCGCTGGGGCTGCGGATGCCGCTGGCCGCGGGGTTCGGACGGTCGCTGCGGCACTGAGGCGGCCGCCGGACCGGGGCCGGCGTCAGGCCTCCCGCCGTCGCGCCGACCGCCGTAGCAGCAGCGCAGAGGGCACGGTTCACCGGGACATTCCGCCCGTCTCGAACAGGAGGGCGAGCCGCGCCCGGGCCGCGCCCTCAGTCCGGGAGCAGGTTCCCCCGCCGCGAGAGCAGGAAGCGCTTGAAGGCGGCGACCGGCGGGGTGTCGGGGTGTCCGTCGAGCCAGGCGACGCCGATCTCGCGGGCCGCGCGCGGTGCGGTGACCGTCAGCTCGACGACCCCGGGGCGGGCGACCGCCGGCGGCGGCAGCAGGGCCACTCCGAGCCCGGCCGCAACCAGCCCGCGCAGGGTCTCCGCCTCCTCGCCCTCGAACGCGACGCGCGGCGTGAAGCCCGCCTCCGCGCAGAGGTCGTCGGTGATCCGGCGCAGCCCGTACCCCGGCTCCAGCGTCACGAACGTCTCGTCGGCGGCCTCCGCGAGGCGGATCCGGCGGCGGGAGGCGAGCCGGTGGTCGTCCGGGACCACCAGGCGCAGGCGCTGCTCGTCGAGGCGGCGGGTGACGAGGTCGGGGGCGTCGGGCACGGGTGAGGTGAGGCAGAGGTCGAGGCCGCCCGCGCGCAGCCGTTCGATCATCGCCTCGCCGTAGTTCTGCACGAGCTGGAAGCGGACGCGCGGGTGGTCGACCCGGAACGCGCGGATCAGGGCGGGCACCGTCTCCGAGCCCATCGTGTGCAGGAAGCCGAAGGAGACCCGGCCCGCCGTCGGATCGGCGTCCGCCCGGACCGATTCGGCGGCCTTCTCCACCTCGGCCAGGGCGCGTTCCGCCGAGCCGAGGAAGGTGCGGCCCGCCGGGGTGAGCGAGACGGTACGGCCCTTGCGGGCGAACAGGGCGACGCCCAGGTCCGCTTCGAGCCGGACCATGGCCCGCGAGAGCGTGGACTGCGGGACGCCGAGTTCGTGTGCGGCACGGGTCACATGCTCGTGCCGGGCGACCGCCTCGAAGTACGCGAGGCGAGGCGCGAGCACGGCCCGGATGTCTTCTTCGTAACTGCTCGGTGACAGCCGAGGCCCTGAGCTGCGTTCATGCACCATGGGATTGATTATGGCAGTTTCGTGCATTGGACGCATGAAACGTCTCGCTCTACTTTCGACGTATGCCTCCCGCCAGTACCGGGGCGTCCACCATCGTCGTGGATGCCTCTGCCCCGTCGTCCCCCGTCACCACCACCGCCACTCCGGCCGCCGCCACCCATGAGCGCCTGGAGCCCGGCCGCCCCGGCTACCGCCGGATGAGCTTCGCCCTCTTCGCCGCCGGTGTCGCGGCGTTCGCCCTGCTCTACTCCACCCAGGCCCTGCTGCCCGCCGTCTCCGCGTCGTTCGACGCGACCGCCGGCCAGGCGAGCTGGACGGTCTCGGCGGCGACCGGGGCGCTGGCCCTGTTCGTGCTGCCGCTGAGCGCGCTCTCGGAGCGGTTCGGGCGGCGGCAGATGATGACGGCGTCGCTGGCGATCGCCGTGCTGGTCGGGCTGCTGGTGCCCCTCGCCCCCTCGATGGGCGCGCTGATCGCGCTGCGCGCCGTCCAGGGCGCGGCGCTCGCCGGGCTCCCGGCCTCCGCGATGGCGTATCTCGCGGAGGAGGTGCGGCCCAAGGCGCTGGTCGCCGCGATCGGACTGTTCGTCGCGGGCAACAGCATCGGCGGCATGAGCGGCCGCATCCTGACCGGGTGGGTCGCCCAGGCCTGGGGCTGGCGCGCCGCGCTCGCGGCGGTCGGGCTGCTTGCGCTGGCGTGCGCCGTCGCCTTCCACTTCCTGATCCCGAAGGCCAGGAACTTCCGCCCCGGTTCGCTGAACCCGAAGGCCCTGGCGAAGACCGTCGCCACGCATCTGTCCGACCCGCTGCTGGTCCGGCTGTACGCGATCGGCGCGCTGTTCATGACGGTGTTCGGCGCGGTCTACACGGTGATCGGCTACCGGCTGGTCGAGGAGCCGTTCAGCCTGCCGCAGGGCGTCATCGGCTCGATCTTCCTGGTCTACCTGGTCGGTACGGTCTCCTCCGCCGCGGCCGGACGGCTGGTGGCCCGGCTCGGACGCCGGGGCGCGCTCTATCTGGCGGTCTCCACCACCGCCGCCGGACTGCTGCTCTCGCTCGCCGACCAGTTGGCCGCCGTGCTGCTGGGCCTGGTGCTGATCACGGCCGGCTTCTTCGCCGGGCACGCGGTCGCCTCGTCCTCGGTGAGCCGGACCGCGACGACGGGCCGGGCGCAGGCCTCGGCGCTCTACCAGTCGGCGTACTACCTGGGCTCCAGCGCAGGCGGCACGCTGGGCGCGGTCGCCTTCCACGCCGGGGGCTGGGCCGCGACGGTGGCCCTGGGCCTGCTCGCGGTCCTCGGCGTCGTCTCGATCACCCTGTACGGGACCCGGGTGGCGCGTGCGGAGCGGCGGGCGCTCGTGCCCGCCACCCGCTGAAGCACAACCGAGACATACCAACGCGCAACCACCGCTCCCCTTCGCACGTCTACCAGGCGTAACCAAGAACGCACTGTGGGCGAAGGGGAGTTGGCGCGCATGGGAGTCACGGCGAAAAAATCCGGAAGACGACTGCGGCGTGGGGCGGCACTGTCCGTCGCCGGACTGGTGGCCGCTCCGGTCCTGGTCCTGGGCACCGGCACCGCCGCCCACGCGGCGTCCTGCACCACGTCGGTGGGACCGCACCAGAAGCAGGTCGAGAAGTTCCTGGGGCGGCCCGTGGACGGGAAGCAGTCGACGGCCGACTGCAAGGCGATCCAGAAGTTCCAGAAGAAGCACGGGATCACCCCCACCATCGGCTACGCCGGGCCGCTGACCTGGCGCACGATGAACACGATGCTCGCCCAGAAGGCGGCCGGGAAGAACCCCAACAAGGCGAAGAAGTGCCCCACCGACAAGGGGCGTATCGCCTGTGTCGACCTGACCCGGCAGCTGAGCTGGATCCAGGACGGCAAGAAGCTGAAGTACGGCCCGGTGCCGGTGCGCACGGGTCGCGACGGCGCGGAGACCCGGACCGGCGCGAAGAAGATCTACTGGCGCAGCATCAAGCACTGGTCGACCATCTACAAGGTCTGGATGCCGCACTCCCAGTTCTTCGACGGCGGCCAGGCGTTCCACTCGGTCACCAAGTCCATGTACAACCCGCCGGGCTCCGGCGGCTGCGTCAACATGCGGCCCGCCGACGCGAAGGCATACTGGAAACTGCTGAAGAACGGCGACGACGTGTACGTGTACGGGCGCAAGCCCGGGACCTGAGCGAGGCGCTGGGCGCATCCCGAGGGGCGTCGGACGGATCGTGGCCGGAGCCACGGCGTCCGGCGCCCCTTGTTCGCTTTCCGCCCCCCGCTGTCAGTGGGCTGCGGTAGCTTCCGACGTACCGGGTGACGGATGCCACAGCGCGGCTGCGCGCGACAGGGGTGGAGCGATGAGCGATCTGACCACGACCACGGCCACAGGTGCGGCGGCGGACGCCGGCAGGCCCGATGCCGCCGGGATCGACAGCCGCCTGGAGGGGCACCGGATCGAGCTGACCGGCTACTGCTACCGGATGCTCGGATCCGCCTTCGAGGCCGAGGACGCGGTGCAGGACACGATGGTCCGCGCCTGGCGCAACTTCGACAAGTTCGAGGGCCGCTCCTCGCTGCGCTCGTGGCTCTACCGGATCGCCACCAACGTCTGCCTGGACATGCTGAACGCGGGCAACAAGCGGGCCCGCCCGGTCGATCTGACGGGCCCGACCCCGCTCGCCCAGGCCGCGCTGAGCCCCCGCCCGGAGAACGTCTGGCTGGAGCCGATGCCCGACGGCCGGATCCTGCCGTCGGTCCAGGACCCGGCTGAGGCGGCCGTGGCGCGCGAGTCGGTGCGCCTGGCCTTCGTCGCCGCCCTCCAGCACCTGCCGCCGAAGCAGCGCGCCGTGCTGATCCTGCGCGAGGTGCTCGCCTGGAAGGCCGCGGAGGTCGCCGAGCTGCTGGACACCTCCGTCGCCTCGGTCAACAGCGCCCTGCAGCGGGCCCGCGCCACGCTGACCGAGACGGAGGGCCGGGCGGGCGATGCGGCGGACCCGCTCGACGAGGAGCAGCAGAAGCTCCTGGAGCGCTATGTGAAGGCGTTCGAGGGGTACGACATGGCCGCCCTGACCGCGCTGCTCCACGAGGACGCGGTGATGACGATGCCGCCGTTCGACCTGTGGCTGCGGGGCACCGGGGACATCACGGGCTTCATGACCTCCATCGGAGCGGCCTGCGCGGGCTCCAAGCTGGTGCCCGTCTCGGCCAACGGCTCCCCCGCCTTCGCGCACTACAAGCCCGCCGAGGACGGGTCGGGGTTCGTGCCGTGGGCGGTCCAGGTCATCGACGTCCAGGACGGGGAGATCACCGGGATGCACTGCTTCCTGGACGTCCCGCGCTGGTTCCCGCTGTTCGGCCTGCCGGACCGCCTCCCGGCCGACGCGTAGGAAGCCCCGGCCCGGCCGGGCCCGTGACACACCCGGGGTCCGGCGGGGCTGCCCCTGCCTCCCTGCGTACGTACGTCAGGACGGGCCCGGCACGCGTTCCTCCGGGCCCTCCTCCAGGGCCACCACGTCGGCCAGCCCCACCAGGTCCAGCAGCGCCCGGAGTTCGGGGGGCACGCGGCGCAGCCGCAGGGTGCGTCCGGCCCGGCGGGCGACCAGCCCCAGCCGGGCCACCGCCTCGACGAGGGTCAGATCGGGCCGGATCACCCCGCCCACATCGCAGTCCACCGCGGCGCCCGGGGCGAGGGCGGCTCCCCGGGGGCCGGCGAGAGCGCGCTCCAGCTCGGCGCAGAGGTCGGGTACGACGGCACGGCTGACCCGGCCGGTCACGGTCAGGGTGATCGGATTCTCGGCATCCACACCAGGCAGACCGGACCGGGAGGCGAAATTCATCGGCCTCTCGGCTCGGCCCTGGGCAGTGTCTCGCCACGGAGGGGCCTTTTTGCGTCAACTCCGGATTTCCTGTGCATCTCCTGTGAACCAATCTCCTCAGCAATCCCTCTAGTTCGATGAACCGACGGCCGCAGCCGTCATTTCTGCGTCTCTGCGGACCGGCGGGTTGAGGAACCATCGAGTTCTCCAGGGGGAGAGTTGCGCAGACGCGTGAGAAACACGTGCATACCCGCGGTCGCCACAGCGGCCGCCGTGGCACTGGCGGCCGGAATGGTCAGCCCCGCCGTGGCCCAGCCGGACCCGAAGGGGGCGTCCGGCGCCCGTGCGCAGACCGAGGACCGGGACGTGCGTCAGCTGACCCTCGTCACCGGCGACCGGGTCACCGTGGACGCCAAGGGCAAGCCGGTCGCCTTCCGGCCCGCGAAGGGGCGGGAGCACATCCCGGTCCAGCGGATGAGCGACAAGGGGCACAACCTCGTCGTTCCGGCCGACGCCCACCGGCTGATCGTCTCGGGCAAGCTCGACCGGCGGCTGTTCGACGTCACCGAGCTGAGCCGTCCGGAGAACCTCCGGGCCCAGAAGGACGGCCTGAAGCTGATCGTCGGCTACCGGGGCAAGCAGGCCGCCACCGCGAAGGCGCAGGTCCGCGAGGCGGGCTCCACAGAGGTCGGCCGGAGCCTCACCTCGCTGAACGCCGAGTCGGTGACCACGCCGACCGCCGACGCACCGGAGATCTGGAAGGCGCTCACCGAGCGTCGCGCCGGGGGCGACCGAGTGACCACCGCCGCCGGTATCGACCGGGTCTGGCTGGACGGCGTACGGAGGGCGAGCCTCGACAAGAGCGTCCCGCAGATCGGCGCCCCGGCGGCCTGGAAGGCCGGGTTCACCGGCAAGGGCGTCAAGATCGCGGTCCTGGACACCGGGACGGACGCCACGCACCCCGACCTCAAGGGCCAGATCCTCGCGGAGAAGAACTTCAGCGCCGCGAAGGACACGAAGGACCGGGTGGGCCACGGCACGCACGTCGCCTCGATCGCGGCGGGCACCGGCGCGAAGTCGGGCGGGAAGCTCAAGGGCGTGGCCCCGGACGCGAAGCTGCTCGCGGGCAAGGTGCTCGACGACGAGGGCTACGGCGAGGACTCCGGCATCCTGGCCGGCATGGAGTGGGCGGTCGCCCAGGGCGCCGATATCGTCAACCTGAGCCTCGGCGGACCCGACACCCCCGAGGTGGACCCGCTGGAAGCGGCGGTCGACAAGCTGTCGGCGGAGAAGGGCGTCCTGTTCGCCATCGCCGCGGGCAACGAGGGTGACGACGCGGGCACGGTCGGCTCTCCGGGCAGCGCGAACGCCGCGCTGACCGTCGGCGCGGTCGACGACAAGGACAAGCTGGCGGACTTCTCCAGCCGCGGCCCGCGGATCGGCGACGGTGCGATCAAGCCGGACGTGACGGCTCCCGGCGTGGACACCACGGCGGCCATCCCGCCCGGTTCGCTGATCGCCCAGGAGGTGGGCGAGAAGCCCGCCGGTTACGCCACCATCTCGGGTACGTCGATGGCCACCCCGCACGTCGCGGGCGCGGCGGCGCTGCTCAAGCAGCAGCACCCCGACTGGAAGTACTCCGAGCTGAAGGGCGCGCTGACCGCGTCCACGAAGCCCGGTGCGTACAACCCGTTCCAGCAGGGCTCCGGCCGGATCCAGGTGGACCGCGCGATCGCCCAGAGCGTCGTCGCGGAGCCGGTCTCGGTGAGCTTCGGCGTGCAGCAGTGGCCGCACACCGACGACGTCCCGGCCACCGAGAAGGTGACGTACCGCAACCTCGGTACGACCGATGTCACCCTCGATCTGCAGGTGACGGGCACGGGTCCGACGGGCAAGCCGGCCCCGGCGGGCTTCTTCGCCCTCGGCGCGGACAAGATCACCGTCCCTGCCGGCGGCACCGCGGAGGCGGCGCTGACCGCCGACACCCGTATCGGCGGCACGGCGGACGGCACCTACTCCGCGTATGTGGTGGCGACCGGCGGCGGGCAGACCGTGCGCACGGCGGCCGCCGTCGAGCGTGAGGTCGAGAGCTACGACCTCACCGTCAAGCACCTCGACAGGAAGGGTCTCCCGGCGCCCTACGCGGAGAGCACGCTCTACGGCTTCAACGACGCGGTCGGCGGCTCGTTCCTGGACCCGCAGGTCGTGAACGGCACGGCGAAGATCCGGGTGCCCAAGGGCACGTACGTGGTCAACTCCACGGTCTACGGCCACCCGGAGGACTTCTCCAAGGGCGTGGACTGGATCGCCCAGCCGAAGGTCGCGGTCACCAAGAACACCTCGCTGACGTTCGACGCCCGCAAGGCGAAGCCGGTGAAGATCACGCTGCCGGACGCCAAGGCGAAGGGCCAGCTGTTCTCGCCGGACTACTCGGTGGAGTCGAAGAGGGACGGGGTCTCCTTCGGCTGGCTGATGGACTCGCCGGCCGACTTCCGCACGCTCCACGTGGGCCCGCAGATCACCGACGGCTCGCTCGCCCAGCACTGGTCGGGCATGTGGACCAAGGGTGCGTCGACCGAGTACGACATCGCGGTCGGCGGCACCGTCAAGCAGCTCGCGACCGGCTACGACCGGAAGTTCACGACCGGCCAGCTGGCCAAGGTGAAGTTCACCATGGGCGCGGCAGCCCCGAAGAAGAAGGGCGCGCTCGCCGCCTGGGGCTTCCTGCCCACGTCGACCAGCGGCGTGGCCGCCTCGATCGAGCAGAAGCTGCCCGGCACCCGCACGCTGTATCTCTCCACCGCCGACAAGGTGAGCTGGGCCTTCGACTTCAGCCAGATGGGTCCGGTCGACGAGGAAGGCTTCCCGTCGTACGAGGCGAACTACCTGGCCGGTACGGAGGCGACGTACAAGGCGGGCAAGTCCTACAGCAAGTCCGTGAACACCGGGGTGTTCCAGCCGCTGGTGAACGACGACTTCGGCGTCACCCGTGAGGGCAACGAGATCACCGGCTATCTCCCGCTGCTGGCGGACGGCCAGGGCAACGAGGGTTCCATGGAGCTCTCGTCGGCCAAGACCGTCCTGTACCGCAACGGCAAGAAGATCGGCCAGAACAACGACCCGCTGTACGGCGGGGAGTACTTCACGGTCCCGGCCGGATCCGCCGCCTACAAGCTGTCGACCTCGGTCAAGCACAGCGCGAAGATCAGCCCGCTCTCCACCCGGGTCGACGCGTCCTGGACGTTCTCGTCGAAGAAGACCGAGTTCACCGCGCTCCCGGTCTCCACAGCCCGGTTCACCCCGGCCGTCGGCGCCGACGGCCGGGCCAAGGCGGGCAAGACCGTCTCGGTGCCGGTGAAGGTGCACGGCGCTGCGGCGGGCAAGAACCTGAAGTCGCTGAAGACGTACGTCAGTTACAGCGGCGGCAAGACCTGGAAGAAGGTCACGGTGAAGAAGGGGAAGATCACCGTCAAGAACCCGGCGAAGGGCAAGGCGATCTCCTTCGCCGCCAAGGTCACCGACAAGAAGGGCAACACCTCGTCGGTGAAGATCTACAGCGCGTACCTGGGCAAGTGACGGGCGCTCGCGGGTAGTTCACGCCACCGCATGACGGCGGCCCGTCGCACGGATCACCTTCCGTGCGACGGGCCGTTCGCGTGTCAGCCGAAGGGGAGGACGCCCGTGTCCAGGACCGGCCCGAACGGCTCGGGAAGGGTCGGCTCCCGCCCGTACTCGACCGTCTCCAGCACCCGGTACGTGCGGTCCATGGCGGTCTCCTCTGTCGGTGCGTCGCCTCGGGCCGGGTCCAGCATGCCGAACGGGACCGGTGGCAGTCCACCGGTCCCGTTCACCCGTACGAGGAAACCGCAGGTCAGGCGATACGTTCCCGCACCACCGGCAGCGGCGAGAACGACGTGCCGGCCGGGGCGATGTCGTACGCCTCGGGCAGGGCCTTCAGGGCGTAGTCGAACTTCTCCGGGGTGTCCGTGTGCAGCGTCATCAGGGGCTGGCCCTCGGTGACCGTGTCGCCGGGCTTGGCGTGGAGCTCGACGCCCGCGCCCGCCTGCACCGGGTCCTCCTTGCGGGCGCGGCCCGCGCCGAGGCGCCAGGCGGCGACGCCGACGTCGTAGGCGTCCAGGCGGGTCAGGACGCCGGAGGCGGGGGCGGTGACGACGTGCTGCTCACGGGCGGTGGGGAGCGTGGCGTCGGGGTCGCCTCCCTGGGCGGAGATCATCCGGCGCCAGACGTCCATCGCGGAGCCGTCGGCGAGCGCCTTCTCGGGGTCGGCGTCCTTGAGGCCGGCCGCGTCCAGCATCTCGCGGGCGAGCGCCAGGGTGAGGTCGATGACGTCCCTCGGGCCGCCGCCCGCCAGGACCTCGACCGACTCGCGGACCTCCAGCGCGTTGCCGGCGGTGAGGCCCAGCGGGGTGGACATGTCGGTGAGAAGGGCGACCGTGCGCACCCCGCTGTCGGTGCCCAGCGCGACCATGGTGGAGGCCAGTTCGCGGGCGTCCTCGATGGTCTTCATGAAAGCGCCGGAGCCGACCTTGACGTCCAGGACGAGCGCCCCGGTGCCCTCGGCGATCTTCTTGGACATGATCGAGCTGGCGATCAGCGGGATCGCCTCGACGGTGCCGGTGACGTCGCGCAGCGCGTACAGCTTCTTGTCGGCGGGGGCCAGCCCGTCACCGGCGGCGCAGATGACCGCGCCGGTGGTGTCGAGGACGTTCAGCATCTCCGCGTTGGAGATGTGGGCCCGCCAGCCGGGGATCGACTCCAGCTTGTCCAGGGTGCCGCCGGTGTGGCCGAGGCCCCGGCCGCTGAGCTGCGGCACGGCCGCGCCGCACGCGGCGACCAGCGGGGCGAGCGGCAGAGTGATCTTGTCGCCGACGCCGCCCGTGGAGTGCTTGTCGGTGGTGGGGCGGGACAGCGAGTCGAAGTTCATCCGCTCGCCGGACGCGATCATCGCGGCGGTCCAGCGGGCGATCTCGGTGCGGTTCATGCCGTTGAGCAGGATCGCCATGGAGAGGGCGGACATCTGCTCGTCGGCGACATCGCCACGGGTGTAGGCGTCGATGACCCAGTCGATCTGCTCGGGGGTCAGCTCGCCTCGGTCCCGCTTGGTGCGGATGACGGAGATGGCGTCCATGGGAGTCCTTCCGGCCGGGTGCGCAAGAGTCGCGACTGACTCTACGCGCATAGAGGGAGAGAAGAGCGGTGGCCCTTCCGGTAAGGGAAGGGCCACCGCCGGATCGTGCGGGATACGGGTTCAGCCGAGGTGCTGCGGGCCGAACGACTGCGGCAGCATCTCGTCGAGCGTACGGCGGCCGTCCGGCGTCTCCAGGAGGAGTTCCGGGCCGCCGAACTCGTACAGGAGCTGCCGACACCGGCCGCACGGCACCAGGATCGCCCCGGTGCCGTCCACGCAGGTGAAGTGGGTCAGCCGGCCGCCGCCGGTGGCGTGGAGCGTGGAGACCAGGCCGCACTCGGCGCAGAGCGAGAGGCCGTAGCTGGCGTTCTCGACGTTGCAGCCGGTGATCGTGCGGCCGTCGTCCACCCGGGCGGCGACGCCGACCGGGAAGCCCGAGTAGGGGGCGTACGCCCGGGACATGGCGTCCCGGGCCGCGTCCCGCAGGGCGTCCCAGTCGGCGTCGCCGAAGGCCGGGGCGGAGGGGGGTGTCACTTGCCCTCGCCCTTGCGGTACGACGCGCCGTTCGCCTTGGGCATCCGCAGCCGTTGCACGGAGAGCGAGAGGACCAGCAGCGTGGTGACGTACGGGGCGGCGTCGACGAACTGGCTCGGCACCTGGTCGGTCAGGAAGTACCAGGTGAACAGCAGCGCCGAGACGACCGCCGCGATCGCCGCGGAGACGTACTTCTTCTTGTACAGCTGCCAGAACACCGCGATGACCAGCAGGATCGCCAGCAGGAGCAGCATCGCGTGGACGTTCTCGGCGCCGCCGCGCAGCTTGAGGCTGTCGGTGAAGCCGAAGAGCCCGGCGCCCAGTGCCATGCCGCCCGGCATCCAGTTGCCGAAGATCATCGCGGCGAGACCGATGTAGCCGCGGCCGCCGGTCTGGCCCTCCTGGTAGATGCCGGTCGCGACGATCGCGAGGAACGCGCCGCCGAGGCCCGCCAGACCGCCGGAGACGGTCACGGCGATGTACTTGTACTTGTACACGTTGACGCCGAGGGTCTCGGCGGCCACCGGGGACTCGCCGCAGGAGCGCAGCCGCAGTCCGAACGGGGTGCGCCACAGGATCCACCAGGTGGCGGGGATCAGCAGCAGGGCGACGACGGTGAGCAGGGACAGGCCGGTGACCAGGCCGCCGACGATGCCCGCGATGTCGGAGATCAGGAACCAGTGGTGTTGCTGAAGGTCCTGGAGCCAGTCCGAGAGCCCCGGGATGGTGATCTTGTCGATCGGGTCGATGCGCGGGGACTGCTTGGAGGAGCCGCCCTGGATGCCGTCGAAGGCGAAGTTGGACAGGTAGCGGGTGACGCCGACGGCGAGGATGTTGATGGCCACACCGGAGACGATGTGGTTCACGCCGAAGGTGACGGTGATGACCGCGTGCAGCAGGCCGCCGATGCAGCCGCCGAGGATGCCGAAGAGGACACCCATCCACGGGCCCCACTGGAACCCGGCCCAGGCGCCGAACCAGGTGCCGAGGATCATCATGCCTTCGAGGCCGATGTTGATGACGCCCGCGCGTTCGGCCCACAGACCGCCGAGTCCGGCGAGGCCGATCGGCACGGCGAGTTCCAGGGCGCCGGCGACCTGGCCGACCGAGGTGATGTCCTCGGCGCCGCTGATCAGGCGGACCAGCGAGACCAGGGCGAGCGCCCCCGCGATGATCAGCAGGACGACGGGCAGGGAGAGCTTGCGGCGGCCGTTGCCCTTCTTGGGGGCGGGGCCTGCGGCGATGGTTTTGCTGGTGCTCACAGGGCCGCCTCCTTCTCGGTCGTGAGGGCGTGTCCGGCGGCGAGTTCCTCGCCGACCTTCTGCTGCTGGCGGCGGATGCCGTAACGGCGGACCAGCTCGTAGGAGACGACGACCGAGATCACGATCAGGCCCTGCATGATCGTGGCGATCTCCTTCTCGTACCCGTACTGGTCGAGCGAGGCCGAGGACTTGTCCAGGAACGCGATCAGCAGGGCGCTGAGGGCGATGCCGAGCGGGTTGTTCCGGCCCAGCAGCGCGATGGTGATGCCGGTGAAGCCGATGCCCGTGGGGAAGTCGAGGCTGTAGGTGTGCGTGTCACCGAGCAGCGTCGGCATGCCGGCCAGGCCCGCGACCGCTCCGGAGATCAGCATCGAGGTGAGGATCATCTTCTTGGCGTCCACGCCGGAGGCCTGGGCGGCGCTCTCACTGGCGCCGGTGGCGCGCAGGTCGAAGCCGAACCGGGTGCGGTTCAGCACGAACCAGTACAGGAGGCCGCAGCCCGCGGCGACGAAGGTGAAGCCGTAGATCTCACCGGCCTGGTCGCCCATCGGCAGCCCCGGGAACCAGCCGGACTCCGGGATCTCACCGGTGGTCAGGTTGTTGGAGCCGACCGGCTGCTCGCCGAAGTTCTTCGGCAGGATCATCCAGGCGACCAGCGCGGTGGCGATCGAGTTGAGCATGATCGTCGAGACGACCTCGCTCACCCCGCGGGTGGTCTTGAGGAAGCCCGCGATGCCCGACCAGAACGCGCCGACCAGCATGGCGACGATCACGATCAGCGCGATGTGCAGCGGGCCCGGCAGGTCGACGCTCGCGCCGACCAGCGCGGCCATCATGGCGGCGAGTCGGTACTGCCCGTCGACGCCGATGTTGAAGAGGTTCATCCGGAAGCCGACCGCGACCGCGAGTGCGGCGAGGTAGTACGTACCGGCCTGGTTGACGATCAGGACCTGCACGTCGACGTAGCTGGCCGACTCGAACATGATCCGGTACGGCTCGAAGGGGTTCTGCCCGGAGGCGAGCAGCACCACGGTCGTCAGCGCGAGGGCCACGACCAGGGCGAGCACCGGGCCGGCGAAGCCCAGGATCAGCCGGTCCTTGTCGAATTTCTTCATCGGGCCTCGTCCTCCGGGCTTTCGAGGTGACCGGTGGCGGCGCCGGTCATGGCCGAGCCCAGTTCCTCCGGGGTGATGGTGGCCGGGTCGGCGTCGGCGACCAGCCGTCCGCGGTACATGACGCGCAGGGTGTCGGAGAGCCCGATCAGCTCGTCCAGGTCGGCCGAGATCAGCAGCACGGCGAGCCCCTCGCGGCGGGCCTCGCGGATCTGGTCCCAGATCTGGGCCTGCGCGCCGACGTCCACACCGCGGGTGGGGTGGGCGGCGATCAGGAACTTGGGTGCGTGGCTCATCTCGCGGCCGACGATCAGCTTCTGCTGGTTGCCGCCGGAGAGGGACGCCGCGGTGACCTCGATGCCGGGGGTCCGCACGTCGTACTCGCGCACGATGCGCTCGGTGTCGGCGCGGGCCGCCTTGTTGTCCAGCAGCCAGCCGCGGCTGTTGGGCTTCTCGGTGACATGGCCGAGGATGCGGTTCTCCCACAGCGGGGCGTCCAGCAGGACGCCGTGGCGGTGACGGTCCTCGGGGATGTAGCCGATGCCGGACTCGCGCCGCTTGCGGGTCGGGGCGTGCGAGATGTCGTCGGTGCCGAGCGTGATCACTCCGGCGTCCGGGTCGCGCATGCCCATGAGGGCCTCGATGAGCTCGGTCTGGCCGTTGCCCTCGACGCCGGCGATCCCGAGGACCTCGCCCTGGTGGATGGTGAAGTCGATGCCGGCGAGCACGTCGCGGACGGTGCCGTCGGGGTCGGTGACAGTGAGCTTCAGGTCCTGGACCCGCAGCGTCGGCACGTCGGTGACGGTGGACTCGCGGGTCTCCGGCGAGGGCAGCTCGCTGCCGACCATCAGCTCGGCGAGCTGCTTGGTCGTGGTGGTGGCCGGGTCGGCGGTGCCCACCGTCGTGCCGCGGCGGATCACCGTGATGTCGTCGGCGACCGAGAGCACCTCGCCCAGCTTGTGCGAGATGAAGATGACGGTCAGCCCCTCGGCCTTGAGCTCGCGCAGGTTGGCGAAGAGGGCGTCGACCTCCTGCGGCACGAGGACCGCGGTCGGCTCGTCCAGGATGAGGATGCGGGCGCCCCGGTAGAGGACCTTCAGGATCTCCACGCGCTGCCGGTCGGCGACCCCGAGGTCCTCCACGAGCGCGTCGGGCCGGATGCCGAGCCCGTACGCGTCGGAGATCTCCTTGATCTTCTTCCGGGCGCCGGAGCCGATGCCGTACAGCTTCTCGCCGCCGAGGACGACGTTCTCCAGGACGGTGAAGTTGTCGGCGAGCATGAAGTGCTGGTGCACCATGCCGATGCCGCGCTCGATGGCGTCGCCCGGGTTGGAGAACGAGACCTGCTCGCCGTTGATCGCGATGGTGCCCTCGTCCGGCTTCTGCATGCCGTAGAGGATCTTCATCAGGGTGGACTTGCCGGCGCCGTTCTCACCGACGAGCGCGTGGACCGTGCCCTTGCCGATGGTGATGTCGATGTCGTGGTTGGCGACGACGCCGGGGAAGCGCTTGGTGATGCCGTGCAGTTCTACGGCAGGGGGACTGCTGGACGCGTTGATGACGCACTCTCCTTGGCCGGACAGGAGCGGGGGCGGAGGGGCTGGGGGGCTCTGGTGGGCGGGGTGAAGTTATCGCGCCGGAGGGCTGTCTACACGCGTAGCGCTGCCGAATCGTGAAACACGGGGTGCACGTCACAGTCCGGATTCGTTGGTCCGGGCCGGGTGGGAGAGCACTGCGGGAGGCGGATCTTCTTCGAGGGGTGCTGCGGGAGGCCTGGCCGTCGGGCGGGCATGGGCCCGTGGCCCTGTCCGTCCGCCGGCCGGAGTGCGGCGCGGGGACGGACAGGGCCAGGAGGAAACCAGCCGTTCGGCAGGAGGCGCCGAGCTTACGGAGCGGTCTTGACCTTGATCTTGCCGTCGATGATCTCCTGCTTGGCCTTGTCGACGGCCGCGATGACCTCGGTCATCTTGGTGAAGGCCGGGTTGGACATCGACAGGCCGACGCCGTCCTTGTCGAGGCCGTAGCGGATCTCACCGGTCTGCGGCTTGCCGTCCTGGACCGACTTGATCAGGTTGAACACCGAGTCCTCGACGTCCTTGGTGACCGAGGTCAGGATGGACTCCTTGTAGGCCGCGAGGCCCTTCTGCTTGTACTGGTCGGAGTCGACGCCGATGTTCCACTTGCCCGCCTTGGAGACGGCCTCGATGGCACCGGAGCCGGCCAGACCGGCGGCCGAGTAGACCACGTCGGCCTTCTTGTCGAGCTGGCCCTGGGCGGCGGCCTTGCCGAGGTCGGGCTTGGAGAAGCCACCGAAGTCCGGCGGCTGCGTCAGGTACTGCGGAAGCACGTTGACCGAGGCGTCGGTGTCCTTGACGCCCTGGATGAAGCCCGCCTCGAACTTCTTGATCAGCGGGGTCTCGACACCGCCGATGAAGCCGACCGTCTTCGACTTGGTGACCTTGGCGGCGGCGACGCCGGCGAGGTAGGAGCCCTGCTCCTCGTTGAAGACGATGTTGGCGATGTTGTCGCCGGTCACCGAGGCGTCGTCGATGATGCCGAAGGTGGTCTTCGGGAACTTCGGCGCGACCTTCTTGATGGCGGGCGCATAGGCGAAGCCGACGCCGATCACCGGGTTGTTGCCGGAGCGGGCCAGCTCGGTGAGGCGCTGGACCTTGTCCGCGTCGCCCTCACCGTCGGAGGGCTCGGCCTCGCTGCCCTGGACGTCGAGGTCCTTCTCGGCCTTGGCGAGACCGGCGTAGGCGGCGTCGTTGAACGACTGGTCGCCGCGGCCGCCGATGTCGTACGCGATGGCGGCCTTGTCGCCGCCCGAGTCGGAACCGGCGTCCGACGATGATTTCCCGCCACAGGCGGTGGCGCTGAGCGCAAGCGCCGCGGACGCAATGCCCACGGTGGTGATCCTGGTGATCCGGCGCAAGGGAAGGCTCCTTCAAACCTGACCGAAGCGCCTCTTCCGGCGCTGGTTTCGCGGCGATCGTAACGCGCGTAGATGTCAGATAAGAGCACGTACGGAAGCCGTTATCGGATCGTCGTGAACAGAAGCGGCCCCGCGGGTCCACGAACGGCTCACGAAGACCGTGTCAACGCTCCGCTAACGGTTCCCGTCGAGCAGCGCCGAGGCGGTGAACAGCTCGACCCCCACGGTGATGGCCTCTTCGTCCACGTCGAAGTTGCCGCGGTGCAGGTCGAGCCCGCGCGTGTCGCCCGGGGTCCGGACGCCGAGGCGGGCCATCGCGCCGGGCACCTGCTCCAGGTACCAGGAGAAGTCCTCGCCGCCGAGGCTCTGCTCGGTGTCCTCGATCGCATACGATCCGCGGCGCTCGGCCATCGCGGCGTCCAGCAGGCCGATGGACTCGGCGTCGTTCACCACGGGCGGCACACCCCGTACGTAGTTGATGACGGTCTTGGCCCGGTGCATTCCGGCCACCTCGTCCACGGCGGCGTGCACCAGGTCGGGGGCGTCGCGCCAGGCGTCCAGGTTCAGGCAGCGGACGGTGCCGGACAGCTCGGCGTGCTGCGGGATGACGTTGGGGGCGTGGCCGGTCTCCAGCCGCCCCCAGGTCAGCGCGAGCCCGGAGCGGGCGTCGACCCGGCGGGCGAGCAGCGCGGGCACGTCGACGGCGATCCGGGCGGCGGCGGTGACGAGGTCGGTGGTCAGGTGGGGGCGGGCGGTGTGCCCGCCGGGCCCGTCGAGCGTGATCTCCAGCCGGTCGCAGGCCGAGGTGATGGCCCCGATCCGCAGCCCGATCCGCCCGACGTCCACCTTCGGGTCGCAGTGCACGCCGATGATCCGGCCGACGCCCTCCAGCACCCCGGACTCGATCGCGTCGACCGCGCCGCCGGGCAGGACCTCCTCGGCGGGCTGGAAGATCAGCCGCACGGCGTTGGGCAGCAGCCCCTGACGGTCGAGATCGGCCAGCACGAGGCCCGCGCCGAGGACGGTGGTGGTGTGCACGTCGTGCCCGCAGGCGTGCGCCCGGTCGGGCACGGTGGACCGGTAGGGCACGCCGGCCTTGGTGTCCGGGATCGGCAGCGCGTCGATGTCCGCCCGCAACGCCAGCATGGGCGTCACCCCGTCCCACTCCCCCACGTCGCACATGAGCCCGGTCCCCACCGCGAGGACCTTGGGCTTCAGCCCGGCCTTCTCCAGCCGGTCCTTGATGGCGGCGGTGGTGCGGAACTCCTGGTTGCCGAGCTCGGGGTGCATGTGCAGATCGCGGCGGAAGGCGATCAGCTCGGCGCGGAGCTCGTCGGAGAGCCTGCCGGGCAGCGCACCTCCCCCGGGCTGGCCGGCCGGGTGGTGGGGGCGGGAGGCGCGGGACTTCAACTGGTTCACCCTATGAAGCGTAGGCCCCTTGCCCCCTCAACTGGCCACAGATCAACAAAACTTCAGCCGCTCAGGCGAACAAAGTTCGGGTGAGGACGTGTGACGCAGGGTGGTTACGGGTATACCCGTTCGCCTTCCGGACCCGGGTCCGCGCCCGTGCGGGCGCGGCTCTCACGTCACCACCGACGGCAGTCGCTGCACCCCCCGCGCCGTGTCCGTGACCCCGCTCAGGAAGCCCTGGGCGCGCGGCGAGGCCGTGGCGCGGAGCCATTCGGGGGCGATGTCGCAGACCGCGACGTTCACGCCGGTGCCGGCGAGGGCCAGCGGGAGAGTGTGGACGACCGTGGAGGGGAAGCTGACGATCGTGCGGCCGATGGGGCCGCGGCGGGCGATCAGTTCCAGCGGGAGGTCCGGGCGGACGATCTCCAGGCCGGTGGCGGCTTCCAGCGCGTGGAGCTTCTCGGCGGACTCGCGGCGGTGGGCGAAGTAGCGGGTCGCGCCGTGGGTGCGGGCCAGGGAGGCCACCGCCTCCTGGTACGGGACGGGGTCGACGACGCCCGTCTCGACCAGGGAGGTGCCGACCAGGTCCGCGCCCTTGCCGATGCTGGGCGGGCCGAAGCGGGCCCGGGTCCAGGCGAAGGTGTTCGGGGTGACCGCGATGCCGGGCGGAGCCTCGACCGGCATCGCGGTGAACACCTCGACCGTGTGGCGCGCCGTCGGGGTGAAGCGGCGGCGGGCCGTGGCGGTGACCGGGGCCAGAACCAGTTCGCGCGGTCCCGTACGGCCCCGGCGGTGCCAGCGGGTCAGGCGCTCGCCCCGGGCCAGCTGGGCGACGAACTCCATGGTGGCCGTGCCGTCGTCGACCACCGTGAGGTGGTCGGCGCGGACCAGGGTCAGCAGGAGCTGCACATAGCGGGAGAAGGGGTCGCCGATCACTATGTGGTCCGCGCGCCGGACCAGGCCGGCCAGCGCGCGCAGGGCCTTCAGGGGCGCGCCGGACTCGCCGCGCGCCTCCTGCCAGCGGACCGCGATGCCCTCGTCGCGGGCCAGCTCCGCCATCCGGCGCAGCTGACCGCGCGACATCGGGTCGACCGGGGGGAGGACGACGACCGTGGTGGCGGTCGGGTCGTCTCCCCCCTGGGTGTGAACCCACTCCAGGACGTTCAGGAGCTGGACCGGGCTCTCGACGAAGGCGAGGTTCACCGGTCGGCGCTCAGACCGCGACCGGCTCGGGGGCCGGCGCGTTCTCGGTCTCGGCGACGACGCCCGCGACGCGGCGGAGCTTCTTCATCGGGCCGAGCTCGGACTCGTACACCTTCTTGACGCCGTCGCCGAGCGACTGCTCGATGGTGCGGATGTCGCGGACCAGGCGGGTCAGGCCCTGCGGCTCGACGGAGGCGGCCTGGTCGGAGCCCCACATGGCGCGGTCCAGGGTGATGTGGCGCTCGACGAACGTGGCGCCGAGGGCGACCGCCGCGAGGGTGGTCTGCAGGCCGGTCTCGTGGCCGGAGTAGCCGATCGGAACGTTCGGGTACTCCTGCTGGAGGGTGTTGATGACCCGGAGGTTCAGCTCCTCGGCCTTCGCCGGGTACGTCGAGGTGGCGTGGCAGAGCAGGATGTTGTCGCTGCCCAGGACCTCGACGGCGTGGCGGATCTGCTTCGGGGTCGACATGCCGGTGGAGAGGATCACCGTGCGGCCGGTGGCGCGCAGGGCGCGGAGCAGCTCGTCGTCGGTGAGGGAGGCGGAGGCCACCTTGTGGGCGGGGACGTCGAACTTCTCCAGGAAGGCGACGGCCTCGGTGTCCCACGGGGAGGCGAACCAGTCGATGCCGCGCTTGGCGCAGTGCTCGGCGATGGCGGTGTACTCGGTCTCGCCGAACTCGACGCGGTGGCGGTAGTCGATGTACGTCATCCGGCCCCAGGGGGTGTCGCGCTCGATGTCCCACTGGTCGCGCGGGGTGCAGATCTCCGGGGTGCGCTTCTGGAACTTGACGGCGTCGCAGCCGGCTTCGGCGGCCGCGTCGATCAGCGCGATGGCGTTGTCGAGGTCGCCGTTGTGGTTGATGCCGATCTCACCCGTGATGTAGACGGGGTTGCCGGGGCCGGCGGTGCGGGTGCCGAAGGTGCGCAGGCGGGAGGTGCTCATGGTGGTGCTTCCTTACTTGGTGGGGACAGAAGGGGTGTTGGTGGTGGTGAGGGTGGGGCCCAGCAGCCAGGCCGCGATCTCGCGGATGGCGCCGTAGCCCCCGGGGGTGGTCGTGACAGCGCGCGCGGCGGCGCGTACCGAGTCATGGGCGTCGGCGACCGCGACGGGCCAGCCGGCGAGGGAGAAGCAGGGCAGGTCGTTGACGTCGTTTCCGACGTAGAGGACCCGGTCGGGTGCGACGGACTGCTCGTCGCACCACCGCTTCAGCGCCTCGTCCTTGCGGTCGATGCCGTGCAGGACGGGGATCCGGAGCTTGCGGGCCCGGGCCGCGACGACCGGGTTCTGCTCGGTGGAGAGGATCAGCAGGGGCACGCCGGCCTTGCGCAGGGCGGCGATGCCGAGCCCGTCGCCCCGGTGCACGGCGACCGTCTCGCGACCGTCGGAGTCGATCATGACCCGGTCGTCGGTCTGGGTGCCGTCGAAGTCCAGGACGACCGCGTCCACGTCCGCGAGGGAGGGCAGCGGGGAGGGGTCCAGGAGCGGGGCGAGCGCACGGGCGCGGGCCAGGTCGTGCGGGTCGTCGATCTCCAGCACCCGGGCCGGGTCGGTGGGCACGAGGGCGGTGTGACCGAAGAAGCGGTGCCGGTGGCTGCGGAAGCCCGCCGCGTCCATCGCGTAGGCCGCGCCGGTCTCCAGGTGGTCCTGGGGGCGGTCCTGCCGGCGGGGGCGTACGGCCTTGTCGTGGTTGACGCCGTACGTGCTCTCCTCGACCGCGTGCCCGTCGCGCCAGACGAAGCCGTGGAACGGGGCGACCGTGACGGCCGTGTCCGCCCCCTCGTGGGCCACCGCCCTGGCGACGCCGTCGATGTCCTCGCGGGAGACGAAGGGGCTGGTGCACTGGACGAGGAGGACCACGTCGACGGTGCGGGCGCGCTCGGCCTCGTAGACGTCCATGGCGTGCAGCACGGCCGCTTCGCTGGTCGCGGTGTCGCCCGCGATGGCGGCGGGGCGCTCCACACAGTGCAGCCGGTGCGCGGCCCGCAGGTCGGCGGCGGCGGTGCGGGCGGCCTCGGCGATCGCCCCGTCGTCGGTGGTGACGACGACGTCGGTGACCTCGGGGGCGCCGAGCGCGGCGCGGACGGCGCGGGCGACCAGGGGGATGCCGCCGACCTCGGCGAGGTTCTTGGCGGGGACGCCCTTGGATCCGCCGCGGGCGGGGATGACGGCGAGGACGGTCGGGGGCGGCTGCATCGCTGCTCCTGGTGTGATGGCGGTTCCTGAAGGGGTGGACCCCGAGGTCCCGGGGGCTCCCGCGGGGGCGGTCACAGCTCCCCCATCCGGCGGATCACCGGCGCGACGCGCTGGACGCCGTGGCGGTAGGCGCCGCGGGCCGCGTTGCGGACGGTCTCGCGCACCGCGCCCCGGACCCGGCCGGGCTCCTGCGGTGCGACCGCGCCGGGCAGGGGCGTGCCGTCGGGGGCCAGGTGGTGGCGGCCGAGGATGCCGGGGAGATAGCCGGGGGCGGAGGCGGGCGTGTAGTAGGGGGCGAGCGGCGGAAGTCGGTCGGCGTCGAGGAGGGCGGTGACCTTGGCGCGGGCGGTGTCGTAGGCGGCGCCGTACGAGCCGTCGGCGGCGACGCCCTGGCCGGCCACCCACTCCGTGTCGGGCCGGGGCCGGATCCCGCCGTCGAGCCGGTCCCAGGAGGTGAGGAGCCCGGAGCCGACGAAGTGGTGGTTGCCGAGCGGCTCGCGGACGCCGAGGTCGGTGAGGATCGCGGTCGGGATGCGGCGGTGCAGCGACTCCAGCGCGGCGGTCGAGGAGACGGTGACCAGGAGGTCGGTGCGGTCCAGGACCTCACCCATGTGCCCGTAGACCAGGCGGAAGTTGGGCGGCAGTCCGCCGGGCAGCCTCTGCGCGAGCTTCTGGTAGGGCAGTTCCTCGATGTGCGTGGTGTGTTCGCCGGGCTTGGAGCGCAGCTTCAGCAGCACCTCGCGGCGCGGGTGCAGCCGGGCGTGCTCGACGAGCCGGCGCAGCAGGTAGGTGCGGTCGGCTCGCGAGGCCGGTACGGAGGGCTGGGCGGCGAACACCACGGTGTCGCGGCCCTCTTCGGGACGGTACGGGGCTCCGCCCAGGAAGGGCAGGGCGGCCTCGGTGACGGCCGAGGCGTCGGCGCCCACCCCCTCGTACACCGCGCGGAAACGTTCCGCGTCGTGGGCCGAGTTGGCGAGGACGACGTCCGCCCCGTGGCGCAGCAGGAGCCCGTCGGCGAGCTTCTCGTAGACGACGCCGACGTATCCGGTGACGACGACGGGCCGGCGCGGCAGGTCGAGGGCGGCGAGACCGTGCAGCATGGCCTGGACACCGCCGCCGACGAGGGCGAGGACGACGAGGTCGAACCCCTCGTCGCGCACGGTGTGCAGGAACTCGACGGCGGTGACCTCGCGGACCCGTCCGGCATCGATCCCGACCTCGCCGACCTCCGCGAGCTGGCGGGGCGTCGGGGTGGCCCGGCCGCGCAGCAGCAGCCCGCTGACCTCGACGGGCCGCGCGCCCTGCCCGTCCCCGGCGGCCTCGGCGGTCAGGCGGCGCGCGGTGAGCGCGCCCCATTTCCACCGGGTGTCGGAGTCGGCGAGGACGGCGACCCTGAGCGCCCGTCGGGGCGCGGCGGGGGTCTCGGCCGGTTCGGCGTCTTGGCTGGTACGTGGGGGCACGTCCTAGAAGTTAGGAAGGCATTTCGATGCGCGGCCCAACGCGATGGCAACAGATGGTTAACAGCGAGCCGACGATTGGGGGACCGCCTCGAATACGCCCTCAATTACCGCCCGGGAAAAGGCGATTCACCTGGGCGTCGGGCGTTGTTCACCTGTTGGGCGCATTGCGGAAAAGGAAAGGGCCAGGGCCGCACCTAACGTGATGCGCGTGGTTAAGCTCTCCGTCATCGTGCCGTTCTTCAACGTGCAGACCTACGCGCCCGACACCCTCAGAAGTCTGCGGGCCAACGCCCGCGAGGACTTCGAGTTCCTTCTGGTCGACGACTGTTCGACCGACGGGACACCCCGGCTGCTGCGCCGGGCCGCGGACGAGATCCCCGGGGCCGTGCTGCTCCGGCACGAGGTGAACGGCGGTCTGGCGACCGCCCGCAACACCGGTCTGGAGGCCTCCCGCGGCGAATACATCGCCTTCCTGGACGGCGACGACTGGCTGGCGCCCGGGCACTACGAGCGGCTGCTGGCCCGGACCGAGGCGCTGGGCTGCGACTTCGTGCGCACCGACCACGTCCAGGTGAACGGCAAGGCGCGGACCGTACGCCGGGTTCCGCACGGGCCGCACGGTGTGGTGAGCGACCCCCGGGCCGCGATCCTGCCCGCCCACCGCACCACGTCGGTGGACTACGCCTTCGCCTGGTCGGGCCTCTACCACCGGCGGCTGCTGGACCGGGGTCTGCTGCACTTCACCGACGGGCTGCGCACCGCCGAGGACCGGCCGTGGATCTGGCGGCTGCACCGGGAGGCGGAATCCTTCGCCACCCTGGGCCTGCTCAGCCATTTCTACCGGCGCGGGGTGGCGACGTCCCTGACGCAGATCGGCGATGTGCGCCAGCTCGATTTCCTGCGTGCTTTTGACCAGGTGGTCGCCGATACAGCCACCGACCGTGACGCGGACGCCTTGCTGCCGAAGGCCGTACGCACGTATTGCGCGGTGATCGCCCACCACCTGGGCGCCCTCGACAAATTCGAGCCGCCGGTGGCCCGTGAACTGAAGTCGCGCGGGGCCGCGGCCCTGGGACGCCTTCCGCAGCGGCTGCTGGACGAGGCTCTCGACTCCATGGACGTGACACGGGCGACCCGGGTGCGCAGGCTGCGCCGCCGTCCGGCCGCCGAGAAGGGGGCCTCGGCCGCATGACCATCCGGATCTTCCACGCGTCGTCGCCCGAGGTGGCGGTGCTGCTCGCCGCGGCGATCGACGCGGGCTGCTTCACCGAGCCCGACCGCCGGATCCTGCTGCTGTCCCGGACCGGGCCGGCCCCGGAGGCCGTCGCCGACGTCTCGGAGACCGCCGGCTTCGAACGGCTGCGTGCCCGGTTCGACGAGGTGCTCTCGTGGAACGACGCGATCGCCCCCTTCCATCCGGACGGCTGGAATCCCCGGGTGGACGACGCCCCGCTGTGGGAGCGCCACTTCCGGCGCGCCTGGGGCCTTCGCGAGGAGGAGCTGGAGCTGGTGGTGGACTCCCCGCACGCCGGCCCCGCCCGGGCCCTCACCCAGGTGTTCGCCGGTATACCGGTCGATGTGTATGCCGAGGGGCCCGGCGGCTACGGACCGACCGGGGGCAAGATTCCCGCGCTGACCGGGGCCCGGGTGCGGCGGCTGCTCCATCCGGACCTGGTCCCCGGAGTGCGTCCGCTGCTGCTGGGCGAGTACGGGGTGGAGCCGCAGACCGTGCCGGCCGAGGCGATCACCAAAGTCATCGCCGAACTCGCCGATGTGGAGCTGGAGTTGCCCGCCGTCGAGTCGCCCGCGCTGCTGCTCGGGCAGGAGCTCGCCGGGGCCGGGCTGATCCCGGCGGCCGAGGAGGCGAGGCTGCGGCGGGAGATGGTGCGCGGGGCGGCAGCGCTCGGTCACACCCGGCTGGTGTTCGCGCCGGATCCGTACGCGGCGTGGGAGAGCCCGGCGGCGCTGCTCGCCGAGGCGGACCGGCTGGGCGTCGAACTGACCGTGCTGGAAGGCCCGTCGCCGGTCGCGGCGGATGTGCTGCTGCACCGGCTGCGGCCCGCGCTGGTCGTGGGCTGCACCTCGACCGCGCTGTTCGGGGCGGCCCGGTTCCACGGCCTGCCGGTGGCGACGGTCGGCACGGGGCTGCTCCTGGAGCGCCTGGCCCCGTACGAGAACGCCGAGCGGATACCGGCGACGCTCGCCGACGCGCTGCTGCCCGAGGTGACCGATGCCGACGGGGTGGCCGGGCAGCGCCCGCGCGGCGACGTGGAGTCGGACGGCCTGCCTGCCGCCGTCGCGTTCGCGATGCGGCCGAAGGTGCGCCCCGATCTGCGCCCGGCCGCCGAGCGCTACCTCGCCGCGCACCTGGACAGCCACACCTGGCGCTACTTCAAGCGCCGCCGCCTGGCCTCGCTCGCGCTGCCGGGGGTGGTTCCGGCCCGGCTGGCGTTCCTGCGCTCCAACCCGGCCCTGCGCCGGCTGGCCCGGCGGGCCAGGGCGCTGCGGAGCGGCGGGGGCTGAGCGGGGGGCCCGCCCGGGGCGGGCCGAGGGCTGCACGGGGCGGGCCGAGGGCTGCACGGGGCGGGCCGACCGGCACGGGGTGGACCGGGGGCCGCACGGGGCGGGCCGAGGGCTGCACGGGGTGGACCGGGGGCCGCACGGGGTGGGCCGGGCCGTACGGGGTGGACCGGGGGCCGCACGGGGCGGGCCGGGCCGTACGGGGTCGGCCGGCCCGCACGGGGTCGGCCAGGGCGATCAGCCCAGCACCTTGCCCGCCCCCGCCCGGCCCCACAGCAGGGCCGCAGCGAACGACAGGGCCGTCGTGGCGACCGTCACCCCCACCACGAGCGCCACGGCGGCCGGGCCGCCCAGGTCCGCCCGGACGAAGGCGTCGGTCAGGACGCCGAGCACGAGGACGTGCACCAGGTAGGCCCCGAACGACGCGTCGGCCAGCCGGGTCAGCGTGGGGCGCATCCGCTCCGGGAGGCGCAGGCCGTGCAGCGAGATCAGGACGCCGCAGCCGAACAGGGCCACCAGGATGTGCGCGTACGGGATCGCGTAGTGCACCTCGTGCTGGTACGCGATCACCCCGGCCAGGCCGGCCGCCGCGAGCAGCAGCCAGGGCCACCGCCGCCTGCCGAACGTACCGGCGGGGGCGGCGAGCAGCAGCGCCCCGAGCACCGCGTAGATCAGCTGGTACGGCGCGAACCCCCAGCCGAAGCGCGGCAGTTCGCGGCCGATGGCCTCGGCCAGATCCCCGGACAGCGAAGGGACGGCCGCCAGGACCAGCAGGACCGCGCCGAGACCCCACGGCCGCTTGCCCGCGCGGACCAGTACGACCAGACCCAGGACCATGATCACGGGGAGATAGGCGTACAGGTACCAGAGGTGGTAGGCGGGGCGGACCGAGGCGAACACGGATTCCAGGGCGAGTTGACGGACCGGGTCGTCGTTGGTGCCGCGCAGCTTGCCCCAGGCGAGGTAGAGCGCGGTCCAGACGGCGAGCGGCACGACGATCCGCACGATGCGCCGCCGCAGCCGTGCACCGTCCTTCGGCGGGGCCCCGACCAGGACCACCCAGCCGGCGATGGCGAAGAAGAGCGGCACGGCGAACCGCCCGACGGAGTCGGCGGTCAGCCCGGCCCAGTAGGTGCCGGGCCCCTGCGACGCCGTACGCCCCACGGTGTTCACGAACGCCGAGCCGGCGTGGAGGCCGATCACGCCGACCGAGCAGAGCAGCCGGATCAGGTCGATGTCGTAGCGGTGCTCACGGACGGGGCGCGCCGCCTCGGGGGCTGTCGCCGCCGGGGCGGAGGCGGAGGCCGGGACGGAGGCGGAGGCCGGGGCGGAGGCGGGGGGTGTGGTGGACATGGTCCTCGGGGGCTG
>NTHE01000053.1 GCA_002551355.1 Streptomyces sp. man185 | reverse complement strand
GTCGCGATGAACACCGGAACCTCGGCCGCCAAGGAGGCCGGGAACATGGTGGACCTCGACTCCAACCCCACCAAACTCATCGAGATCGTCGAGATCGGCAAGCAACTCCTCATCACCCGAGGCGCGTTGACGACCTTCTCCATCGCCAACGACGTGGCGAAGTACTTCGCGATCATTCCCGCCATGTTCGCCGTGGCGTACCCGTCGCTGGACGAACTCAACATCATGGGACTCGCCTCGCCGCAGTCCGCGATCCTGTCCGCGGTCATCTTCAACGCCCTGATCATCGTCGCCCTGGTGCCGCTCGCCCTCAAGGGCGTCCGTTACCGGCCCGCCAGTGCGGACAAGATGCTGCGCCGCAACCTCGCCCTGTATGGGCTCGGCGGCCTGATCGCCCCGTTCATCGGCATCAAGTTCATCGACCTGCTCCTGACCCTCATCCCCGGAATCGGCTGATCCGCCATGACCAACAACACCGTCAGCAGCACCGCGCGCGTACTCGCCGCAGGCCTGCGAGCCCTGCTCGTCCTGACCCTCGTCTGCGGCGTGATCTACCCGCTCGCCGTGACCGGCGTGGCCCAGGCCCTGTTCGACGACAAGGCCAACGGCTCCGAGATCAAGGACAAGGAAGGGCAGGTCGTCGGCTCGTCCCTCATCGGCCAGCGCTACGACCTCCCGCTGAAGGAGGGGGAGGAGTCACCCGCCCCGGACCTGAAGTGGTTCCAGCCCCGCCCCTCCAACGGCCTCGGGACCAACAGTGTCAACACGCAGTACTCCCTGATCCTCTCCGGCGCCACCAACCGCTCCGGCGACAACGAGGAGCTCATCCAGTGGGTGAAGGACGCCAAGGCCGCCGTGGTGAAGGACAACTCCACCTCCACGTACAAGGTGAGGCCCGCGGACGTCCCGGCCGACGCCGTCACCTCGTCCGGCTCCGGCCTGGACCCGGACATCTCACCCGCGTACGCGAAGCTCCAGGTCCACCGGGTCGCCGAGAAGAACGGCCTCGACGCCAAGGAGGTCGAGGACCTGGTCGCCGATCACACCACCGGCCGGCTCCTCGGCTTCATGGGCGAGCCCCGGGTGAACGTCCTTGAGTTGAACACCGCGCTCAGGGACCTGACCCAGGGCTGAGTAGCCGAGCCGCGGAACCGGGAGCCGGGGGGTACGGAAGATGCGCAGTCATCGCCCTCGGCGAAGCCGAAGACGGGGTCGGCTCACGAGCGGCATGTTTGAGCGGTGAGCAATCGGTCAGGCGGAGGAAGGCTGCCGACCGGGAGCCGACGGGCCTCTGCGCCATTCAGGTGGCAGCCGCAGCTCGGGCCGGGCCCGACATCGGTCAGCGGGATACGGTCGGGCAGCAAGCAACTCGCCCGGTCTGCCGGTGTGGAGGACATCGGCTTCGCACAGCGAGGGTTCGTCCGACCGAGAGGAAGCCGTGCCGGCTGACTTCGATGTCGTCATCGTGGGGGCCGGAGCGGCTGGGCTCAGTCTGGCGCACCACTTGTGCGCCCCGGGCAGCCCCACACCGCTGTCGGTCGCCCTGGTCGACGCCCCGCCGGGGCCTCTGAGGCCGCCGCCCCGGACCTGGTGCTTCTGGGAGCCGCCGGGCGGCGCCTACGACTCGTGCCTGGCCGCCTCCTGGCCGCAGTTGCGGGTCCGGGCGGCCGACGGGCCCTGCACGGTGTCCCGGTTCTCCCAGCTGCGCTACAAGATGCTGCGGTCGGACGCCTTCGAAGCACTGGTCGAGCGGCGGTTGTCCCTCACGCCGGCTCTGCGCCGGATCGATGCGACGGTGAGCGCCGTACGCGACGTTCCGTACGGCGGCGAAGTCCTGACGCAGGACGCGTGCGGCGAAAGCGTCCTCGTGCGCGGCCGCCTCGTCTTCGACTCCCGTCCGCCCCGTCGCCTGCCCCCCGCTCGCACCACCCTCCTCCAGCACTTCACCGGCTGGTTCGTCCGCACCGAGCGGCCCGTGTTCGATCCGGAGACCGCGGACCTGATGGACTTCCGTACGCCCCAGCCCGCCCATGGGCTCTCGTTCGGCTATGTCCTGCCGCTGGATCCGCACACGGCGCTGGTCGAGTACACCGAGTTCTCCGCCGCCCCGCTGGATGCCGACGGCTACCGGAGAGCCTTGTGCCACTACACCGACGAAATCTTGAAACTGGGGCGATTCCACGTCACGGCACGGGAGCACGGGGTCATCCCCATGACGGACGGTCACTTCCCCGACCGGCAGGGGCGTTCGGTGTACCGCATCGGCACGGCCGGAGGCGCGACCCGGCCCTCCACCGGCTACACCTTCGCCGCGGTGCAGCGGCAGAGCCGGGCCATCGCCGCCCAATTGCGCGCCGGACGGCCGCTGCGCATGCCTCTGCCGTACGGGCGTCGGGCGCGTGCGATGGACGCGGTGATGCTGCGGGCGCTGGACAGCGGCCGGGTGGACGGCGCCGACTTCTTCGGCCGCCTCTTCCGCGGCGTTCCCGGCGAGCGGCTGCTGCGATTCATGGACGGCAGTTCGCGGCTCCATGAGGACCTGCTGATCGGCCTGCGGACACCGATGGTCCCCATGCTGCGAACCGTCGTCGAACTCCCCTTCAGACCTCGGCGTGAAGGACCTGCCACCTTGCCGTCCCCCTCGCCGATCTCCCCGACCGACCACGAAGAGAGCACCCCATGACCCTGTTGCGCGGTGACGCACTGTCCTCGGCCTTCGACCGCGGCTCCGCCACCTACGACCGGCTCGTCGCGGCCAGCCCCGGCTACCACGCGCACCTGCGCCGATCGGCACGCCGGCTGGGGCTGGCGGAGGAAGGACGCGGACTGCGCGTGCTCGACCTGGGATGTGGCACGGGCGCCTCCACAGCCGCGCTTCTCGCCGCCGCCCCGCACGCCCGGATCACCGGCGTCGACGCCTCCGGCGGCATGCTGGACCGGGCGAAGGCCAAGAGCCGGCTGGCCGGCGTCGACTTCGTGCACGCACCGGTGGAGGAGCTGGCCGACCGGCTGCGGCCCGGCTCCTTCGATGCGGTGTTCGCCGGATACCTCTTCCGCAACCTCGGCGACCCCGACAAAACCCTCGAACTGGTACGCCGCCTGCTCGCTCCGGGCGGCCGCCTCGCCGTCCACGACTACACACTCAGCGGATCGCCCGTCCACCGTGCCGTCTGGAACACGGTCTGCTCGGCCGTCATCCAGCCCGCCGGACGGCTCGCCGGGGACGCCGACCTCTACCGTCATCTCCGGGAGAGTGTCGTCCGGTTCGACACGGCGCCCGTGTTCGCGCGGAGGTTGCGCCGGGCCGGCTTCGCCGACGTACGTGTGTCGCCGCTGCCCGGCTGGCAGACCGGGATCACGCACACCTTCACCGGCCGTACCACCGCGGGCGCGGGGGAGGGGCCGTGATCCTCCTGCGAGGCGGCGGCAGGGACGACCGGCGCGGCAGGGACCGGCAGGCGGCCGCCGTGCCGGCCCCCGCCGGCCGCCCCCGGTTCACGGGAGAGGCCCCCTCGGTGGCCGTCGTCGGCGGCGGAATCGCCGGGATCGCGGCGGCCGCCTTGCTGGCCGAGCGCGGCGCGCGCGTCACGCTGTACGAGCGCGAACCGAGCCTGGGCGGAAGGCTCGCGGGGTGGCCCACCGAGCTCGCCGACGGCACCACCGTGACGATGAGCCGCGGGTTCCACGCCTTCTTCCGGCAGTACTACAACCTCCGCGGCCTGCTGCGCAGGGTCGACCCGGACCTCGGCTCGCTGACCCGGCTGCCCGACTACCCGCTGCGGCACAGCTCCGGCCTGCACGACAGCTTCGCCCGGGTCCCGCGCACCCCTCCGCTCAGCGCGATGGGATTCGTCGCCCTCAGCCCCACCTTCGGCCTGCGGGACCTGATCCGGATGAACCCGAGGGCGGCTCTGCCGCTGCTGGACGTGCGGGTGCCCGAGGTCTACGACCGGCTCGACTCCACCAGCGCCACCGACTTCCTCAACCGCATCCGCTTCCCCGAAGCCGCCCACCACCTGGCGTTCGAGGTCTTCTCGCGCAGCTTCTTCGCCGACCCGCGTGAACTCTCGGCCGCCGAACTGGTGCTGATGTTCCACATCTACTTCCTCGGCTCCAGCGAGGGCCTGCTCTTCGACGTCCCCGACGAACCGTTCCCCACCGCCCTGTGGGACCCACTGCACCGCCACCTCGAAAGCCACGGGGTGCGGGTCCGGACCCAATGCCCCGTCCGCGAGGTTCGCCCCCTGCCGGGCGACGGC
Organism: Streptomyces sp. man185; assembly: GCA_002551355.1. Classification (GTDB taxonomy): domain Bacteria; phylum Actinomycetota; class Actinomycetes; order Streptomycetales; family Streptomycetaceae; genus Streptomyces. Next base: position 52,565 of record NTHE01000053.1, on the reverse strand, counting down.
CTCGACATCACCACCGACGACGGCACCGACCGCCACGACGCTCTCGTCCTCGCCCTGGACAGCGGCGGCCTGCGCCGGGTCGTCGCCGCCTCACCGGACCTGGGCGACGCCGACTGGCGCTCACGGATCGCACGGCTGCGCACCGCGCCGCCGTTCCTCGTCTCACGGCTCTGGCTCGACCGGCCCGTGGCGCGGGACCGGCCGGGCTTCCTGGGCACCAGCGGCTACGGACCGCTGGACAACGTGAGCGTCCTGAACCGCTGGGAGGGGGAGGCGGCCCGCTGGGCCGAGCGGAGCCGGGGCTCGGTCCTCGAACTGCACGCCTACGCCGTCGCACCGGACGCCGACCGGTCCGTCGTACAGCACGACGCGCTGCGGCAGCTGCACCGGATCTACCCGGAGACCCGCAGCGCCCGCATCATCGACGAGCGCCACGAGTGGCGGGCGGACTGCCCGATGTTCCCCGTGGGCGGCTACCGGGACCGGCCGGGCGTGCGCAGCCCCGACCCCGCCGTCACCGTGGCGGGGGACATGGTCCGCACCGATCTGCCGGTGGCCCTGATGGAACGCGCGGCCACGAGCGGGTTCCTCGCCGCCAACGCCCTGCTGGAAGGGTGGGGCGTACGCGGGCAGACGCTGTGGACCGTGCCGCGGGCGGGACGGTCGGCCGTCCTGCGCGGGCTCGCGGCGCTGGGGTCCGACTGACGGAGGGGGGTTGCGGGGCCTCACGGAAGGGGCCCCGCCCGCCCGCTCGTCAGCCCGGGAACCGTCCGCTGTCGCGGAGCTCCCAGCGCCGCTCCGCGTACGCCAGGTCATCCCGCCACAACCGGCCGGCCGAGGCACGCATCAGGGGGCGCAGCAGCGGCGCGGCGGCCCGGGCCACCGCGAACCCGCGCCGGTCCGACGCCGCGACCAGGGCTTCCGTCACGGCGGTGCGGGGCCGCCCTTGCGCGTCCGGAGCGAGGGGCGTGGCGTGGGTCTCCACCACGGACCCCGCGCCCTCGCCCTCGACAATGTGCATGACGACCGTCCGGGGCTCGGGCGCCGTGAACCGGGCCCTGACCGGCACGACCAGTCGCCCGGCCACCTTGAACGACACGTCGACGGTGAACCCGTCGTCGTCCGCCGGGCGGTCGGCGGGCGTTCCGGTGACTGTCAGGTCCACGAAGGAGTACGGGTGGAACCATGCGCCGTGCCACGGGTCGAGGCGGTTGGCCACCACGTCCTCCGGCTCGCAGCGGCCGACGCCGGAGTAGACCGTCTCCACAGCCTCCCGGACCCTTGGCCGGGCTGGTACGTAAGGCCGTTCCGAAGGGGGCTCCTGGCCCAGGCGGTCGAGCCGCACCCACAGGAGGACCCCGTCGTCGAAGGCCGGATAGGGCTCCCATCCCGCGAACGGCCCGCCGTCCAGGGCCAGTCCGTGCCAGTGGCAGACCAGCGTGCCGCAGCGGACCGGGCTGTCGCGCAGGGGCGCCCCCAGATGCGGGCACGCCCCGGGGCCCGCGCGGAGCTTGCCCTCTCCGTCGCGCCAGGCCACCACTTCGGTGGAGCCGACCGTGACCCCGAGCGTCCGGCCGGGAGGAAGACCGCGCGAGGCGCCGATGACGTACCAGTTGCCGGAAGGCCGGCTCTGCGCACGCTTCAGGGCCTGTGCGATCAGCGCCGGTTTCGCGTCCCGCCACGTCGGCGCCTGCCGCTCCCACGGCACGGGGGCGGACCGCAGCCGTAGCGGTATGCGCCTGGGACGCCCTGTCGCGGGGCTCATACGGTCTCCTTCCGCACCGGGCTCGCGGTCTCGGCCGCCCGTGGACGGGAGGCTGTGAGGAAGGGCGTACCCGCGACCGGCCTCTCCCGGCGTCGGCCCACGGTGCGCACGGCGACCGCCCGGGCCAGTCCGTCCAGCGCCACGGCGGCCCGTCGTCGCCGCGGGACGACCGCCCGGCGGTGCAGGACCGCGTACCCGTCCGCCTCGATCGCGTCGAGGATGCCGCTGTAGAGCACGAACGCCGTACGGATGCAGGGCCGCGAGACCGGGGCGAGCATCGCGATGCCGGGCAGGGCGGCCCGGTAGACGGCCCGGTTGTGGGCTGCGGCGGCCCGCAGGACATCGGTGATCCGGCCGTCCCGCGTCCCCGTACTCCGGCTCCACTCGAAGCGTTCCCGGTCCACCCCGTACGCCGCCAGCAGCTCGGTCGGCAGGTAGAGCCGTCCCCGGTCCAGGTCCTCGCCCACGTCCCGCAGGAAGTTGGTCAGCTGGAAGGCGACACCGAGCGCGGCCGCGTGCACCGCCGCCTGCTCGCTCGGCCCCACCGTCCCGAGCACCGGCAGCATCTGAAGGCCGATCACCGCGGCCGAGCCGTGCATGTACCGGCCGAGCGCCTCGTACGAGGCGTACCCGCCGACCGTCAGATCGCTGCGCATGGAGGACAGGAAGTCGGTGAAGTGCTGATGCTCGATGCCGTACCGCCCCGCCGTGTCGGCGAGCGCGCGGATCACCGGCTCGGTGGCCCGCCCGTGCCGCAGTCCCTCGGTCAGCTGGGCCTCCAGCGCGACCAGGGCTCGGGCGCGCTCCCCGGGGGTGGCCGTGCTGTCGAGATCGTCGACGATGTCGTCGGCCCAGCGGGCGAAGCCGTACAGGGCGTGGACAGCGGGCCGACGGTCGACGGGAAGGAGCCGTGTGGCGAGGAAGTACGTCTTGCCGTGACGGGCGTTGAGACCGCGGCAGCGGGTGTACGCGGCTCGGAGGGCGGGGTCGCGGATTCCCGCGGCATCCAGTTCACGGGCGGTCATGCGGCATTACCTCTCGGGCGGGGTCGCGGGACGGAGGACGGGCCGGTGATCCTCTGCGCCGCCAGTTTTCCGGAGATCAGGACGGTCGGCACGCCGACGCCGGGCGTGGTGCCGCAGCCCGCGAGGACGGCGTTGACCGTGCCCCGCACCAGGTTGCCCGGCCGGAACGGGCCGGTCTGGGGGAAGGTGTGGGCCACGGAGAACGGGGTGCCCGCCGCATGGCCCTGGGCGGTCCAGTCGACCGGCGTGACCAGCCCCTCCTCCTCGATCGCCGTGCCGAGGCCGGGCATCTCGCGGCGCTCCAGCTCGGCCAGCAGCTCGTCCCGGTAGCGGGGCCCCAGCTCGCGCCATTCCCGTACACCGGGCCCGACCTCGGTGTTCGGGCAGGGAGCCAGCACGTAGTGGAGGTGCTTGCCCTGCGGCGCGAGAGAGGGGTCGCTCGCGGTGGGACGGGTGATGAGGAGCGAGGGGTCCGACATCAGCTCGCCGGTGCGGGTGAGTTCGTGGAAGGTGCTCTTCCAGGCCGCGCCGAACGAGATGGTGTGGTGCGCCAGATCCGGCCAGGTGCGGTCCGTGCCCGCGTGCAGGATCACCGCGGACGGCGAGTGCCGCAGGGGGAGCGGCCGGTGCGGGCTCCGGCCGAGCAGCCCGTAGCTGATGGGCAGGTCGGGGGTCAGGACCACCGCGTCGCAGGCGATGCGCTCCTGGTCGGTGACGACCGCGGTGACCCGGTCACCCGATCGCTCCAGCCGGGTCACGCTCTGCCCGTAACGCAAGGACGCTCCCGCGTCGGCGGCCGCGTCCGCCATCGCACGGGGCAGCGCGTGCATGCCGCCCCGTGGGAAGTACACCCCGGCCACCGTGTCCATGTAGGCGATGACCGCGTACGCGGCCAGCGCCCGCGCGGGAGGCACACCCGCGTACAGCGCCTGGAAGGAGAAGACCCTGCGCAGCCGTTCGTCCGAGACGAAGTGCCCGATCCGCGCATCGAGCCGGCCGAAACCGCCGAGGGCGGCGAGCCGGGCGAGGTCCGGGTGGACGAGTTGGAGCGGTGAGTCGAAGTTGGCGTCGATGAAACGGCGCATCTGCACCCGGTACAGGCGTTCCAGCCAGATCCGCAGCCGCCGGTAGCCGACTGCCTGCCGGGCTCCGGCGAACTGCTCGACAGCGGCCTCCATCGCGGCGCCGTCGGTGTGCACGTCGAGCTGGGACCCGTCCGCGAACCGGGCCCGGTAGGCGGGATCCAGCCGGATCAGTTCCAGCCGGTCGGCCATCCGCTCCCCGACCGCGGCGAAGGCCTCCTCCACAAGATCCGGCATGGTCAGGACGGTCGGCCCGGTGTCGATCCGGAAGCCGCCCGCCTCCAGCAGTCCGGCCCGGCCGCCGGGCACGGCTTCCCGCTCGACGACCGTGACGCTGCGGCCGGCGCCGAGCAGATGGAGCGCGGCGGCCAGCCCCGAGAGACCGGCGCCGACCACCACCACATGGTCGACGGGTCCCTCGACCGTGATCACCTGGTACCGCCTTCTTCGGCGGCGGTCAGGACCGGAGCGGCAGCGGCCGCCCCGGTGTCGGGCCCTCGCGTCCCGCCGGTGGCGGGGGAGGGGCCGCACCGGTCTCCGGAGACCGTACGCAACAGGCCGAGCAGCTGGCTTCCGCCGTGCGCGTCCACGTCGACGGCCTGTCCCAGACTGCGTACGGCCTGATCGTGGAGGCGCTCCGCCTCCTGTTCCACATGGGCGCGCGCCCCCGTCACCTCGAAGACGCCGCGTACGTCAGCGAGATCCTTCTCGGTGAGGTCGGCGTCGCCCGTGACGCGGCCGAGGACGGCCGTCGCCTCTTCGTCGCCCGCCGCTTCGGCCCACGTCCGGGCGACTGCCAGCAGGTAGGTCGGCTTGCCGTCCCGGATGTCGTCGCCGGACGGCTTCCCGGTCAGCGCCGGGTCGCCGAAGACGCCGAGCAGATCGTCCCGCAGCTGGAAGGCGATACCGGCGCACCGGCCGGCGAAACGCAGGGCGTCGGTGGTCCGCTCATCGGCGCCCGCCAGGGCGGCGCCGATCGCCAGCGGCCGTTCGACGGAGTACGAGGCGCTCTTGAGACAAGTGGTCCGCAGGGCCTGTGCCAGGGATGCCCCGCCGCTGATCTGGCCGTGCAGATCCAGGTACTGTCCGGCGACCATCTCGGTTCGCATGGCCCGCCAGTGGGCGCCGACTCTCCGACGCCGGGCGGCGGAGAGCACGGTCTCCGCCACCGTGTCGTCGGCCCAGACCAGTGCGAGATCCCCCGCCAGCACGGCCGCCGAGGAACCGAACGCAAAACCCCGCGCGGAATCCGGCGGGAGCCCCGCACGTTCGGCCAGACCGATGTGCAGGGCAGGCTCACCCCGGCGAAGTCGCGAGCGGTCCATCACGTCGTCATGGATCAGCGCGCAGGTCTGGATCAGCTCCAGCGCCACCCCGAGCCGCAGAGCGGACCCGGTCTCCGCCCCACCGCAGGCGCGCATCCCCCACCACAGAAGGCGGGGCCGCATCCGCTTGCCGCCGTCGAGCGTGAATCCGGCGACCCGCCGCGCCAACTCCTCGGAGAACAGCACGTCGCTCTCCATGGCCTCGGCGACTCGCTCGTCCAGCACCGCCCGTGCGGTGCGAAGGACAGCACCGACCACATCCGCGTCGACGATCTGCACGTCCTCGGACCACGGGGCAGGGTGGCGGTGCCCGTTCGATTCGTAGGCCGGATGCGAAGGCTCGCCGAACGAGTGCTCCGTGGGCTGCAAACGGCCCATCTCACGCCCTTCCGAGATCACTGGTGATGACGAACGACTCGTCACTCCGCGCACGAGTACCCCGTTCGCGTGCGTTCGTGCACGGCGGGTCAGGAGTTCACGCCGCGCAGCGGCAGGCACTGGTCAGAGACGATCACGCCAACCGCCCACTCCCGGGGGAGAAACGCCCCGGAAACGTCATGACGGCGGCCACCACGCCCGAATGGCCCACGTGACCCGGTGCCCACGCCCACCCCTCACCCTCGGCGCCGGCTGTGTCGGCGCAGGGTGCACGCACAGGCGGAGTGGCGGATCCTCGATCGTGCGCTCCGGATGCGTGACCGCTCTGCGCCGCACGGCTTGGCCGGCGAGGGCAACGGGCCCGAGGTCGTCAGGCTGCCGGGTACGGGCGCTCGGCTCCCGCAGGGCGGGCCAGGCGTCGCCGTCGCCCATGTCCACCCCGTCCCCGGGCGGACGTCGTGGTCGGCGACCCGGATGACCTCTCCCTGTACGTCGTGGCGGGCGAACCGGGTCATGACCTGCTCGGCGAGGTGCTGGCTGGGAGGGGGCGGGCGAGGCGTTCTGGGTGCAGACAGACGAGGGCGAGTGCGGCTGTAGCGGGTGGTGCTCCTTCTGATCGGCCTGATGGAAAGCACACCCTTCATGTCGTGAGGGTCAGGGAAGTGGCGTGCCGCCGGTGGCGTTCATGATCTCGCCCGTGATGAACGAGGCGCTCGCGGAGGCCAGGAAGACGTAAGCGGGTGCCATTTCGGCAGGTTGCGCGGGACGGCCCAGTGGGCTCTGCTTCCCGAACTCGGTGGTGTCGGGCATCGTCGCCGGGATGAGGGGCGTCCAGACGGGGCCGGGGGCCACGGCGTTGACGCGGATGCCGTCGGGGGCCAGCATCTGCGCGAGGCCCTGCGTGAAAGTGACGATCGCGCCCTTCGTCATCGCGTAGTCGAGCAGGTGCGGGCTGGGCTTGTACGCCTGGACCGAGGTGGTGTTGATGATGGATCCGCCGGCCGGAATGTGAGGCAGTGCGGTTTTGCACAGCCAGAACATGCCGTAGAGGTTGGTGCGCATCACCCGGTCGAACTGCTCGGTCGAGATGGCGGAGATCCCGTCGGGCTGCGACATCTGATACGCCGCGTTGTTGACCAGGACGTCGATACGGCCGAACTCGGAGACGGCGTGCTCGATCAGGGAGCGGCACTGCTTCTCGTCCCGGATGTCGCAGACGACGGGCAGTGCCCTGCGTCCGGCCTGCTCCACCAGGCGGACGGTCGCCCGGGCCTCCTGCTCCTCCTCGGGGAGGTGGGTCAGCAGGACGTCCGCCCCCTCGCGGGCGAAGGCCACCGCGATCGCTCGGCCGATGCCGGAGTCGCCCCCGGTGATCACGGTCTTCCGGCCGTCGAGCAGGCCGGAGCCGCGGTAGGACTCCTCGCCGTGGTCGGGCGGCGGGTCCATGGGGCCGGTCCAGCCGGGATGTGCCTGGTCCTGCTGGCGGAAGTCGGGTCGGGGGTGGAGCTGGTTCGGATCCTGTGGTGCTTCGCTGCTTGCCATGGTTGTCCTCTCCCACGTCGTCGGGCAGGCGAATTGCGACCCGGTGCGCCGGGCCGGGGGCACCGGGATGGTAGGACTGCGGCATCGGCGGCACCCGCGCGCCGAGCCGCACCGGTCAGCCGATCTTTCGGCCGGCCAGCGGTGCGGTGTCCTGACCTGTGGCTTCGCGTACGCCGCGCAGAAAAGTGCTCGGCGCGTCTTCCGCCGGACGGGTGGGCTGCCGGCCCAGTACGTCGCGGGCTCGGCCGCAGTGACGGCCAGCCGGTGGGCCTCGGCCGCGTCGTCGATGTGAAGGACCTGGAAACGCAGCCCGTCCAGGTCGGCACGAAGGGCAGCAGATCGGGCCGCAGGGGGGCGGCGGTTTCCTTGAAGGGGAAACCAGGCCGCATCCGGACCACCCGGATCTGCGGGTGGCACCGCTCGAACGTGCCGAGGACCCGCTTCGTCGCCGTGCCGTTCGCGGGCTTCAGGGGACGAGCAGGGTTTTGATCATGCCGTCGGCCTTCTACCGGAACGTCTCGTACGCCTGGGGTCCCTCTTCGAGCGGAAGGTGGTGGGTGGCGAAGGAGTCCACGCCCAGCGGGTCGTCGTCGGTGAGCAGGGGCAGCAGGTCGTCGACCCAGCGCTTGACGTTGGCCTGGCCCATGCGGAGCTGGATCTGCTTGTCGAACAGGGTGAGCATCGGCATCGGGTCGGCGGAGCCGCCGTAGACGCCGGAGACGGAGATCGTGCCGCCCCGGCGCACCAGGTCGATCGCCGTGTGCAGCGCGGCGAGGCGGTCGATGCCCGCCGTCTCCATCATGCGCTGCGCGAGGGCGTCGGGCAGCAGGCCGACCGCTGTGTGGGCCGCCTGGGCCACGGGGGAGCCGTGGGCCTCCATGCCGACGGCGTCGATCACCGCGTCCGTGCCGCGCCCGTCCGTGAGATCGCGGACGGCGTCCCCGAGGTGCTTGCCGTAACGGCGCAGGTCGAGACAGGTGGCGCCGTACCCGCTGACCCGTTCGAGGCGTTCGGGGACCAGGTCCACGCCGATGACGAGGCCGGCGCCCCGGTGGAGGGCGATCCGGGCGGCCATGGCGCCGATCGGGCCGAGGCCGAGGACGGTGACGCTGCCGCCGGGCGGGATGTCCGCGTACTCCACGGCCTGCCAGGCGGTGGGCAGGACGTCGGAGAGATAGACGAACCGGTCGTCCGACGGACCGTGCGGGACCTTGATCGGCAGGGTGTTGCCGAAGGGAACCCGCAGATACTCCGCCTGTCCTCCGGGCACCTGCCCGTAGAGCTTGGTGAACCCGAACAGGGACGCTCCCATGCCGCGCTCGCGCACCTGGGTCGTCTCGCACTGAGAGTGCAGCCCCTGCCCGCACATGTGGCAGTGACCGCAGGACACGTTGAAGGGGATCACGACCCGGTCCCCCGGAGCGACGGCGGTCACCTCGCGGCCGACCTCCTCCACCACTCCCATCGGCTCGTGACCCAGAATGTCGCCCGGGTCGAGGTAGGGCCCGAGCACCTCGCACAGGTGAAGATCGGAACCGCAGATCCCGGTGGACGTGATCCTGACGATGATGTCCGTCGGATCCTGGATGGGCGGGTCCGGGACCGTATCCACGCGGACATCCCGCTTTCCCTGATAGGTCAGTGCGCGCATGGTGCCGCTCCTTCTTCCGATCGAGTTCGTGAACGGGTCTGCCGAGTTTCCCTCGCGAGCCTCGTGAAACATGCGGACGTCCCGCCGACCGGAGCACGGCCGGACCCCGTCGCCCACATGCCCGGCGTAGCCGCGTGCCGGAGACTGGGAGAGCCCGACGGCTCAGGTCCCCGGCGGTCACGTGCGAGAGAGGCAAGGACCCGGTATGAGCCCGAAGCAGGATGACGCGGGAGCCCCGCCTCACGACGGGGCCGGCGCGGAGCAGGATACGGACGGCACGGACCCCTTCGAGGTCGACGAGGAGGTCCAGCGCGCCCTGGACCGGCTCACGCTGCTCATCAATGCGGCAGAGGCCCTTTCCAGCACGCTCGAAGTGGACCAGGGGCTCCGACGGCTGTGTCGCACGCTCATCCCCGGTCTGGCCGACTGGTGCGCGGTCGACCTGCTGGACGACCATGGGAGGCTGCGCAGGATGGTCGTCGAGCACCGGGACGCCGATGTGACATCTCCCGGCCTGGACGAAGGGCTGCTGCCCCCGGCCGAGGGCTCGGCGGCCTCGGCCGCCCGCGCGCTGCTGGGTGTGGGGCCGGTGCTGCTCACGGAGTTTCCCTCGCCGAAGGACGCGGACGACCCCTTGTATTCCCGGGAGAACGCGCTCTTCGAGCGGCTCGCGGCCGATACGGCGGTCGTCGCCCCGCTGAGGGCCCGGCGGCAGGTGCTCGGGGTGCTGACCCTGGGGCGTTCCCGCAGAGAAGCCCGGCTGACCGAGGACGCCCTCTCCCTCGTCGAGGATCTCGCCCACCGGGTGGCGCTGGCTGTCGACAACGCGCGCCTGCACGCCGAGGCTCAGCACACCGCCGAGCGGTTGCAGCGCTCCCTGCTGCCCGAGCTGCCCACGGACGGGCCGCTCGAAGTGGCGGCCCGCTACCAGCCGGCGAGTGCCTCCGCGCGGGTCGGTGGCGACTGGTACGACGCCTTCGTGCTGCCGGACGGCGCGATGACACTGATCATCGGCGATATCGCGGGACATGATCTGCGGGCCGCCGCCATGATGAGCCAGACCCGCAACATGCTGCGAGGTATCGCCTGCGACCGCAAGGAACCGCCCGGCAAGATCCTCGCCCGGCTGGACGCGGCCCATCACATCCTCTATCCCGATCAGACGCTGACGTGCGTCTACGCGCTGTTCGAACGGCTGGATGGGGACGAGCCGTGGCTGCTGCACTACGCAGTCGCGGGCCATCCCGCCCCCCTGCTGGTGACGCGCAACGGGGAGACGCGCTTTCTCACCGGCGGCCGCAGCGTCATGCTCGGGGTGGACCCCGAGGTCCATCGCCCCGCCGCGGCCGACGCTCTGCCGCCCGACTCGACCTTGCTGCTCTACACGGACGGCCTCGTCGAGCTTCGCGATGAGGACCTGGACCGGGGACTTGCGCGCCTGCGGCAGCACGCGGCGGCCTTGGCCCGCGAGCCGCTCACGACGTTCTGCGACGAGATCGTCGAAGGCGTGGCCGGAGGCGGCTCGGACGACGTCGCCCTGATCGCGGTCAGAATGCCGCCCCCGCACGCAGGGCCGCCCGTCGCCACTCCCTGAGCCGGGAAGGACGACATCGCCCGGCGACCGGCCCGAAGGCCGGGTCGGCCACCGGTCGAGCCCGGCCCGGCCGTCGAGCCGGCTTGTGTGCACGGCAGCCTGCTCCGGCCGGAACCGACCCCTCGCTGCACGCGAGGGCCGCCGGGGCCCCTCCATCCGATTATCCGCTACCACCGTGTTTGGGCTCGCCGATCGGGGACAGATGATGGTCCGGCGTGCTTAGGCAACAGGCACACACACGGGAGCGGCCCTTCGGGCCGTCCTGCGGTGTCCCTCGTCGCCGCCCTCCCGTGCTCCACCATCCGCAGTCATCGGGAGACGCGCATGCTCAACACATCGCAACATCCTCGGCTTTCCGCCGCCGAGCCGGAACACGGACTGCGAAATCCGTGCCGCACGGCTGACACGCAACTGGTCGAACGCGGGCTCCCCGCGACAGAGTTCGTGGCCGGGCCCCCGGCCACGTCGACGTCGACGTCCACCGAGCCTCCGGCAACGGCTGTCGGTATCGGAACTGCGACGCTTCCGCAGATCGAGGATCCCGGGAAGGTCGCCCCGAAGGACGCACGGGTGATGGGATCCCTGTTCTTCGAGCAGCTTCAGGTGCTCGAAGAGGGCACGCCGGAACACCAGTACGCGCGGAACACGCTGATCGAGATGAACCTGTCCCTGGTGCATTTCGCGGCGAAGCGATTTCGCAACCGCGGCAGCGGTGAGATGGAGGACATCGTCCAGGTCGGCACGGTTGGGCTGATCAAGGCGATCGACCGGTTCGAGCTGAGCCGGGAGGTGGAGTTCACCTCCTTCGCGATCCCTTACATCGTCGGGGAGATCAAGCGGTTCTTCCGCGACTCCACCTGGGCCGTTCACGTACCGCGCCGACTGCAGGAACTCCGCGTCACCCTCGCCAAGACGCGAGAAGAACTCGCCTGCCGGCTCGATCGCGACCCCACCGTCGCCGAACTCGCCCAGCACCTGGAGCTCAACGAGGAGGAAGTCGTCGAGGGCCTCATCGCCGCCAACGGCTACACCGCGGGCTCCCTGGATCTGCCCATCGGCGTCGAACAGAACAGCGCCGAGACCGTCACCTACGGAGACATCAAGGGCGACCTCGACCCGGCACTGCAACGGGTCGAGGACCTCCACGCCCTGGCCCCGCTCCTGGAGAAGCTGGACGACCGGGATCGCGAGATCGTGGCGATGCGCTTCGGCCAGGAGATGACGCAGGCGCAGATCGGCGAACATCTCGGGATTTCCCAGATGCACGTTTCCAGGCTGCTGGCCCGTCTGCTCGCCGAGCTGCGCGGGGGAATGCTCACCCAGAAGTGAGTGGCACGGAACGGCGCCGGTCAGCGGTAAGGAACGCTGCCCGCCTTGCAGATGCCGACCGCGTGCCCCGCACAACGTCACAGCGGTTCCCGCCATCAATGCGCGCTCGCGGAACCTTTCCCCACCGTCGGGAAGGCTCCGCCAACCGCCACGACGCCGCACCCGTCAGGTCGACCGGACCACCCTGCCGTGGTGCACGATGACCACCTTGGCATCAGGCCTCAGGATCATCCGGGCACCGCCGAAATCATGAGTCCTGGAGGCCCAGATGGCTCGGTCGTCGCCGTTGTGGATGACCAGGTTGCCGTCGGGCTGGGAGATCGCCCGGTGGTTCTGGCCGAAGGTCATGGCGGCCCAGGACTGGCCGACCCCGATGGAACTGGTCGCGGAGACCGTCTGGGTGCGCCAGTTCGGTTTCGGGGCCGCCTCGGGCTTCGGTTTCGGGGACGCCTTCGGCTTCTCGGCGGGGCGCTCGTCCGGGGCGCGGGGGTGGGCGCCGCGGGGGCGGGAGTGCCCTTCGGCGAGGTGGTCTTCGTTCTGTTCCGTCGGGGACGGCGTGGGCTTCACCGCCACGTAGTGGTCCAGGGCCGCCGGGGCCGATTCGGGGTTGAGGACCGTGTAGGCGCTCCCGGCGACCGGTGCCGCACCGGGGCAGTACCGGGCGTTCCTCGAAGCCGCCGGACTGCGGGCCGGCGCGACCCCCGCGACGACGCTCGACGGGGCCCGGTCCCGACCGGCACCGCGGGTGCGACGTACCGCTTCCTGGTGCACGCCGCCCGGATGCGGGACCACCCGCCCGGATGCGGGACCAGTGGGGGATCGACCTGGACCTCGGCCTGATCCGGGCCGGCATGATCGCCACCTCGCTGTCGGCCGGCCACCACTCGTTCCACGAGGTCATGCGGGGCGCCCAGTCGGCGCCGGACTCCCTGCCCGGTGGCCCGGCGCTGGACTCCACGACAACTGGGGCCGGTACTGAAACGTCCTCCCGCTCACCGAACAGGAGCTGCGCGACCACGTGGCCGGGAACGGCCTCATCCCCGACGAGCACGCCCGAGCCGTGCTCGACGTAACGTGATCTTCTGCCACACATGGAAGGTCCGTGTGTCCGGTCGACCCGTGTGAGGGGTTCCGGAGGCGAGCGAGGGGACCGTGATGAGCGAACCGACGAAGCCGGTGATCGAGGTTCCGGAGGGCGACGCGCCCACCGAACTGACGATCCGGGACCTCGTGGCCGGGGACGGGCCCGAGGCGCTGCCGGGCCGGGTCGTCCAGGTCCACTACGTAGGGGTGACGTTCGCGTCCGGGCGGGAGTTCGACTCCTCCTGGGAGGGCGACCGGCCGTTCAAGTTCGCCGTGGGTGGTGGCAGGGCCATCAAGGGCTGGGACCGGGGGGTGAGGGGGATGAGGGTCGGCGGCCGGCGCGAGATCATCGTTCCCCCGCGTCTCGGTTACGGCAAGCAGTCACCGTCCGCGCTGATCCCGCCGGGCTCGACGCTGATCTTCGTCGTGGACCTGCTCACGGTGGTGGGCGGACCGCCGGAGCGAGGCGCGGCGTGACGGGCGCGGGTCACCATCCGTGATCGGCCTTCGAGGGGCTTGTGCGGGTGGGGCCCGGCGTGCGAGGGAACCGGCGGCTGTGGCTCCTCGCGGCGCCGGAAGAGACGGCGCTCAGGCCGCCGACCGAGCGGCTGCTGCCGAACCGGACATCGCCGGGGAGGCGTTGAACAGCGCGTGGACGGCGGAGGTGACCTGCGCGGCCACGGCCTCGGGGGTGGAGGAGTCGAGCCTGCCGTCGAGGTGCAGGAACGCGAGACCGTGGAGGAGGGCCCACACCGTGGTCGACAGGGCGCCCGCGTCCACATCGGGGAAGGTGGCTTCCACGGTGGTGCGGACGTACGCCGAGATGGCCTCGGTCGCGGCGACGCGCTCCGCGCTGATGGGGTCGCAGGGCTCCGCGAACATCGCCCGGAACAGGGCCGGGTGCTCCAGCGCGAACCGTACGTACGCGACGGCGACCGCGGCGAGTTCATCGGGTGTCGAGGGTGCGGGATGGGCCTGCGCGAGGTATCCGGCGAGCTCGCGGTACCCCTCGGCGGCCACCGCGGAGACAAGGGCCTCGCGGTCGGCGTAGTGGCGGTAGGGTGCCGTCGCCGACACGCCGGCACGCCGGGCCACCGCGCGCAGCGAGAGTCCGGCGCTGCCGTCCTCCTCCAGGAGTTCGCGCGCGGCACGAAGACAGGCGGCGCGCAGGTCGCCGTGGTGGTACGTGCTGCTCTGAGCCATGGACCGCACTCCCCTTATGTTTGCCATGCCCACATCCCCTCCCTGATGTGAACGTTGTATACATGTTAGGTGATCGGCAAGGAGGAAGAATCCGAGGCATCCCGCGCGCGGTTCCGGCGCCGCTTCTTCCGGGGGGCCGGCTTCTCCCCCGTGGGGCGGCCGCCGTTCAGCGGACGCCGGCCGCATCGAGGACCCTGAGCGCTCCGGTCAGGAGGGCGGCCCAGGTCTCGGGACTGATGTCGGCGGGCGGGGTGAACTCCTGGATGCGCTGGTGGGCGACGGTCCGGGGCTCGGTGTACTTGAGGATGCCCTCGGCGCCGTGGCGGCGGCCGAGCCCGGAGTCGCCCATGCCGCCCCCATCGGGGCGTCGACGCTCCCCCGCGCGGCGGCGAAGGCCTCGTTGACGTTGACGGTTCCGGCGTGCCGTCCGGGCGGTGACGGCGCGGCCCCGGGCTCCGTTGCGGGACCAGGCGTCGGCGTTCAGCCCGTAGGACGTGACGTTGGCGGGGGCGACGGCCTCGTCGACGTCCCGGTGGGTGTAGATGGAGACGACCGGGCCGAAGGTCTCGTGCTCGTACGGGGTCATGTCGGGCGTGACGTCGGTGAGGATGGCCGGCTCGTGGAACTTCCTTCAGGATGGGGGGTGCGTTCGCACCGGGCGACCGTGCTGTCGGCTTCCGTGGCGACCGCTACCCGCCGGAGCAGCTCGGGGGTCGCCTCGCACGCGCCTCCTCGTCACCCTCGATCCCGTTCGCCGGGCCCGCTGCGGCATGGGTGCCTGACGGACATCTGTGCCGGTTGCGCGGGACGAACAGGGCGCGAAGGATGGAATCGCTCATGGCCGTCCGGGGTGTGCCTGGCTCCAGCAGTCGATGGGGCTGTGTGAACAGGGCGCACGGGCGGGGTCATGACCAGGTCGCACAGGTGTGCCGCGGACAGGGCGAATGGTGAGCCCACGAAAGGGAGTTGACATGGCTGACCTACCTCCTCCGATCACCCCCTACCTCGAACCCGCCGCGAAGGAGCTGTGTGAGGCCACGGATCCCCACCCGCGGATCTACGAGGTCCCGCCCGAGAAGGGCCGCGACATCCTGCTCGGCCTGCAGAGCGATGCGAGCGTGCCCCGCCCGGACGTCGACGAGGAGTGGGTCGACGTGGACGCGGGCCAGTGGGGCACGGTCCGCACCCGGATCATCCGGCCCAAAGGGTCCTCCGGGCCGCTGCCGGTGGTGTTCTACATCCACGGCGCCGGCTGGGTCTTCGGCGACGACAAGACCCACGACCGCCTCTTCCGCGAACTCGCCGTCGGGGCCGGTGCGGCCGGGGTCTTCCCCGTCTACGACCGTGCGCCCGAGGCCAAGTACCCCGCCCAGGTCGAGCAGAACTACGCCGTGGGCCAGTGGGTCCTGAGGCACGGGGCGGAGCACGGACTGGACACCTCGCGGATCGCGGTCACCGGCGAGTCGGTGGGCGGCTGCATGTCGGCGGTGTTCGCGCTGATGAACAAGGAGCGCGGGGGCATCGACCTCAAGGCGCAGGTCCTGCTGTACCCGGTCGCCGACGCCGACTTCAACACCCCGTCCTACCTCCAGTTCGCCGAGGGCTACTACCTCACCCGCGACGGCATGAAGTGGTTCTGGGACGCCTACATCGGCAACCCCGCCCACCGTGCCGAGGCGTACGCCGCGCCGCTCCGGGCCTCCCTGGACCAGCTTCGGGGTCTGCCCACCACGCTGATCATCACCGACGAGGCCGACGTCCTGCGCGACGAGGGCGAGAAGTACGCCAACCGGCTGCGCGAGGCCGGCGTGGACGTGACCTCCGTCCGGGTGGCCGGCATGGTCCACGACTTCCTCCTGCTGGACAGCCTGCGCGACACCCGCGCCGCGAACGTCGCCCGCACCCTCGCCGTCGACGCCCTCAAGGCAGCCCTGCACGACGGCTGAGGCGACCTGTCATGACCCCGAGCCCGCGCCGGTCAGCCCACCGGCGCGGCTTCCTCGGCGGGGCGTCGGGTGCCCACGCGGGTCATCAGCAGCCCGGCGAGCGCCGCGACGGGATAGGCGAGTACGCCGTAGACGGCCGCGGGCACGGCCAGGCTGACGCTGCCGAGCACGCTGATCGCCAGCGTCATCGCGACGGCGCTGTTGTGCACCCCGATCTCCATCGAACAGGCGATCGCCTGTCGCTTCTCGACGCGCGCCAGGCGCGGCACGAAGTATCCCGTGGCCAGGCTCAGCACGCAGAAGAGCAGCGCCACGGGCCCCGCGTCCGCGAGATAGTCGGCGATGTCGCTCCGCTCGGCGAGCACCGCGCCGATGATCACCGCGACGAGGACGACGACCGACAGCAGACGTACCGGCCGGTCCATGCGGCGCGCGAACGCCTCCGAGCGCCGGCGCACGATCAGACCGATCACGACCGGCGCGAGCACCAGGGCGAAGACCTGGAGCACCTTGCCGAACTGCAGCCCGAGACCGTCCTCCCCGATCCCCGGCTCGAAGTGGAGCAGGGCGAAGTTCGCGATGACCGGCAGCGTCACGAGCGCCACGACCGCGTTGATCGCCGTGAGTGTGACGTTCAACGCCACGTCGCCGCCGAAGAGATGGCTGAAGAGGTTGGCCGTCGTCCCACCGGGAGAAGCGGCCAGCAGCATCATGCCGACGGCGAGTTCGGGGGAGAGGTCGAAGGCGACGACCAGGCCGAAACACGCGGCGGGCAGCAGCACCGCCTGGCAGAGCAGCGCTACGACGACGGCGCGTGGATGCCGACGTACCCGCCGGAAGTCGTCGGCGGTCAGGGACAGGCCCAGTCCGAACATGATGACGGCGAGGGCGAGCGGGAGCATGACGGTGGCGATGGGAGAGTCCATGTACGGCTTCGTCTCCTGGGCGGGGGAGGGGGCGGCGACGGGACCGCCGCATGAACGTAGCGTCGCAATGTGTACACCGTCAACACTCTGGCAGGTGGATTTCGGCCGCCGACCCTGCTTTCGTCAGGGACCGACTGCCCGCGTCGGGAACAGCAGGCCAGGTCGGCACGGTTGCATGGATCGAGGGGCCGACGTCGTGCGGACGGGGAACACGGAGTCCGCCAGGGCGTCGGCCCGGTCAGGGCCTGAGCCCTGGAATCGCGGTATGCCCGCCGCGAACTCGGACCACCACGTATCTTCGCAGGAGGACTTTTCATGACCGACCGGCCCTTGACCCTCATGGCAGTGCACGCCCACCCCGACGACGAGGCCACGGGGACCGGAGGGGTGCTCGCGCGGTACGCGGCGGAAGGCATCCGCACGGTTCTCGTGACCTGTACCGACGGCGGTTGCGGTGACGGGCCGGGGGGCGTCAAGCCGGGCGACCCCGGGCACGATCCGGCGGCCGTCGCCTCGATGCGACGTGAGGAGCTCAAGGCGAGCTGTGACGTTCTGCGGGTGAGCCATCTGGAGACGCTGGACTACGCGGACTCCGGGATGATCGGCTGGCCGAGCAACGACGCTCCCGGATCCTTCTGGCAGACCCCGGTGGAGAAGGGTGCCGCCCGGCTTGCGGAACTCATGCGGCACTATCGGCCCGATGTGGTCGTCACCTACGACGAGAACGGCTTCTACGGCCATCCCGACCACATCCAGGCCCACCGCATCACGATGGCGGCGCTGGAGATGACGACGCTGACGCCGAAGGTGTACTGGACGACGATGCCCCACTCGATGATGCGGCGATTCGGGGAGATCATGAGCGAGTCCCAGGAGGGCATGCCGGAGCCGGATCCTGCCGAGGCCGCCGCCATGGCCGAGATCGGCCTCCCCGACGATGAAGTCACCACATGGGTGGACACCACCGCGTTCAGTGATCAGAAGTTCGACGCGCTGGCCGCGCACGCCAGTCAGGGCGAGAACATCTTCTTCCTGCGGATGGGCAAGGAGAGGTTCGGCGAGTTGATGGGCGTGGAGACCTTCGTACGGGTCAAGGACACCACCGGCGCGGCTGTACCCGAGAAGGATCTCTTCGCCGGACTCCGCTGATCCGCTGACCCGCCGTCCGCCCGGGGCTCGTACGACACGGGGCCTGCATCCTCGTCACGCCTTCCGCGCCCCCGCAAGCCGCCCCCGTGCTGCCGCCTGGATCTCGGAGGGGCCGAGCCCCCATTCCAGGGTGCGTCCGACGGCCGTCGCCAGGGGCCGGTCCCAGCAGGTCCGGACGGGGGACGGGCGGCGGATGCCGAGCTCGGTCCGGGCCCAGTCCGGGAGGATCCCGATCGAGGCGTTCGTGAGCACGCGGACGGCCAGCCGCTCCCGGGGCGTGCGTCCGAAGGCGCGGAGGAAGCGCACCGAGTCCAGCGCGGCCGGGGTGGCGTGGAGTCGGGGGCGCATACGGGTCAGATAGCTCTCCACTTCGTCAGAGGTACGCGGCACGTCCCGCGCTCCCAACTCCTCCGCCACGGGGGCGGCCTGGCGGTAGTAGGCGTCGCACTCGGCGCGGGTCAGCCGGTGCGCCCGGGGCGCGTAGGCCTGGTGGCCGGCGAGGAAGCTGCGCACCTCGGCGGTGTGCACCCAGGTGAGCAGATCGGGATCGTCGGCACGGTACGGCCTGCCGTCGGGGGCGGTGCCGTGCACCCGGGTGTGGATGCGCCGGACGAGACCGATGACCTCGCGGGCGGCGGGCGAGGAGCCGAAGGTGGTCGTGGTGACGAACCGTACGGTCCCGTTCAGCCGCCCGACCGGATCGGCGCGGAAGTCGGAGTGCTGGTCCACCCCGGCCATGGCCAGCGGATGCAGCGACTGGAGCATGAGGGCGGCGAACCCGCCGGTGAGCATCCCGGTGACCTGCCCGTGCACCCGCCACACCGGGTCCTCCGGAGTGATCCCGAACAACCCCGGATCGCCGAGCGGCACCGCGTACCGCTCCAGCCTGAGGTCCCCGCCGTGCAAGGCCGCCGAGAGTTCCGCCGCGATCCGGTCCCGCAGTCCCACCAACGCCTCCAGGCTCCCGTGTCCCCCCGACCGAGGGTATCGAGCCGCCCACCGGCGCCCGACTGCGGTGGCCCGGCAGATCAGGGCGGCCTCCACGGGGACAGGGCTACAGGTGCGGGCCGGGCTGCCCCGCGGCGATGGACCGGCTCCGCTCGTCATCGGTCCGAGAATCCGACGGGTTCAGTGCTCGCAGAGGGAGAACTCTCGTTCGCTGCACTGCATCATCCGGAGTTCCCGCAGTGTCCGCGGCGTCGCGAACGCCAGGGAACGGGATCCGTGAAAGGGCAGCGGGAACGCGGACGGGCTGGTCAACGCTTCTGATCCTCCGTGTCGGTGCGTGGTGGCCGGAAGAATACTTCAGCGCACCGACACCGCCGCGGTGGTCCCTTTCCCTGCCGGCCGGCGGCGCGAACCGTGCGGACGGCTCACCGACGCGAGTCCGGTTCCGGCCGGAACCGGTGGTGGGGCCGGTGCGCGTACGCGCACCGGCCCCACCACCGGAGCATGCCGGCCACGCCCGGATCGGGGGTGGCCGGGAGCTGTCAGACCAGGTCGTAGCGGTCGAGGTCCATGACCTTGGTCCAGGCGGCGACGAAGTCCGTAACGAACTTCTGCCGCGCGTCGTCGCTCGCGTAGACCTCGGCGAGGGCACGGAGCTCGGAGTTGGAGCCGAAGACCAGGTCGGCGCGGGTACCGGTCCACTTGACCCGGCCGCTCGCGTCGCGGGCCTCGAACTCGTCCTGCGTCGACGACGTCGACTTCCAGGTGAGCCCCAGGTCGAGCAGGTTCACGAAGAAGTCGTTGGTCAGCGTGCCCGGGCGTTCCGTGAGGACGCCGTGCTTCGAGCCGCCGGAGTTGGCGCCCAGCACGCGCAGACCGCCGACCAGGACGGTGGTCTCCGGGGCGCTCAGCGTCAGCAGGTTCGCCCGGTCCAGGAGCAGGTACTCGGCGGGCAGGCGTGCGGCCTTGCCGGCGTAGTTGCGGAAGCCGTCGTACGCGGGCTCCAGAGCGGCGAAGGACTCGACGTCCGTCTGCTCCTGCGTGGCGTCCACCCGGCCCGGGGTGAACGGCACCTGCACCTCGACACCGGCGTCCGCGGCAGCCTGCTCGACGGCCGCGCTGCCCGCGAGGACGATCAGGTCGGCCAGCGAGACCTGCTTGCCGCCCTTGGCGTTGAAGGACTCCTGGATCCCTTCCAGCGCGCGCAGGACCTGGGCCAGCTCGTCCGGGTCGTTCGCCTCCCAGCCGCGCTGCGGCTCCAGACGGATCCGGGCGCCGTTGGCGCCGCCACGCTTGTCGCTGCCGCGGAAGGACGCGGCCGAGGCCCAGGCGGCCGAGACCAGCTGCGCCACCGTGAGGTCCGTGGCCAGCACCTGCTCCTTGAGCGCGGCGATCTCCGCGGCGCCCAGCACCTCGCCGGTGCGCGCGGGCAGCGGGTCCTGCCACAGCAGCACCTCGGAGGGCACCTCGGCGCCCAGGTAGCGCTGGATCGGACCCATGTCGCGGTGCGTCAGCTTGTACCAGGCGCGCGCGAAGGCGTCCGCGAACTCCTCCGGGTTCTCGTGGAAGCGGCGCGAGATCTGCTCGTACGCCGGGTCGAAGCGCAGCGACAGGTCGGTGGTGAGCATCTGCGGCTTCTGCTTCTTCGACGCGTCGTGCGCGTGCGGGATGGTCGCCTCGGCGTCCTTGGCGATCCACTGGTGCGCACCGGCCGGGGACTTGGTCAGCTCGTACTCGTAGGAGAAGAGGTTGTGGAAGAACTCGTTGCCCCACGTCGTCGGGGTGCTGGTCCAGGTCACCTCCAGACCGCTGGTGATGGCGTCCCCGCCCTTGCCCGACTTGTACGAGTTGCGCCAGCCGAGGCCCTGCTCCTCCAGCGGGGCGCCCTCGGGGTCCGCGCCGACGCTCTCGGCCGGGCCCGCGCCGTGCGTCTTGCCGAAGGTGTGGCCACCGGCGATGAGGGCGACGGTCTCCTCGTCGTTCATCGCCATCCGGCGGAAGGTCTCGCGGATGTCGCGGGCCGCCGCGATCGGGTCCGGGTTGCCGTTGGGGCCCTCGGGGTTGACGTAGATCAGGCCCATCTGGACCGCGCCGAGCGGGTTCTCCAGCTCGCGGTCACCCGTGTAGCGCTCGTCGTCCAGCCAGGTGGTCTCCGGGCCCCAGTAGACGTCCTCCTCCGACTCCCAGACGTCCTCGCGGCCGCCGGCGAAACCGAAGGTCTTCAGGCCCATGGTCTCCAGGGCGACGTTGCCGGTGAGGATCAGCAGGTCGGCCCAGGACAGCGCCTGGCCGTACTTCTTCTTGACCGGCCACAGCAGACGGCGGGCCTTGTCCAGGTTGCCGTTGTCCGGCCAGCTGTTCAGCGGGGCGAAGCGCTGCTGACCGGCGCCCGCGCCACCGCGGCCGTCGCTGATGCGGTACGTGCCGGCGCTGTGCCAGGCCATCCGGATCATCAGCGGCCCGTAGTTGCCGAAGTCGGCCGGCCACCAGTCCTGCGAGGTGGTGAGCACCTCGGCGATGTCCCGCTTCACGGCGGGCAGGTCGAGCGCCTCGAACGCGGCCGCGTAGTCGAACTCCGCACCCAGCGGGTTCGCCACGGCGGGGTTCTTGGCGAGGATCTTCAGGTTGAGGCGGTCCGGCCACCACTGGCGGTTCCCGCCGCCCTGCGTGGGGTGCGGCGCGCGGCCGTGGGCCACGGGGCAGCCGCTCGCCTGCGCCTCGGGCTTCTCGGGGACGGCCGTCTCGGGCGAATCCGGGGTGACGGGGTCGAAGACGTGAGACTCGTGGTTCTCGGTCATGGGGCAATCCTTCCGGACCCGGCGGGTCGTGGGGCGCTGAACGGGGGAGGAGGATTCGGGCCGTACAGAAGGGGCACGCTGGTTTCGGGTCCCGTCGCGGGCCGCCCGAGCGCCTCACGCCCACCGGGCCGGACGCTCCGGGCGGTGCAACGACGACGGCGCTGGGCCGGCGGGCGGCACTGCGCGGTCGACCGGTGGTGTCCCGCCGCGTGTCTCTGCTGCCGTACCGGAGTCTTCCTGTCTCTTGGATGTCGCCGGGATCGATCCTACGATGGACTTCGTCCAAGTCAAGAAGCAGGCTAAAACCATAACGACGGGGCGCGGCGTCGCCGGCATCTTCGCGCGAGCCGCCCGCCCCCTCCACCGAGCGGAGCAGGTGAAACGGGATGAGCGACCTCCTTCGACGGCTGCGGGGCCGTGACTGGCGTCTGACCTCGCAGCGGCGTGTCGTCGCGGAGGTCCTCGACGGCGACCATGTGCACCTGACGGCCGACGAGGTGCATCTGCGGGCCGCCGCACGCCTGCCCGAGATCTCCCGCGCGACCGTCTACAACACGCTGGGCGAGCTCGTCTCGCTCGGCGAGGTGCTGGAGGTCTCCACCGTGGGCCGGGCCAAGCGCTACGACCCGAACGCGCGCCGCCCCCACCAGCACCTGGTCTGCTCCGGCTGCGGCACGGTCCGCGACGTCCACCCGGCGGGCGATGCCCTCGGCGACCTGCCCGAGGAGGAGCGGTTCGGGTTCGCCGTCGGCGCGGTGGAGATCACCTACCGTGGATTGTGCCCGGCCTGCGCCTGACCGGGGCGGGGTCCCGCGGGTCTATAGGATGGTGTGGCAATAGCGCACGGGGCACGGGGGAAACATGGACGAACTGGTCGAGTTCGCGACGGACAGTGGCGCTTCCGTCGTGGTCGCCGTCGAGGACGAGAGCCGCGGTGCCCGGCCGGTCTCCCGTGGGGACGGCGTGCTGCGGCAGGCGGGACAGACGTTCGACGGGGCGCTGGAGAGCATTCACACCGCGGCCGAGTCGGCACTGCGCGTGTTCCGGGACGGCGAACTCAAGCCCGACACCGTCGAGATCGAGTTCGGCGTGAAGCTCACCGCCGAGGCGGGCGCGGTGATCGCCAAGACCTCCATGGAGGGTCACCTCGTGGTGAAGCTGAGTTGGACTCCGGCGGCCGCTGGGGGAACCCCGGCAGGCTGATGAGTTCCCAGTCCTGGCAGGTGCGGGTCCTCGGCAGCGGCGTCGGTTCCGGGTTCCTGGTGACCGAGCGCCACGTGATGACCTGCGCGCACGTCGTGGAAGGCGCGGATCGCGTCGAGGTGGTCTTCGCCCAGTACCCGGACCTCGGCCCGCTCGGGGCGACCGTGATCGCCGCGGGCGAATGGTGCGGAACCGGTGAGGACCGCGGCGACGTCGCCGTGCTCGAGCTCGAACGCCCCGTGGGGGTGGCACCGGCCCGGTTCGCCGCCGTGCACACACCGTTCGTCCAACAGGCGGTCAGGCTGACCGCGTACGGCTTTCCGCGCGGGTACGACGAGGGGATTCTCGGCGAGTTCCGGAGCACCAGCGACCAGTTGATCGCGGGGGAGTGGCTGCAACTGGAGGCCTGGACGGGCCACGGCCCGCCCCTGGAGGAGGGCTTCAGCGGTGCGGCCGTGGTCCGGGAGGACACGGGCGAGGTCGTGGGCATGGTCACGGCCAGGTATGCGGCGGGCGGCGGTGGAAGGATGCTCCCCGCCCGCGCACTCGTCCGGCGCTGGCCGGGCGCAGCCGAGCTGGTACCCGTACCCGACCACAGCCGGGAATCCGTGTCCCGCCTGCGCGACCTCGTCCTCGGATGCGGGGATCACGGCGCCCCGGAAGCCACGTACCGGAGTGTCATGGAGCCGCTGGCCGCGCTGCCGCCACTGCCGCCCGCCGGGGGATTCCTCTCCCTGTGGGACGTGGCCTGGTTCCTGCTGACGGAGGTCGAACCCGCACCGGGCACCGCGCCCTGGGCGGACTTCGCCGTCCATCTTGCCGAGCGGACGGAGGACCAAGCCGTCCGGCACGCGCTGCACGCGTGGGCCGGAGACCACCGGGCCGGAACCGTCCTCCAGGCTTCCGCGCGGGCGCGCCCGACGCCGGTCGGGGGTACTACCTGGTCCCCGATCCTCGTCGAGATCGAGCACAGCGGCGCCGACCGCGATGTGTATCTCGTCTCGGTCTATGCCGTCCGTGACGGGCGGGCGCAGCTCGTCGCCAGCAGCACCGTCGCCCGGCAGCACGCGCAGGAGTGCGTGAGGGAACACCTCGACCAGGCCTTCGGGCGGATCGATCCAGAGGGCGAGGAACTCATCGCCTTCGCGCTGCCCGGGGACTGGCTCGGCGAACCCGTCGACGAGTGGCGCACCAGCGCGGACGACGCGGCTCCGCTGGGATGCTTCTCGCCGGTCGTGCTGATGGACCTGGGCCGACGCCGCCAGTCCAGGCTCCAGTTCAAGCTGGAGAAGGTCTGGCAGACGCTCGACCGTCGTTCGGGCGGCACCGCCTGGCACCGCGTCGAGTGCGACAGCCCCTCGGACCCCGCCAAGCTCACCGTACGGCTGCAGGGGCTCGGAGCCGCCGTCGGATACGGCGCGCACCCCCTCACCGAGCAGGCGCGCGAGCTGCTGCAGGCGGGCCTGAACGCGGCGGCGCCCGTCATCGTCTGGTCGCGGGAAGGCTGCTCGGGCCCGCACGACGCGGACGCCCCGGCCGGGCACTCCTGCACCGGTGCCCGCTTCCTCGACGCCCTGGAGGCGGGGCTGGCGTCCGTACCTCTGGCAGAACTCCCGCGTCACGTTCGTGACCTGCGGCGGGAGGCGTTTCTCGCCGAGAAACCACAACCGCACTGGGCCACCGGCCTGGTCCTCGTCTGGGAGGACCCGCGATGGTTCCCGGAAGCGAACATCTATCCGCGATCCCCGGTCCGTTGAGCGGCAGTCGAACGATCTGGAGAACCTCCATGCCCCTGTGGCCCGTGTACACCGGTACCGAGGAACCGCACGACCGTGTGACCCAGCTGCCCGACCCGCCACCGTGGCGGGCCTTCGACGGTGGACCCGCACTGCTCTCCCCGGCGTGCGAGGACGACACCGTGTCCCGCGACCGACAACACCGGGCGGGTACCTATCGGGCGACCCCGGAAAGCGTCGAACTGGTCAACGCGGCCCTGGTTCTGCGCAGGCCGCTGCTCATCACCGGCCCGCCCGGCAGCGGCAAGTCGTCCCTGCCCTACGCCGTGGCGCGAGAGCTGAAACTGGGACCCGTACTGCGCTGGAACATCACCAGCCGCAGCACCCTCCAGGACGGCCTGTACCAGTACGACCCGATGGCCCGCCTCTACGCCGCCGGCAAGAGTGCGGGGCGCAGGCCGTCGAGCGGGGACGACGACGGGACCCCCGCCGGGGACGCCCTCGAAGACCATCTGCGACTCGGGCCGCTGGGCACCGCGCTGCTCCCCTTCGAGCGGCCCCGCGTCCTGCTGATCGACGAGATCGACAAGAGCGACCTCGACCTGCCGAACGACCTGCTCAACGTGCTGGAGGAGGGGCAGTACGAGATCCCCGAGCTGGTCCGGGCCGCCGAACGGACCCCCGCGGCACAGCTGATGGCCGCGGACCGCGAGACCCGAGTCACGGTCGACCGGGGGCTCGTGCGCTGCCGCGCCTTCCCCTTCATCGTGCTCACCAGCAACGGCGAGCGGGAGTTCCCCGCCGCCTTCCTGCGCCGGTGCGTCCCCCTGCACCTCCGCCGGCCCGAACCGGACCAGCTGGAAGCGATCGTACGAGCGCACCTCGGAGAGCCGGACGGGGAGACGACGCGGCTGATCTCGATGTTCCTGGAGCGCGGCAGCCAGGGCGAACTGGCGACCGACCAGCTGCTCAACGCCATCTACCTGTCCCGTGTACCCGGCCTGTCGGCCGAGTCCCGCGAGGCGCTGGCCGCCAGCCTCATGACCCATCTCGGCCCGGTCGCGGAGTTCCATGATTTCTGACCCGGCACACCCGTCCACCCCCTCCGAGCTGAAGCGTCTCCTCGACATCCTCGACCGGGCGAGCGGACACGGAGCGAACGCGAGGGAGCTCGCCGAGCTGATCTGGCTGGCGAGCCGCAGCGGCGCGCCCGCGCAGCCCGCGCGGCCACCTTCCGAGGAGCCGGCGCCCGAAGCACCCACCTCCTCGCCCGCCGGACCCAAGGGCCTCGCCACCGGCCCCGAGCCGCCCCGAGCGCCGGCCGGTCAGCGCCTCACGCCGGCGCATCGGTCCGACGGCGCGTCGTCGGACGACGGCTCGTCCCGGTCGCTGCTGGCGCCACTGCCGCCCATGCTGGCCCACCCGCTGCCGCTCCAGCGCGCCCTGCGGCCGTTGCGGCGTCAGGTGCCTTCGAGCCTGGCCACGGAGCTGGACGAGCACAGCACGGCCCGGCGCATCGCCGGCCTGGGCGCGCTTCCCGGCACGTGGCTGCCCGTACTGCGGGCGAAGCCCGAGCGCTGGCTGACCCTCTACCTGGTGTACGACGCGGGGCCGACGATGCCTGTCTGGCGACCGTTGTGGCGAGAACTCCACCGGGTCCTGAGCCAGACGGGCGCCTTCCGCGGGATCACGCTGCTGGTGCTCACCCAGGACGGCCGGCTGCGTCAGAGCCCCGGCGGCCGCCCGGCCGCTCTGCCGCCACGAGACGGTCGCGCCGCGGCGCTGGTCCTCAGCGACTGCAGCGGCCCTCACTGGTATCCCGGTCACGCTTCGACCGCGCACTGGTACCGCGTCCTGGACCGTTGGGCGCGCACGATGCCGGTGGCCGTCGTCCAGCCCCTCCCGGAGCGGCTCTGGAGGCGCACCGCACTGCCCGGCACGGCGGGTCTGCTGACGTCGGGCGGACCGGCTGCCGCCAACTCCGCGATGCGGTTCACCCCGTACGACCCGTCGGGGGAGGAGCACGCAGGACTGCCGCTGCCGCTGCTGGAACCCTCCGGCCGCTGGTTCGGGCACTGGGCGGACCTCGTGGCGGGGGCCCCGGGAACCGAGGTGCCGGGGGTGGTCGCGATGCCGGCCGCCGACCCGTCGGCCACGGTGCCCGAATCCGGAGGCGGAGCGGTCGAGCCGTTGTCGCCCGAGGAACGTGTCCTCGACTTCCGCGCCCACGCCTCACCCCAGGCGCTCCGTCTGGCAGCCCACCTGGCCGCGGGCGAACTGAGTCTTCCCGTGATGCGGCTGGTCCAGGCTGCCACGGAGCAGCGGCCCGAACCCCAGCATCTGGCGGAGGTCATCCTCAGCGGACTGCTCACGACAGCCCCCGGGGAGCCGGCCTCCTCGGGCCACTACGTGTTCCGCCCCGGTGTGCGTGGGGTGCTGTCGCGCGCCCTGCCCCGCTCGACGGCCGTGCGCATCGGTGCCGTCATCCAGCAGCATGCCGGGTCCAGGCCGGGGGAGTTCCCCGTCGTGGTGTCGACCGGAGACATGGACGAGGCCGAGGGGCGCCCGGGCGGGGAGCCTCTGGGGGTGGTGACCGAGGAGACGGTACGGAGACTGGGCGGGCGCTCGAACGCGGGCCCGGACCAGGATGACGCGAGCACCTCCGCCGGTGACCCGAGCGCCCTCGTGGATGGACGCTACCGGCTGGTCATGCGACGTCACGCCGGACCGACGGCCGACCTCTGGCGGGCGAAGGACGAGCGGCGGGAGCGGCAGGTGACCCTCAAGCTCTTTCACGCACCGATCACGGATCCCGCCAGGAGGTACGGCTTCCGCGTCGACGCGGAGCGGCTGGCGGCGCTCGGGATCCAAGGGCTGGCGCGCGTCGAGGATTTCGGATTCCACGACAGCCGGCCCTATGTGGTGACGGGGCTCGTCGACGGGGAGGACTCCAAACAGTTGCTGAGTCCGGCCGCCGGGCCCATGTCCTTGGAAGAGATCAAGGCGACCGGTGCACAGATCATCAGGACACTCGCCAAGCTCCACCTGAACGGTGTGGCCCACCTGGACCTGAGTCCGGCGACCCTGGTGGCGCGTGGCGACGGGCGGGTGTTCGTCACCGACCCCGGCCTGGGCGCCCACGGCTTGCCTGCCCTCGACCGGGACGAGCACCGGCGGTGGGCCGACGATCCGTCCGGCCCCCTGCCCGCCTACCGATCGCCCGAGGAGCTCTTCGGGCGCGTCGCCGACGAGCGCAGCGACCTGTACGCGCTGGGCTGTCTGCTCCATGCGATGGCCACCGGGTCCGCCCCGGCCCTGGACTCCCGTGCCGTGCGCAACGCGTGGGTGCACCGCACACCGCACCGTCAGTCGGAGCATCCTCGGTCGGAGCTCCGTTCGGGCTTGTCCGCCGAGTTCGACCGGCTCGTCACCGATCTGCTGGCCGTCGAGCCCCTGGACCGGCCGAGTGACATGGAGGCGATGGCGAGGCTCGACGGCGTGGGTGTGCAGGACGCGGAGCTGAGCGCGGTCGCCGACGCCGTACGGACTCTGGACCCGGACGGCGGCCGTCTGGGGCGTGTACTGCGGGACACCATCGACTCCGTGCTCGACGGGCCCCGGACCGGCCGCTACGACTGGGCGCAGCTCTTCAAGACGGAGAAGACCCACATCGGGACCCGCGTGGAGATCGCCATTCAGCGTGAGTTCGCGTTCCCCGACGGGGACCTGATGGACTACCGGATCGCCGGGGTGGAGGTGGACTGCGTCTACTCACAGCGAGTGGGCAGCTGGATGATCCCGCCGGAGACCGAGAACCACCTGTGCCTCCTGGTCTGCGCGGACGACTACGAGGGCCGCTGGAGCGTCGGCCTGATGCGCGTGCACCGGGAACGGCTCAACTCCGGTACGAACCGGGACGGGAAGTTCACGATCATGCGGGCCCACCGCGACAAGATCGTCTGGCTCTGGCGCGACGCGGCGCTTCTGGAGAACACCCTGCTGCACCTGCCCGCCGAGGACCGCGAAGCAGTCCTCCGCCATTCGTCCGGCCAGCGCCGCGTCAACGAGCTGTTCCGGCGGGTGCAGCACCGCCGGATCAGCCGGAACACGGTGGGTACCGTCGCCCGGCAGAGCGACTACGGGAAGCGGGTTCGCGGAGCTCGCACCCTGCTCCGGGACGAAGGGATCATCATCCTGAGCCACTACCGGGCCCACCAGAACATCGCCCGTCAGCTCGGGCTTCCCGTCCCGCAGGACGGGGAATTCGTCAGCGCCCGGCTGGTGAGGGCCGTTCCCGGCAGCGACAGGACCGTCGCCGCGTTCGACGGGGCACAGTGGTCGCCGGCGGGCCCGGAGGACCCCGAGGTCCGGGCGCCTGAACTCCCGCACCAGTTCTGAGAGACCGCCCGCGCCACCGAGGCCGGTCCGGGGGATACGGCCTCGCTGTCCTCGCCGAGCTGCGCCGGTCAGCGCCGGGTGTACGGGCGCTGATCCTGACGACGTTCGGCGAAGGCGACAACGTGCTGCGGGCGCTCGGTCACGGCAGTGCGGCCTCCTGCTCAAGGACTCCGCACCCGGAGAGCTGATCCTGACCCGGCCGCGCTGTGCGGTCACGGCCGGCCGCGCGAGCCGTCGCTCAGCAGTCGCGGATCGACGTCACGTCATAGACGAGGGCGGAACTGTTCGCCGGTCCGCGGCAGGTCAGTTGGCGCGCCGGAGTGCGCCGGGCCCGTACCTCGATGTCGAACACCCTGGCGTGCGGCGCCCGACCGCTGACGCGGACGTGCCAGCCGTCGTCGTCGCGGACCGTCGCGGTGACCGCGTGATCGTGTCTGCCTGCCGGGCCGAAGTGCCGGAGCACCGCGGCCACCGCTGCCTGCTGCGGCGGGCGGAGGGTGGTGTAGCCCCGCAGGTGGTCGGCGCGGATACGGTCGGCGAGGTGCTCCTCGACCACGGTGACCGCCGACCGGGCGTCCAGATTGCCGTAGTAGACGCCGTCGGGCACGACGACGACATTGGCCGCGAACCTGTCACCGCCCACATGCGTGCACTCCCACACCAGGTCGGGCCAGCGCGCGCTGAGGGCCTGGCCCACGGGCCGCCCGCGCACCGCGCAGCAGGCGTCGTGCAGGCCGTGGGCGCAGACGAGGACGACGGGGGCGAGGCCCGGCATCCCCGGGGAGTCCAGGGCGGTCACGATCCGCGCCAGGTCCTGGTCGCGGTGCCAGCTGCCCCACTGCTGGCGCAGCGCGCCGGAGCTGTCGTGGTGCAGTACCGCCCACCGGCTGCTCCCCTCGGGGCGGCGGCGTCCGTGCCGCCGGATGAGGAGGATCCGGGCGCGGCTCGCTCGGGCCGCGGTGAACACGAGGGTCTTGGTCTCCGGATCGAGGTCGAGGCCGTCGAAACCGTTGGCGGGCCAAGCGCGCCGGTACTCGATGAGAACCCAGGCGGAGCCGAAAGGAGCAGTGCCGACGAAGGCGTCGTCACGGGCCCGGGCCGCGTCGGCGCAGAAGAACCGATCCGGCGTGCTCACCGGTCCGCGGGCACCAGCACGCCCGCCCGCAGCAGCCGCCCGGCGAGAGCGAGGCCGAGCTCGCCGGCGGTGCGGACCTGGCCGTCGAGCAGCCGGGCCACGGGCACGAGGTCGGGCGCCGGGAAGTCGAGGTGACCGACGCGGGTGAACAGCCGCGTTCCTTCCAGCCGTGGCTCCAGTGCCTTACGCAGCCGTACCGGCGACGTCGTTCCGAGGCCGTTCAACGCGGTGAGCTGGGCCACCGGCCCCAGGGGAGCGGGGCGGCCCTGGGACCGCCGCGCGCGGTGGAACAGCGGGGCGGGGTCGGCCTCGGCGACGGCGGCGAGCAGGTGCTCACGGACCAGGTCCATGTCGCCGTCCGAACCGCACGAGCCGGCCGTACCGTCCACATCGTCCGGGCCGTCCGCGCCGCCCGGGCCCCTCGTCCCCAGGGGAAGGGAGCGCCGCATGGACGGATCGTCGCACAGCGCCGCGAGGGCGGCCCGGGTCAGCTGCTCGGCCAGCGCATACCGGGTCCAGACGTGGACCCCCAGCGTCAGATGGACCGAGACCTCTCCCTGGGCCTGCGCCGCGTGCAGCCAGCCGCGCGGCAGGTAGAGCACATCGCCGGGACGGAGCATGGTGTCCAGGTGGGGCGTCCCGTGCGCGGCCTGGTCGGCGACGGCCGCACGGTGATCGGTCCACGGCTGATCGCGCAACGGATCCGGCAGCACCGGCTCGTGGATCACCCACCGTTTCGCCCCCTCGATCTGGAGGACGAAGACGTCGTGCACGTCGTAGTGCGCGTCGAACCCCCGGTTCTGCGGCGGGGTGACATAGGCGTTCGCCTGTACGGGATGACCCAGCTCGGTACTCAGTCCGGAGACCAGGTCCGCCACCGGCTCCCAGGTGCGGTGCAGCGCCTGCAGAACGAGCGTGGCACCGTCCGCGAACGCACGCCACAGGGCGGTGTCGTCGAGCTGATCGGCGACGGTGGCCCCGACCCCCGCGGGCGCCGTGAAGGACGAGGAAGGAAGCGTGGCTCCGTCCTTGGCGACGCGGAGGAACGGCGTACGCAACCCGCGGCGGGAGATCAGCTCGTCCACGGCGGACGTGGAGAGGACATCGGAGAAATCGCTCGCCTCGCGCGTCAGCGCCGCTGTCCGGGCCCAGACGTCACGAGCGAATTCCTCCCGGCTGAGCCTGGTCAGGCGGGACTCCAGGATTCCGGCGCCCTCGCGGACGCCGGAATCCTGGAGTTCGGTGCGGGGCATGCTCAAGAGCGGCTGCCGGCCTCATCGGCCCCGCCGTCCGCGCCACCGTCGGCTCCGCCGTCGTGGACGCCGGGCGTACCGGCCGCACCACCATCGGCGGGCCCTTCGGCTCCGCCGTCCGCGCCGCCATCGGCTCCGCCGTCGTGGACGCCGGGCGTACCCGCCGCTCCGCCGTCCGCCGGTCCCTCAGCTCCACTCGCGTCGTGCTCGGTCATCATTCCTCCTGGGATCGCACCATGGGGACGATGGTTTTCCGCTCTCCGGAAACCCGGTCGCCGGGACGTCGATTTGCACTGAAATAATCCGTAATCACCGTATCCCCGTGGCTGAGAAACATCGATTCGAGCAGCGAGAAGTCCTCCGATTGCCGGAACTCACGCCTCGCTTCCGACACCGGCGGAACGCGGCTTGTCCGCGAACACCCACCGGTTGCCCGCCAGCGCGTCGTTCGGCTCGGGCAGGGGGCCGCGGCCGTGCAGGCGGGTGAAGTCGAAGGGGGTGTGGACCGAGGTGGACCAGCCCCGGTCCGCCAAGCGGCCTGCGGAGTCGGGGCGGGGATTCAGGTCGAACAGGTCCAGCAGGTCGATGCCGATCTGGTCCCTCGTGGAGGTGTACAGCGTGCTGTCGCGGTACTCCAGCAGGTCCTTCTCCAGCTTGACCTCGAAGGCCAGCGCGCTTCCCCCTGCGCTCAGCCCCGCCACCGTGTCGATGAGATAGGTCTCGGCGGCGGGCGGCAGGTAGAACAGCAGCCCCTCGACCAGCCAGACGCTCGGCGCGGCCGGGTCGAAGCCGGCGCGGGGCAGAGCGCCGGCCCAGTCGGCGCGCAGATCCATCGGGACCGGGACGCGTGCTGCCTTCGGGGCGGCCGAAAGGCCGCCGAGCACCCGGTGCTTGAAGGCCAGCACCTCCTCCCGGTCGATCTCGAAGACCACGCAGCCGGGAGGCCAGTCGAGCCGGAACGCACGCGCGTCCAAACCCGCCCCGAGCAGGACCACTTGGCGGGCGTTCTGCGCGTGGACCGACCGGAGGAGGAAGTCGTCGAGAACCCGCGTCCGCAGCCCGAAGTACCGGGCGAACCGTCCCCACAGCGGGTTCGCGTCCCCCTCCGGGACCTCCCCCGGGTGGACCGGCCAGCCCGTGGAGGCCGGGGCCGTGCGCACGAAGTGCTCCGCGAAGACGTCCCGGGCCAGGCTGTCGGGGCGGTGGGTCTCGATGGCCCGCGCCGCCGCGACCAGGAGAGCGGTCACACCGACCCCTCCTGCCACGCCCTCCACACCGGTGCCGTCGGTGTTCCGATGCGCTGTGTCGACCATGTGCACTCCTTCGGTACGGCGCGCGGTAGGCGCGGTACGGGAACTCCGGTACGCGGAATTCGCGGGCCTTACGGGATCAGGACCGGCTTCACCACGCGGCCCGCCTCGCAGTCGGCTTCGGCCTCGTCGATGTCGGTGAGCGGGTACGTGCGGATCAGCTGGTCGAAGGGGAACCGCCCGGCCTGCCACAGCCCGGTCAGCCGGGGGACCATCAGGGCCGGGACGGCGTCCCCCTCGCAGATGTGGGAGATCCTCCGGCCCCGGTCCAGGGCCCCCGGCCCCAGCGGGAGATCGGTGTGCAGCCGGGCCACCAGGCCGAGGTGGCCTCTCGGGCGCAGCGACCGGAGCGCGTCGTTGATCAGCCGGGCGTCGCCCGTGGTGTCGAGGGCGTACTGCGCGCCGCCGTCGGTCAGCCGCTGGACGCGGCCGGGCAGGTCGCCCGAGGCGGCGTGCAGCGGGGTCGCGCTCAGCTTCTCCGCGAGCGCCAGCCGTTCGGGGTGCCGGTCGACCGCCACGGCGACGGCCCCGGCGGCGGTCGCCGCCATGACCGCGGCCAGGCCCACCGCTCCGGCGCCGAAGACCGCGACGGTGTCGCCGGGGCCCGCGCCGAAGGAGTTGAGGACCGCTCCGGCCCCGGTGAGGAATCCGCAGCCGAGCGGCCCGAGCAGTTCGAGGGGGAGCGAGGGGTCGACCCGTACGGCGCTGCGGGCGGGGACCATCGCGTACTCCGCGAACGAGGACTGGCCGAACCACCGAGGGGCCAAAGTGCCCCCGGCCGCGTCGGTGAACCGGTCCGCGTTCTCGACGCGGCCCCCGAAGAGGTTGAGCGCGGCGAACCGGTCACAGTAGGCGGGGGCCGCGCCCAGGCAGCTCCGGCAGTGTCCGCAGGAGTCGAAGCTCAGCACGACGTGGTCACCGGGGCTCAGGCCCGGGTCCGGGCCGCCCGTCTCCACCACCACTCCGGCCCCCTCGTGGCCGAGCACCGCCGGCAGGGGTGAGCGGCCCGCCGAGCGCCGGACGGCGAGATCGGTCCGGCACATGCCGCAGCCCGCGATGCGGACCAGGATCTCGCCGTCGGCCGGGCCCGCGTTCAGGATCACCTCCTCGACGGCGAACGGGGCCTCGTACGAGCGCAGTACCGCCGCACCGAACCTCATGGTCAGGCCTCCTGGGGGCGGTGTACGACAAAGGGGCTGAGGTTTCCGTAGAGCCCCCACGGCCCGCCCGCGACGCCGACGCCGCTGTCCTTGATGCCGGCGAAGGGCTGGGCGAGGGAGAGTTCGGCGTGGTGGTTGATCCACGCCGTCCCGCACTCCAGGCGGCCGGCCACCGCCTCGGCCCGGTCCAGGTCGGTGCCCCACACCGAGCCGCCCAGCCCGAAGCTCGTGGCGTTGGCCGCCTCGACGGCTTCGTCGATGCTCCCGTACGACAGCACCGGCAGGACCGGACCGAACTGCTCCTCCGTCACCACCGCGCTGTCGGGCGGGACATCGGCCAGGACGGTCGGCGCGTGGAAGTAGCCCGGCCGGTCCAGCCGGTGGCCGCCGGCCACGGCCCGCGCCCCGTCCGCGAGGGCCCTGGTCGTGCAGCGCTCCACGCGGGCCAACTGGGCGGCGTTGTTGAGCGGCCCCAGCTCCGTACCCGGATCGAGGCCTGCTCCGACGACGACCGCCTTCGCCCGTTCCGCGAGGGCCTCCACGACCTGGGCGTGGAGACGGGCTGGGGCGTAGACGCGCTTGACCGCCATGCAGACCTGCCCGCAGTTGCGGAACGCCGCCCAGAACAGCCGGTCCGCGATCCGCTCCACGTCCACGTCGTCCAGCAGGATCGCGGCGTCGTTCCCGCCCAGCTCCAGGGTGACCCGGGTGAGGCCGGACGCCGCGCCCGCCGCGACGGCCCGCCCGGTGGGGACCGAGCCCGTGAAGGTCACATGGCGGATCCCCGGGTGCGACGCGAGCAGCGCGCCGAGGGGTTCGCGGCCGGTGACGATCGTCAGCACGCCCTCGGGCAGGGCGGCGGACAGGACGGATCCCAGCAGCCGGGTGGCCAGCGGCGTGAAGGGGGACGGCTTGAGCACCACCGTGTTGCCCGCGGCGAGCGCGGGCGCGAACTTCGCCGACGCGAGCTGGAGCGGGAAGTTCCACGGGACGATGGCGGCGACGGGTCCGAGCGACCGCCAGCGGATCTCGCTGTGCACGGCCCGGCCGTCCGCGATCGTCTGGATTTCTGGGGCCGATGCGGCGAAGTGGCGCAGCCGGGCCGCCGTGCGGGCGATCTCCGCGTACGACTCGGCAAGGGGTTTTCCCTGCTCACGGGTGAGCAGGGGAGCGAGCTCCGCCCCGGCCGCCTCCACGGCGTCGGCCGCCGCCAGCAGGGCGGCGGCGCGGGCGGCAGGGTCGGCCCGCCAGCTCCGCCAGGCCTCGTGCGCGCGGCGGACCACCGCGTCCAGCTCCTGGGCCCGCTGGTCGGGAGCATCGTCGAAGGCCTCGCCCGTCGCCGGGTCGAGCACGGTGAAGCGCTCACCGTGGGACGCAGGGTCCGGGCCGAGCTGACAGGGCGCCACGCCGGCGGTCAGCTCGCGGCCGGGGTCGCCGCGTACTCCCGGGCGTGCCGGTCCATCTCCGCCCGGAATGCGGCCACCAGCTGCGGCTGGATCCTCCCGGAGTTGCGGTCGCCCCCTTCGCAGACCGCCCCGCGTACGCCCACGATGTCCGTTCCGATACGCGTCAGCATGGCGAGATCCTCCCGCTTCACGCTGCCCGCGAGTGCGGCGAGGAGCCCGGCGTCGTGGGCCAGCCGGACGAACTCCCCGCAGGCCTCGGGCGGCACGTGGTCGAACAGCCGGGTCCCGTCCTTGATCGCGGTGTCCAGCATGGCCGCGTCGGAACCGGAACGGCGGGCGATGTCGGGCAGCGCGAGCGGGCTCACGCAGCCGATCCGGTGGGCGTCGGCATAGCCCGAGGCGACGACGAACGCGTCCGGCCGGAACTCCTTGACGGCCCGGACCACTCCGCGCATCACCTCGATGGCCTGGTCGGGCGTCGTGCAGCCGTAGAGGCCGACCTTGATGTAGGTGGCTCCGGAGACCGCCGCGCCGAGCGCCGCCTGCGCCACCGTGCCGGGCTTGTACGGTACGTCTCCGACCGTCGCCGACACCGGTTTGTCCGCCGGGACCGCTCCGCGGATCTCCCTGATGACCCAGGGGAAGTTCGCGCCGAGCGAGCCCTCGTCGGGCTTCTTGACGTCGACGATGTCGAGATGGTCCGCCGCCTTCGCGCACGCGAGGGCTTCCTCGACGCCGTCCGGGGAGATGAGCAGCAGCAACGTGGATTCCTTCCACCGCGGGTCCACCGGCCGAACGGCAGGGGCGCGGAGTAGTCGGGATCTTGTGCGGTCGGCTCATCCTCGCCGTGCCACCCGGCCGCCCGGCAGGGCGCGAGGCATGGCGAACGGGTCACTCCTCCGACGTCCTCACGCCCCCCGCGACGCGCCGTTCACCTCGTGTTCTCCTTGACCGGGCCTGCCGGGGGCGAGCCGGGAGCAGCGAGGGCACCTGCGCACCGGAAACCCGCCAGCTCCGCCCGCGGGTTCCTCTGTGAGGTGGCCCTCTTCGTCGAACGGATGCTGGAGTGCTTGTGCTTGCGGTCAGAATCATCCTGTCTGTTCTGTTCTGCGCTTCCTCTCTCTCGTTCTGCTGACCAATCTCCGTGCGCTGCGGAAAGCCAGGGCCCTGGAGTCGGCCGGAGCCAGGGGCACCGGGGAATGCGTCAACCACTGCTGGCCTTCCGGCGGTTACGTGGGATCGATCTGTGTGTACGCGGTGGAGCCCGGCGAGGAGATGCAGGTCCGCTCGTCGAGATACACGACCGCCCCGGTTTCTCTGGGCCTTACGACGGCCCGTTCAACCCACGAACAACGTAGGACCGTCTGACCGGAAGCACGGGTGCCTGCCGGCATACCGGGCAGTGGCACCCTGTCGCGCCGCGCCGCCCGGTCGCCCCCTGCGCGAAGCTCACACGGATCCGGGGTTGCCGTAATACGCCCCCGCACCGTGTTTGCGGGTGAAATGGCGGTCCAGCAGGTGCTGAGGCGGCTGCGCGGCCCCCAGGGAGAGCGTGTGCAGCGCCATCTCCGCGACCGCCTCGCAGATGACCGCGTGCTCCAGCGAGGCATCGGCGTCCGCGCCCCAGGTGAAGGGCCCGTGGTGCGCGACGAGCGCGGCAGGCACTGTCCGGGCCCGCTCGTCGTCGCCTTCGAGTAGCTCCACGATGACCTGTCCGGTGTTGAACTCGTAGTCCACCGCGCACTGTTCGGGGCTGAGAGGCTCGGTGACCGGCACCGGGCCGTCGAAGGTGTCCGCGTGCG
This sequence comes from Streptomyces sp. man185, assembly GCA_002551355.1. Lineage (GTDB taxonomy): Bacteria > Actinomycetota > Actinomycetes > Streptomycetales > Streptomycetaceae > Streptomyces. The sequence continues at coordinate 15,418 of NTHE01000053.1, read as the reverse complement.
TGGTGCCGAGCACCGGGATCGGGCGGCGGGCCTGGGCGAAGGCCACGGCGTGCGGGGAGTGGGTGTGGGTGATCCCGCCGATCGACGGGAAGGCCCGGTAGAGGCTGCGGTGCGTCTCGGTGTCCGTCGAGGGGCGCAGGTCCCCCTCGACGACCCGGCCGTCGTCCAGCGCGACGACGACGAGGTGCTCCTCGCGCAGCCGGTCGTAGGGCACCCCCGAGGGCTTGATGACGAACACACCGGCCTCCCGGTCGACCCCGCTCACATTGCCCCAGGTCAGGGTGGCCAGACCCGCTCCGGGGATGCGCAGGTTGGCGGCGTGGACCTCGCCGCGCAGCGACGCGAAGGCGGAGCGGGACATGGCGGGGCCTCCTGGCTGGGATGGGGGAGCGGTCGCTCGGGCGGAGCGGCTCACAGGGCGTCGGCCAGTCGGTGGTAGGCCTGGTTCCAGCGGAGTTCCTGGGCGAACCGGCGTACGGTCGTGTCCGCGTCGATGAACGCGAGTTCCACGGCCAGCATGTCGGCCAGATCCTCGAACTCCTCGCGGCCCAGCGCCGTGGTGAGCACCGTGTGATGCGGAGCCCCGGCGGTCAGCCATGCCTCGGTGGAGGTGCGCAGGTCGGGTTCCGGCCGCCAGACCGCGCGGGCCACGGGCAGCAGGGGCAGGGGTTCGGGCGGCCCCACGACCTCGATCCGGTTGGCGACCAGCCGGAAACGGGAGCCCATGTCGGCCAGCCCCACGACGACTCCGGGGGCGGGGGCCGCGTCGAACACCAGGCGGACCGGATCCTCACGCCCGCCGATGCTCAGCGGATGGATCTCGCAGGAGGGCGTAGTGGCGGCGAGGGACGGGCAGACCTCCAGCATGTGCGCCCCGAGGACGAGACCGCTGTCCGGAGCGAGGTCGTAGGTGTAGTCCTCCATGAAGGAGGTGCCCCCCGGCAGACCGTGCGCCATGGCCTTCGTGGCACGCAGCAGCGCCGAGGTCTTCCAGTCGCCCTCGCCCCCGAAGCCGTAACCGTCGGCCATCAGGCGCTGGACCGCGAGACCGGGCAACTGCCGCAAGCCGCCGAGGTCTTCGAAGTTGGTGGTGAAGGCGGCGAAGCCGCCCGCGGTGAGAAAGCCGCGCAGCCCGGCCTCGATCCGGGCCGCGTACCGCAGGGACGCGTGGCGTGCTCCGCCGGGGCGCAGCTCGGGAGCCAGCGCGTAACGGTCCGCGTACTCCTCGGTGAGCGCCAGGACGGCTTTGTCGTCCACGGCCTCCACGGCCGCCACCAACTCGTTGACGCCGTAGGTGTTGACGGACGTGCCGAACCTGAACTGGGCCTCGACCTTGTCCCCTTCGGTGACCGCGACATCCCGCATGTTGTCCCCGAAGCGGGCGAGGCGCAGGCGGGCGAACTCGGCCCGTCCGACGGCGGCACGCGTCCAGGCCGCGATGCGACGGGCCACGTCGGGGGAGGAGACGTGCCCCGTCACGGTCTTGCGGGCGACGCCGATGCGGGACTGGATGTGTCCGAACTCGCGGTCCCCGTGCGCCGCTTGGTTCAGATTCATGAAGTCCATGTCGATCGTGGACCAGGGGAGACGGCGGTTCGCCTGGGTGTGCAGGTGAAGGAGAGGCTTCCGCAGGGAAGCGAGGCCGGTGATCCACATCTTGGCCGGGGAGAAGGTGTGCATCCAGGCGATGAGGCCGATGCAGCGGTCGTCCGCCTCGGCGTCCAGGCACATCCTGCGGATCGCGTCCGCCTCCGTCAGGACGGGCTTCCACACGATGCGTACGGCCGGCCCGGCGTCGGCCTCGGCGGCGATCGCCTCGCATATCTGCTGTGACTGGGCGGCCACCTGGGCGAGGGTCTCCTCGCCGTAGAGCGACTGGCTGCCCGTCAGGAACCAGATTTCGCTGTCGGTGGGGGCGAGGGGCATGGAGGTACTCCCTTGTCGGGGTGCGGGGGTGGTGCGTGTGGAGTGGCACGAGGTGTGCGGGCCGTGCGTGCGTTGCGCCGTGGGGCTGCGAGGTGCGCGGGCGTCAGGGCGTGGTCTGTTGGGCCCTGGCCCGGTTGCGGAGCCTGCGCAGCCGGTGCAGCAGGAGGTCGCCGCCGGTACCGAAGTGGTCGTGGAGCGCGCGGTACTCGGCGAACAGCTGGTCGTAGGCGTCGGCGTTGTCCGGGTCCGGGAGGTAGGCGTCGCGCTCGACGCCGCCCATGCGGGCGGCTGCCGCGCGGACGTCCGGGAAGGCCCCGGCCGCCACCGCCGCGTGGATGGCCGACCCCAGGGCGGGGCCCTGGTCGGAGGTGGCCAGCGACACGGGGCGGCGCAGGACGTCGGCGTAGATCCGCATGAGCAGCGGGTTCCTCTTGAGCCCGCCCGCCGCGATGAACTCCGTGACGGGTACGCCGTGTTCCTCCAGGGTCTCGACGATGACGCGGGTGCCGAAGGCGGTCGCCTCCAACAGGGCGCGGTAGACGTCCTCGGGGCGGGTGTCGAGCGTGAGGCCGACCAGGACTCCGGACAGGTGGTGGTCGACGAGCGTGGAGCGGTTGCCGTTCATCCAGTCCAGCGCGACAAGACCGTGCGCCCCGACCGGCTGCCCGTCGCTGAGCCGGGTCAGGTGCTCGTGCAGGTCCTCGTCGGCGGCTTCGGCGGCGGCGCGGTAGTCGTCGGGCACGCCCTGGCGCAGCCACCAGGCGAAGATGTCGCCCACCCCGCTCTGCCCGGCCTCGTAGCCGTAGGCGCCCGCCACGATGCCCCCGTCGACCACACCGCAGACACCGGGGACGTCGGCCAACTCGTCGCTGTTGACGACATGGCAGGTGGAGGTGCCCATGATGGCGAGCAGGCGCCCGTTCTCCACCGCCCCGGCCGCGGGAGCCGTGACATGGGCGTCGACGTTCCCCACCGCGACCGGGGTGCCCGGCCTGAGCCCGGTGAGGGCCGCCGCCTCGGCGCTCACGGTCCCGGCGCGGGAGCCGAGGGGGAGCAGGGGGTGTTCGAGCCGGGTGGCGGGGAAGTCCGCGAAGTCCGGGTGGAGCCCGGCGAGAAAGTCGGACGAGGGGTAGGCGCCGTCCTGGTGGATGCCCTTGTAGCCCGCGGTGCAGGAGTTGCGCGACTCGACGCCGGTCAGCTGCCAGACGATCCAGTCGGCCGCCTCGATCCAGCGGGCGCAGGCGGCGTACACCCGCGGATCCTCTTCGAGCACCTGGAGCGCCTTCGCGTACTGCCACTCGGCGGAGATCCGGCCGCCGTACCGCCGGATCCAGGGCTCGCCCCGCTGGTGCGCCAGGGCGTTGACGCGGTCGGCCTGGTCCTGGGCGGCGTGGTGCTTCCAGAGCTTCGGCCATGCGTGGGGGCGGTCGGCCCAGGCGGGCTGCTCGGCCAGCGGGACACCGTCCGCCGTCGTCGGCAGCACGGTGCAGGAGGTGAAGTCGGTCCCGATGCCGATGACGTGGGAGGGGTCGATGCCGGCCGCCGCGAGCGCTTCCGGTACGGCGGTACGGAGCGCCTCCCGCCAGTCGCGCGGGTCCTGAAGGGCCCAGTCGGGGGGCAGCGGGGTGTCCGAGCCCGGGAGGCTCCGGTCGATGACGCCGTTGTGGTAGGTGTGCACGGCCGAGCCGAGTTCCGCTCCGTCGCGGACCCGTACCACCAGGGCGCGTGCCGAGAGGGTGCCGAAGTCGACCCCGACCGTGCAGGCGTCGGGGCGCCGGTCGAGTGGGCTGCCGGGGGGATCGGGCTGAGGGGTCACGAGCGAGACTCTCTGCTGCGGGAGTGGGTGCGGGGAGCGACACCGCCCCTGATTGTTAGCGCTCACAATCGGTTTGGGCAAGGGGGCGCGCTCCTCGGCCGGGGAGGAAAGGGGCCGGGCGCCGCCGCCCGGCGGGCGGACTCAGGGGCAGCCGCGGAGGGCGGGGCTCGTATACCGCCGCCCGGGCGCGGGCTCAGGAACGGCTGCGGAGGGTGGGTCCGGGTGCGACGCCGGGCCCGGGAGCCGCAACCGGAAGCAGTCCCGGCCGCCGCCCTCCGGAAGCGGCACGAGTGCCGTCTCCGGAAGCGGCGCCCCGGGTGTCATCACCCGGCAGCGGACCCCCGTGCCGCGCCGGCCGCTCGGTTCAGGCGCCGTCCTGCGACCGGGTGCTGGCCCGGACGATGAGCTGCGGCTCCACCACGATGTGCTCCACGCCGGTCGCGGTGCCCTCGATGTGCTCCAGCAGCAACTGGATGCTGCGGCGGCCGATGGCCGTGAAGTCCTGGCGCACGGTGGTCAGCGGGGGCGGGAAGAACCCCGCTTCGGGGATGTCGTCGAAACCCGCGACGGCCACTTGCTGCGGGGTGCGGACCCCCGCCTCCCGCAGCGCGCGCAGGACCCCCAGCGCCATCTGGTCGTTGGCGACGAAGGCCGCCGTCACCGGGGTCGAGCCGCGCCGCGCCAGGGTCAGCCCCGCCAGCTCCTGCCCCGCGTGGTAGCCGGACAAGGGGCTCCAGTCGCCCCGCAGGACGCGCGGCGGGCGGATCCCGTGCTCCTCCAGAACGGCGCGCCAGCCCTCGGTGCGCGCGGCGCTCTCCAGCCAGTCCTCGGGGCCGGCCACGTGCCAGACGGTCTCGTGCCCGGCGGCCAGGAGATGCTCCGTCACGAGGCGGGCGCCCAACTCCTGGTCGAGGGAGACGCCGGGGACGTCGAGCCGGTGGCTGCCCTCCACCGTGACGACGGGAAAGGGCGGGGTCAGCCGCGCCAGGGCCTGCACGCTGGAACGCTGGGGGGTGATGGCGACCGCGCCCTCGACGCCCCAGGCCGCCAGATGGTCGAGCGCGTCCTCCAGGGCGTGGCCGCCACCGCTGCGCAGCGTGACGGTCGAGACCAGGTACCCCTCGTCGCGGGCCGCCTCCTGGAGACCGGCCAGTGTGCTCGCGGGGCCGTAGAGCGTCGGGTCGACCGCGATGACGCCGATCGTCCGTGAACGCCGGGTGACCAGCGCCCGGGCCGCGGAGTTGCGGCGGTAGCCGAGCCGTTCGATCGCGGCCGTCACCTGCTCGCGGGTGGTGGCCCGGACATTGGGGTGGCCGCTGAGCACCCGGGACACGGTCTGGTGGGAGACCCCCGCCTCCCGGGCGACGTCCGCCATCGTCGGTGGGCGGAGGGCCTCCGTGGGGCGGGTCATGCCTGGTTTCCTCCGGACGACGGCCGCGGCCCGTCCCGGCCGCGGGACGCCCCGCGAGGGCGATGGGCCCACCTCGAATTCGAGAAACAGCTTAACGCCTCTTGCCCCCGACGTGTGTGAGCGCTAACAATCCAGTGGCTGGCGGGCGGTTCCCCTGTCGACGGCGTCCGCGCGCCGTGACAGCGGGACGCCCTCCCGCTGTCGCCCCTGCCTCCAGAGCCGCCCCCCAGAGCCGCCCCAACGACGGGAATGCCAGGTACCGACCATGACGAACCGACGAGCCGCTCTTCCCGTCCTCGCCGCCGCGACCGCGTGCGCCCTGCTGCTGACCGCCTGCGGTCAGAACAGCGAGGGCGGAAGCCGCGAGAAGTCCGGCGAGGACGCCAGGACCATCGGCATCGCGATGCCGACGAAGTCGTCCGAGCGCTGGATAGCCGACGGCCGGAACATGACGGCCAGCCTGAAGAAGGCAGGCTTCCGGACGACCCTCCAGTACGGCGAGGACGATCCCGACCAGCAGGTCTCCCAGATCGAGAACATGATCACCCAGGGGGTGGACGCCCTGGTCGTCGCCGCGATCAACGGCGAGGCCCTCTCCAACGTCCTCCAGCAGGCCGCCGACGCCGACATCCCCGTCATCTCCTACGACCGGCTGATCCTCGGCTCCCCCCACGTCGACTACTACGCCTCGTTCGACAACGAGAAGGTCGGGGAGCTCCAGGCGGGCTACATCGTCGACGAACTCGACCTGAAGGATCAGCCGGACGAGGGCCCCTTCAACATCGAGCTGTTCGCGGGCTCGAACGACGACAACAACACCAAGTACTTCTTCAACGGCGCCATGAAGGTGCTGAAGCCCTACATCGACGACAAACGCCTCGTCGTCCGCTCCGGGCAGACCCGCCTCAACCAGGTCACCACCCTGCGCTGGGACGGCGGCACCGCCCAGAAGCGGATGGACGACCTGCTCACCTCCACGTACTCCAGCGCCCGGGTCGACGCGGTCCTCTCGCCGTACGACGGCATCTCCATCGGCATCCTGTCGGCCCTCAAGTCCGACGACTACGGCAGCTCCGCCAAGCCCCTGCCGGTGGTCACCGGCCAGGACGCGGAGGCCGCGTCGGTGAAGTCGATCATCGCGGGCGAGCAGACCCAGACCGTCTACAAGGACACCCGCGCCCTCGCCCAGGTGGCGTCCGACATGGTCGGGGCGGTCCTGGACGGCAAGAAGCCGGAGACCAACGACACCACGACGTACGACAACGGCGAGAAGGTCGTCCCCGCGCACCTGCTGCCGCCGGTCAGCGTGGACAAGTCCAACTATCAGTCCGTGCTCGTGGACTCCGGCTATCTGAAGGCCGAGGACCTGCGGTGACACCGAAAGCCCCGACCCCGGCCACCGGCGAAGCCCCGGAGCGGGACGCCGCCGGGGATCTCGTGCTCGACATGCGGTCCATCAGCAAGAGGTTCCCCGGCGTGAAGGCGCTGAGCGAGGTGAACCTGCGGGTCCGCCGCGGCGAGGTCCATGCGCTGTGCGGCGAGAACGGCGCGGGCAAGTCCACGCTGATGAAGGTCCTCTCCGGCGTCCACCCGCACGGCAGTTACGAGGGAGAGATCCGCTACGCGGGCGAGGAATGCCGGTTCCGCGACATCCGCGCCAGCGAACGGCGCGGCATCGTCATCATCCATCAGGAGCTGGCCCTCGTGCCCCAGCTCTCGATCGCCGAGAACATCTTCCTGGGCCACGAGTCCACCCGGCGCGGCGTCATCGCCTGGCCGGCGACCCTGCGCCGGGCCGCCGAACTCCTGCGCCGGGTGGGGCTGCACGAGCACCCGCAGACCCGGGTCGCCGACATCGGCGTGAGCAAGCAGCAACTGGTCGAGATCGCCAAGGCACTGGCCAAGGACGTCGGACTGCTGATCCTCGACGAGCCGACCGCCGCGCTGAACGACGAGGACAGCGCCCAACTCCTGCGGCTGATCGGCGAACTGAAGAACCAGGGCATCACCTCGATCATCATCTCGCACAAGCTGGGCGAGATCGCGAAGGTCGCCGACTCCGTCACCGTCCTCCGCGACGGCCGCACCGTGGAGACCCTCGACCTCGACGCCCCGGAGACCACGGAGGAACGCATCATCCGCTCCATGGTGGGCCGCAGCCTCGACCACCGCTTCCCCGACCGCACCCCCTGCGCGGCCCCGCCCGCCCCCGCGCCGGCCCTGGAGATCCGCGACTGGACCGTGGGACACCCCGTCGACCACCAGCGGAAGGTGGTCGACGGGGTGTCGCTGCGGGTCGAGCGGGGCGAGATCGTGGGCATCGCCGGGCTGATGGGCGCGGGCCGCACCGAACTCGCCATGAGCGTCTTCGGCCGCTCCTACGGGCGCTACCTCTCCGGAACCGTGCTCCGGGACGGGGCCGAGGCCCGGACCCGTACCGTGCCGGAGGCCGTCGACGCGGGCATCGCCTACGTGACGGAGGACCGCAAGCACTACGGCCTCGATCTCCAGGACTCCGTCAGCAGGAACATCTCCCTCGCCTCGCTGCCCCGGCTGGCCCGGCGCGGGGTGGTCGACAGCCACCGGGAGCGCGTCGTCGCCGAGGAGTTCCGCCGCACCATGAACATCCGGGCCCGCACGGTCCTCGAGCAGGTGGGCCGGCTGTCCGGCGGGAACCAGCAGAAGGTCGTCCTCAGCAAGTGGATCCTCGCCGGGCCCGAGGTCCTCATCCTGGACGAACCGACCCGAGGCGTCGACGTCGGCGCCAAGTACGAGATCTACACGGTGATCGACCGGCTAGCCGCCGAGGGCAAGGCGGTCCTGATGATCTCGTCCGAGCTGCCCGAACTCCTCGGCATGTGCGACCGCGTCTACACGATGGCGGCCGGCCGGGTCACCGGCGAGAGCTCCCGCGCCGAAGCCGACCAGGAGCTGCTGATGCGGTACATGACGCACGACGCCGCCGTCCCCGCGCCCCGGCACCCCGCACCCCACGAAGGACTCACCGATGAGCACTGATCTCAGCCCGAACCCTCCGGCCGCCACGGACGGCGGGACCGGCGGGGCCACCCCCGCGGTGGCGCGCCTGCTGATGGAGAGCTTCCGGCGCAACACCCGGCAGTACGGGATGCTGTTCGCGCTGGGACTCATCGTGCTGCTCTTCCAGATCTGGACGGGCGGCGACCTGCTCCTGCCGCGCAACGTCTCCAACCTCGTCCTGCAGAACAGCTACATCCTGATCCTCGCCATCGGCATGATGATCGTCATCATCTCCGGTCACATCGACCTCTCCGTGGGATCGCTGACGGCCCTGGTCGGCGCGGTCGCCGCGGTGCTGATGGTGGAGCACCAGCTCTCCTGGCCGCTCGCCGTGGTGGTGACCCTGCTCATCGGCGCGGCCGCGGGGGCGGTCCAGGGCTTCTTCATCGCGTACGTCGGCATACCGTCGTTCATCGTCACCCTGGCCGGCATGCTGCTGTTCCGGGGGCTGACGGAGATCTTCCTGCGGGGACAGACCCTGGGTCCCTTCCCCGAGGGGCTGCAGAAGGTGGCGAACGGCTTCCTGCCGGAGGTCGGCCCCGTCACCAACTACCACAACCTGACCCTGCTGCTCGGCCTCGGAGTGATCGCCCTGGTGGTCAACCAGGAGATCCGCAACCGTGCCCGGCAGGCGGAGTTCGACCTCGCGCCCCTGCCGAAGAACCTGTTCGTCCTGAAACTCGTCGCCCTGGTCGCCGCCATCACGGTCGCCACGCTCCTGCTCGCCAGCTACAAGGGCGCCCCCGTCGTCCTGATCGTCCTCGCCGTCCTGCTGGTCTGCTTCGGTTACGTGATGCGCAACGTGGTGGTCGGGCGGCACGTCTACGCGATCGGCGGCAACCTGCCCGCGGCCAAGCTGTCGGGCGTCAAGGACCGCAAGGTGACCTTCGCGGTCTTCCTGAACATGGGGATGCTGGCCGCCCTGGCCGGGCTGGTGTTCGCCGCGCGGTTCAACGCGGCCTCGCCCAAGGCGGGCATCAACTTCGAGCTGGAGGCCATCGCCGCGGCCTTCATCGGAGGGGCGTCGATGAGCGGCGGTGTGGGGACGGTGCTGGGCGCCGTCATCGGCGGCCTGGTCCTCGGGGTCCTCAACAACGGCATGAACCTCGTCGGCATCGGCACCGACTGGCAGCAGGTGATCAAGGGCCTGGCGCTGCTGGCCGCGGTCGGCTTCGACGTCTGGAACAAGCGCAGGGCGGGCTCCTGACCTGCCCCTGCCCCTGCCGCGAACAGCACCGGTCCGTTCATGATCGCCTTTCGGGGGTCGGCCGGGTGGTCCACCATGGGAGGTACGTCGACATCCGTCTGGAGGCGGCACACCATGCGCCGTGAAGACCTCCCGGCCCCCGCGTCGGGCCTGCTCCTCACCCACTTCCTCACCGTCGCGGACGTTCCACGTGCCCGTGCGTTCTACGCCGACGTCCTCGGCGGCGAAGTGGTCCTCGACGAGAATCCGTGCATCATCAAGCTCGCGAACAGTTGGCTGATCATGAACCCCGGCGGTGGCCCGACCCCCGACAAGCCCGGCGTCACGCTTCACCCGCCGACCGATCCCGGCACCGCGACGAGCTTCCTGAACATCCGCGTGGCCGACATCGAACGCTGCTACCGCGAGTGGGGTGCGAAGGGGGCCGAGTTCCTCACCCCGCCGATCGACCGGAAGGCCGAGATCCGCTGCTATCTGCGCGACCCGGACGGCTATCTCATCGAGGTCGGCCAGGCCACGGGGCTGCTCGGAGGCATCCTGGCCGATCCGCCCGCCGGTCAGGACTGACGGGGCCGTGCCGGGCGTGGGGCCCACCGCTTGATCGTCTCCGGGCGGGGTAGCGAAACGACATGACCACTGACAGAACATCGCCCGCGACCGGCGGGTACGTACAGCCGGAGCTCGACGTCCGGGCACTGACCGAGGTGCTCGACGGCGAGTACGCCGAGGTCCGCGACCTGGTCCGCGCCAACCTGGTGACGCACGCCTCGGTGCTGGACGAGGCCGACGAGCTCGACATCGACGCGTACCGCGAGCGGGTGCGCGAACTGGTGGTCGAGATGGCGGCGACGGGCCAGACCGGGATGGGCTTCCCGAAGCGGTACGGCGGAGGCGGCGACGTCGGGGCCTCGATCGCCGCGTTCGAGACGCTCGCCTTCGGTGATCTGTCGGTGCTGGTGAAGGTCGGGGTGCAGTTCGGGCTCTTCGGCGGCGCGATCCTGCATCTGGGCACCGAGCGCCACCACGACGCCTATCTGCCCGGCCTGGTCACCGGGGAGCTGATGGGCTGCTTCGCGATGACCGAGACCGGGCACGGCTCCAACGTCCAGGCGCTCGGCACGATCGCGCGCTACGACGTCGACGGCCAGGAATTCGTCATCACCACCGAGGGCGACCAGGCGCGCAAGGACTACATCGGCAACGCGGCCCGCCACGGCGAACTGGCGGTCGTCTTCGCCCAGCTGGAGGTGGGCGGGGAGGCCAGGGGCGTGCACGCGTTCGTCGTGCCGATCCGGGTCGGCGGCGAGCCGGCCCCCGGTGTCCACATCGAGGACGACGGCCGCAAGATGGGCCTCAACGGCGTGGACAACGGGCGCATCCGGTTCGACGGGGTGCGAGTGGAGCGCGAGGCACTGCTCAACCAATTCGCCGACGTCACCCCGGAAGGCGTCTACGAGAGCCCGATCGACAACCCCGACCGCCGCTTCTTCACCATGCTCGGCACCCTGGTGCAGGGCCGGGTCAGCGTCGGCGGCGCCGGGGTCAACGCGGCCAAGGTCGCCCTCGCGATCGCGGTGAAGTACGCCCTGCGGCGCAGGCAGTTCGCGGCCGGCGCCCAGGACGAGGAGCAGCTGCTCCTCGACTACGGACTGCACCAGCGCCGTCTGCTGCCGCTCGTCGCGCAGACCTACGCCCTGCACTTCGCGCAGGACGTCGTCCGCACGCAGCTCCACGACGTCTTCTCCGACCTGGAGAGCGACCCGCAGGCGCGGCGACTGCTGGAGGCCCGGGCCGCCGGAACCAAGGCGCTCGGCACCTGGCACGCCACCCGGGTGATCCAGGAGTGCCGCGAGGCGTGCGGCGGCGCCGGCTACCTCGGCGTCAACCGCTTCGCCGCGCTCAAGGCCGACAGCGACATCTTCACCACCTTCGAGGGCGACAACCACGTCCTGCTGCAGCTCGTCGCCAAGGGCCTGCTCACCGACTACGCGAGCGAGTTCGAGGACCTGGACCAGCTGGGCATGGTCCGCTACGTCACCAGCCTCGCCGTCGAGACCGTCATCGAGAAGACGTCGGCCCACAAGCTGCTCGAACGGGTACGGGATCTGCTGCCGGGCGGCGACGAGTGGGACCAGGAAGCGGGCCTCCTCGACTCGGAGTACCAGCTCGCCATGGTCCGCTACCGCGAGGAGCACATGCTCGCCGGGGTGGCCCGCAGGCTCAAGCGCGGAATCGACCAGAAGGGCGATCCGGGCGCGGTCTTCTCGCAGGTCCAGGACCACGTCATCGCCGTCGCCCGGGCCCACATCGAGCGGCTGGTGCTGGAGGCGTTCGTCGAGAAGATGCGTACGCTGCCCGAGGGCGGCAACAAGGTCGCGCTGGGCCTGCTGTGCGACCTGTACGCCCTGTCGACGATCGAGGCGGACCGGGCGTGGTTCATGGAGCACGGCCGGCTGACCGTCCAGCGCTCCAAGGCGATCACCCGCGAGGTGAACGACCTCTGCCGCAAGGTCCGGCCCCTGGCGGGAGGCCTCGTCGACGCCTGGGGGATCCCGGACGCCATGCTGCGCGCCCCGGACCTGGTGGGCGGAGCCTGAACCCCTCACCGGCCGACCCCGGGCCCGCCGCCCGGGGTCGGCCGGTGAGCCGTCAGCCGGTGAACAACTGAGTCGCCTTGCGGACCAGTTCGTACAGCCCGTAGGCGAGCGGAGCGCCCACCCACAGCCAGGTGAAGGCGATCAGCGGCCGCCGGTCCCTCCCCGCGGAGGCATCAGGCGGACTCTGGCTGGTGGTGTCGGACATCGGGCGCTCCCTTCTGCGCGGTGACGGCGGCGAGGTGGTGGGACGGGTGGACCGGGCGGACCAGTTCGTTGGCCACGAAGCCGACGACGAGCAGGGCCATCATGATGAGCAGCGACGTCCCGTACAGATCCGCGCCGTCCTTCCCGGCCTCCTCCTGCCGGTCGGCGATCCAGTTCACGATCAGCGGCCCCAGCACACCCGCGGTGGACCAGGCGGTGAGCAGACGGCCGTGGATCGCGCCGACCTGATAGGTGCCGAACAGGTCCTTGAGGTAGGCGGGGATCGTCGCGAAGCCGCCGCCGTAGAAGGAGAGGATGACCAGCGCGCAGAGGACGAACAGCGGCTTGGAGGAGTCTCCCACCAGGGCGATGAGCGCGTACATGAGCGTGCCCGCGCCGAGGTAGAGGCGGTAGATGTTCTTGCGCCCGATCAGGTCGGAGGTCGAGGACCAGCCGATCCGGCCGGCCATGTTGGCCGCGGACAGCAGGGCGACGAAACCGGCGGCCGCGGTCACCGACACGGGCGTGGAGGTGTCCGCGAAGAAGTCCGTGATCATCGGCGCGGCCTTCTCCAGGATGCCGATGCCCGCGGTGACGTTCATGCAGAGCACGACCCACAGCAGCCAGAACTGCGGGGTGCGCAGCGCCTGGCGCGCCGACACCTGCGGTCCGGCGGGGGCGGCCGGGCTGCCGTCCGACCGTCGTTCCTCGGTGCGCGGGCGCGGCACCCGTACCAGCAGGACGCCGAGCAGCATGAAAACGGCGTAGGTCAGTCCGTGCACCAGGAAGGCCAGGGCGATGCCGTGGCTGTCGCTGCCGAAGGACTCCAGCATCTGCGCCGACCAGGGCGAGGCGATCAGCGCGCCGCCGCCGAACCCCATGATGGCGATGCCCGTGGCCATGCCGGGGCGGTCGGGGAACCACTTGATGAGCGTCGAGACGGGAGAGATGTAGCCGATGCCGAGGCCGATGCCGCCGACGAACCCGTAGCCGAGGACGATCAGCCAGAACTGCTCGGTCGCGGCGCCGAGTGCGGAGAGCAGGAAGCCGGAGGAGAAGCAGACGAGGGCGACGGTCATGGCCCATCGGGGCCCCCGGCGCTCCACGAGAGTGCCGCCGAAGGCGGCGGAGAGCCCGAGCATGACGATGCCGAGCTGGAAGGGGAGGGCGCTCTGCGTGCCGCTCAGGCCGAGCGCGTCCTCCAGCGGTGGCTTGAACACGGACCAGGCGTAGGCCTGACCGATGGAGAGGTGGATCGAGAGGGCGGCCGGCGGCACCAGCCAGCGACTCCAGCCCACGGGGGCGATGGGGGGACTCATGAATCCCTCACCGTAGTGAGTGCGAATCTGGTTGAGAAGGCTGTTGATTAAACTTTCACCTTGTTCGTTTCGCGTGAGGGTGACGGACCCCCACCGGCCGCCGCGCTACTCCCGGGACGAGGTCGCCGCGAGCACCAGCTCCACGCAGTGCGCCTCCAGCCGCTCGCGCGGGACGTCGAGCGTGCCGTGCAACCACCCGGCGAAGAGGTTCGCGAGGGCGCCGACCAGGGCGTGCGCGGCCATCCGGCGGTCGATGTCGTCGCCCGTGGCGGAGAGCTGGCCGCCGACGAGGTCGGTGAACACCGGCATGAGCCGGTGGCTGCGGGCCCCGAGCACCGGGTCGGCGAAGGGCTCCAGAAGCAGCAGGCGGCCCTTGTGCGGTGCGTCCAGGACCAGGGCGACGAAGGCGGAGACGGCTGCCCGGGCCCGGACCTCGCGCTGCGGGTCGCTGAGTGCCACGGCTTCCTCCAGAGCGCTTCTGGCCTCGTCGGCGACCCGCTCGAAGGCGGCGAGGAGCAGGTCGTCGCGGCCGGTGAAGCTCTCGTAGAAGTAGCGGTCCGTCAGACGCGCCTGACGGCAGACGGACCGGACCGTGACGGCCGCGCAGCCCTCCTCGCCGGCCAAGCGCTCGGCGACGTCCAGGAGGGTCTGCCGACGGGCGGCGCGACGATCGGCGAGCTTGGTCCCGCCCCAGCTCCGTTCCGCCAACTTCGGTTCCCCCGTGTTCTGTTCACGCAATCGTGTGCTGTTCACGTCATTGACGACAGGTGTCCGCACATTTTAACCTGAGGACAGGTGTCATCAGATTGCTCTCTACGGCCTCGCAACGGAAAACCCCAGCGGAGGTACACGTGACAGCGTCAGCGCACGGACCGGACCCGACCGGCCCGAGACCCCCCGAACCGCTCGGCCCCGACTCCCTCACCTGGCGCTGGTTCGGCGACTGGAGAGGTCTCCTCCTGGCTCCCTGGGCCGGATCGATGCAGAACATGCACCCCGACCTCGGCGCGGGCGTCGCCGAGCACTCGCGCTTCTTCGAGGAGCGCTGGGAGCGCCTCTTCCGCTCGCTGTACCCGATCGGGGGAGTGGTCTACGACGGGCCGCTCGCCGTCCGGACCGCCCGCGAGGTGCGCGGCTACCACGCGTCGATCAGTGGGGTCGACGAGCGCGGCCGTCCCTATCACGCACTCGACCCGGGCACGTTCTACTGGGCGCACGCCACGTTCTTCATGCTGACCGTGCACGTCGCCGAGCGTTTCGGCGGCGGCCTGACCGAGGCACAGCGGCGCACGCTCTTCGACGAGCACGTCCGCTGGTACGCCTTGTACGGCCTCTCGATGCGGCCCGTTCCCGGCAGCTGGGAGGAGTTCCAGAGGTACTGGGACCACATGTGCGCCGACGTCCTGGAGGACAACCGGCCGACCCGGGACGTCCTGGACATGCGTCGCATCGCCAAGCCGCCCCTCCTGCGGCTGCTGCCCGCGCCGCTGTGGGCCCTCCTGCGCGTCCCGCTCGTCCGGCTGACGCTGTGGATCACGGTCGGCCTGTATCCGCAGGCCGTCCGGGACCGCCTCGGACTGCGCTGGACGCCCCACGACGAACGGCTGCTGTGCCTGCTGGGCCGGTCGGTGCACCACACCTGGCGGTACGTCCCCGAGCGCCTCCGCTACCACCCGCGCGCCCGGGCGGGCTGGGACCGCGAGCGGGGCCGGCCGGTGTCCGGCCCGGTGGAGACACCTGCCCGGAACCTGCCGCCCGAGGATCGACGGGGGCTCCCTCAGCACTACGCACCGCCCTGCGACTAGGGTCCGTCTTCAAAAGATCGTTCGGTGGTGGATCATGATGTCGTGATACGCCGACATGAACTCACTGATCGTGAGTGGGAGTTGCTCGCTCCGT
>NTHE01000052.1 GCA_002551355.1 Streptomyces sp. man185 | reverse complement strand
GTTGTCGAGACGTCAGACATCTCGATCAACAGCCCGGGGGCCTCGTCCGTTGCGCCCCACGGCCCATCACCCGATCGGTGGCCAACTCGAAGAAGCTCATCGAGCGCGCGCGGGAGAAGCGCGTGGCGGTGCCGGAGATGCGCAGCACGGACTACGTGAACACGATCGCCACGAAGGACGAGCCGTTCTTCCCCGGCGACGAGGAGATCGAGCGCAAGGTCCTCAACGCGACCCGGTGGAACGCCGCCGTGATGGTCTCGCGGGCCCAGCGTCCCGGGATCGGCGTCGGCGGCCACATCGCCACCTTCGCGTCCTCCGCCTCGCTGTACGACGTGGGCTTCAACCACTTCTTCCGGGGCAAGGACGAGGGCGACGGCGGCGACCAGATCTTCTTCCAGGGGCACGCGTCCCCGGGGATCTACGCCCGCGCGTTCCTGCTGGACCGGCTGAGCGAGGCGCAGCTCGACGCGTTCCGCCAGGAGAAGTCGAAGGCCCCGAACGGTCTGTCCAGCTACCCGCACCCGCGGCTGATGCCGGACTTCTGGGAGTTCCCGACCGTCTCGATGGGCCTCGGCCCGCTCGGCGCGATCTACCAGGCGCGGATGAACCGCTATATGGAGGCGCGCGGCATCGCCGACACCTCCAAGTCACACGTCTGGGCCTACCTGGGCGACGGCGAGATGGACGAGCCGGAGTCGCTGGGGCAGCTGTCCATCGCGGCCCGCGAGGGCCTGGACAACCTGACCTTCGTGGTCAACTGCAACCTGCAGCGCCTCGACGGCCCGGTGCGCGGCAACGGCAAGATCATCCAGGAGCTGGAGTCGCAGTTCCGGGGCGCCGGCTGGAATGTCATCAAGCTGGTCTGGGACCGTTCCTGGGACCCGCTGCTGGCGCAGGACCGCACGGGCATCCTGGTCAACAAGCTGAACACCACGCCGGACGGCCAGTTCCAGACGTACGCCACCGAGACCGGTGAGTACATCCGTGAGCACTTCTTCGGCGACGACCCGCGGCTGCGGGACATGGTCAAGGACATGACCGACCAGCAGATCCTGCACCTGGGCCGCGGCGGTCACGACCACCGCAAGGTCTACGCGGCCTACGCGGCGGCCAAGGCGCACAAGGGCCAGCCGACGGTGATCCTGGCGCAGACGGTCAAGGGCTGGACGCTGGGGCCGAACTTCGAGGGCCGCAACGCGACGCACCAGATGAAGAAGCTCACGGTCGAGGACCTCAAGCGCTTCCGGGACCGTCTGCACATCCCGATCACGGACAAGCAGCTGGACGAGGGCTACCCGCCCTACTACCACCCGGGCCGTGACTCGGAGGAGATCCAGTACATGCACGACCGCCGCCAGGGTCTGGGCGGTTACGTCCCGACCCGGGTGGTGCGGGCGAAGCCGCTGCCGCAGCCCGAGGACAAGACGTACGCGGCTGCGAAGAAGGGTTCGGGTTCGCAGTCGATCGCCACGACCATGGCGTTCGTCCGCATCCTGAAGGACCTCATGCGGGACAAGGAGATCGGCAAGCGTTTCGTGCTGATCGCGCCCGATGAGTACCGCACCTTCGGCATGGACGCGTTCTTCCCGAGTGCGAAGATCTACAACCCGCTCGGCCAGCAGTACGAGGCGGTCGACCGGGACCTGCTGCTCGCGTACAAGGAGTCGCCGACGGGCCAGATGCTGCACGACGGCATCTCCGAGGCGGGCTGTACGGCCTCGCTGATCGCGGCCGGCTCGGCGTACGCCACGCACGGCGAGCCGCTGATCCCGGTGTACGTCTTCTACTCGATGTTCGGGTTCCAGCGCACCGGTGACCAGTTCTGGCAGATGGCCGACCAGCTCTCGCGCGGCTTCGTGCTGGGCGCGACCGCCGGCCGCACCACGCTGACCGGCGAGGGGCTCCAGCACGCGGACGGCCACTCGCAGCTGCTCGCCTCGACGAACCCGGGCTGTGTCGCGTACGACCCGGCGTACGGGTTCGAGATCGCGCACATCATGAAGGACGGGCTCCGCCGGATGTACGGCGAGGCCAACGAGGACGTCTTCTACTACCTCACCGTCTACAACGAGCCGATCCAGCACCCGGCCGAGCCCGAGAACGTGGACGTCGAGGGCATCCTCAAGGGCATCCACCGCTTCGGCCCCGGTGAGAAGGGCGAGATCCCGGCCCAGATCATGGCGTCCGGTGTGGCGGTCCCCTGGGCCCTGGAGGCGCAGAAGATCCTCGCGGACGAGTGGAACGTCAAGGCGGACGTCTGGTCGGCGACCTCCTGGAACGAGCTGCGCCGCGAGGCGGTGGACGTCGAGCGCTACAACCTCCTGCACCCGGAGGAGGAGCAGCGCGTCCCGTACGTGACCAAGAAGCTCGAAGGGGCCCAGGGCCCGTTCGTGGCGGTCTCGGACTGGATGCGTTCGGTGCCGGACCAGATCGCTCGCTGGGTGCCGGGCGCCTACCAGTCGCTGGGCGCCGACGGCTTCGGCTTCGCGGACACCCGGGGTGCGGCCCGCCGGTTCTTCCACATCGACGCGCAGTCGATCGTGCTGGCGGTGCTCACCGAGCTCGCCAAGGAGGGCAAGGTCGACCGGTCGGCCCTGAAGACGGCTGTCGACCGCTACGAGCTCCTGGACGTGGCCGCGGCCGATCCGGGCGCTGCGGGCGGCGACGCGTAAGCAGGGAGCGGTGAGGAGGGGCGGTGGCGCGGAAGCGTCGCCGCCCCTCCTGCGTGTCCGGGGGCGGTGGGCCCGGTCGGCCCGGCGGGCTCAGTTCTCCCAGATCTTGAAGGCGCGTACCTGGTACGGCGACCGGGGCGCCCAGGTGCCCCCGCCCGGGTACGTCTCGAACTCGCCCGTCTCCGCGCACTCGGCGGACTGGTAGGTCGTGACGGGCCGGCCGGTGCGGTTGGCGAGGGACTGGGCGTCGCCGCCCTTCGGCAGCGGGGTGCAGCTCTCGATGTCGACACCGGAGAGCTCGAAGGTCTGGCGGGCGCCGGTGAAGTCGGGCTTCTTCCAGAGGCAGAGCCTGCCCGCCTCACAGGCGCCGAGAGCGACGCCCGGGGACCGTTCGGAGGCCGCCGCCGCCCGGTCGTGGGCCAGTGCCTGGGGAACGAGTGCGGTGACGGTCAGGGCGGCAGCGGCGAGAACGGTCGTACGCGTGAGGTTCGTGCGCATGGTGGATCAACCCCCGTGGTTGGTCGGTGATGTGCTTCCGACGCTCACTCTGAGTCACCGGGCGAGGGATGCGGAAGACCGTCCGGGGGCGCTCCACCCTGATAGGCGACAGCCCCGCCGAAAGGATTCGGCGGGGCTGTGACCTGCGCTGTGTTGACGATCTGCGCTGTGCTGACGACCTGCGTCGTCGACGACCCGCGCCGTGCGGGGCGTCAGATGTGACCGACTCCGGCACCCGCCTCGGCGTTCTCGCCGCGCTTGGTGAGGGTGGCGACGAGGGCGGCGATGACCGCGACGACGCCGGCGACGGTGAAGGCCAGGCCCATGCCGGACATGAAGGTGTCGTGGATGACCCCGCCGATCCGCTCGACGATGTCCGGCGTCATGCCGGGGGCCTCGGAGAGCGCGTCGACCGGGACCATGCCGAACTCGGCGGCCTCCTCCAGCTTCGGGTCGGGGGCGCCGGGCAGGCCCGCGCCCGCCCAGTTGTCCGCGAACTCGGCGCTGACCTTGGAGGACATGACCGCGCCGAGGACGGCGGTGCCGAGCGCGCCACCGACCTGCATGGCGGCCTGCTGGAGGCCGCCGGCCACACCGGACAGCTCCATGGGCGCGTTGCCGACGATGACCTCGGTGGCACCGACCATGACCGGGGCGAGCCCGCAGCCGAGCAGGGCGAACCAGAGGGACATCGCGAAGGTGCCGGTGGACTCGCTGAGCGTGGTCATGCCGAACATCGCGGTGGCCGTGCAGACCATGCCGCCGACCAGCGGGACGCGCGGGCCGAACTTGGTGATCAGCAGCCCGGCGACCGGCGAGGAGACGATCATCATGGCGGTCAGCGGCAGCAGGTGCAGACCACTGTCGACCGGGCTGAGGCCGTGGACGCCCTGGAGGAAGAACGTCACGAAGAAGAGGCCGCCCATGAAGGCGAAGGCCATCAGCATCATGAGGACGACGCCGGCCGTCAACGGGACGGAGCGGAACATCCCCAGCGGGACGAGCGGTTCGCGGACCCTGGTCTCCCAGAGCCCGAAGATGATGAAGAGCGCGACGGCGGAGGCCAGCCAGGCCCACGTCCGGCCGTCGCCCCAGCCCCAGGACTCACCGGCCTTGATGATGCCCCAGATGAGGGCGAACATCGCGCCCGAGAGCAGCACGATGCCGGGAACGTCGAAGGAGCGCGGCGCGTTGGCCGCGCGGTGGTCCTTGAGGATCACCAGGCCGAAGACGAGCGCCACGATGCCGACCGGCACGTTGATGAAGAAGACCGACTGCCAGCTGACGTGCTCGACGAGCAGACCGCCGACGATCGGGCCGCCCGCGGTGGACGCTCCGATGACCATGCCCCAGATGCCGATCGCCATGTTCAGCTTCTCGGCGGGGAAGGTGGCGCGCAGCAGACCGAGCGCGGCCGGCATGAGCAGGGCGCCGAAGAGGCCCTGGAGCACACGGAAGAGGATGACCAGCGAGATCTCGCTGGAGAGACCGATCGCACCGGAGGCGAGGGCGAAGCCCGCGATGCCGATGAGGAAGGTCTGACGGTGGCCGAAGCGGTCGCCCAGCTTGCCCGCGGTGATCAGGGCGACGGCGAGGGCGAGCAGATAGCCGTTGGTGATCCACTGGACGTCGGCGAGCGAGGCGTTGAGGTCCTTCTGGATCGCGGGGTTCGCGATGGCGACGATGGTGCCGTCGAGGGCGACCATCATCACGCCGATGGCGACGGCGAAGAGGGTCAGCCAGGGGTGGCCGCGAAGCCCCTTGACCGGGGTGGGTCCTGCGTTGTCTTCGGGCTCCCGCGGCGCCTTCTCGACGGTGGTCTGACTAGTCATACGGGGAGACTAGTGACAGTCTCTGACAGTTGACAAACCAATTCACAAGTCAGTAACTGTCACGTAGCTCACACGCAGCTCACAGGTATGCTGAGCTGGACAAACACGGGAAAAGAGGGACCGGTACGTGACCTCCGGGCAGACAGTCGAGCCCCGCGCCGGACTGCGTGAACGCAAGAAGCAGCGCACCCGGGACGCCTTGTTGCGCGCCGCCCTCGAACTGTTCACCACCCAGGGGTACGAACGCACCACCGTCGACGAGATCGTCGACGCCGTGGAGGTCTCCCAGCGCACCTTCTTCCGCTACTTCGCGAGCAAGGAGGATGTCACCTTCGCCGTGCAGGAGATGGTCGAGTCCCGCTTCATCGAGGAGCTGCGCCGGCGTCCCGCGCACGAAGCGCCCTTCGAAGCCATGCGCCGGGCGGTGCTGTGCGCGTGGAACAGCATCGGCGAGGCGATCGAGGAGGTCATCCCCGTCGATCTCCATATGCGGACCTACCAGATGATCGAGTCGACCCCCTCCCTGCTCGCCGCCCACATGCGGCGCGGAATCGCCCTGGAGAACCAGATCGCCCTGTTGATCGCGGAGCGCGAGGGGCTGGATGTGGAGCGGGATCCGCGGCCGCGGGTGGCCGTCGCCGCGTTCTCCGGGGTGATGCGGGTGACCGGCCAGCTGTGGGGCCAGGGGGTCGATCCGAGCGTGGAGGCGCTGCGCGATCTCACCGAGGAGTATCTCGACCAGCTCGTCCCGGCCCTCGCCCGGGACTGGCGTCAGCGGTAGCAGCGCGGACACAGAACGACAGAAGGGGTAGCGCAGCCACGGGAGGCTATGACCCTGCGTGAAGAATCCTGGGTGAATCCTTCGCGGACGGGTGATGTACCTCACCCGAATCACGGTCGTCGGCACGCGTCTCCTAGGGTGTGGCGCAGTGACTTCTTTCGACACCTCCCCCACGTTGACCGCATGGCGCGCGCTGCTCGCCGTGGCGGTCGTGTTCGTGATGCTGGCGACGACGGGCTGGAGCGCCATCCGTGATCAGCACGCCGACGGGCCGCGCGAGCTGGCTCTCGCCTCCTGGGCTCGGGACCGGATAGCGGGCCATTCGCTGCCGCAGGTCGACGCTCCCGCCTATCGCATGGCCCACTTCTTCGCCACTCTCACCTCGGGGCAGCAGATCGCGCTCGCGGGCAAGCACCCATCGGTGGTGGGGAATCTGAACGGCGCGCCGGTGACGCTGCGCTACCACGCCAACCGGGTGGCCCTCGCGCAGGCCGTGGCCGTGGAGAGAATGCGGGCGCATGACGAGAAGCTGTCGCCGGACGGGCGCGGTGAGGCGAAGGCCCGCCTCGAACGGTTCCGGTCGATGCTCGGGGGCAAGCGCCAGATCCTGGCCTTCGATCCGTCCGGGAAGGGCCGTGCGGCCGAGGTGTTCGGCAACCTCGACCGGGCCGCCCGGGTCTCCGTCGTCGTCCCGGGCGTCGACACCCATCTGCTGACCCTGGAGCGCAGCAAGCGCGTGTTCGCGGCCCCGGTCGGCATGGCCAGGTCGCTGTACGGGGCGGAGCGCGCGGCCTCCCCGGGCACCCGTACGGCGGTCATCGCGTGGGCCGACTACACCGCCCCGGCCGGTCTCGGTATGGACGCGGCGCTGGGCGGGCTCGCGGCGGGCGGGGCGATCCGGCTGAACGCGATGGTCGGCGCGCTGCCCGGCGCCTCGAAGGTCTCGCTGTTCTGCCACAGCTACGGCTCCGTGGTCTGCGGGGTGGCCGCGCACCGGGCCCCCGACCGGGTGGCCGACATCGCGGTCGCGGGCAGCCCCGGCATGCGGGTGACCAACGCCCGGCAACTGGAGACCGGCGCCCGGATCTGGGCGGCGCGGGACGGGGACGACTGGATCGGGGACGTACCGCACATGGAGTTCGGCGGGATCGGCCACGGGGCCGACCCGGTCGATCCGGCGTTCGGCGCGCGGATCGTCTCGGCGGCCGGCGCCGCCGGGCACAGCGGCTACTTCGAACCGGGCACCGAGAGCCTCGACAACTTCGCCGCGATCGGCGTCGGAGCCTACGGGTCGGTCAGCTGCGCGAGCGCCGACAGCACATGCCACAGCGGTATTTCCGGCGAGCAGGAGAGCTGACGCGCGTAGAGGAGCGTGTCGGGCGGATTGATTGGGACTTACTCCGAGGGGGGACGCGGGCGACTGTGCCGCATACGATGAGGCACATGGGTGATGTGCTGGCCGGAATTCATGCCACCTGGGAGTTCGACACCGACTCCGTGCTCATCCGCTTCGAACGGGGCATCCGCACACCGAAGCTCTTCCAGAGCCTGCGGGAGCGCCGCATCCCGTATGCGGCGCTGTCGTCGGTGACGCTGACCCCCGGCAAGCGGGGCACGGTGGTTCTGCGTGCCGTGCCGAGGGCAGGTGCCGATCCTCTGGTGGAGGCTGCCTCCGGGCAGCTCAAGGAGGGGTGCGACCCCTATCGCCTGGTGCTTCCGGCGGAGCGGGAGGTGCTCGCCGAGTACTACGCGGACGAGCTGCGGGCCCTGCTGGACCCGGCCTCCGACGAGGGCGTCGACCGCTTCCTGGTGGCGGCCCCCGAGGCCCCGATGAACTTCAAGGCGTACGACGGCCGGGCCAGCTTCGACGGCGAGCGGATCTCCTTCCGGTGGTCCTGGACCGGGGCATCCAGCGCCAAGTGGAAGGCAGGCGACCAGACCTTCCGCGTGAGCGAGTTGGCCGGAATCGTATGGCGCTCGCCCGAGGCGCTCGACGGCTATCTGCGTCTGGTGCCCCGCGCGGCGGCCCCGGTCGACCACCGCACGGGCGGCAGCCTGGGCGATCTGCACGGTCCCGGCGGCAGCGAGAGTGCGGACGGCCGGACGGCGGACGGTGGGCCCGTCGCGCCTCCGGTCACCCGGGCCGCGGACCAGGATCCGGCCGCCGTTCTGTTCGGCCTGGGCTACGGGCCGGTGCACGAGTCGCTGCCCTTCGCCGCCGCCGTCCTGGAATCCGTTCGCCGGACCCAGCCCGCGCCCGCCGCCTCCGCCCCGGCCCTGGTGAACGCCGGGCGGCGCGATCCGGCGGACATCGCCGAGCGGATACATCATCTCGGCGAGCTGCATCAGGCCGGACTGGTGACGGACGCCGAGTACACCGCGAAGAAGGCTCAGCTGCTCGCGGAGCTGTGATGCCGGTCCCGGGCTCCGCCCGCGTACGCCGCGCCCCCGCCGCATCGTGAGCCCGTGCGCCGCTCCCTCGCCGAGACGCGACCTCGTACGCCACACTCCCGCCGAACCGTGAGCCCGTGCGCCGCGCCCTCGCCGTGCCCCGGCCCCGTACCGGGGTATGAGGCGATCCGGCCGGGTCGGAACCCCGGTATGACGCCCGGAGGGCCTCGGCCTGCCTAGGCTGACCGGGCGATGTCCACTTCCCCTTCCCCCTCCCCCGCCGGGCCCCCGCCGCCCGCCGACGGCCTGCTGAGCGCTGCCCGCCGCAATCTGCGCGAGCTCGCCCACGGGCTGTCCCACGCGTCCCATCCATCCACTCCGTTGCTGGCGGACGCGCCGAAGCGGTGGCAGCGGCTGCTGCCGTACGTCGTGGTCCTCGCCCTGACCGCGACCTTCATCCCGGTCACCATCAACGTCCTGACCTCGCAATACGGCGTGCCGGGCGCGCTGGCCGGGGCGCTCGGGGTGGCACAGGCGGCCCCGTTGCTGATGCTGGCCCACCGGCCCCTCCAGGCGTGGTGGATCATCTTCCCGGCCGACATCATCGGCGCGCTGGTGCTGCTGGCCCACGACCCCGGGCGGCACGACACCTGGCCGTGGCCCCCGCCGGTCCTGATCGCCTGTCTCTTCCTGCTGCTGGCCCTCGGCCTGCGCGAGACCCGGCGGACCGTCGTCGCCGTGTGGGCGGTGACGGCGGCGACCGGGGCGGTGCTGCATCTGATCGCGCCCTCGGACCGCAGCACCGGCAGCGCCCTGCTGCTGCCGATCCTCGGCGCGGTGGTCCTGGTGATCGGCGGGGCGCTACGGGAGCGGGGCGAGGCGACCCGGCGGCTGGCCGAGCAGGAGACGATCAGCGAGGCGGAGCGGGCGCAGCGCACGCTGCTGGAGGAGCGGACGCGCATCGCCCGTGAGCTGCACGACGTGGTCGCGCACCACATGTCGGTGATCACCGTGCAGGCCGACTCCGCGCCGTACCGGATCACCGGGCTCCCGGAGCCGGCGCGGGAGGAGTTCGCCGCCATCGCGGCTGCGGCGCGGGAGTCGCTGGGCGAGATGCGGCGGCTGCTGTCGGTGCTGCGCAGCGACGGCACGGAGGGCGACCGGGCGCCGCAGCCGGGTCTCGACCGGCTCCAGCAGCTGGTGGAGGCCACGGTACGGGCCGGGCTGCCGGCGGAGCTGTCGCTCGCCGCGGATCTGGGCGAGGTGCCACCCGCCGTGGATCTGTCGGCGTACCGGATCGTGCAGGAGGCGCTGGCCAACGTGGTGCGGCACGCACCCGGGGCGCACACCCGGATCTCGGTCCGGGCGTCCGGGGGCCATCTGAACGTGCTGGTGGTCAACGGGCCCGCGCCGAAGCCCTCTTCGCCGCTGGAGAGCACGGGAACCGGGCACGGGCTGGTGGGGATGCGGGAGCGCGTACGGTTGACCGGCGGCACGCTGGACACCGGGCCGCTGCCCGACGGCGGTTTCCGGGTGGCCGCCCGCATGCCGCTGCCGCCCGCCCCGTCTCCTGCCGTGTCCCCTTCCGGGCAAGCTGCCGAGCAATCTGCCGAGCGCCCTTCCACACAACCCCCTTCGGAGGATCTGTGACCATCCGCGTGATCATCGTCGACGACCAGGCCATGGTGCGGGCCGGGTTCGCGGCGCTGCTGGCGGCGCAGAGCGACATCGACGTGGTGGGCGAGGCGGCGGACGGCCGCCAGGGTGTGGACGTCAGCCGCAACCAGCATCCCGACGTGGTCCTGATGGACGTGCGGATGCCGGAGATGGACGGACTGGCCGCCGCGCGAGAGTTGTTGAACCCGCCGGTGGGGATCGTGCACCGGCCGAAGGTCCTGATGCTGACGACGTTCGACGTGGACGACTACGTGTACGAGGCGCTGCGCGCCGGGGCCTCCGGGTTCCTCCTGAAGGACGCCCCGCCCGCCGATCTGATCGCGGCGGTACGGGTGGTGGCGGCCGGGGACGCGCTGCTCGCGCCCTCGGTGACCCGGCGGCTGATCGCGGACTTCGCGGCGCAGCGGCCCTCCGGGGCCACGCGCGGCGGCCAGGCGCTGCGGCTGCACGCTCTGACCCCGCGCGAGAGCGAAGTGCTGGAGCTGATCGCCCGGGGGCTGTCGAACCAGGAGATCGCGGGGCGGCTGGTGCTGGCGGAGCAGACCGTCAAGACGCACATCGGGCGGGTGCTGGCCAAGCTGGACCTGCGGGACCGGGCGCAGGCGGTCATCTTCGCGTACGAGTCCGGGCTGGTGACTCCGGGGGACGCGGGGGCGTAGACACCCGCAGGGCCTGGTCCACCCCCTACCCCGGTATCACCCCGTGATTGGCTCCCCGGTGTGACGCCGCGTCACCCGTCCTCTTCCTACCTTCCTCCCGGTCGCACCGGTCGGTGCGGATCCGGAGAGGGAGGGCACGATGCGCCGATACGCGAGGACGCTGGCCGCGTTCGCACTGGCCACCAGCGTGGTGACGGGAACCGCCGGCTGGGTTTCGGGGGATGCGCAGCAGGCGCTGACCGGGCCGCCGCCGGGCAGTGCGCAGTGGCGGGCGGATCGGGCACTCGGTGCGGAGCTGCCCGATCCGGAGCGCTCCACGCCTGCCGAGGTCGCGGCGTTCTTCGCGGGGTTGAGCAAGCAGGAGCGGCAACTGCTGGTGGTGCGGCATCCGTCCGTCGTCGGGAATCTCGACGGGACGCCGCTGGAGCTGCGTTACCGCGCCAACTCCCTGGCGCTGGCCGCGGAGGGCGACCCCCGCTACCGCTCGCTGGCCGCCCCGGGCCGCCAGATCCTCGCGTTCGACCCGCGTGGACGCGGTCAGGTCGCCGAGGTGTTCGGGGACCTGCGCGCCGCGCACCGCGTCTCAGTGGTGGTGCCCGGGTCCGACAACGACGCCGGGACCTTCGACCGGAAGGTCGCCTCCCACGGGGCTCCCGCCGGAATGGCCAGGACCCTGCACACGACGGCCGGTCCGGGGACGGCCGTCGTCGCCTGGGTCGGGTACACCACCCCGGTGGGTGTCGGTATCGACGCGGCCACCGGCAGCCTCGCGGAGGCGGGCGCCGGGCGGCTGACCCGGTTCACGGAGGGCCTGACGGCGGACGGGCTGCCCGAGCCCGCCGTGTTCTGCCACAGCTACGGCTCCGTCGTCTGCGGGATCGCCGCGCACCGCCTGCCCGCCACCGACCTGGTGGTCCTCGGCTCCCCCGGCATGCGGGCGGACGACGCCGCGGGGCTGCGGACGAAGGCCCGGGTGTGGGCGGCGAAGGACCCGACCGACTGGATCGACGACGTGCCGAACGTGCGCTTCGCGGGCCTCGGACACGGGACGGACCCGACCGACCCGGCGTTCGGCGCCCGCCGCGTACCGGCCGACGAGGCCCGGGGGCACGCCGGCTACTTCGCGCCGGGGACGGATTCGCTGCGGACCTTCGCCGCCATCGCGCGGGGCACGGCCACGCCGGAAGGGATCGTCCGATGAACGCCGTACGCGAGCACGCGCGGCGGCTCGCCGCCCGTATCGACGCCTCCACCCCCGCCCACCGCGACCGGGCCATCGACGGCCTGCGGGCCCTGGCACTGCTCGCCGTGCCGCTCGGCCACTGGATGCTCGGAGGGTTCCGGCTGGACGCCGACGGCCTGCACAACGCGAGCCCGCTCACCACGTTCGGCGCGCTCGCGCCCGCGAGCTGGGTGCTCCAGATGCTGGGGATCTTCTTCCTGGTCGGCGGGTACGCCTCGGTCCTCTCCTACCGCCGCCGGACCTCGACGACGGCCGCGTGGCTGGGCGGAAGGCTGGCCCGCCTCGGCCGGCCGGTGCTCGGGGTGAGCGCCGTGTGGGCGGTGCTGCTCGCGGTGCTGTCCGCGCTGGGCGTGCCCGGCGACACGCTGCGTACGGGGTCGACGCTGGTGATCCAGCCGCTCTGGTTCGTCGGGGTGTACACCGGGGTGACGGCCCTCACCCCGGTCTGCGTGCGGCTGGCCCACCGGCTGGGCGGATGGGCGGCGCTCCCGCTGCTGGCCTCCGTCGCCGTCGTGGACTTCCTGCGCTACGGGCCCTTCGCGGAGGCGATGCCCTCCTGGCTGAGCGTGCTCACCATCCTGCCCGGCTGGCTCTTCGCGTATCAGCTCGGCGTGTCCTGGGGCGAGGGCCGGATCCAGAAGCGCGGGGCCCGGCTGCTGCTGATCGGCGGCGGGGTGCTGTTCGCCGCGCTGCTGCTGGTCTTCCACTACCCGGCGTCGATGGTCGGCGTGCCGGGCGAGGCCCGCACGAACTCGCATCCGCCGTCGCTGCTGGTGGTGGCGCTGGCGGCGGCCCAGAGCGGTGTGGCGATCCTGCTGCGCGACCGGCTCGGGCGGCTGCTGCGCAGGCCGCTGCTCTGGGCGCCGGTCGTGGTGATCAACCTGTCCGCGATGACGATCCTGTGCTGGCACCAGACCGCGATGCTGGCCGCCGCCGTACCGGCCTCGCTCACCGGGGCGGCGGGCACGGCAGTGGCGGGGCTGACGACCGCGCCGGACACGGTGGGCTGGATCCTCGCCCGGATCGCCTGGCTGCCGGTGTTCGCCGGGCTGCTGGTGCTGATCGCCCGGTACGCGCGCCGCTTCGAGGCCCCGTGGCGGGCGGGCACCGGCGCCGCGAACGCCCGCCGGGCGCTGGCGGGGTTGCTCGCGGCGGGGTTCGCGGTGTTCGCGCTGGGGCTGGCCTGACGGATCACGTCTGTTCTCGGCCACCACGACCGGGTGTGGCCGCGCGTCGAAGATGCTGATCACAGCCTTGTGGCCCGCCGCCGACGACGCGCGGGAGGTAAGCCCTCCGACCGCATCCCGGACCCGCGGCACTGCCCCATGTGCGGCACTGCCCTTAATGCCGCTGCCTTCGAAACGGCTGAAACAGACCCCCGAGTGTGAAGATTTGATTGATAAATTGATCAAGCCGTGGACACTAATCCATATTCCGCGACCATCGCCGGCCCTGTAGGGCCCTATGTCCGTAATTTACCCGAAGGACAGACATGGGGCGAGAAGGTTCTCGATGACCAGAAGTGGGTCAACTCCACCTATGGCAGCGTTACCGGATATGTACGCTGCCCCGAGGACGGTCGCATCGGCTGGCCCACCATGGAGTCCCTCGTCATGGGCCTTCAACGTGAGCTGGGAATCAGCCCGTTGGTCGCCAGCTTCGGACCTTCCACAGTGGCGAAACTTCAGGCGCTCGGCGACATCGGTTTCGGCTGGAACAAGAACGCCAATATCATCCGCATTCTCCAGCACGGTCTCTTCTGCAAGGGATATTGGGGAGCCAATGGTTACGGAGAATACGGCGCCGTAACCGTCGAGGCCGTAAAAGAACTGCGGGTCGACATGGGTTTACCGGAGGGCGGTACCGGCACCCAGGGCGGTGTCACGACGGCCAAGATATTCAAATGCATACTCAACATGGACGCCTACGTTCAGAACGCGGGTGGAACGGATGACGTCCGTTCGATTCAGCGTTGGCTCAACGGCCGCTACTGGGCGAAGGACGCCTACAGCATCGGACCCTGTGACGGAATCTACTCCCGTGACGTACAGAGGGCCCTGATGATCGCTATCCAGTACGAACTCGGCATCGACGCCCCCAACGGAAACTTCGGCCCCAGCACCCAGGCAGGGTTGAAAACCAAGAACCTCGGCCAGGGGAGCTCCGGCCTGTGGGTCGACCTGTTCTCGGCTGCCTGTGTCTTCAACTCCCCATCCCGACCGGCACCAGCGACACGGGCATCCCCACCACCTGGCGCAGCTCCTACGACGCCAAGCTGGGCGAATGGGTCGAGGCATTCCAGAAGTTCTGCAAGCTGGAGGTCAGCGGCCGCTCCGACTACCAGACGTGGGCACAACTGCTGGTCTCCATGGGCGACCCCGACCGCCCCGTCACCGGCTCCGACACCCGCTTCGAGATCACCGGATCCCGGGCCAAGTGGTTGCGCGACCACGGGATCGATATCGTCGGCCGCTACATCAACGATCCTCCGGGCTCCAATCTCGACAAAGAGATCAAGCCCGGCGAGCATTGATGCCGCCGCGGCGGTCTCACCGACAGCGGACAGCGCCACACTCGCGATCGCGAACAAGCAGCCCGAATCAGTTCATGCCATGGCCACCCTGTGCGGTGCGGGATATTTTCTGCAACGTGCTGAACAACTTCCCGACTCGGGACGCTTCGGGACTCTGTTCACCTACCAGAAGAACACGTCACCTTTCGCGAGCTGCGCCATTTTCGATAACAACCTCGGCACCGCCAAGTACATGAAGCTTTCGCTGTGTCCGAACCAGCTGAGCAAGCCGTGCAGTGTCGACGAGGGCACCTTCAGCCAATACGCCGGCCCCGTCCGCGTTGCTGAAGGGATGTGCGCGGAAGTCACGGCGATCATGAAGAACTCCAAAACCGCCACCACAGCACTCATCGACCGACGGTTCGCCGTTCCTCCCTGCAACTGACACGGCCGCTCCGCGAGGCGACGCGCAGGTCGTTGCTCAGAGCCCGGGAGCACAACCGGCGCATCTGACATGACAGTCCGTCGGGCCGTACCTGCCGGACCAGTTGTCTTGCTGGTCCGGCAGAAAGCAGCGCTGGAAGCGGGCTTCCCGGCTGACGCGCTGCCGGAGAACTCACTGCTCCCGCGCCGCCGACGTGCTGCTCATGTCCGGGTAGCGGTCCCCCGCCACCCGGCCCGCGATCGGCTCCAGCGCGGCCAGCTCGTCCGCCGTCAGCGTCAGGCGGGTCGCCGCGACGTTCTCCAGGAGGCGGGCGCGCTTGCGAGTGCCCGGGATCGGGACCACGTTCAGGCCGTGCACCTCGGCGCGCTGCTGGACCCAGGCGAGGGCCACCTGTGCGGCCGTCGCCCCGTGCGCGGCGGCGATCTTGTGGACGGGCTCCAGCAGGGCCGCGTTCGTGCGGGCGTTGTCGCCGGTGAACCGGGGCTGGTGGGCCCGGAAGTCGTTCGCCGTGAGGTCCTTGCCCGCGTCGGTGAAGGCCCCGGTGAGGAAGCCCCGGCCGAGCGGGGAGTACGGGACGAGCGTGACGCCCAGCTCGGCCGCCGCGCCGACGGCGCTCTTCTCGACGTCCCGGCTGAAGAGGGACCATTCCGACTGGAGGGCGGCGATCGGGTGCACGGCGTGTGCCTCGCGCAGCTCCGGGCCGGTCACCTCGCTCAGACCGAGCTGCTTGACCTTGCCCTGGTGGACCAGCTCCGCCAGTGCGCCGATCGATTCGGCGAGCGGGACGGCGGGGTCGCGGCGGTGCATGTAGTAGAGGTCGATGACGTCGGTGTTCAGCCGGCGCAGGCTCGCCTCGACGGCGGTACGGATGTACGCGGGGTCGTTGCTGATGCCCCGGTAGCGGGGGTCGTCGGTGCGGACGAGCGCGAACTTGGTGGCGAGGGTGATCTCGTCCCGGTGGGCCCCGACGAACGGCGCGAGGAACTCCTCGTTGGCCCCGCGCCCGTAGGCGTCGGCGGTGTCGAAGAGCGTGACGCCCGCCTCCAGGGCCGCGTCGAGGGTGTCGCGGGCGGCGGCGACGTCGGTGTCGCCGTAGAACTCGCTCATGCCCATGCAGCCGAGTCCCTGGACACCGGTCCGCGGTCCGCCCGCGCCGAGCTCCACGGTGGCGATCTTGTCAACAGTCATCAGGCACTGTGCCTCTCCGGCGCCCGGCGGGCGCCCGCGTAGAACTCGATCTTGTGGTCGAGGACGGCGAGGGTGTCGTGGAGCTCCGCGATCCGCGTGATCACATCGCGGCGGGTCGCCTCCAGCAGTTCCTGCCGTTCCTCGAAGGTGGACTCCCCCTCGCGCAGCAGTTCCGCGTACCGCACCATGTCGGCGACCGGCATCCCGGTCAGCCGCAGCTTGCCGACGAAGGCCAGCCAGTCGAGGTCGCGGTTGCTGAAGCGGCGCTGGCCGGTGTGCGAGCGGTCGACGTGGGGCATGAGCCCGATGCGCTCGTACCAGCGCAGGGTGTGCGCGGTGAGGCCGGTGAAGGTGACGACCTCGCTGATCGTGTAGCTGTCCTGGCCCGCGGGGCGGGGGTGCTCCTTCGGGGCGGCCGCGCAGACGTCCACCCCCGAGGAGGGCTGTGGCCGTGCGGTTGTCGCGGGAGTGCTCCGGGTGGTTCCGTCGATCACCGTCATGCTCTCCACGCTAAATCCTTGGAGTGCACTCGAAGCAAGCGGAACCGGCGGACCTTTCCGGGGCGGACCCCCGATCGAACCTGTCGCATTCGCACCGGACTGCCCGATTGGCCCGAGATGAAGGAATGTTCATCCTGGCTTCATGTTCATACCGTCCGGGACCGTCAGGGTGAACGCATGGCTTTCTCACCTCGTCTGGCGGCCCTGGCAGCCGTCGTCGCCGTGCCGCTGGGCATAGCGGCCACCAGCTATGCCATGACCGACACCTCGGAGGCGCCGAAGGTGCCCCCCACCGTTCAGCTGGAGGAGAGTCCGCGCGGCACACCGACGCCGGGCGGGGAGACGGCGCCGGGCGGGGACACTCCGCCGGGCGGTGTCACGTCGCCGAGCGGCTTCCCGACGCCGAGCGGTTCCCCCACTCCGCCCCGTACACCGGACAGCTCCGTCGTTCCGGGCCCCTCGGCGGCCGACGACGACGATGACGACGACTTCGGTGATGACGGTTAGCCTTCCGAGGATTTCCGCCCGGGTACGGATCCTGCTGTGGTTGCTGGTCGTGATGGCCGTCGCGCTGGGCGCGGTCGCCGTCACCGTGCGCTCGATCCTCCAGCGGGACGTGGACCACCGCATCAGCCAGCTGCTCACCCAGGAGACCGGCGAGTTCGCGAACTTCGTGCCACAGGGGGTGGACCCGGACACCGGCGGCCGGTTCGACACCGCAGACCGGCTGCTCCGCATCTATCTGCAACGGCAGTACGCGGACCCCGACGAGGAGTTGCTGGGGCTGACCGGCCGGCCCGGCGACCGGCCCGACGTCATCCGCCAGCGCCGCGACCTGCCCCGGGGCACCGCCCTGTGGCGGGACACCGCATCGCTCACCCGGATCCGCGCCTCCGAGGACTCCTTCGGCACGCTGGAGCGCCCGAATGGCGAGCTGCGCTGGGCCAAGGTCGAGATCGGGGCGTCCCCGGGCGGGCAGCCCGGGGCGTTCGTCGTCGCCTTCCACCCGGAGCGCGAACGGGCCGTCGCCGACAAGACGTTCTGGATGCTGCTCGCCCTGTCCGGGGTGGCGCTGCTGATGACGACCGGGATCGGCTGGGCGGTCGCCGGACGCATCCTCGCGCCCGTCCGGCTGGTGCGGACGACGGCGGCGGAGCTGACCGAGCAGGACCTCACCCGGCGCATCCCCGTGGAGGGCCGGGACGACATCGCCGCACTCGCCGAGACCTTCAACGCGATGCTCGACCGTCTTGAGCGGGCGTTCGCCGCGCAGCGGGTCTTCGTGGACGACGCCGGGCACGAGCTGCGCACCCCGATCACCATCGTCCGGGGCCATCTGGAGCTGATGGGCGACGACCCGGCGGACCGGGAGGAGACGGTGCGGCTGGTCACGGACGAGCTGGACCGGATGAGCCGGATCGTGGAGGATCTCCTGCTGCTCGCGGGGGCCGAGCGCCCCGACTTCGTCACCCCCGAACCCGTCCAGCTCGCGGAACTGACCGCCGACGTGTTCGTGAAGGTGCGGACCCTCGGCGAGCGGGAGTGGGTGCTCGACGGCGTCGCGGACCGCGAAGTGCGCCTGGACCCGCAGCGGATGACGCAGGCGATGGTCCAGCTCGCGCAGAACGCCGTCCAGCACACCGTGCCCGGCCAGCGCATCCGGATCGGCTCCCGGTCCGTCGGCTCCCGTGCCGAGGCCGGCCGGGACGGGGCAGACCGCGTCGAGCTGTACGTCGCCGACCACGGGCCCGGGATTCCGCCGGAGGACGCCGAGGTGATCTTCGAGCGGTTCCGCCGGGGCACGTCCCGGCGCGGGACCCGCACCAGCGGGGCCGGGCTCGGCCTCGCCATCGTCAGGGCCATCGCGGAGGGCCACCACGGCCGCGTCGAACTCCGCCGGACCGAGGGCGGCGGAGCCACCTTCGTACTCACGCTGGAGACCGCATCATGAACCGCATCCTGATCGCCGAGGACGAGGAGCGCATCGCCTCGTTCGTCCAGAAGGGGCTGCGCGCCAACGGCTTCACCACCGTCGTCGCCGAGGACGGTGACCTGGCGCTCGGCCACGCGCTGACCGGTGGCTTCGACCTGATGGTCCTCGACATCGGCCTGCCGGGACGGGACGGCTTCACCGTGCTGCGGGAGCTGCGCGAGGCCCGGGTCACGCTCCCGGTGATCGTGCTCACGGCCCGCGACTCCGTCCGGGACACCGTGGCCGGTCTGGAGGGCGGGGCCGACGACTGGATGACGAAGCCGTTCCGCTTCGAGGAGCTGCTCGCCCGGGTCCGGCTGCGCCAGCGCACCGCCGCCCGTGCGCCCGAGGTCACCATGTTGCGCAGCGGCAGCCTCGCCCTGGACCTGCGGACGCGCCGGGCCCGCGCCGAGGACCGGACGGTGGACCTGACGGCACGCGAGTTCGTGCTGCTGGAGATGTTCCTGCGCCACCCGGGCCAGGTGCTGTCGCGCGAGCAGATCCTGTCCCACGTCTGGGGGTACGACTTCGACCCCGGCTCCAACATCGTGGACGTGTATGTCCGAGCGCTGCGCCGGAAGTTGGGGGCGGAGCGAGTGGAGACGGTACGGGGCATGGGCTACCGGCTGCCCTAGATCCCGCGGGGCCACGGCCGCATGAAAGATCCTTCACGGGCCGCTCATCAGGCGCTCACCGCGCCTTCAGAGGCTGTACACCGTGCCTCTCCCTCTCCGGCAGACCGTCGGCCTCTGCGCCGTCCTCGGACTCTGCGCTCTGCTCGCCGTCCCCGGCGCCGCCCCCGGCCTCAGCGCCGACGGGCGGCTCTCCCTCGCCGTCTTCGCCCTGGCCACCGCCGCCTGGATCGCCACCCCGGTGGACGACGCCTACATCGCGCTCGGCGCGGGCCTGGCGCTGACGGTGACGGGGGTGATCAGCAGCGAGACCCTGTTCGCCACCCTGGGCGACGAGACGGTGTGGCTGCTGATCTGCGCCTTCGTCCTGGCGGCCGCCGTGACCCGGACCGGTCTGGCGGGCCGGGCCGCCGTCTTCCTGGTCGGCGGAGCAAGGACCGTACGCCAGTTGGTGCACCTGACCACGGCCGGCCTCGTCGTCACCGCGTTCGCCGTGCCGGCCACGTCGGGGCGGGCCGCGCTCGCCCTCCCGGTGTTCCTGGCGCTGGCGGCCGCGCTCCGTGAGCGGACCCGCCTGGTCGTCATGCTGGCGCTCCTCTTCCCGACCGTCATCCTGCTGTCCGCCGTCGCGACGCTGATCGGGGCGGGCGCGCACCTGATCACGGTCGGGGTGCTGTGGGAGCAGACCGGGGAGCAGCTGAGCTTCGTCCAATGGCTGGTCCTCGGGCTGCCGCTGGCCGTCGTCTCCTCCCATCTGGCCGCCGAGCTGGTGCTGTTGACGACGACCCGGCGCGCCGACCGCAAGGGGCCGGTCACGATCACGGCGGCGCAGATCCAGGAGCACTCCGAGACGGCCGTCGAGGGCCCGTTCACCCCGGCGGAGTCCCGGTGCCTGCTGCTGCTCGCGACGGTCGTGCTGCTGTGGTGCAGCGAACCGCTGCACGGAGTGTCGCCCGCCGTGGTCGCGCTCATCGGCGCGCTGGTGGCGACCTCGCCCGCGCTGGGGACGGTCCGCTTCAAGGACGGTCTGCGGACGGTCCCCTGGCCGCTGCTGCTGTTCATGGCCGCGACGATGGCGATGGGCGTCGCCCTCTCCGAGTCGGGTGCGGCCGACTGGCTGGTGGGGTGGATACCCCTGGGGGCGTCCACGCCCCCGTGGTTGTTCCTGACCGGAGTGGTCGTCGTCAGCACGGCCGCCCATCTCGCGCTCCAGTCGCGCTCCGCCCGGTCCTCCGTCCTCGTCCCGCTGGTGGTCGCGGCGGCGATCGGGGCCGGGGTCAACCCGGTCACGGCGGCGCTGGCGTCCACGGCCGCCGCCGGCTTCTGCCACACCCTGCCGTCCTCGGCCAAGCCGGTCGCGCTCTTCGCGGACGTGCCCGGCACCCCGACCTACGCCCCGCGCGACCTGCTGCGGCTGTCCGCCTTCCTCGCGCCGCTCACGGCGGCCCTCGTCCTCGCCTTCGCTCTCGCCGTCTGGCCGCTGCTAGGCGTGCCCGTCCTCCTGGAGACCCAGCCATGACCCGTACCGGCCACCCCACCCACCGCATCGCCATCGCCCCCAGCGGGTTCAAGGAGTCCCTGTCGGCCGCCCGGGTCGCCGAGGCCATCGCCGTCGGCGTTCGACGGGTGATCCCCCACGCCGAACTCGACCTCATCCCGCTCGTCGACGGCGGCGAGGGCACCGCGGAGGCGCTGGCCCTGGCGGGCGGCGGCCGGCTGGTCCCGTGCACGGCGACGGGCCCGGTGGGCGACCCGGTCACCTCGCACTTCGCGTTGCTGGGCGGGCCCGGCCCGCTCACCGCCGTCGTCGAGATGGCGGCCGTCGCGGGCCTCTCCCTGGTCCCGCCGGACCGCCGCCACCCGGGCGCGACCACGACGTACGGTGTCGGCGAGCTGATCCGGGCGGCCCTGGACGCGGGGGCCCGGCGCATCCTCGTGGGCTGCGGCGACTCCGGCACGTCGGACGGGGGCGCGGGCGCGCTCCAGGCTCTCGGGGCCCGGCTCACCGACCGGCACGGCCGCGAACTCCGCCCGGGCGGCGGGTCGTTGCACGAGTTGGAGCACATCGACCCGTCCGGCCTCGACCCCCGGCTGGCCGGCGCCGGCCTCCTCGTGGCCTGCAACCCGTACAACGTGCTGTGCGGGAAGCGCGGGGTGGCCCGGGTGTTCGGCCCGCAGAAGGGGGCGACCCCGGCGGAGGTGGAGCTGCTCTCGGTCGGCCTGGAGCGGCTGGCCGCCGTCCTGACCCGGGACCTGGCCCCGGCCTTCGCCCCGCCGACCGGCACGCCCATCGACCTGCGGACGTCCCCCGGCACGGGTGCGTCGGGCGGCCTCGGGGCCGGGCTGGCGGCCCTGGGTGCACGGCTCCTCCCCCGCTACGACGTCCTGCTCGACGGCCTCGACCTGGACGCCCGCCTGGCCCGCGCCGACTTCGTGATCACGGCGGAGGGGGCCCTCGACCACCAGACCGTGCGCGGCAAGATCCCGGCCGAGGTGGCGCGGCGGGCCCACGCCTCCGGGGTGCCGGTCCTGGTGCTGGCCGGAACGATCGGGCCGGGCGCGCAGGACGTACGGGCGGTGGGCGTGGACGCGTACAGCGCGATCCTGCCCGCACCGATGACGCTGGTGGAGGCGATCGGCCGGAGCGGCGAGTTCCTGGCCGACGCGACGGAGCGCGCGATGCGGATCATGGCGCTCGGGACCCGGCTGGCCCCGCTGACCCCGCTGGCCGCCTGAGGAGCCCCGGCCGGCTCCGGGCTTCCGGGCCCGGGGTCGGGGGCGGTCTCGGGCTTCCCGGGGCCCGGGGCAGACCGCCGGGCGCGGCCGTTAGGCTCGGGGCATGGAGAGCCTGCGCATCATCGACACCTGGCCGGTCACGACGGCGGCGGCCGCCGTCGTCCGGGCGGACGGCACGGTCCTCGGCACGCACGGGCCGGCCGACCACCGCTTCCCCCTCGCCTCGGTCACCAAGCCGCTCGCGGCCTACGCGGCGCTGGTGGCGTACGAGGAGGGTGCCGTCGAGCTGGACGAGCCGGCCGGGCCCGAGGGATCCACGATCCGCCACCTCCTCGCCCACACCAGCGGCCTCGCCTTCGACGAGCACCGGGTGACGGCCCCGCCCGGCAACCGCCGCCTGTACTCCAACGCGGGCTTCGAGGTGCTCGGCGACCACATCGCGAAAGCATCCGGTATCCCGTTCACGGAGTACCTGCGCCAGGCGGTCCTGGAGCCACTGTCCATGACGTCCACGACCCTCGACGGCTCCCCCGCCCGCGACGGCGTCTCCACCCTCGCCGACCTGGTCCGCTTCGCCGCCGAGGTGCAGGCCCCCCGCCTGCTCGACCCGCGTACGGTCCTGGAGGCCCAGAGCGTCGTCCACCCGGGGCTCAAGGGCGTCCTGCCGGGCTACGGCCACCAGAGCCCGAACGACTGGGGCCTCGGCTTCGAGATCCGCGACGCCAAGTCCCCGCACTGGACGGGGAACACGTCCTCCCCGGCGACCTTCGGGCACTTCGGCCAGTCGGGCACGTTCCTGTGGATCGACCCGGTGGCGGGCGCGGCCTGCGTCGCGCTGACCGACCGCGCCTTCGGCCCGTGGGCGGCCGAGGCCTGGACCCCGTTCACGGACGCGGTGCTGGCCGAGCTGGCCTGAACCGGCCGCGCGGCGGCGGCGCACCATCACCCTCCGGACGAAGGAGCGACGCCCCCGTTCCCGTGGTGCGTAGGGCTGCACCGTCGGAACAGGGGCGTCGCTCCGCCGGAGCGGATCCTCAGACGATCCAGCGATCGCCGAAGCCGCAGTTGGCGATTTCGAGCGCGGTGTCGTCCTTCGCGCTCGCGCCGCCGGTCGGGCGCAGGCACAGGTCGTTGCTGACCGCGTTACGGATCCAGTTGGTCCCGTCCCCGCGAGGGTCGAGCCACCAGAGCTGGTT
Source organism: Streptomyces sp. man185 (assembly GCA_002551355.1). Taxonomy (GTDB): domain Bacteria; phylum Actinomycetota; class Actinomycetes; order Streptomycetales; family Streptomycetaceae; genus Streptomyces. The sequence continues at coordinate 34,426 of NTHE01000052.1, read as the reverse complement.
GTCGCCGGTCGCGTTGCAGTGGAACTGAGTGACCTTCGTTCCCGCCGACCTCGCCTTGTAGTAGCCCAGGTCCAGGCACAGCCCGCCCTTGCTGTTGCGGATCAGGAAGAGGGGCGCGTTCTGGGGCCCGCCGTCCTTGTCCACGATGTCGAGGTTCCACAGCTGGTTGTCGGAGGTCGAGGTTGTGCAGGGGTCCTGGTTGATACGGCTGTCGACCTCGCCCTTGCCCCAGCCCGGGACGTCCACGCACTGTCCGGTATCCGCGTTCTTGATCACGGTGTTCTGGACCCCGGAGCGTCCGTTGGCCCACTGGCGGAGCTTTTCGGCAGGCGTCAGCACCTTGGCCTTGACCTTGGGCTTCTTCGCGACCTTGGACTTCTCCGGAGAGGGTGTCGGCGAGGGCGTGACCATCTGCTGGTGGACCACGGGCTCGACCGGCTTCTTCTCCTTCTTCTCCTCCTTCTTCTTGCTCGGCGTGGCGGAGGGGGCCGGCGACTGGCTGGTGTAGGTCTCCGGAACCGGAGGGCGTTCGCTGTCCAGCACCGTGCCGGCCGCATTCTCGGTCCGGGTGCGCTCGGGCTCGCGGTCGTCCTGCCCTGCCAGGAGGAAGGGCACCGCGATCAGGAGCGCGCCGACGATGCCGGCCGCCGCGAGCATCGGCTTCTTGGGCCGGCTGCCGGGCGGTTCGTCGCCCTCCTGCGAGCTCGCGCCACCGCCGCCACCGGTTCCGGTGGCGGTCGCCGCGGTGCCCGAAGTCGGACCGTCGGTGCTGACGGTCGCCAGCTCCGCGGTGGGAACGGACGCCGACGACGCCGACGCGGAAGCGGCGCCGGACAGTGCCGCGGCCGGGGCGGCGGCGGGTTCGGCGGTGCTCTCCGCTTCCCCCCGGGGCGCGTTGGCGCGCGCCCCGGTCGCCTCGCCGGTCTTCACGGCGTCCGGGCCCGTGGCGGCGTTCGTGTTCGCGGGGGTCCCGGATGCCGGGCTCTCCGCTCGGGTGGCGGCCTCCGGAGCGGGTCCGGAGGCGGGCGCGGCCGTACCGCCGGGCCGCTCGCCGCCGCCCGGCGCCAGTGCGCTGCCGGGGTCCCCGGGGGTTCCGGGCATGGTCACCGATCGGCGGACCGATACCGATGAGCCGCCGGAGTTTCGGCCGTTCCCCGTGCCGCCCTCGCCGGTGGACGTGCCCGACCGCGTGGATATGCGGGAGGTTGGATCATGCTCTCGTGCCACGTAAGGTCCTCGCTCTTCTCGGGGTTCGTTGTCGCGTCACGGTCCGGCCCCCACGGCGCCCGCGCAGCGCTCCGGCCAGTGGCCGGTGCCCTTGGGCGTCGCTTCGGGTCCGGACGCGACGGCCTCCAGCCGGGCGAGCACGGCCCGATCCCCCTCGGGATCGGGCGCGACCGCCCCGGCAGGTCCGGTCAGTTCACGCAGATGGATCTGTACGCCGGGCTGCGCGCGGCGGACGGCCAGCACCCGGAAGAGCGTCCCGGGGGCGAACACGACCTCCTCCGGCCCGCGCTGCTCGGAGAACTGCCGCACGCGGCGGCCGGCCACCGACCAGATGACATAGGTGTCACCCGGCGGCGGTACGGTGCCGGCGTCCAGCCGCACGGTGCTCAGCAGAGCCGCGTCGCGCAGCAGCGTCCCGGGACGCGGCGGTCCGGGATGGCCACCGCCTCCGGAGGCGGTGGTGCCGCGCAGCACCGCGCCCCGGTAGGACGGCATCCGGTTCAGTGCCGAGGCCACACAGGCGCCGTACGGCAGCAGGTCCAGCTCGCGGTCGCGCAGACTCCAGGTCAACGCGCCGTGGCTGAACGGTCCTTCCGGAAGGTGCAGGTACATCCGCAGCGCGATGAGATCGGCGCGGGCCGCCTCCTGTTCCTTTCCGCGCAGCGCGGGCATCCGGGCGAGCGCCCGTGCGACGGCCGCGCCGTGCCGGTCCCACATGTCGCCCGCGAGCGCACGGAAGGCGGTCCGCTCGGCCTCGGAGCTGCGGTGACCGGGGTCCAGCAGGACCGGGGGAAGCGGAGCCTGGACGACCTCCGCGCCCTCGTCCCCGTTCCCCTCTCCGTCCTCGGCCTCGGTCACGTGGCCGGTGTCGGCCGTGTCAGGGGCCTCGGGATCGGGAACGCCTCGGGAATCCGGTGCATCCGGTACGGGCGGTACGTCCGGAAGCCGGGCGGCACCGGAATCCGACGAGGCGGTCGAGGTGAGCGGCGCCGTCGCGGGCACGGGGTCGGAGGATTCGGCCACTACCCGGTGCGCCGGTCCCGGCGGGGCGGGCGCGGGCTCCGGATCGCGTACGTCCGGGCCTTCGGGGCGGAGAGCGGCCGGGGCGACCTCGGTGGAGTCCGGTCCGGTGGACGGTTTCGGGGTGGGGGCGGCTGCCGGACCGTCCGGAACCGCGGAGATTCCCGGGGCTCCGGCGTCCGCGTCGGGGCTCTCGTCGCCGTCGGGCCCTTCGGGCACCCCAGGTGCGGGGTCCTTCCGCTCAGCACCGGACCGGCCCTGCCCGCCTTCCGGTTCGGAGCCGTCGGCCGCCACGGCGCCTTCGGTCGTGGCGGCGTTCCCGGTCGTCACGTCGGTGGCCACGCCCGCCTCGGCGCGTTCGTCCGGGCCGGAGGTCTCAGCTGCTCCCCCGTTGTCGTCGCTTCCGGTCTCGGCCGCCGCTCCCGCGCGGCCGGCTTCTTCGGGGCCGGGGGGCCGTACGGGGTCTTCGTCCCGACCGGCGGCGGGGGCCTCCGCCTCCGGGCCCTGCGCCTCCGGAGCCTCCACCTCCGGCTCCCGCGCTTCCGGGCGCCCGGCCGGGCCGGTGTTCCGCTCCGGGGCCTGGGGCGTCGGAGCGGCATCGGTGCCGAGCGCCGGGCCGGCGGTCGTTCCCGACGTGCGGGCCCGTCCGGCGAACCCCGTCGGAACGCGGTCGTCCGACCAGTCGAACGTGTCCGCCCGTCGCTCTCGCTCCCCGCGCGCCGCGCTCCTGCCGGACGCGCCGGACATGCCCGGGGTGGCCGGGGTGGCCGGGGTGGCCGAGCCGCCCGAGGTTGCCGGGGTGGCCGAGGTGCCCGGCGCGCCCGAGGTGGCCGAGGTTCCCGAAGTACCCGGGGTGCTCGGCGTCTCAGGTGTACCAGGTGCCGAGCGCGCACCGGACGCGCCGGGTCTGCCCGGCGTACCCGATGGGGCGGAGGCGGCCGGCGTACCGGATGTGCCCGCCCCCGTCGCGGCGCTCGCCCGCGCCCTCGCGCCCGTCTCCCCACCGGCAGCCATCGCCTCTCTGAGCTGCCGTGCACGGTCCGTGCGCGCCGCTCTGCCCCCGATCTTCGCGGGCGGGGCCGGGGAGGACCCGGAGGTCCGTCCCGGCTGGTGCGGCACCGCGGGCTGTCCGGACTGGGTCCGCGGGCCCTGGCCGGGGTGTTCCGCCGGTCCGGACGAAGCCGGGCGCTCGGTGCCCCGTACATGAGGCGGCGGTGACAACGATGCCAGTGCGGTGGCTCCGGCCGGAGCGACCGCACCGGCCACGGCGGGACGGCCCGGGGCCGTCGGCCTGGCCCGGACCGGGGCCGGGGCGGCGTGGCGCAGGGTACGCAGTCCGTACTGGGCCGCCAGCCGCCGCAGTTCGCGTCCGCCGTCGCGGGCCACACCGTGCACATGGAGAACCGTGCGGCCGCGCAGGTCCGGCGCCAGGGATTCCAGCACGTTCGACAGGACCGGCCACAACGAGGCGTCGAGGAGTTCACCCGGCATGCCCAGCTCGATCACCGGACCACTCGGGTCCACCCGGCGGGCGGTGGGGGACAGCGCCGGGCCGCCGCGCGGCCCCACCCACATGCCGGCCCGGGTCACCGTGAGCTGCCAGTCATCGGTCAGACCGACCACGCCCTCCTCCGGACGCGCCGGTCCCGGCAGCGGAGGGCTCCAGCGCAGCAGCCGGGGCGGCCGGGCGCGGCCCTCCGCGTCCGGCGGGGCGCACCGGACCGCGTCCACGAACGGGATCCACGCCGGGGTGCCTTCCGGCGTCGCCAGCACCGACCGCACTGAGTAGGTGCCCATCAGGCCGGCGGCCGCGACGAGCGGCAGCCCGGTCATGACCTCCACCTCGATGTCCAGCCGGTCGGAGACCGACTGGGCCAGCGGCAGCAGATCGCGCCGCCCGCCGGGCACGAGCCGCACGTCGACCTGGACGTCGTCCGGCAGGGCTTCGAGCACCTCGGCGACCTCCTCGGCAGAGATGTCCTCGCCGAAGGGCACGCCGACCACCACGGTCAGGCGCCGGGGGTCGACCGGTACGGCGTGGTAGAGGTCGCCGGGCCGGGCCGGCGCGGCTCCGGACGGACGGACCAGCACCCCGGCGGGTATCTGCTCGACGACGCAGCCGCCCGCCAGGGCCGACGGCAGGCCGTTCAGCGCGGACTGCCAGGACGGCTGCGGGCTGCGCGGGCCCAGCGGTTCCGGTCGTTTCCCCGGCGCGAACCGCCACCAGGTGCCCGCCGAGGACCGCAGTCCGGCACCTTCGACGGACGGGATGAAGAGGGAGCCGCCCGGCACGACGAGCGGCGGCCCGTCGGGCGCCTCGACCTCCATCCGCCAGGCGTCGGCGATGCGGCGCGCGGTGGCGGGCCGGCCCTCGGCGTCATGCCCCGCTCCGGGCATGACCAGCCGTACGCTGTCGACCCCCGACTCGCCCAGCGTGTCGAGCAGTTCGCTCAGCTTCGGCCAGAAGGCGGCGGAGCCCGCACCCTCGGCGCCGGCGATGACGGTCACGGTGTCCTCGTCCGCACGCATGGTGCGGGCCAGGTCGGCGATGTCGGCCGGGGTGAGGGTGTCGTCGGAGAAGGTCCGCAGCAGCAGCAAGCCGTCGTGGTCCTCGACCAGGAACCCCTCCTCGGCTCCACCGTTCGGTTCGGTGGAGGTGGTCGGCGCGGCAGCGGCGCGGTCGCGCCCGGCACCGGTGGAGGGTCCGGTGCCGCGTCGGCGTGCGAAGACTCTTCTGCCCTTCATGCCCGAGCCTCCGTTCCGGCCGGGGACGCGGCCGTTTCCGTCCGGCCGGGCGCCTCGGCGGCGAGCCGGTCGGCGTCGGTCACGTGGACCGCCAGGATGCGCGGCGCGCTCGGCCCCTCCGGGCCGTCCGTGTCCAACGGCCGGGCCTCGCCGCGCTGCTGGGCGGCGATCTCCTCGGCCAACGCCTCGGTCTCCATGATCATGCCGGCCGGTCCGGTCGGATTGACGTAGAGGGAGTGCCCCTCGGGCAGCCCCGCGACCACGTCGGCCACCGGGACCAGCCGGGCGGCGAGCGATCCGAGGGCGCGGAGGTGGGCCGGGCTGGTGAAGACGGGCACCACGGGGTCGCCCTGGGCCGACCGGAGGGCCGTCGGCTCGCCGTCGGAGCCGATGAGCACCGCGACCTTCGACGCGGCCAGGGTACGCAGGACCTCGCCGGCCGGGCCGTAACCGGTCACGGCACGCTGAACGGCGGACTCCACCGGGTCGGTGGCCCTGGGCCAGCCGAGCGCCGCCGGGGAGGGGCGGTAGTCCGCGTTGTCCTCCCACGCCACGATCGTCCCCGCGGCGTCGGTACGCCACCGGCCGGGAACCGCCCAGTCCGGTGGCGCGCCCCGCCCCGACCACGCGGCGTCGGGGACGCTCAGCCATCGGCCGGGCAGCTCCCGGGCCGCCTCGACCACCTCCGGGGGCGGCTCGGGCTGCGGACCGGCCGGGGCCACCGGCCCGTCCGGGGCGGGGGCCGGGTCCGCAGGCCCACCGGCGGTCAAAAACGCTTCGGCCGCCGCGGATCCCGGCACCGGTATCGCCGGATCGTCCTCGGCTGCGGGGAGGGGCTCGGGTTCCGGCGCGGGAGGTATCTCCGGGACGGAGCTGTCGACGTACTCACTCACCGGCGGGCACTCCAAGAACAGAAGACATGAGCCATGGTTGCGAACTCACCCTCATCGGTCGACAGTCCGACGGTGCGGACCGCCGGGCCGGACCCCTCGGCCGTGGAGCAGAGGGCCGGTGAGCGGGCGGCAAGCGGAATCACCGGCCACGCGAGGGTTCCGCTCACGGATGAACCGTACCTGCACAAAGCGGAGTTAGAGGAGTCGGATCTGTACCGTCCTGCCCTCCCCGCCGCCCGGCCGTGCCCTCCCCGCCGCCCGGCCCTGCCCTGCCACCGCCGACACGGCCGGCCGGGGGCCCGCGGGCTCAGCCCTCCCCCCGGAAGAACTCGGGCCGTTCCTCGGCCGCTCCGGGAGGCCGGGGAGTCGCTCCGGGGCCTTCGCCCGCCCCGGGGCCGGGGGGCCAGGCGTCGGACTCCTCCAGGCGGGCGAACTCCTCCAGCTCGGCCCGGGCCGCCAGCAGGGCGCTCGCCGTGACGAGTTGCCCCACCGGAGCGGACGAGCTGAGGACCAGCACTTCCTTCCCCTCGGGCAGCCGGTCCAGGAGGTCGGGAACCAGCATCGTCTCGTGCGGCGGCAGCCTGTTCTGGTCCAGTTCCGGCGAGGGCGGGAAGACGGGAACGGCCTGGGTGCCGTCCTGCGCGTCGGTGACCGCCAGGCCGCCCACCTCGTCGAGGCACACGGCGACTTCGGCGTCGGCGACCATCAGGGCGAACAGATCCTCCGAGGCGTACCCGGTGGCGACCAGTTGCACGGCGGCGTCCACGGGGCTGACCGGCGGGGCCCAGCCGTGTGCGTCGGGCGACGGGCGGTACTCGGCGTTCTCCTCCCACTCCACGATGTCGCCCTCGGTGTCGCTGCGCCAGCGCCCCAGGACCGCCCAGGGAGGCGTGGGCTCGTCCTCGTCGCCGGTCCAGTGCCGGTCGATCACGGACAGCCAGTGGTCGGGGGCCGCCTTCGCGGCCTCCACGTAGTCCTCGGGCGGCTCCCGGAACCCCGGTTGGCCCCGCAGCACGGCGGACGGGCCGCCCTGGACACCGGAAGGGCGCGGTCCGGAAGCAGCGGGCCCGTCGGCCGTCTGCGCGTCGGCGGGGCCGTCGGGCTCGCGGTCCGGTGCACCGGAAGGGCTCGTCATCGGGGCAACTCCATCGGTTCGCTTCGTGCGTTGTACGGGGACGGTCAGCTCTCGGAGCGCGCGGAGGCTCCGCGACCGGAAGAGGACTCCGGCCCGTCCGCCTCGGTGGCCGAGGACTCCGGGTCGTCGGCCCCGGCCTCGGTGGAGCGCCGCGGTTCTTCCGGCGTCGTCCCGGCGCCCTCGTCGACCGCCCGGCGCAGGGCGTCGGTCTCGACGGTCATACCGACCGGCCCGGAGGGGTTGACGTAGAGCAGGTGGCCCTCCGGCAGACGTTCCATCACCTCGGTGACCGGCGCGAGTTCGTAGCCGAAGCGGCCGGCCGCGTGCAGATGAACGGGTGAGGAGAAGACCGGTACCACCGCGGTCCCGTCGGGTGAGACCGCCGACAGCGGTACGCCGCCGGGCGCGAGCAGGACGGCGACCTCCGCCGTGGCCAGCGCCCTGGGGACCGCCTCCCCCGGACCGTACCCCGTGGCGGAGAGCTGCACCGCCTCGTCCACCGGGTCGGTGGGGGCGGGCCAGCCGAGCGCCTGGGGCGAAGGCTGGTACGCCTCGTTCGGCTGCCACTCCTCGATGTCGCCGTCCAGACCGGACCGCCACCGGCCCACCACGGCCCATTCCGGCGGATCACCCTCGCCCGCCCATGCCGGGTCGACCATGCCGAGCCAGTGATCGGGAGCGAGCCGGGCGGCCTCCCTGATCTCCTCGGGAACCGGCGGCGCGGCGTCGTCGCCGGTCGCGGCCGGTCCTGCGGCAGTGCTGTCGTTCATGGATTCCTCGCTGGGATCAGGCACGGACGTCGTTCAGTATGCGGCGGATCCGGTCGGCCAGGCTGCCGGGGGGTACCTGGTTCCGGGCGCGGAACCAGTCGTCGACCAGGTGCTCCAGCCGCTCGGGCGTCAGCGGGGCGGACCCTGACGCGGTGTCGGGACCGAGCGCCGACAGGAGGCGCAGGGCGTCCTCCAGGACGACGTGGTGCTCCTGGGCCCATGCGGCCACCGCGGGGTCGGCGGGATCAGCCGGTCCGGGCAACTCCTCGCCCCCGAGGGGGTGCAGAGCGTGTTCGTCGGGGAACAGTCCGTCGACAGCGACGTGCTGCCTCAGTTCCGCCTCGGTCAAGGGGGCGATCTTCCAGTAACGGCCCCAGTTGTCGACGTAGTCGAGGTCGGCCGACTCCGGGGCACCGGCGTGCCGCAGCCGGTCGAGGACCAGTTGGCTGCCCCGCATGATCTCGTCCAGACCGTGGTGCTCCGCCTGCAGCATCTCTGCCATGAGAGCGAGCCGGACCAGCCCGAGGTCGATGTCGAGGCCCCATTCCCGGCGCATCTTCACCGCCTGCGACATCAGCCGGTGGGCCGAACCGGAGGTGGCGGCCCGGACGAGGGCGCCCCTGTCCTCCGCTTCCGCCTGCGGGACGCTGTTCATGGCGATGTCGTACCGGTGCATGCCCGGAATCCACGGGATGCCGTCGTCCGGCATCAGAGCCCGCTCGGCCTCGCTCAGAGGCGGCGAGAGGTCCTCGGCGCGCGCCCGGGTCCGCAGCTCACGCGCGGCCCGCTCCATCCGCCGCTGCTCCTCGGGGGTTCTGTCCGGCTGCCCCGACAACTGCTGGTAGGCGGTGATCGTCCGGGACGGAGGCCTGGCGGCCCGGTACTCCTCGGTGATCACGTCGGGGTTGGGATCGGGGCTGCCGAGCAGTTCGGAGATGACTCCGCCCTGGCCGTCCGGCGCCTGGGAGCCGATCCAGAGCATGCCCATGCGTTCGCGCGTGTTGCCCGACTCCACGACGGCGAGGAGCTGGTCCCGGCCGGTGCCGACCGCGCCGTCGACGGTGGGGTCGTCCGAGCCCAGTTCCGTCCAACGGCCTGCCGCGACAGCCCGGTCCCACAGCTCGCGGGTCATCACCGCGAGCTGGGCGTCGACCGCTTCGTGGCCGCCGAGATACCGGCCGAGGCGCTGCTCGAAACGCACGGCCTCGGTCATGTAGCGGATGCGGGCCATGACCCACTCCGGCGCCGGCAGGTCCGCCGCCCGGCGCAGCACGGAAGCCGGGGCGAGGGACAGGGCGTGCACCAACCGGTTCAGCCGCTCCTCCTCGTCGACGGCCCTATCGCCGGGTCCTTCCGGAAGCCCGGCCAGATGGCGGTCCCCGTCCGCGACCAGCAGGGCGAGCGGTCCGCCTTCGGTGCGCTCACCGTGGAACGTCACCTCGCCGTCGGGGCCCGCCACGGCCACCGTCACACCGAGGCGGCGTGCCGTCGCCGCTGCGAGAGGCATCATCGGCAGTGTGGTGCCGCTCTGTCGGTAGGAGGGGTCGGTGAGCAGCACCCGCAGGCGCTGCACCGGGGCCAGCTCCACCCGCGAGGCCGGGAGGCGGTCGCCGTAGAGCATGGCCTCCGTGCGCAGGGATATACCGAGGGAGGCGCCGGCCCGGTCGAGGAGGGCCAGCGGAAGGTCCTGGCCGCCGTCCAGGGGCGGGATGTCCAGGTCGGACACGTCGTCCTCGGTGACCGTGCCGCCCAGCCAGGCGCGGAAGTCATCCGCCGTGTCGACGCTCGCCTCCCGCAGTCCGTCCGCGGCCACCTGGCGGACCGCGAGGAGCAGGACGTCCGCAGTCCGGTCCCCCTCGCCCGGGGACTCGTGCAGGGTGAAGAGGGTGCCGTCGAGTTCGGCGGCGTACGGTCCCGTGCGGCGGTAGCCGTCGCGGGGCGCGGTCGCCTCCGGCTGCCGCGTCTCCGACTCGCCGGTGGCGCGGATGTCGTTGGTTTCGTCGGCGTCGTCGGCGAGTTCGACGATCCGGGGCGAGGTGCCGTCCTGCGCGTTGTGGTACGCCGAGTGCGGGTAGCCGGGCATCTCCCGGAACTCGTAGTCGAGGTAGTCGCGTCCGGTCTCGGGCTCCGTGACGACCTCACGGTTGACGATGCTCAGCGCAGCGCCCGGCGGATAGAGGACCTCCTCCTCGTCGAGCCATGCCGAGAACGGCGCCACCGGGCGTGCGGTGGAGTGCTCGACGTAGCCGCGCATCGCGTGTTTGTCCCGGGCGTCGCCCATCTCCTCCAGATCGCCCCGGGTGTAGCCTCCGGCGGTCTCCCAGCTCTCGGTGGTACTGCGGAACCGCGGCACGAACAGCGTGGTCGCGGTGAGGAGCGGCGAGTCCTGCCCGATCGCGTCCAGGGGCCCGGGCAGCCAGCCGCCCCAGTAGACCGGGCCGTTGAGCGGCGGCAGGATCTCCAGCGCCTCGACCGCCATGTCGACGTGCATGCTCATGTCGTCGTACAGCCGGTCGGCGACGCGGTTCACCCGGTGGCGGATCTCCTGGACGTCCGGCCCGGTCGCGTCCGGGCCCAGGTCCCGCAGATCGGACATGGCGTCGCTCAGGTCCTCGTCGCGGTCCAGCAGTTCGGGCAAGCCCTGACCGCTCTCCACGGCGTCCTCACTGACGTACCTCCACACCCGTTGCCCGAACATCCAGCGGCCGACCGCCTCGCCGAAGCGCCCGGCGGTGACGTAGGTCTTGAAGAGCTGGTGGTCCTGGCTGGAGTAGAGGTACAGGGAGGTCAGATGTCCCGGGGTCAGGGCGTTCAGGGAGGCCCGTGCGCGGTCGCCGAAGCGGTCCAGCCACTGGGTGGCCACCTCGGTGCGCTCCGCCAGCTCCTCGCTCACCGGGGCCCCGGTCATCGCCGCGTTCATCGCCTGGACGAGGTCTCCGGGGACGTGGGTGTCGAGGCGGGAGAAGAAGCGCGTCCTCTGGTCGTAGGCCTGGTGGTGCGGCAGGACCGGGCCCATGCCGAAGACGCGCGCGGTCACCTGGTGCAACCGGGCGCCGTCGTGGGCGAGCGCGGCACGCTCCGGCTCCAGGCCCACACCCGCCAGGTGCGAGGCGCGCAGCACCTCGTGCAGGGACTGGGTGTCGGTCAGGACCGCCCAGGACAGCACCGCCTTGCGGAAGGCCAGCAGCTCGGGCCCGCTCGCCCCGAGCGCCCGGTACGCCTGGAGCATCCACAGGGCCGGGCCGACCATGCCGCCGACGTAACGGAATCCGCGCGGGTCGTGCGCGACCCGGTACGCGCCCTGCCGGTTCCCGTTCGGCCGGGGCGGCCAGGGCATCGCGAGCCAGCCGGGCAGGGTCTGCTGCAGGGTGACGGGCCCTCCGTTGCCGTACGCCGCCAGGCCGAACGCCTGGACCAGCTGGGGAACCGACGGCCGGCTCTCCAGGAAGCGCGACACCGCATCCGGCTGTCCGGTCCACTGCTGGGCCTCGGGGCCCTGGAAGAAGGCGCCGTCCGCCGCGAGCGGACCGTGTCGCTGGGCGAGGGCCTGACGGAGCCGGGAGAGGGCGTGCGCGGCGGCCTGGACGGTCTCGGGTTCGGCGGCCAGCCTCTGTGCCAGCCCCGCCTCGAACCGGAAACTGAAGTTGCGCCAGTTCCGGTCCCGGTAGAGCCGGGCGAACCGCACGGTCTCGGGTGCTCCGGCGACCCGCCACCCGGGCACCGACCAGGGCTGGGTGGCGTGGGCGCCCGTGGCGGGGCCCGGGACGGCGGGGAGCACGGTGTTCGCGCCCGCCCGGGACCCCGGCGGGACCCGCAGGACGGTGGTGGGGCTCCCGTCCGCCGCCTCCAGGAGGTGGATGTCGGCGGTCGGTCCCCCGTCCTCGTCCCGGCCCGGGGTGATCGCCGTGCGACCGGTGTTGAGGTACACGTCCAGGCCGGTGAGGTCGGCGATGTCCGCGGCCCGGCGGACGGCGCGCTCCAGGCTCTCGACCCCGGGTGCGGTGCCGGCGGGTCCGCCGGTGGCGGTGGCCACGTCACATGCGAGGACGGTGATGCTGGTGAAGCCCGCGGCGGCCAGGTCCTGTCCGAGCAGGCGTCCCACCGCCGCGCTGTCGGCGCCGGCGGGCAGGTCGTTCGCCCCGGCGACGGCGTAGCCTTCCGGCCCGCCGTGGGACGTCCAGAAGAAGGTGCCGGACGCTCCCGTGGCGGGGAGGGGACGCCGGTGGGCGACGCGTTCCTGGGCGGGTCCGCGGCTCCATTCCGTGTAGTGGGTGGCCTGGGGCAGGCGGCTGTAGAAGGGCTCGCGCAGCGCCCAGTCGCGCCGGGTGAAGGATGCCTTGCCGACGGTCCTGCCGTCCGCGTTGATCTCCTGGACGACGATCTGCTGCGTGGCCGGCGCGGTCCCCTGCCCCTCCCACGGGGCATTCCAGTAGTCGTGCCGGGGGTAGGCACGGGTGGCCGTTTCCGAGGGGTCCGCGTCGACGAGGCCGGAGTCCGCGTCGGAGTCCGTTTCGGAGTACCCGTCGACATCCGACAGTTCGATGTCCGACAGGTCGGAGTCGGAGCGGCCGAGGTCGAACACGTCGTCCACCGCGTCCTCGAACACGGCCGGTGTGTACGGCACCGGGCCGGTCCGCGGCACCTCGGAGAGGCCGTCGGGCAGCGGGGTCGTCTCCTCCGCCACCTCGTGCAGCATCGGGGGCCGCCGGTAGGACTCGACGAGTCGTCGGCTGACGACGTCGAAACGCATGCCCGGCGGGTACAGCGCCTCCCCTTCCGACAGGTGCTTGAGGAAGGGGGCGGCGTCGCGGGCCGTGGAGTCCGCGACCTCGATCAGTCTGCGGTGCGACCGGGCGGGCACGGGCTTGTCGCTCAGCGCGAACTCGACGGCCTCGTCGATCTTCAGCGAGGTACTGCGGAAGAACGCCACCTCGATGGCGCCGTCGCCGTACAGGGGGCCGTTCAGGTCGGGCCGCTCGACGGGCCCGGGCGCACCCCGCTCGCCCCACCAGATGGTCCGGTCGACGGGCGGCAGGATCTCCAGGGCCTCGATGACCATGTCGATGTGGAGCCTCAGCTCGTCGTGGAGCCGGTCGGCCATCGCGTCCGCGCGGCGGCGCAGCGCGGCCAGGTCGGGGTGGGGGGTGTCGAGGTCGGGCAGCTCGGTGAGTTCGGCGTACAGGTCCGCGAACTCGGGACGGCTGACCAGGGTGAGCGGAGGCATGTCCAGCTCCTCCTCGCGCGCCGACTCCAGCAGGTACTGCCAGCTGTGGAAACGCACCAGGTGACGGCTGACGCCCCGGCCCAGCCGCTCCCCGTTGAGCAGCGCCTTCATCAGCCGGTAGTCGTAGGAGCTGTAGAGGTACAGGGCCGTGATGTGGGCGGGGGTGAGCTGCCTGAGCGCGGCGGCGCCCCGGTCGCCGTACCGCTCCAGCCATGCGGCCATGACCTGGAACCTGGGCGTGGGGAGGGACGGCAGCGCTCCGGCGAGCGCGGCGTCGGCCATCGTGACGAGGGCGTCGGGCACGTCCATCGTCCCGGTGAGCTCGTACGGGAAGGACATGCGGTCCTGGTAGAGCACCTGGTGCGGCGGAACCAGGGCTGCGGGCGCCTTTCCGTCGTCCTCGCGCGGAAGCAGGCCGTCCTCCGTGAATGCGTCCACGGTCCAGGTGTGCAGCGCGGCCCCGTCACGCGCGGCGGCTCCGCGCTCCTCGGCGGCGCCCATGCCGATCAGGTGGGAGGCGCGCAGCACCTCGTGCAGCGACTGGAGGTCGTACGGAATCGTCCAGGCGGCCACGGCGGCGCGGAACGGGGGAAGCAGCTCGGACGGCAGGCCGAGTGCCGCGGCCACCCTCAGCAGGTGCAGCGCGGGCCCCCGCTCGCCGCCGACCCGGCGGAAGCCGCGGCTGTCGTGCACGGCGCGGTAGGCGCTGTCTCCACCGAACCGCCCGCCGCCCTCGGTGAGCGCCTCGTGGACAGGGGTCGGCAGACCCGGTCCGGCGTAGGCCGCGTACACGAACGCCCGCATCAGCCCGTCCAGCGCCTCCGGGCCCGGCGGTTCGTCGAGCAGTCGCTCCAGCTCGGCGGCCGGGTCGTCGGGGGTCTCGTCCGGGGCGAAGAACGCGCGTGCCGCACGCTCTTCCCCGTTGCGGAGGTCGAGTTGGCCGTACAGCCCGCGCACCGCGAGCCCGGCGGCCTCGGCGAGCCGGGGGACCTCGCTCAGCGCCTCGGCGAGCGAGTCCTCCCAGTCGACGCTCGCCTGTCGCCAGGCGCGCTCCCGGTAGAACCCGGTGAACCGTGCTGTGCCCGGTGCCCCGGCGGGGCTCCAGGACGACACCGACCACGGCGTGCCCCGGTCGGCGTCGAGGTCGTCGAGCTCTTCGGGGGCGGCGTCCAGCACCCGGCCCTGGACGTTGAACTGTCCGGGTGCGGGGTAGCGGTACGCGGTGCGTCCGGCGGCGGACGTACCCGGTGCCGGGACGCGGGGGCCCGTCCAGCCCACCGGATAGGCCGTGACCCACTCCGTGGGCTGCCCGTCGGCGTCCTCCAGCAGGTGCGGCAGCCCGTCGGACACCGCGACCCGGCCGGTGGGGAGGTGGACCGGCAGGCCCGCCCGGTCGGCGATGCGCTCGGCCCGCGCCCGGGCCTCCGCCCGGTTCCGGGGCACGTCGCCGGGGCCGCAGGCGAGCACCGTCACGCTGCCGAAGCCGCGCGTGCCGGCCGACCGCAGCAGCCGCCCGGCGTAGGAACCGTCGTCCGTCCGCCGGCCGCCGTCCTCGGTGACGAGCGCGAGCCCTTCACCGCCGCCGTGCGACGCGAAGAAGAACGTCCCCCCTGTCGTTCCGCCGCCGGGCAGCGCCCGGTGGGTGGGGACGGGCCTGCCGTCTGCGTCGCGTTCCCACGACACGAAGCCCGTGGCGTCGGCCAGTCGGCCGTACTCCTGCCGCCGTTCCGCCCAGTCGGCGTCGTCGAACGACGCGATGCCGATCGTGCTGCCGTCCTGTCGGCGTACGGTCCGCAGCACCGGTGCGCGACGGGACGGCGTCTCCCGGGTGTCGGCCGGGGGCGCGATGCCGAAGAGTTCGTCGGGAGTGCCGGATGCCGTGCCGGGCGCGGTCGCCTCGGTGACGTCGATGCTCTCGTACGGCTGCGTAAGCGGGTCGCCGGGGACGACCGTCCGGGTGGTGACGTCGAAAGAGGCGCCCGGCGGGTACAGGACCTCGGTCTCCAGCGGCAGCACCACGAACGGGCTGACCTCCCGCGCGGTCGAGTCCGACACATGGACCAGTCCGAGGTGCGTGTCGCCGGGGGCTCCCTTGCTCCGGTGCATGAAGCCGAGCGCTTCGTCCCGCTGCAGCGCCGTGCTGCGGAAGAAGGGCACGGTGATGCGGTTCCGCCCGTACACCGGACCGTCGGACGGGGGCGCGCCCAGCGGTCCGGGCATGCCACGGTCGCCCCACCAGACGTCTCCGTGCAGCGGGGGCAGGATCTCCAGCGCCTCGACCACCATGTCGACGTGCGAGGGAAGTTCCGCGAACACCGCGTCGGCCATCGCGTCCAGACGGCGCCTCAGGGCGGCCACCTCGGCGGTCCGTTCCTGGAGGTCGTCCACGTCCCACATGGCATCGAACAGAGCGGTGAAACCCCGCTGCCGGCGCAGCGTCATCGGGAGCAGGTCGGCGGCTCCGACCTCCGCCATCTTGCTGGTCATCGTCCAGGCGTTGAGACGTACGAGTCGACGCCCCATACCCGCGCCGAACCGCTCGCCGTTGAGGAACGCCTTCATCAGACGGTAGTCGGCGCCGCTGTACAGGTGGATCGCCGTCAGATGGGCGGGCGACAGCCGCCGCAGCGCGTCCCGGCCCGCGTCGCCGTAGCGGTCGAGCCAGGCGAGAAGCGCCCGGTTCCGGGCGGTGTCCGGGTGCAGCGTGCCGGCGAGCGCGGCGTCGGCCAGGTGCGCGAGGTCATCGGGGAGGTTCAGCCCGCTGCGCGTGATGTCACGGCCGAACGTCATCCGCTCCGCGTACAGGGCGAGGTGCGGTGGGACCAGTGCCGCGGGACGGTCCGTCCGTCCTTCGCCGTCCGGGGAGCCCGCGATGAGCGCGCCGGCCGCCCAGGTGTGGAGTCCGGCGCCGTCGCGCAGCGCGGTGTCGCGCTCCACGGCGGTTCCCCCGCCGACCCGGTGGGAGGCGCGCAGGATCTCGTGGAGCGACTGGAGGTCGGCCGGGATCGCCCAGGAGATGAGCGCGTCGCGCAGGACGCGCAGGCTGTCCGGTGCCGCACCGAGCGCGGCGTAGGTGCGCAGAAGCCGTAGCGCGGGGCCGTCCTCGCCGCCCACGCGGCGCATGCCGCGGCTGTCGTGCACCTCGCGGTAGGAGCTGCCCGGCGTGTAGCGCCCCTGCCGGCCGGGCGGGCGGGCCAGGGTCTCGGCCGTCTCGCGGGGCAGGCCGTGGCCCGCGTGGGCCGCGTAGGTGAACGCGGTCATGAGCGCGGCGAGGGTGGGCGGCCCGGGCGGGGCGGTCAGCAGCCGCTCCAGCGCCGCGGCCGGGTCGCCCGGGGGTGCGTCCGGGGCGAAGAAGGCGCGCAGGGCAGCCTGCTCGCCGTGGCGCGCGGTGAGTTCGCCGGCCAGGCGGGACACCGCGTCGCGCGCTGCCCCGGTGAGCCCTGCGGCGCGGCCCGTGTGCGCGGCGAACGCGAGCTCGAAGGCCGTGCTGCGACGCTGCCACTCCCGGTCGCGGTACAGGGCGGCGAACCGGGCCGTGCCGGGCGATCCGGCGGGACGCCAGGACCGTACGGCCCAGGCCGGGCCGGTCGCGGGCGCCGGTCCGGTGGCTGCGGGCGCCGCCTCGGCGGGGTCGGGCCCCGGGGTGCTGTCCTGGCCCTCCGTGGACACCGGGGTGGCGTTGATGCGGACGGCGGACGGATAGGCGATGTCCGGCCGGCCGCTCTCCCCACCGGGTTCCTGGGCACGGCGGGGCGTGCCGGTCGTGAAGTGGAAGGTACCGGTGCCGGAGTCGTGCCGGGCCGAGTGCTCCGGCCAGGCGGAGGGGCCGGCCTTGACCGCCCCGCCGGGCGTCCCCGTCGCGGCCCCCTGGGCCGGCCGGGGCTTCCAGATGGTCCTGGTCCACTGCCCCAGCTTCTTCTCCCGGAGGGCGGTGATGCGCAGCGGGTCGAACGGGTCGTCCTCGATCAGGTCCAGTGGTCCGGAGTAGCCGAAGGCGCTGCGGCCGGTGCGGTCGGTGAACGGCTGGGTCCGCCGCGCGTTGCCGTTGGTGTAGCCGGCCATCGGGAAGACGACGGGGACGTCGACGCCCGCGTCGGTCACCAGCGGGGCCAGGTCGAGCAGCGCCCACAGCTCCTCGTCGGGGACGGGCAGCGGGGCGTGTCCGGGCAGGTGGATGACGATGCCGCCGTCGTCCGCCCGGGTCCCGGTCCAGATCACCAGGGACTTTCCACCCGGCTCCGTGGACCTCCACTGGGCCGGGTGGGGAAGGGTGAGGACGTCGTTGCCGGCCTTGACCCGCGCGTACCACTGGTCGCTCTCCACGCCGTTCGGGGCGGGCCGTCCGCTCCAGTTGTAGCCGGTGGGCTCCGTCCCGTCGGTGAGAGTCTGCCGGAGTGCGCCGAGTTCGCGGAGGTGGTGGGCGGCGAGCTGGTGCGGGTCGGTGATGTCGATCCGGCGGGCGTGGGCCCGTACCGCCAGGAACGTCAGGTCCGCCGTCGTCGCGTCGCTCCACGCCTCCGTGTCCGCGAGGTGAAGGGCGCGGCGGCCCAGGCTCTCCTGCTGCGCCGGGTCCAGGCGGAACAGGACCAGGTCGACGCCGGCCACCATCGCCCAGAAGGCGCGGGTGATGTCCTTGGGCCGCAGCGTGACGGGTTCGGGGAGGCCCACCGCGTCGCGGACGAGGTCCTCGCCCTGGCTGCCGGAGAGTTCGTCGACGGCGTACGTCAGGGGGGTGTCCGGCAGCATCCCGGAGAGCGTGCTGTCCGGCTGCCCGCCGATCAGCTGCCGGGCGGCGTCCAGGACGTCCCGGTAGGCGTCGCGGCCCGGGGTGTCACCGCCGACGCGCCGGGCGAGGAACGTCCACAGCTCCATCCGGAACGGGGTGAACCGCCGCATGCCCGGGTCGTTGGCGCGCAGGGTCTCCAGGGCGGCGATGCCCTTCAGCGCGCGTTCGTACCGGCCGCCCGGCACCCAGCGGTCGTCCTCCACGGCGTGGTCGAAGACCAGGCGCAGCGCGCGGACCAGCCGCAGCGTGGTCTCCCGGGCCTCCGGCGGCACGGTGTCCGGGTCGCCGTGCAGGTCCGCGAGCACGGCCAGGCGGTCCAGTTCGGCGTCGGTCGGCTCCGGCCGGACGCGCACCAAGCGGCCGACCACCCCGCCGGGGGTGTCCTCCAGTACGTAGGAGTCGTCGTCCAGCGCCGCGACCAGGGTCGGCCCCTCGACCTCCCGCCGGGCGGTGTTGGCCGTGTGCTGGATGAGGGACATCTCGTCCAGCGGGTCCTCCACGGGCGGTACCGGGCGGCCCTCCTGCTGCGGGTCGCGGTGGTTGCCCGCCGATGCCGAATAGCAGACCTGGAGGCCGATCCGGTGGCCGGGCGGCAGCTCGCGGACCTCGCGCAGTCCGCCGATGTACCGCCCGCCGTCGGGCGCGGTCAGCGTCACCGTCGAGCCGTCGCGCAGGGCGATGACCAGCACACCGGGGACACCGTGCCCGTAGTAGGTGTAGACCGCGGGATCCGGGGTGTACGGCTCGGTGCTGACGAGCTGGTCGCCCACGGTGGTGGCCGCGTAGTGGATCCGCTGCCGCCGGTGGAAGAGCCCCCGCAGGAGCCTCTCGCGCTGGTCCAGGTCGTCGGCGACCGACACCCTGCCGTACCGCTCCCGGCGGTCGAAGACCAGGGGCCGGGTCGCCACGTCGCTGTCGCGGAAGGTCCTGCCCTCGACCGAGGTCCACTGCCGGTCCACGAAGGGCGCCGACGCCGCGGGCGGGTCGAACGGCACCCAGTCGCCGTGCCAGCCGGCGGGGTCGTGGACCGTCATCGTCGGGATGCGCGCCTGGAGAGCGGAGTCGTGTCGGAGCCGCCCGTCGCCACTAGGGGCCCACACCCGGCGGCCGAGCCGGCCGGCGACCGCGCGCACCAGTTCCAGGTACTGCGCGCCGGCGTACGGGATCGCCAGGACCACCGGCACGTGGGGCGGCAGTGCGGCCAGTTCCGGATCGGCGGCCAGCTTCTCCGCGAACGCCTCCGGGGTCAGGCCCTGGGCGTCCAGGGCACGGTCGCCGACCAGATAGGCCTCGCTCCCCCAGGGTGCGGGCTCGTCCGGCTCCCGGGCCTGTCCGTCCACGACCTCCCGTACCCGGTCGGTGCGCACCCGGTCGGTCCAGGCGCCGGTCAGATCGCGTCCGAGCGCCTTCCCCGCGTCGTCCCGCAGCACGGTGGCCGGGTCCCGGAAGGGGTCCGTCCCCAGGTCGGCCGGGGACGGCGGCCCGAAGAAGGCCGGCTGGTCCTGGCCGGTCGCGGTGGCGGCGGTGAACCGGCGGGCGGCGGCGGTCCATCGGCCCGGGGCGTTGGTCGCCGGGTCCGGCAGGGCGACGATGCCGAGCGGGTTCTTGGGGCTCGGAGCAGTGAGCGCCATCGGGGCGCTGTAGCCGTAGGCGGGGCGGCCGGTGCGCTGCGAGAACCGCTGGACCAGCTCCGGGCTCAGCGCCCCCGGTCCGGTGGTGAGGAACAGCACCGGAATGCCGAGAGAGACCGTGCGCAGCGCGGGCGCCAGGTCCAGCAGGGCCAGGAACTCGTTCTCCGGTACGGGGACGGGGGCGCGGCCGGGGAGGTGGAGGACGGGGGTGCCGGTCGGGTCGACCTCGATGACGTTGAGCAGGGGCATGGGCTTGCCGGGGCCGGCCC
Organism: Streptomyces sp. man185; assembly: GCA_002551355.1. GTDB lineage: Bacteria > Actinomycetota > Actinomycetes > Streptomycetales > Streptomycetaceae > Streptomyces. Next base: position 14,726 of record NTHE01000052.1, on the reverse strand, counting down.
ATTCGGGTGTGAGCTGGTGGGAGGCCGTCCCGTCGGGCCGGCGCAGGGTGCTCCAGTCGATCCCGGCGGGGGCGTTGGCGCCGGACCAGTTGACACCCTGGATGTTGGGTCCCTGCCGCAGCACGGCGGCCGGGCCGAAGGCGCCGCTCTCCGCCAGGTGGAACGCGGCGAGCAGGTCGTGGTCGGTGGCGTCCATGCCCTGGGCGATCGCCTTGGCCGACACCGCCCAGACGGCTTGCTGGTGGATCCGGCCCCAGGTGACGGCGGGGTCGAGATGGAGGACCTTGCGGCCCATGGCCTCGCGGGCGGCGGGGGTCATCGGGCGGAAGAGCTGGGCGGCCCGGGCCGTGGCCCACAGCGTGGACGCCACGTGGCGCGGGGTGAAGGGAGCCTGGGGTGGCAGCGACTGGACGTGGCGGATCGCCTGCTCGCCCGCGTCCGCCAGTTGCGTCAGCGTGATCTGGAGCGTGGGCGACGGCACGGCGTCGGTGAGGCGGGCGTCGGGGTCGGCCGCGATGCGGGCGGCCGCGTGGTCGAGAAGGGTCTGGTATCCGGCAAGGTCCGGTTCCCGGCCGGTGTGTTCGCGGACGAAGAAGTCGAGCAGGTCGCCGCGGAACGGGGTGTACCCGTTGAGCGTGGGGTCGTTGGCGCGCAGGCGCTCCAGTGCGCCGATGCTGCGTAGTGCGCGCTCGTAGCGCCCACCGGGGGTGGCCCGGTCGTCCTCGATGGTGTCGCCGAACACCGCCCGCAGGGCGCGTACCAGCCGGAGCGTCGCCTCCCGGGTCTCGGGCGGCACATCGCCCGGGGTCCGGTGGAGTCCGGCGACGCCCGCCAGCAGGTCCAGCTCCCCGTCGAGCGGTTCGGGGCGGCGCAGCACGCGGCGGCCGTGTCCGCCGTCGGCCGCGCCCATGATGAAGCGCCGGGTGTCGTCCATGCCGGTCATCCGGGTGGAGCCGTCGGTGTCGCGGCGGGTCAGGTTGGCGACGAGCTGGTCGAGCGGGACGTCGCCCAGCGGGTCGTCGACGTGCGGGACGGGGGCGAACGACGGCTGCTGGTGGGCGGGGTCGCCGTCGGAGGAGCTCCAGCAGACCTCCAGGTGCATGCGGTGGCCGGGCGGCAGTTCGCGGACCTCGCGCAGCCCCGCGATGTACGCGGCCGCGTCGTGCTTGCCCAGCCAGACGGTCCGGCCGTCGTGGAGCGGGAGCTGCATCCGGCCCGGCTCGCCGTGGCCCGCGTAGGCGTAGACGGCCGCGTCCATGGAGACCGGTTCGGAGGCGGTCTCCTGGGCACGGGTGCCGGCGGGCGTCCAGTGGACGAGCCGTCGCATCCTGCGCAGGGCGCGGAAGTTGCGCTCGCGCCGCCGCAGCGCGTCCCCCCGGTGGACGGCGATCCGGCCGAACCGCTGGTGGTTCTCGTCGGCCAGCGGACGGGTGACGACGTCGCTGTCGCGGAACACGGTGCCGTCCAGCGCCCTCCACGTCCGGTCCTCGTGCGGTCCGGCCGTCGGCGACGGGGCGACGGACACCCAGGACCCGACCGGTGCGTCGGGGTCCAAGTCCATCGTCACCAGGACATGCGCGTCCCCCGTGCCGTCGGGGACGATCCGGCCCACGCCGCTCGGCCCCCACACGGTGCGGCCCAGTCGGTCGGCCACCATCCGGAGCGTCTCCAGGTAGCGGTCCCCGGTGTACGGGACGGCGAGGACGACGGGCACGTCCTTCGGGAGCTTCGCCAGCTCCGGGTCGGCGGCCAGCGCGTCGGCGACCGCCTCCGCGTCCAGGACCCGGCCGTCCGCCGTCCGCACCCGGCCGTCCTCGCCGTCGGCGGTGACGACGTAGGCGGTGTCCGGCCAGGGTGCGGGGCCGGTCGCGACGACCTTCGGTGCGGTGCCGGGTCGGCTCTCGATGGTCCGCAGGCTTCCAGGGAGGACACGGCTGACGTTCTTCGCGGTCCAGTTGCGGCCCTGCGCGGCACCGGACGGTCCGGTCAGCAGGGTGTCCGGCGCGAGCAGCGGATCGTTCGGCCCGGTGAACGCGCCGGTGGCCGGTGGCGGCGCGGCGGCGGTCGGCGCGGCGACGGGTGCGGTGTCGACGGGGGCGAAGAAGTCCGGGCCGGCGACGGCCGTGTCCCAGGCGCGCACGCTGTGGTGCTGCGGGGTGATCGCCATCCCCGACAGCTCCAGGTCGACCCCCACCGATCCGGCGGCGGAGAGCAGCAGGAACTGCAGCGCCACCGGCAGCGGCGGTTCGGCCTGCCCGTTCGCGGTGAAGTACGCGCTGACCGCCGTCCTCAGGTCGCTCCAGCTGAGCGGGCCCGTGAAGCCGTTGGCCGCACGGGTCCGCTCCAGGGCCCAGAAGCCCCGCAGCAGCGCTTCGAACGCGGTCGCGTCGTTCTCCAGCAGGGGGCCGTAGACCAGCCGGACCGCCCGGACCCAGCGGCGTACGTCGGGCGCACGGCCGCGGTCGCCGGTGATCCGCTCGGCCCAGCGGCCGAGTTCGGCGGTCGACAGCTCGGGGCGGAACCCGGCCCACCAGTCGCCCTCGGCCAGCTGCCAGCGGGGCCCGGCCAGCTGGTCGCCGGGGACGAGGAGTGCCTCCGCGCCGCTGCCGGGGGTCCAGACCCAGCGGTCCAGCCCGTTGGCCAGCTGCTGGCCGGCCAGGGGGGTGTCCAGCGGGTCGGCGGGCGGCGGGCCCGCGAGATCGGCCCCCGTCACCAGGACCGGCCGTTCCGGGGCCAGCGCGGTGAGGTCCCCGTCCACGGCGTACAGGAAGTCCACGATGCGGGCGTAGGCGAACGCCGCGTCGGTGCCGTCGGCCAGCGCGAGGAGCGCGCCGCCGGGGCCGCCGCGCAGTCCGACCAGGTACGCGTCCTCGAACGGCAGGGCCTGGACGGGGCTTTCGAGCGGGATCGGACCCGGCCGCAGGTAGGTGAAGCCGGTCACCTGGGGCAGCAGGCCGTAGTGCTGCCGCAGGCCGTCCTGCCAGGCGGCCAGCGGCAGGGAGGACGTGCCCACCGGGATGTCCTGTGCGTCGCGGTGCCGGATCACCATCACGCGGTCCAGGAGGACGCGGGCGCCGTCCATCGCGACCACTTCCGCGTACCACGGCATGACCGGCGGGGTCTGCGCCGGGTCGGTGAGGACGGCCAGGGCGCCGCGTGCCGCGTCGAAGAAGCCCCGGGCCTTCGCCTGCCCGCCCGCGGGGATGTTCGGCAGCAGCGCGTACGCCTCGGTCAGCGCGGCCCGCAGGGCCTGGTACGCGGGGTGCCCGTCGTACAGGGGCCGGCCCAGCGCGTACTCGCCCAGCGCCAGGGAGATGCTTCGACTGTCCCACTCGGTCAGCGGCCTGCGGGTGCCACCGCCCACCTGCGGGATGCCGGCTCGCGCCGCCACCATCAGGAAGCCCGCGACGCCCTGCACCACCGGGTTGTCCACGATCCGCCGGACGGACTCGCGCAGCACGTCCTCGGGCAGCGGCGCCCGGGACCGCAGGGCGCGCTCATAGGCGGCGCGGCCGAATGCGGACAGTTCGGTGACGGCGCGCTGGATCTCCTCGGACGTCATGAACTGGCCGGTGTAGCCGAAGTGCCGCAGCTCGGCGAGGACCAGGGGAACGGCCAGCCGGCCGTCGTCGGTGTCCAGGGTCGGGTAGTCGCCGTCGTCCATGCCGACGGCGTAGCGCTGACTGACGGGCTCGCCCTGGGACGTGCGGCCGGTGAGGACGGCGGTCCAGTGCTCGCGAGGCGTCGGCACCTCCGTGCCGGCGGTGTCGAAGAAGGCGGGGTCGGCGGGCAGATGGGGCGTCAGCTGTTGCCGGAAGAAGTCCAGCAGTCGGCCCAGTTGCTCGGCGGCGTCGGCGGAGAGCTGGTCGTGGTGCTCGTTCAGGAACGCCCGGGTGCGGGGGCGCAGCGCTCTCAGGATCCGGTCCAGGGCGTTGCGTGAGGCGGCGGGCAGGAGGTTCTTGATCAGCTCCGGGTCGGTGCCCGGCGGGCGGGCGTTGTCGAAGGCGTCGCCGATCGGCGCGGCCACGACGTTCTGGAAGCCCAGCCATCCGTAGCCCCACACCTCGTCGACCTCGGGGATCGCCGCGAGGAACGGTGCGATGTGGCTCTCCACGGCGATAGTGCCGAGGAGTTGGTTCGCGTAGGTCGCGGTGAGCGACTGGCCGAAGTTGCGGGCGACGGCGACGGCCATCTCGAACTTGGGGACGGTCAGCCGCTGGTGGGCGATGTCCTGGAGCTCCCGGAGGCCGACGGTGGGGTAGCCGAGGGTCAGCTGCCCGTAGGCGGTCCAGTCGAAGCCCTCGGGGGCGGGGTTGACCTTGGCCTTCAGCCCGGTCTCGGTGAACGTCCAGCCGCCGAGCGGGCCCAGCATCTCGGTGAGCGGGACGGCGACCTGGCGCTCGTCCGGCAGCCGTCCGGCGGCGCGCGCCCGCTGGAGCTGGGCCATGCCCTCCTCCTGGGTCTGCCGGCGCTCGCCGGGGAGGACGGCCATGGGGTCGAGGACGAACTCGCCGATGACGAAGTTCCTGCGGACCGGGCGCGGCTGTCCCGGGGGCACCTGCGGCTCGTTGACGTGGAGGAGGCCGTCGGCCGTCATCCAGAAGCCCCGGCTGTCGGTGACGAGCTTGATGCCGGGGCCGTGGGCGAGGACGAGCGTGGAGGTGTGGCGGCCGGGCAGGTCGAGGAACAGGTCACGGCGCTCCTCGACCTCCAGTCCGATGGCGCCGTAGCCGGGGTCGACCGGCGCGTCCAGACCGGCGTGGACCGTGGAGGAGGACGGGGCGAACTCGGGGAGGGCGTGTTCCAGGGCCTGCCCGCCGGGTCCGACGACGACGGCGCGGGCGTCGGACGCCGCGACCGCGGGCGGGAGCAGGGACACCTGCCGGCCGTGGCCGGCCGAGAGGTCCACCCACACCACACCGCCGCTGCCGCTGAGGTGGTAGGCCGCCCAGGCGTGCCCGGGGGCCGCTCCCTGGCGGTGGGCCAGGACGAGGGCCGCGGTGCCCGGCCCCTGGGCGGTGACCGCTCCGGCCACCGCGTCCCACGACCGGACCCGGCCCCACCCGGGGCCCATCACCAGGGACGACTCCGTGGCGGGGACGCCAACCGCCGTGTCGTCCACCGTCCGCGCCGGGCGCACGCCCTGCGGGAACAGCTCGGCACGGAGCGTCCCCAGGAGCACCAGGCAGCGTTCGACCGTCAGGCCGCGCACCGGTTCCCGGCCCGTCACCCGGCGGACCAGCGCGGTGAGTCCGGCCCGGTCGAGCGGCGGTCCCACGGTGATCTCGGCCCCGGTCAGGCTGCGGGGCGTGGTGAGCGCGGTGGTGGCCGCTCCCGTGTCCGTTACGGGGGTGAGCCGCGCGGCCTGCTTCGGGGAGGAGAACAGGGCGTCGCCGTACGGGGCGGTCACCAGGACGCTGGAGTTCAGACCCTGCAGCCATGCCTTGCGCCAGGCGCCCTGCCGGCCGCTCGCGGTCTCGGGCCGTCCGATCAGCCGCAGCGGGGTGGCCGTGGCACCGGGCTGCGGGGTGGCCGTGGCACCGGGCGGGGTGGTCGGGGCCACCGTCAACGCGCCGCTGTACGACCAGCCGTTGCGGGCGGTGCGGTTGGAGAACGCCTCGGAGAGCGCGGCGGCGCGTCCTGTGCCGCTGCCCGCGCCGGAGAGTACGAACAGGACGGGGACGCCGAGCGCGACGGTGCGCAGCGGCGGGGCCAGGTCGAGGAGGGCCAGGAACTCGCGGTCGGCGACGCGGAGGGGCCGCATGCCCGGCAGGTGGAGGACCACGAAGCCGTCGGCGTCGGTGTCGGCCCACGCCACCATGGCGTCCGCGGGTTCGCCCTCGGCGGCCCACGGCGCGCGGAAGTGCTGGAGGGATGCGCCGTCGCCCCCGGTGTCCTGACGGCCGACGGCCCGCAGGTCGATCCCCCCGGGTGCCGGGCTGCCGCTCCAGTTGAAGCCCTGGAAGCCCTCCCCGGAACGCAGTTGGTGGGCGGGGCCGAAGGCCCCCTTGGAGGCGAGGTGGAAGGCGGCCAGCGTGAAGAAGTCCGCCGGGTCGAGTCCGGCCGCGACGGCCTGGGCCGTCAGCACGTAGAGGTGCTGCTTCCGCGCCGGGGCCCACTCCTCGTCGGGGAACACGTGCAGGACCCGGCGGCCCAGCTTCTCCGTGAACGCGTCGTCCCGGCCGGCCATCTGCTGGGCGGCGCCCGCCATCGCCCAGAAGGCCTGGGTCATGGCGCGTTTGGTCACCGGTACGTTCTCGGGCTGCCGCAGCACGTTCCGTACGAGCGGGGCGCCGAACTGGGTGACCTGCCGGATCGCGTGCTGGATCGCCGGGTCCCCGATGGCTTCGCCGAGGGGGGCCTCCGGCTTCTGCGCCAGCAGGCCGGCGGCCAGGTCCAGGACCTTGCGGTAGTCGTCGGGGCCCGGGGTCTTTCCGCCCACCCGCTGGGCGATGAAGGTCCACAGCTCCATGCGGAAGGGGGTGAACCGGTTCAGCGCCTGGTCGTTGGCGCGCAGGGTCTCCATGGCGCCGATGCCCCGGAGCAGCCGCGCGTGCTGGTTCCGGTCCTGTTCGGCCTCGGGGCCGAAGACGATGCGCAGGGCCCGCACCAGCCGGAGGGTGGTCGCGCGCACCTCCGGCGACGCCTCCCCGTCCCCGGTGTGCAGGCCCGCGGTGCGGGCCATCGCGTCCAGCTCGTGCGGCAGCGGCTCGGGACTGACCCACCTGCGGCGCCCGGCGACTCCACCGGGGGCGTCGTGCAGGATGTGCGCGTCGGTGTGGAAGCCGCTGCTCATCAGCGACCCCTCGGTGACGCGGCGGCTCACGTTCGCCGTGTGCTGGGCGAGCGAGACCTCTTCCAGCGGGTCCTGGACGGCGGGCGCGGGGCGGTTGTCCAGCTGCGGCAGGGCCGGGTTCCCCGGCGCGTCGCTCCAGCAGACCTCCAGCTTCATCCGGTGGCCTTCGGGCAATTCGGCGACCTCGGGCAGTCCGCCGATGTACCGGCCGCCGTCCTCGGCGCTCAGCCACACCGTCCGGCCGTCGCGCAGGGCGAGTTGCAGGCCGCCCGGCAGCCCGTGGGCGACGTACACGTACGACGCCGGGTCCGGGGCCCGGGACTCCTCACTGATCAGCGCGGTCCGGCCGCCGGACGCCATCAGGTGGACCAGCTTCTTGGCGCGCTGGTAGGACCGCATCAGGCTTTCGCGGCCCCGGACGTCGTCGCCGTGCGACATCCGGCCGAACCGCTCGTCCCGGTCGGAGACCAGGGGCCGGGTGAGGACGTCGCTGTCGCGGAAGACGGTGCCGTCGAGCGCCGTCCAGAGACGGTCCGGGAGCGGTGCGGCCTTCTTCGTGGGCCGGAACGGCACCCAGGAGCCGAGGGGTTGGTCCGCGCCGTGGTCGATGAGCGCCGGGACGTGCTCGCGCTTCTTGTTGCGCACCAGTCGGCCGTCGCCGCTGGGGGCCCACACGGGACGCTCCAGCAGGTTGGCGACCGCCCGCAGGTAGGCCAGGTACCGCTCGTTGGCCAGGTGCGGGACGACCAGGACGACGGGGACGTCCCGGGGCAGCTTCGCCAGCTCGGGGTCGGCCGCGAGTTCGGCCGCCAGCTGCTCCGCGTCCAGCGTGCGCCCGTCGGGGAACCGCACCCCGTCCGGGCCGCTTCCGCCCCAGACGACGTACGCCGAGTCGCCCCACGGTGCGGCCCGGTCCTCGCCGGCCTTCTCCTTGGCCGGGGCGCCCGCCTCCTCCTCGTACACCCGGACGCGTCCGATGCGCAGCTGGCGCACCTTCTCGCCCGTCAGATTGCGGCCGCGCGGGGCGCCCGAGGCGTTCGTCATGAGCGTCGCGGGCGACAGGAGCGAACCGGCCGCGGGCTGCCCCTGGTCGCCGACGCTCAGGGAGCCGATGTCCGGCAGTGCGCCGGCCTTCTGGTCCGACGGGCTGAAGACGATCAGGTCGCCCGTGCCGGCGGCGGCCGCGGGAGCGTTGGTCTGCCGGGCGGCGCGGGTCCAGGTGCCCGGCGTCCTCGTGGCCGGGTCGGTCAGCGCGAGGATGCCGAGCGGGGTGGCGGGGTCACCGGAGGAGAGCATCATCGGCGCGCTGTAGTGGTACGCGGGGCGTCCGGTGCGCTCGGAGAACCTCCGCACCAGCTGGGGGCTCAGGGTTCCCGGGCCGGTGGTCAGGAACAGCACCGGGTGCTTGAGCGGGAGGGTGCGCAGGCCGGGGTCCCTCTCCAGCAGGGCCAGGAACTCGGTCTCGGACACGGGCAGGGGCGCGCGGCCCGGCAGGTGCAGCACGATCCGCCCGGCCCCGTCGACCTCCACGACGTTCAGCACCGGCATCGGCTTGTGCGGGCCGGTCCAGGCCGGCTGCACCGAGGCCATGCTGCTGCCGTTGGGCCCGAACGTCATCTGCCGCACGCTGCCCCAGTCGACCCCGGCGGGCATGGGGGTGCCGGACCAGTTGATCCCCTGGTCGTTCGCTCCCTGCCGGAGCACCGCGGGCAGGGTGAACGCGCCGCTCTCCGCGAGGCCATAGGCCGCCATGACGTCCTGGTCGCCGACCTCCACGCCCTCGGCGATCGCCTTGGTGAGCAGCGCCCACAGCGACTCCTGCCGCGACCGGTCAAAGGCGGTGGCGGCGTCGAGGTGGAGGACCCTGCGGCCCATGGCCTCCCGGGCGGTCGGCGTCATCGGGCGCAGCAGCCGGGCCGCACGGGTGGTGGCCCACAGGGTCGAGGCGACCTGCCGGGCGGTGAACGGCGCCGGGGCGGGCAGCGACTGCACGTGGCGGATCATCTGCTCGCCGTTGTCCGCCAGTTGCTTGAGGGCGATCTCCAGCGACGGCGCGGACACCGCGTCGGTGAGCTTGGCGTTCTCGTCGTCGGCGATCCGCTCCGCGGCGAAGTCGAGCAGTTCCACGTACCCCCGCTTGTCGGGGGCCCGGCCGGTGTGCTCCTGGACGAAGAAGTCCAGCATGTCGAGCCGGAACGGGGTGAGGTGGGAGATCGTCCCGTCGTTCGCCCGCATCCGCTCCAGCGCGACGACGCCCTTCATGACGCGCTCGAACCGGCCGTCCGGTCCACCCCGGTGGTCCTCGAACGTGGTGCCGAAGACGCTGCGCACCGCCCGGAGCAGCCGCAGCATCGTCTGCCGCGTCTCCGGGGAGACCGGGTCCGGGCCGCGGTGCAGTCCGAAGTCCCGGGCCAGGGCGTCCAGTGCGGGTCCCAGCGGTTCGGGGCGGCGCAGGACCCTGCCGCCCCGCTGGCCGGTCGCCGAGGCCAGGGCGATGCGCTGGGTGTCGTTGAAGCCGGTCTGGCGGAGGGAGCCGTCCGTCTCCCGGCGGGTGAGGTTGGCCACCAGCTGGTCGAGCGGCACGTCGTCGAGGGGGTCGTCCACGTGGGGCGTGTCGCCCAGCGAGGGGTACTGCCGGCGCGGGTCGCCGTCCGAGGAGCTCCAGCAGACCTCCAGGTGCATGCGGTGGCCGGGCGGCAGATTGCGTACCTCGGGCAGGCCCGCGATGTAGGCCGCCGCGTCCGCCTTCGCCAGCCACACCGTTCGGCCGTCGCGCAGCGGAAGGTTCATCCGGCCCGGTGCGCCGTGTCCGGCGTAGACGTGGACGGCGGCGTCCGTCGTGACCGGCTCCGAACCGACCGGCTCGTGCTCGGTGCCGGCGTCGGTGCCCTCGGGGAGGCGGTGGGAGAGCTCCCGCAGTTTGAGGAAGCGGCGGAGCCGCTGCGCCCGCCGCCGCAGGCCGTCCTTCTGCTCGACGGCCAGCCGCCCGAAGTGCCGGTGGTCCTCGTCGGTCATCGGCACGGTGAGGACGTCGCTGTCGTGGAACACGGTGCCGTCCAGGGCCGTCCACGTACGGTCGAGGTAGGACCCGATCGCGGTCGAGGGCTCTACCGACACCCAGTCGCCGACCGGGGCGTCGGCATCGCGGTCCAGCAGCGCGAGGACGTGGGCGCCCGACCCGTCGGGGACGGCGCGGCCCATCCCGCTCGGCCCCCACACGGGGCGGCCCAGCCGGTCGGCCACGGCCTGCAGGGTCTGCTGGTAGCGGTCCCCGGTGTACGGGACGGCGAGGACGACGGGCACGTCCTTCGGGAGCTTCGCCAGCTCCGGGTCGGCGGCCAGCGCGTCGGCCACCGCCTCCGGGCCGAGTTCCCGGCCGTCCGGCAGCAGCACCCGGCCGTCCTCGCCGTCGGCGATCACCACGTACGCGGTGTCCGGCCACGGCGCCGGGCCGGTCGAGACGACCTTCGCCGCGGTGTCCGGCCGCTTCTCCAGGGTCCGCACCGTGCCCGGGAGGACGCGGTCGACCTTCGCCCGGGTCCAGTTGCGGCCCTGGGCGCTCCCGGACGGGCCGTTGATCCTGGTCTGGGGATCGAGCACGGGGTCGCTCGGTCCGGCGAATGCGTCCGACGCCGTGGCGGGTGCGGGTGCGGGTGCGGCCGGTGCGGCCGGTGCGGTCGGCTGTCCGGCGGGCGCCGGGGCGAAGAGGGACATCTCCTCGTCCTGGTCGGTGGCATCCTCGACGACGCCGCCCGGGGTGGCCGTGTCCCAGGCGCGCACGCTGTGGTGCTGCGGGGTGATCGCCATCCCCGACAGCTCCAGGTCAACGCCGACCGCTCCGGCGGCGGACAGCAGCAGGAACTGCAGCGCCACCGGCAGCGGCGGTTCGGCCTGCCCGTTCGCGGTGAAGTACGCGCTGATCACGGTCCGCAGGTCGCTCCAGGTGAGCGTGCCCGTGAAGCCGGCGGCCGCACGCGTCCGGTCCAGCGCCCAGAAGCCGCGCAGCAGCGTGGCGAGGGCGTCGCCCTGGTCGTCGACGGTGGGTCCGTAGACCAGCCGGGCCGCCCGGACCCATCGCAGGACGTCGGGGGCCCGGCCGCGGTCGCCGGTGATCTGCTCGGCCCACCGGGCCAGTTCGGGGGTGGTGGGCTCGGGGCGGAACCCGGCCCACCAGTCGCCCTCGGCCAGTTGCCAGCGGGGTCCGGTCGGCCCGTCGCCCGGGGCGAGGACGGGTTCGATGCCACGGCCGGTGGTCCAGATCCAGTGGTCCAGGCCGTTGGCGAGCCGCTGACCGGCCAGGGGCGTCTCCAGTGGGTCGGCGGACGGCGGGCCCGCCAGGTCGGCCCCCGTCACCACGACGGGCCGGTGGGGGGCCAGCGCGGTCAGATCGCCGTCGACCGCGAACAGAAAGTCCACGATCCTCGCGTAGTCGACGACGGCGTCGGAGCCGTCGGACAGGGCCAGCGCGGCGGTCTCGGGTCCGCCGCGCAGCCCGACCAGGTACGCGTCATGGAACGGCAGGTTCTGGACCGGGCTCTCCAGGGTCACCGGGCCGGGGCGCACGTAGGTGAAACCGACCACCTCGGGCAGCAGGCCGTACGTCTGCCGACGGGCGTCCTGCCATTCCTGGTCGGGGCGGGAGGAGGTGCCCAGCGGGGTGCCGTCGGCGGCACGGTGCCTGACCGCGAGGATCCGGTCCAGGAGGACGCGGGAGCCGTCCGCCGCGATCAGTTCGGACGCCCACTGAAGCGGCGGCGGTGTCCGCTCCGGGTCGGCCAGGACCTCCAGGGCGCCCTGTGCGGCGGTGACCATGGCCTGGAGCCGGGGCCGGTGGCCCGGGGGAAGCGTGTCGACGGCGTCGGCCGCCTCCTGGACAGCCGTGCGCAGGGACCGGTGCAAGGGATGGTCGGCGGGAAGCGGGGTGCCGAGCGCGTACTCGCCGAGGGCGCGGGAGATCAGCTGGCTCTCGCCCACCGGCATCAAGCGGCGGGGAGACCCCGACGCCTGGGGCAGGCCTGCCATCAGGACCATCTGCACGAAGTGGGTGAGGCCCCGGACGGCTTCGTTGTCCAGGATGCGGTTCAGGGACTCGGTCAGGACGTCGTCGGGCAGCGGGGCGCGCTGCGCGAGGGCCCGGCGGTAGGCCTCCCGGCTCAGCTCCGCCAGCTCGGCCACGGCCTGCCGGATCTGCTCCGGCGTCATCAACTGCTCGCCGTCGTAGGCGAAGTGGCGCAGCTCCGTGAGGACCAGCGGGATATCGAGGCGGCCGTCGTCGGTGTCCAGGGTCGGATACCGGTGGTCGTCCATGTCGACCGTCTGCTTCTGCGAGACGGCCTTGCCTTCGGAGGTGCGCCCGGTCAGCAGGGAGGTGGTGTGCTCGCGCGCGGAGGGGACGTCGCCGATCGTGGCGTCGAAGTAGCCCGGGAAGAGGGGCTTGTCCGGGGTGATGGTGCGGCGGTAGAGGTCCAGCAGCCGTCCCAGGGTGGCGGCGAGTCCCGTGCTGATGGTGTCGTGGTGCCGGTCGAGGAAGTCCCTGGCCCGGGGCCGCAGCGCCCGCAGGACCCGGTCGAGGGCCGGACGTGACGCCACCGCCAGGCCGTTCTTCACCATGAACGCGGCGGGGCCCTGGTTGAGGATGACGCCGGTCGGCCGGGCGACGGCGTGGGCGTAGGCGAAGCGGAGGTAGCCCCACAGGTCGTCGACGTCCGGGACCGGGGCGAGGAAGGGGACGACCACGTCGGGCACGTCGGTCCGTCCGGTGACGGCGCGGACGAACTCCGCGGTGGCCTTCATCGCGAATTCTCGGCCCGACGCCTCCACCGCCCCGATCGCGCCCTTGGGAAGCCGGTCCACCGCCCGGTCCTGGAGCAGGCTCAGCCCCAGGGCGGGGAAGCCGGTGGTGGGCTGCACGTAGGCGCGGTTCGTCCGGACCGGGGTCTGGCCGACCAGGGTCCTGCCGCCCAGTTCGGTGACCGTCCAGCCGTCCTGGGCGGGCAGTAGGTCCGCGAGGGCGGTCTGCGGGGCGGCGCCCGGCTCGTCGCGGCCGTCCAGGGCCCGCTCCACCCGGGCGAGCCGCTCCAGCGCCTCCTCGGGGGACTGTCGCCGCTCGCCCGGGAGTACGGCCATCGGCTCGACGACGATCTCGCCGATGAGGTAGCCGAACTGCTGGGGCTTCGGGTCGCCCGGCGCGATGGGCGGATAGGTCAGGTGGAGGCGGCCGTCGGCCGTCCGCATGACGCTCGCGTGGTCCGTGACGATGCTGAAGCCGGGGGCGGTGGCCAGGATCTGCTTGGCCGGGACGTCGCCGAGGCCGCTGATCACGAAGACCAGCCGCCGTTCGATCTCCAGGCCGATGGCTCCGTAGGCGCGGCCGGTCGCCGCGTCCAGCAGGGAGTGCGGGGTGGACGACGACGCGGCGAAGGCGGGCAGGGCCCCCTCGACGGCCCGGCCCGCCGGGTCGACGACCAGGGCCCGCGCATCGGACGCCGCGACCGGGGGCGGCGCGGAGGAGAGCTGCCGGCCCTCGCGGGCCGACAGGTCCAGCCACATCACACCGTCGAAACCGCCGAGGTGGTAGGCCGCCCACGCGTGGCCCAGCGCCTCGCCCTGACGGCGTGCCAGGACGAACGCCGCCGCGCCCGGCCCCTGGGCAACGACGGTCCGGGCCACCGCCTCCCACGAGCCCACGGGGCTCCAGCCCGGCCCCGGGACCAGGGCGGACGCCGGTGTCGCGGTGCCGAGCGCCGCGTCGTCGACCGTGGCCGCCGGCCGTACGCCGCCCGGGTAGAGGGCGTCGCGGAGCGCACCCAGCAGGACCAGGCACCGCCGCTCGGTGAGGCCCCGGCGCGGCGCGGGGCCCGCGATCCGCCGGGCCGTCGCCGTCAGCCGGGGGCGGCTGAGCGGGGCGGAGCGCGGTGCGGCGGGCGGGGCGGGGACGGGCGCGTGGGGCTGCGGCTCGTACGCCCCGTCGTGTCCGTCCCACAGGGCGCGGAAGGCCGCCCAGGTGTCCTCCTCGGCCCGGGGGTTGGCGCCCCAGTGGTGTACGGCCTTCGGGTCGGGGCCGTACAGCTCCTGGAGGAGCGGCAGCAGCGTCGGCTCGTTGCGCCGGACCCACCGCGCGCCGTTGTTGCGGGGGTGGCCGGTGTAGGGGTCGGTGCCGGTGTTCGTGCCGAGGTAGGCGTTGGTGAGCTGGGCGAAGTACTCGAACTCGTCGCGCGCCGAGTAGTTGCGGCGGGTGCCGGTGCTGTCGTACAGCGGTCCGTCGGGCCAGGCGGCGAAACCGCCCGCGAGCACCTTGTCGTGGTACGCCTCGGTGATGAGCCGACGCTGCTCGTCGGTGAGGCCGTGGCGGTGGAGGGCGTGCGCGAACTCGTGGGTCGCGGCGGAGTAGCCGTCGGCGTACAGCCCGGACCCGGGTACGGCGGTGGTGTCGCCCAGCAGGTTCTCCTCGCCGACGGCGGCCAGTCCGCCGGCCTCGACACCGCGCAGGATGTCGTAGGGGCGCGCGTTCTCGTCCGTCTCACCGCTCAGGAGGCCGAACGCGTCGAGCGAGGTCGTCGCGGTGTCCCTGGGGACCACGATCAGCCGCGCGCCCTCGTTCAGCATGCGTTCGGCCACGGCGGGCGAGCGCAGCATCCGGGCCACCTGCGCCCGCGCCTCGATGCCGGAGGAGACGGGGAGGTCCACGCCGGGCGGTACGTCGACCATCAGGAGGGCGGCGGTCCGGGCGAATTCCTCGGCGGGCAGGGTCCGGCGCAGCCCGGCGGTGAGCGCCCGGTCGGCGGCCAGGGCCTCCCGGTCGGCGGACGACAGGGACAGCAGCCGGGAGGTGCGCTCGTCCTCGGTCATCGCGGCCAGCCCGGCGGCCAGTTCGGTGCGTTCGGCGACGGGCAGGCCGGGGCGCGGCGCGGGCGCCGGCGTCGCGGTGGGC
>NTHE01000051.1 GCA_002551355.1 Streptomyces sp. man185 | reverse complement strand
CCCCGGTACGCCGTACGGAACCGGCCGGCGCCGGTTTCCACGGTGTCCGGGGCGGGGCGACGAGCCGTCTGTCGCGGTTCCGGTCCGGGGCGCGGCCGGGGGCTGGACGCCGGGACAGCCGGGGAGCCGTCCGGGTGGTTCACCGCCGTCGGCCGTGGTGCCGCAGGAGCCGCAGGAGCGCTGTCTCTCCTGGTCGGACGGCTCGCCCCGGCACCGGGTCCGTCTCCCGCGGCTGGGGAGACGGACCGCCGGGCACCGAACGGCCGCCACCGCGCCCCGCCCCTCACCCTGCACGCTCCGCTCTTCGCACCACACCATCGATCCAGGAGAAACGCCATGAACAAGCTCCTCTTCCGCCGCGCAGCCGTCGCCGTGTCCGCAGCGGCCGTGCTGCCGCTGACGCTGACCGCCTGCTCGTCGGACGACTCCTCCAAGGACTCGGCGGCAGGCTCGACGCCCAGCGCGTCCGCCCCGGCGAGCCCCTCGGCCGATGACTCGGCGACCATGGACGAGCCGTTCGGCCCGGCCTGTTCGTCGGTGCCGAAGGAGGGCGCGGGCTCGTTCGACGGCATGGCGAAGGACCCGGTCGCCACGGCGGCCTCGAACAACGAGGAACTGTCGACACTGGTGGCCGCCGTGAAGCAGGCCGGCCTGGTCGACACGCTCAACAACGCCGAGAACATCACGGTGTTCGCCCCGACCAACGACGCCTTCGCGAAGATCCCGAAGGCCGACCTGGACGCGCTGCTGGCGAACAAGGCCGAGCTCACCAAGGTCCTCACCTACCACGTCGTGGGCGAGAAGCTGACGCCGCAGCAGCTGGAGAAGGGCTCCTTCGACACGCTGGAGAAGAGCAAGCTGACGACGGCCGGCTCGGGCGTCGAGTACACCGTGAACGACTCCTCGAAGGTCGTCTGCGGCAACGTCCCGACCGCCAACGCGACGGTCTACATCGTCGACACGGTCCTGATGCCCCCGAAGTAACCCCCGCTGATCCCCCATCGACGAGGGGCGGGAAGCCGCGTACGCCGCGGCTCCCCGCCCCTCGTCGCGCGCGGGCTCGGGAATCCCTCCAGAACATCGCCCGAAATGTTCACATAAGTGCCAGATAAGCGCACTATGGGGTTAAGGGTGCCCGCCGCATCCATCCGCACGGCGGTGGGGCCCGCAGCACCGAAGGAGACGAAATCTCATGAGCAACGTCTCACACGCGAGGAGTGACATATCGGGCCACCCCGATGCCTCCGAGATGCGTGCGCGGTACGACCGCGTGATGGGCGGTCGTGATGTGGCGCTGGTGGACGCGCCGGTGTTCCTCGTCGGCCTCTACTGTGCCGTTTCCCCGTGGGTGCTCCACTTCACGGCGAACCAGCCGGCCCTGGTCACCCACAACCTGGTGATGGGGATAGCCATCGCCGTACTGGCCCTCGGCTTCACGGCGATGCCCGAGCGCATGTACGGCCTCAGCTGGGCGATCTGCGCCATGGGTGCGTGGATCATCGTCTCGACCTGGGTGGTGGGCAACAGCCCGGACGTCGGGATCGTGATCAACAACATCGTCGTCGGTGGACTGACGGTACTGCTGGGCATGGTCTGCGCGGGAGCAGCGGCCAAGACCCGCAGCACGTAACCCCCGCGCCCGCCCTGCCAGGCCCCGGGGCCCACTCGCTGCGTGAGGGGTCGGCCCCGGGGCCGAGCCCCACCCCTTCCAGCCCCTCCGGCGCTTGAGGAGCGGGGCCCGGGGCGGAGCCCCGGTTTCGGGAAGGGGCGGGTAGGGGACAAGCCCGCCCCAGGCGCCCCCTCAGCCCGGTCACCCGACCGAGCTGTACGCCACCACCCCCCGCAACACCGCATCCACCGCCTTACGCGCATTCTTCGCCACGCCGGAAGCACCCGCCCCCGCCCCCGCATCCCGAGGAGCCGCCGCAGCCACCTGCCCCAGCACATCGATCACCTGCTTGCACCACCGCACGAAGTCCCCCGCCGGCATCTCCGCCTCGCGCAGCACCTCGTCCAGCGTCCGGCCGGAGGCCCACATGTAGACCGCCCAGGCGAAGCCGAGATCGGGCTCGCGCTGCCCGACCCCTTCCGTCTGGTTGATCTTGAAGTCCTCCTCCAGGGCATCCAGCCGCCCCCAGATCCGCACCATCTCGCCCATGGCGATCTTGGCCGGCCCGGACGGCAGCTTCGGCGCGACCGCGTCATCGGCCTGCCGCGCCTCATAGACCAGCGCCGAGACGCAAGCAGCCAGTTCAGCAGGGTTGAGCCCTTCCCAGACCCCCTCCCGCAGGCACTCGCTGGCGAGCAGATCCAGCTCCCCGTACAGCCGGGCCAGCCGCCGCCCGTTCGCCGTGACCTCGTTGCCCCGGAGATAGTCCAGCTCCGTGAGGAGCGCGACGATCCGGTCGAAGGTCCGGGCGATCGTGTTCGTCCGTCCCTCGATCCGCTTCTCCAGCTGCCGGGTGTCCCGCTGCAGCCGGTGGTAGCGCTCGGCCCACCGCGCATGGTCCTCCCGCTCGTCGCACCCGTGGCACGGGTGGGCGCGCAGCTCGGTCCGCAGCCGGGCGATCTCGCGGTCGTCGGCGGCCGGCGCCCGCCCCTTGCGGTGCCGGTCGGGCACGATGTGCCCGGCCTTGGACCGCAGCGCCGAGGCCAGATCGCGTCGGGACTGCGGCGAGCGCGGGTTGAACGACTTCGGGACGCGCATCCGGTCCAGCGCCTCCACCGGCACCGGGAAGTCCATCGAGGCAAGCCGCTTGACCTGCCGCTCGGCGGTCAGCACCAGCGGCCGCGGCCCGTCGTGGTGGTCGAACCCGCGATGCCCGTTGGCCCGCCCGGCGGGCAGCCCCGGGTCCAGCACGAGCGCCAGCCCCGCGAACTTCCCCGTCGGCACATGGATGACGTCGCCCGGCTTCAGCTTCTCCAGCGAGGACGCCGCCGCCGCCCGCCGCTGCGCGGCGCCCTGCTTGGCCAGCTCCGTCTCGCGGTCCTTGAGGTCGCGCCGCAGGCGCGCGTACTCCTCGAAGTCGCCGAGGTGGCAGGTCATGCCCTCCTTGTAGCCCTCCAGGCCCTCCTCGTTGCGCTGTACCTGGCGTGAAATCCCCACGACGGACTTGTCGGCCTGGAACTGGGCGAACGAGGTCTCCAGCAGCTCCCGCGACCTGTGCCGCCCGAACTGCTGCACCAGATTGACCGCCATGTTGTACGAGGGGCGGAAGCTGGAGCGCAGCGGATACGTCCGCGTGCCCGCGAGGCCGGCCAGCGCCGTCGGGTCCATGCCGCGCTGCCACAGAACCACCGCATGGCCCTCGACATCGATGCCACGGCGTCCGGCCCGGCCGGTGAGCTGGGTGTACTCGCCGGGGGTGATGTCGGCGTGCTGCTCGCCGTTCCACTTGACGAGCTTCTCCAGCACCACCGAGCGCGCGGGCATGTTGATGCCGAGCGCCAGGGTCTCGGTGGCGAAGACGGCCTTCACCAGCCCCCGTACGAACAGCTCCTCGACGACCTCCTTGAAGGTCGGGAGCATGCCCGCGTGGTGGGCGGCGATGCCCCGCTCCAGGCCTTCGAGCCACTCGTAGTAGCCCAGGACGTGCAGGTCCTCGCCGGGGATGGACGCGGTCCGCTCCTCGACGATCTCGCGGACCAGCCGGCGCTTGTCCTCGTCGTTGAGCCGGAGTCCGGCGTACAGGCACTGCTGCACGGCGGCCTCGCAGCCCGCGCGGCTGAAGATGAAGGTGATGGCGGGCAGCAGACCCTCGTTGTCCAGCCGGTCGATCACCTCGGGCCTGCCGGGCGTCCAGATCCGGCCGCGCTGCCGCCGCTCGCGCTCGCGGTCGGCCTCGCGCACCATCTTGCCCCGGCGGCGGTCGCGGGGGTTGTAGACGTTCTGGCTCTCCTGCCGGGCGAGCCGGACCAGGTCCGGATTGACCTCACGGCGTCCGGCGCCCCGGCCGCCGTGGTCGGTGGCCTCCTCGAAGAGGTCGTACATCTTGCGGCCGGCCATCACGTGCTGCCACAGGGGCACGGGGCGGTGCTCGGAGACGATCACCTCGGTGTCGCCGCGCACGGTGTCCAGCCAGTCGCCGAACTCCTCCGCGTTGGACACGGTCGCCGACAGGGAGACCAGCGTCACCGACTCCGGGAGGTGGATGATCACTTCCTCCCACACCGCGCCCCGGAAGCGGTCCGAGAGGTAGTGCACCTCGTCCATGACCACATAGCCGAGGCCGGACAGAGACTGGGAGCCCGCGTACAGCATGTTCCGCAGGACCTCGGTGGTCATCACGACCACCGGCGCCTCGGAGTTGACGCTGTTGTCGCCGGTCAGCAGGCCGACCTTGTCGGCGCCGTACCGCTTGACCAGATCGGCGAACTTCTGGTTGGAGAGCGCCTTGATCGGCGTGGTGTAGAAGCACTTGCGGCCCTGCTCCAGGGCCAGGTGCACGGCGAACTCGCCGACGATCGTCTTGCCCGACCCCGTCGGGGCCGCGACCAGCACCCCCTTGCCCGCCTCAAGGGCCTGGCACGCCTCGATCTGGAACGGGTCCAGTCCGAACTCGTACATCTCCCGGAAGGGCCCGAGGGCCGTCGCCATCTCGGCCGCACGGGCCCGGGATGCCTGGTATCGCTCAGCTGGTGAGAGGTCCTCTGTCATCTTGGCTACGAGCCTACCCGTCACCTCTGACACTCAGCCCGATCTTTGAATGCCCTTGTTCCTTCACCGGTCAGCGCCCGGTGAGCACCCGCACGGCACCCGGCACGCAGGTCGCGGTCAGCGGCAGCGGCCCCAGCGGCTCGCCGTCCGCGTACGCCGTGACACCGGTCGCCGCCAACTCGATCGAGGAGACCCGGTGCACGGTGACGGCGGGGTGGCTCAGGTGCGTGCCCCTGTAGACCTTCGGGAACACCTTGAGGAGCGTGGTGCGGGTGCACTCCCCCACCACCGTCACGTCGAAGAGCCCGTCGTCCATCTCGGCGTCGGCGCAGATCCGCATGCCCCCGCCGTACGTGGTTCCGTTGCCCACCGCGATGAGGGTGGCCCCGATCTCGACGGCCTCTCCCCCGTCGAGCCGGATCCGGTACGGGATCGGCCTGAAGGCGGCCAGTTCGGCGAGGATCGCGAGGTCGTACTTGAACCGGCCTCCGACGAAGCGCATCCGGTTGCCCCGGTCGTTGACCCGGGAGTCGAACCCGGAGGCGAGGACGGAGCCGAACCAGCGGTTCCCGACCCGTCCGAGGTCGATGTCACGGTGGCTGCCGTCCTTGAGCGCCCGCGCGGCCAGTCGTCCGGCGCCGGCCGGGTCGCGGATCGGCAGACCCAGCGCGCGGGCGAAGTCGTTGCCGGTCCCGACGGCGACGACCCCCAGGGGGGTGTCGGTCCCTGCGACAGCCTGGAGGGCGAGGGACATCAGTCCGTCCCCGCCCACGGCTATCAGCGCCCCGGTCCCCGCGGCGACGGCCTCACGGGCCCGGCGCAGGGCGTCGTCGGCATCCTCGCCGAGCACCGTACGGACGGAGAATCCGGCGTCCCGCAACGCGGAAGCGGCCGGCTGCGCGGCGTGCGCGCCCCGGCCGCGTCCTGCGGTGGGATTGACGAAAAGGGTGATCTCGCTGGTCACCCGCCGGACCCTACAAGGTCAGGTGACGTCGTCGTAACCGTTCAGCCGATGCGATCCGGGCCCGTCCGCCTCACCGGAAGCCTGCCCCGGGAGCGCGGGGCGGGAGGAGCGGACGCTCTCCACGCTGCCGACGGGCTCGGGCGTCAGATCGAGCTCCGAGGCCTCGTCGTCGCTGAGCTCGGCGTCGGGGTTCTTGCGGTTGCGGCGCTTGTCGTTCAGCAGGGAGAAGCCGACGGCGAAGAAGTAGAGCACCGCAAGCGGTCCGGCGAGGAGCAGCATGGAAATGGGCTCGCCACCGGGCGTCGCGATGGCCGCGAAGGCGGTGAGGCCCACGATCATCCCGCGCCACCAGCGCAGCATCCGGGTACCGGTGAGGATCCCGGTCATGTTGAGGGCGATGAGCAGCAGCGGCAGCTCGAAGGCGAGACCGAAGACGATCACCATGCGGGTGATCAGGTCGAGGAAGTCGTCGAGCGGCAGGAGGTTCGTGACGTTGTCCGGCGTGAAGCCGAGCATGATCTCGGCCGTCTGCGGCAGGATCGTGTACGCGAGGTAGGCGCCCGCGGTGAACAGCGGAACCCCTGCGGCCACGAAACCCAGGGAGTACCGCTTCTCCTTCTGGTGGAGGCCGGGAGCGACGAAGGCCCACAGCTGGTACAGCCAGACGGGCGTGGCGAGGAGAACGCCCGCCATGAGGGAGACCTTCAGCGCGATGGTGAACGGCGAGAGCAGACCGTTGGTGGTCATCTCCGCGCACGGACGGCCGTTGACCATCGTCTGGACGCCGTTCTTGCAGCCGACCGAGTCGAGGATCGGCTTCATCAGGAACTCGAAGATCTCCTTGTGGAAGAAGGCGGCCCCGATGACGGCGATCAGGATCGCCAGCACAGCCTTCAGCAGCCGGTTACGCAGCTCACGCAGGTGATCGAGGAGAGGCATCCGCCCCTCTTCGTCCTTCTCCTGCTTGCGGGCAGACTTGAGCAACCCACTTCCCTCGTCTCGTGCGGCGGCTGTCGGCGGAGCGCGACAGCCGTCAGCTCTGGGTGGTGGGCTTGGCCTCGTTGACCGGGCGGGAGCTGGTGACGTCCCCCGGCGCGGCCTGGATGGTGCGCGCGGTGGTGGACTGCGGGGGCACCGTGTCGTCGACGGTCTCCGTCGTGGGCGTCGCGGTCGCCGCGTCGTCCTTCTTCATGGCCTTGGCCTCGCTCTTGAGGATGCGGGCCGACTTGCCGAGCGAGCGCGCCATGTCGGGGAGCTTCTTGGCACCGAAGAGCAGCAGGATGACAGCGATGATCAGAACGATCTCGAGGGGCTTCAGATTGCCGATCATGTGCGACTTCCTTCTCACTGAGGCGGCTGGTGGGTGGGCTCGCTACCCGTTCGACCGGGCATACGTCCGATCGTTGCGCTTGGCAGCGATCGTAACCCGCAGGGGTAAACGCGAGGCAATGCCCGTGCGTACTCCGGCTTGCGGCCCGCACCTCCCTGCCTGGGCCGACCCGTGCAGCGTACCCCCCGATGCTGTCGGACATCAGGCCCCGAGCTCGTTATCGCAGGCCGTCGCCGGTGGCCGCGAGGCGGGTCGCGGCCCGTTCGAGATCTTCCGACGCCCGGTTGATGCGCTCGGTGGTGTCGGTGACCTGTCGGCCGAGACGCTGGGCCTCGACGAAGACCTTGATGCCGAGCACGCCGAGCACGGCGATGCCCAGGAATCCGAGGGCGATGGCGAGCATGGGCCAGAACATTCGGCGGTCCCTCTTCCTACGGGCTTCCTACGGGGCTTCCGACGGGCACTGCGGTCGGGCGCTACAGGGCGGTGTGCAGGCGCAGGGTCCGTACGCCGCCGCCGGTGAGCAGTTCGATGATGCGCTCCCCGGCGGGCTTACGGACCGAGGCGCCGCACGCGGGACAGGTGAAGGTGTAGAAGGTGGTGCGGCTGGTCGCGCCGATCGCCAGGCGCAGTGCCGCGGCGGCCAGCTCGAAGCGCCCCCGGCAGTCGGGGCAGGCGGCCCGGAAGCGTACGGCGGCGGGTACCGGCACCGGGACGGGTCCGGTGCCGGACGGGGGCGCCGGGCGGATCCCGGTGGCGGGGGCCGGATACAGGGGCGTCCGGTTCATCGTCGTCTCCCCTCCCCCGGGTCTCAGAGCGCGTCCTCGTAGGCGGCGAGCGCCTCGCGTGCGGCCTCGCGGGCGCTGTCCGCGAGCTCCGGCGGAGTGACGATGCGGCCGTCGCCGCCCAGGCGCAGGGCGAGCCGGCGCAGCGAGGCCGGGTCCGGGGTGCGCAGGGTGATGCGCAGGCCGCCGTCGGGGAGTTCCTCGGCACAGTCGTGCGGGTAGTACTCGGCGACCCAGCGGCCGCCGGTGCCGACCTCGATCACGACTTCCGGGTCCTCGGCGGCGGGCTGGACCAGTCCGGCGGACAGGTCCCGCAGCTCCAGCTCGGGCGGGGCGGCGGGAGCGTCGAGGAGGCGGATCTCGGCGACCCGGTCCAGTCGGAAGGTCCGGCGGGCCTCGGAGAGGCGGCACCAGCCCTCCATGTAGGTGTGGCCGACGGCGAAGAGCCGGATCGGGTCGACCTCGCGCTCGGTGAGTTCGTCGCGGGCGGGCGAGTAGTAGCGCAGCCAGAGCCGGCGGCGCTCGGAGATGGCCCGGTCGACGTCGGCGAAGACGCCGCCCTCCGCCTCGAAGGTCACCGAGAGCCGGGAGCTGGCCGCGCCGGACTCGCCGGCGGCCGTCTCCAGCTTGGCGGTGGCGCGGACGAGGGCCAGCCGGTCGCTCTCGCGCAGGCCGGGCAGGGTGGCGACGGCGCGGGCGGCGACGAGCAGCGCGGTGGCCTCGTCGGCGGCGAGCCGGAGTGGCTCGGCGACGTCGTCCGGGTTGTGCCACCAGATCCGGTCGCCGTCGGTGTCGATGTCGAGGAGGTCGCCGCCGCGGAAGCTGGTGCCGCACATGGGCAGGACGTCGAGGTCCGAGATCAGCTCGTCCTCGGTGATCCCGAAGGCCCGTGCCACGTCCTGGACGTGGGCGCCGGGGCGCTCGCGCAGATACGTCACCAGGGACAGCATCCGGCGGGTCTGGTCGATCGCGTTCGTGGCCATCGTCTACCTGCCCCTAGTCCTTGGCCACGGCGCGGAGCCGGTCCACCACATCGGCCCGCAGATCGGCGGGTTCCTCCACGACGACGTCCGGGCCGAACTCGACGAGCCAGGCGTCGAGGCCGTGCCCGTACGGGATCTCCAGCTCGTCCCAGCCGTCGCCGCGGTCCCGCACGGCCGTGGCGCGGGAGCGCAGCGGGTAGCCGGCTCCGGCGCGCAGCCTGATCCGGGCGGTACGGGTCGCGGTCTCGCCGGCCCAGCTCTCGACGGTCTCGCGGACGGTGACCACGTCGGGCACCTCGGCGCTGAAGGCCCCGGCGCGTGAGCGGACCTTGCCGGTGATGCGGGAGAGCCGGAAGACGCGTTCGGCGCCCCGCTCGCGGTCCCAGCCGGCGAGGTACCAGTGGCCGCGCCAGCATTCGAGGGTCCAGGGTTCGACCTGGCGCTGCTCGGCGCGGGCGGAGTTGGCCTTGCGGTAGTCGAAGGTGACCGGGCGGCGGTCGCGGCAGGCCAGCATCAGGGGCTCGAAGGCGGCCTCGTGGACGGGGATGCGGGGTTCGAGGGCGCTGTGCACCTCGTAGGCGTCCTCGGCCTCGGGCATGCCGGCCGCCCGGAGCTTCTGGAGGGCGCCGCTGGCGGCCCCGGCAAGACGGGCCTGCTGCCAGACCTTGGCGGCGAGGCCGAGGGCGGCGGCCTCCTCGGCGTCCAGGGTGATGGGGGGCAGCCGGTTGCTGTCGCGGCGGGCCAGGTAGCCGGTGTCGCCGTCGAGGTTCTCGACGGTCTCGATGACGAGGCCGAGTTCGCGCAGATCATCCTTGTCGCGCTCGAACATCCGGTTGAAGGAGTCGTCGGAGCCCGCTTCGAGATAGGCCTCGATGGATCCGCGGAGTTCGCGCTTGCTGAGCGGGCGCCGGGTCCCCAGCAGGCACAGCGCGAGGTTCATCAACCGCTCGGCCTTGGCAATCGCCATCGACGCCCTTTCTCCGGTGCTCTACGACGGTCGACCGTACCGCCCCGGGGTGTGAGGCTCCAAAGCCGGGCCGTCGGCCGGAGAGCGGAGAGGAGCCCTCCGGGCAGCCGTGAGGGCCCCCGCCGTGCGGCGGGGGCCCTCACGCGTGCGACCGGAACGGATCAGACCGCGACGAGGTCGCAGACGAAGATCAGCGTCTCACCGGGGGCGATCTTGCCGCCGGCGCCGCGGTCGCCGTAGGCGAGGTGCGCGGGGATGGTCAGCTGGCGACGGCCGCCGACCTTCATGCCCTGCACGCCCTTGTCCCAGCCGGAGATGACCTGGCCGGCACCGAGCTGGAACTGCAGCGGGGTGCCGCGGTTCCAGGAGGCGTCGAACTCCTCGCCGGTGGAGAAGGACACGCCCACGTAGTGGACGGAGACGGTCTGGCCCGCCTGGGCCACCGCGCCGTCGCCCTCCCAGATGTCCTTGATCTCCAGATCGGCCGGCGGCTCGCCACCCGGGAAGTCGACCTCGGGCTTCTCGATGCTCACTGAACTGCTCCTAAAGAATCTTGGGGAAAAACCCCACAAGTCTCGCACGGGTCACCCCGCCGCTCGGACCGTACCGAGGATGTCTCAGACAGTTCCGAGGATGTCGACGACGAAGACCAGGTTGTTCTTGGCCAGCTGGCTCGAGGGGTCGGCGCCGTAGGCCTGGTTCGGCGGGATGGTCAGCAGGACACGGTCGCCGACGTGCTTGCCGACCAGTCCCTTGTCCCAGCCCTGGATGACGCCGCCGACGCCGATCGGGAAGGCGGTCGCGCCACCGTTGTCCCAGGAGGAGTCGAACTTCTTGCCGTCCTCCCACTTCACACCGGTGTACTGGACGACCAGGCCCTCACCGGCCTTGACCGCGGCCCCGTCGCCCTTGATCAGCACCTGCTCCTGGAGGTCCTTCGGGGCCTTCTCACCCTTGGGGATGGTGATGGTCGCGGCCTTCTGGGAGGCGGCCTTCACCTCGGGCGTCCCGGCCTCGCTCGCGGCCTGGGTCCCCTTGGCCTCGCCCTTCTTGTCGACCTTCTTGGCGTTGACGATGTCGACGACCCAGACCAGGGGGTCGGTGGGCTTGATCCCGGACTGCGGGTTCAGCTGCTCTCCGACGATCGCCTCGGCCGTGCCTTCGACCTGGACCCGGCTGCCGACCTTGTGACCGGTCAGCGCCTCCGCGACCTTGGTCGGCAGCATCTGCCCCTGCTGGCCGACCTCCTGCACGACCTGGGCGCGGGGTGCCTTCGGGTCGGCGCCCTGTCGCTGGGCCCAGGTGGAGCCGAGCGCCTCGATGTTGCCGGCGAAGTCCAGGCGGACGATGTCGCCCTTCTTCACCTCGGCGCCGTCACCGGTCGAGACGTCGCTCGCCACGACCTCGTCGGACACCTTGGCGCCCTTGGGCATCTCGATCTTGGGCTCGGCGCCGAACTTCCCGGACACCTCGGCGACGGCATCCGAATTCTTCGGTGCGGCGTCGTCCTTGGAATCGGAACCGCATGCGGCGGTGATCAGCAGAGCGGGCACGGCCAGGACAGCGGCGGCACGCCGGGCAGTTTTCGTGGGGATCATCAGTCCAACTCGCGTAGGGGGCTCCGGGCACTCCCGCCACTCTACGACTTCGCCCCAGCGGCATCACGGGTACCGACACGGCTGTACGCCGGGGCAAGCCGCCCCGGCGTACACTGTGTCGCTCTTCCCGCGGTCCCCCGCGGGCCGGCCCGGTCACATGCCGGCGATCAGCTTCTCCACCCGCTCGTCCACGGACCGGAACGGGTCCTTGCACAGCACCGTGCGCTGCGCCTGGTCGTTGAGCTTGAGGTGGACCCAGTCGACGGTGAAGTCCCTCCGCTGCTCCTGGGCCCGGCGGATGAAGTCGCCGCGCAACCGCGCCCGGGTGGTCTGCGGGGGCACCGACTTGCCCTCGAAGATCTTCAGGTCGTTGCAGATGCGGGCCGTCTGCCCCTTCTTCTCCAGGAGATAGAAGAGACCGCGGCGGCGGTGGATGTCGTGGTAGGCGAGGTCTATCTGGGCGACCCGCGGATTCGACATGGTCATGTTGTGCTTGGCCCGGTACCGCTCGATGAGCTTGTACTTCATGACCCAGTCGATCTCGGTGTCGATCCGGTCGAGGTCCTCGGCCTCGATCGCGTCCAGGGCGCGGCCCCACAGTTCCAGGACCTGGTCGACGGTGCCGGTGCGGATGCCCCGGCGCTCGACGAAGTCCACGGCCTTCTCGTAGTACTCCCGCTGGACCTCGATGGCCGAGGCCTCCCGGCCGCTGGCCAGACGGACCTTGCGCTGCCCGGTGAGGTCGTGGCTGACCTCGCGGATCGCCCGGATCGGGTTCTCCAGGGTCAGGTCGCGCATCACCGTGCCCGCCTCGATCATGCGGAGCACCAGGTCGGTGGCACCGACCTTGAGCAGCATGGTCGTCTCGGACATGTTCGAGTCACCGACGATGACGTGGAGGCGGCGGTACCGCTCGGCGTCGGCGTGGGGTTCGTCACGGGTGTTGATGATCGGCCGGGAGCGGGTGGTCGCGGAGCTGACGCCCTCCCAGATGTGCTCGGCGCGCTGGCTCACGCAGTAGACCGCGCCGCGCGGGGTCTGGAGCACCTTGCCGGCGCCACAGATCAGCTGCCTGGTGACGAGGAAGGGAATGAGGATGTCCGCGAGCCGGGAGAATTCTCCGTGCCGGGCCACGAGGTAGTTCTCGTGGCAGCCGTAGGAGTTTCCCGCCGAGTCGGTGTTGTTCTTGAAGAGATAGACGTCGCCCGCGATTCCCTCCTCGTGCAGGCGGCGTTCGGCGTCGACGAGCAGGCCTTCGAGAATGCGCTCGCCCGCCTTGTCGTGCGTGACCAGCTCGGTCACGTTGTCGCATTCGGGGGTTGCATATTCCGGATGCGATCCCACGTCGAGGTAGAGGCGGGCGCCGTTCCGCAGAAAGACGTTGCTGCTGCGGCCCCATGACACAACACGGCGGAAGAGGTAGCGCGCCACTTCGTCAGGTGACAGTCGGCGCTGTCCCCTGAACGTGCACGTGACGCCGTACTCGTTCTCCAGCCCGAAAATGCGGCGGTCCATGACTGAACATTACGCCTTATGGCCCGAGCTGAAACCGGGTTCGACGGCACCGTTTCGATCATTTTCCGATCCCGTCACGACGGCGGCCGTACGGACGGGAGCCGCGAGGAGCTTCCCGGTGGCCAGCAGGACCGCCAGGGCGGCCACTCCCCCGGCCCCCGCGACGGCGAAGCTCCATGCGGTCGAGCCGAGTTCGACGGCCGGTCCGGCGACGGCCGTGCCGAGCGCGGCGCCTACGCCGAACGTGGTGACGAGCCACGAGAACGCCTCGGTCACCGTGCCGCGCGGGGCGTGCCGGTCGACCACGATGAAGGAGCAGGCGATGGCCGGTGCGAGGAACACTCCGGCCAGGGCCGCGAGGGCGGTCATGACGGGCACCGAGGGGGTGAGCGTCAGTGGCAGATAGCCCAGCGCCAGCAGTCCCACGATGACCCGCAACCGCTTCTCGGGGGCGCCGGCCCACTGCCGCGCCCCGTAGACCAGCCCGCCGATCAGCGCGCCGAGGCCGAGCGCGGCCATCAGCCAGCCGTACACCGACTCCCGGCCGTGGTCGTCGGCGTACGCCACCCCGGCCACGGTGATGGAGCCGAGGGCGAGGCCGACGAAGAAGAACGCGCCGAGCAGCGCGAGGAGTCCGGGCGAGCGCAGGGCGCCGAGCCAGTGCGCCTCGCGGGGCGCGGAGCGCCAGGTGCGCGAGGGTTCGGACAGGACGACCGACAGGGCGCCGAGGACGCCGATGGCGTTGATGACGAGCAGGGCGGCGGCCGGGGACCAGAGCGAGACGAGCAGCGTCACCAGGAGCGGCCCGACGGTGAACATGATCTCCTGCGCCACGGCGTCCATGGCGTAGGCCCGGTGCACCTGGCCCTCGCCCTTGAGGACGCTGGGCCACAGGGCCCGCAGACCGCCCTCCAGGGGTGGGGTGGCGACTCCGGCGATGATGACGGCGAGGTAAGCCAGCGGAAGCGGTCCGAGGCCGGTGAGGGCCAGCAGGGACATACCGAGAGCGGAGACCACGGCGGCCGGCAGCTGGACGCGCGGCTGCCCGTACAGGTCCACCGCGCGGCCGAGCAGCGGCTGCCCGACGGCGGTGGCAAGACCGTAGGCGGCGGCGAGCGCGCCGGCCAGCGTGTAGCTGCCTCCCTCCGCCCGGGTGAACAGCACGATCGCGATGTGCGCGGTGCCGTTGGGCAGCCGCCCCACCAGGGTGCCCGTCAGCAGCCGGGCGGCATGCCGCGCCCGGAGGATGTCCAGATATCCCGCGGCCATTCCCGCCCCTCTCCGCCCCGGCCGACGGTGCGCCCGCCGAAGTGTTACGTATAACGTCGAGGCTCATACGTACCATGTGCGCAGTTCGCGGGTCCACCCCGCGGCGTCACGGAACATCCCGCACGGAGGCACGAGTGACCAGCGCACAGCAGCCCGTCCCCGCCCGGCCCACCAGCCGCGACGTGGCCCGTGCGGCGGGCGTGTCCCAGGCGACGGTCTCCCTGGTGCTCGGCGGGAAGTGGCCGGGCCGGGTGTCGGAGGTCACGGCCCAGCGGGTCAGGGACGCGGCGGCGGAGCTCGGCTACCGCCCCAATCTGGCCGCCCGCAGTCTGCGGCTCGGCCGGACCAGGACCGCTCTGCTGGTGGTGCCCGCGCTCACCAACGAGTTCTTCGCCCGGGTGTACGCCGGGGCGGCGGCGCTCGCCGCCGAGCACGACTTCGGGGTGGTGCTCTACCCCTCGCCGGACGGCACGGGCCCGGCCCGGGACCCGTTCGACTCGGCCCGCGCGGCGCTCGACGGGGTCATCGCGTCCTCGATGGCCGCCGACGCGCTGGGCGCGCTGCACGGGGCGGATCTGCCGCTGGTGATGCTGGACAGCGATCCCTCGGACACCGGGCCCGCCGCCCATGTGAACCTCGACATCGCCGACGGGATGCGGCAGGTGACGGACCATCTGCTGGGACTCGGGCACCGCCGCTTCCTGCATCTGGCGTCCGCCGTGGACACCTGGACGTTCGCGGTGCGCGCCGAGGCGCTGCGCGACGCGCTGGGCGCGGCGGGGGACGCGACGGTACGCACGGTACGGGCCCCGCTGGACGTGGGGGCGGGGCGCGAGGCGGCCGAACAGGCCCTGGCGGTCACCGGGGAGCGGCCCACCGCGATCGTCTGCGACGACGACATCCTGGCCGCCGGCGCCTGCAAGGCCGCCCGCAGGCTCGGGCTGCGGGTGCCGGACGAGCTGTCGGTCACCGGATTCGACGACCTGGCGCTGGCCACCGCCCTGGAGCCGGAGCTGACCACGGTGCGGCTGCCGGCCGAGCAGGTCGGGGAGCGGGGCATGGAGGCGTTGCTCGCCGTGCTGGACGGCCGGCCCGTCGAGCCGGGGGGCCTGCCGGTCCGGCTGGTCGTACGCGGCTCCACGGCCCCGCCGCACGCCGTCCGGGCATGACGGCGCCCCCGGGCCGAGGCCCGGGGGCGCCACAAGCGCTGCCGCTACTTCTCCGCCTCCTCCGTGGAGCCGGGCGTGCTGTCGGCGTCGTTGTCCTCGGCGTCGGACGGGGCGTCCGTGGGCGTGCTGGCCGCGGCGTCCGTGTCCAGCAGCCGGGCCAGCTGACGGCCGACGATCCGCTTGAACTTGCGCTGCTGGGGGCGGGTACGGTCCAGGACCGCGACCTCCAGACGCTCGGCCGGGATCTCCCGCTCGCCGCCGCCCGGCTCCCGCGAGAGGGCCTGGACGGCCAGCTTGAGCGCCTCGGCCAGGGTCATGCCGTCGCGGTGCCGCTGGTCGAGGAAGCCGCTGATCTGCTCGGAGTTGCCGCCGACCGCGACCGAGCCGTGCTCGTCCACGATCGAACCGTCGTGCGGCAACCGGTAGATCTGGTCGCCCTCGGCCGCGCTGCCGACCTCGGCGACCACCAGCTCCACCTCGTACGGCTTCTCGGCCGCACTGGAGAAGATGGTGCCGAGCGTCTGGGCGTAGACGTTGGCCAGCCCACGGGCCGTCACATCGTCCCGGTCGTAGGTGTATCCGCGCAGATCGGCGTAGCGCACACCACCGATGCGGAGATTCTCGTACTCGTTGTACTTGCCGGCGGCGGCGAAGCCGATCCGGTCGTAGATCTCGCTGAACTTGTGGAGTGCGCGGGACGGGTTCTCGCCGACGAACACAATGCCGTCGGCATACTGCAGCACAACGAGGCTGCGACCACGGGCGATGCCCTTGCGGGCGTATTCCGCCCGGTCGGCCATGGCCTGCTGGGGTGAGACATAGAACGGCGTCGACACCGGCTATCCGTCCCTTTCTGTCAGTGACGAGTGCGTCTGGGGAGGCCAGGGGTCCGGATCAGAGCAGCGCGGCGCGCGGGCCGTCGGGCTGCTCGAGTCGGCGTTCCAGGATGGAGCGCGCGATCTCGGAGGACTCCTGGTCGCTCAGCCTCCGGAAGCCTTCGTCGGTGATGACGGTGACGATCGGATAGATACGGCGGGCCACGTCCGGGCCGCCGGTCGCCGAGTCGTCGTCCGCCGCGTCGTACAGCGCCTGTACGACCAGGGTGAGAGCCTGCTCCTCCGTCAGGTCCTCGCGGTAGAGCTTCTTCATCGAGCCGCGGGCGAAGATGGACCCGGAGCCGGTGGCGGCGTAGCCGTTCTCCTCGGAGCGGCCGCCAGTGACGTCGTAGGAGAAGATGCGGCCCTTCTCGCGGTCGATGTCGTAGCCGGCGAAGAGGGGAACCACGGCGAGACCCTGCATGGCCATGGCGAGGTTGGAGCGGATCATGGTGGAGAGCCGGTTGGCCTTGCCCTCAAGGGAGAGCTGGGCCCCCTCGACCTTCTCGAAGTGCTCCAGCTCCAGCTGGAACAGCTTGACCATCTCCACGGCCAGTCCGGCGGTGCCCGCGATGCCCACCGCGGAGTACTCGTCGGCCGGGAAGACCTTCTCGATGTCGCGCTGCGCGATCATGTTGCCCATGGTGGCGCGCCGGTCGCCGGCCAGGACCACGCCGCCGGGGAAGGACGCGGCGACGATGGTCGTCCCGTGCGGCGCCTCGATCGCTCCCTGGAGCGGCGGCAGGCTCCGGTTGCCCGGGAGCATCTCGGGCGACTGGTCGGACAGGAAGTCCATGAACGAGGACGAACCCGGCGTCAGGAAGGCAGCTGGTAGACGCCCGGTGCTACGAGTGTTGGCTTCCACGCGTTTCCCTCCACGTATGCGGCTGCACGCCTTATGGCGTCCGGCCGACCCTTGAACTGCCCCAGGGCTGCGTTGCAGCTGAAGCACAGTACGCCACGGACCCTACCCGTCTCATGGCAGTGATCCACGTGCTCAGCCGGAGCGATTGGACAGATACAGCACACGCCCTGCCGAGCCGCGATCAGCGCGTCCAGCTCAGCAGGAGCAAGGCCGCACTTGTGCTTGGAGTAGCTGATCCGGTTTCGCTCCGCCCTGCATTCCCGGCAGTAGCTCGACCATCCGTCCGAAGACGACTTGTTGCGCTCCCACTCAACCTTCACCCGGACCGACTTGCCCTTGGCCTCCTGACGCTGCCGGTAGTACTCAGCAGAGCACTTCCGGCAGGACGCCTGGAGGCCATCAGGCATAGCCCTATTGCTGGCCGAGGCCTGCCGCGGCAGGCCCATCCGGCGACGGGAGCAGTGCCTCTCCGCGGGACTTTCGGACATTAAGTCCTATTCCCCGCCCTTTTGGACAAATGACCTCACGAAATCCTCGGCGTTCTCTTCGAGGACGTCATCGATCTCGTCCAGCACCGAGTCGACGTCGTCGCTCAGCTTCTCCTGTCGCTCCGCGAGGTCCTCGGACGCCTGCGCGTCCTGCGCCTGCTCCTCGACCTCCTCGGTGGAACGTGTCGCCTTCTGCTGTCCGCCGCCGGTGTCCTTGGTCGCCATGTAGCTCACCCCGCTCGGTTCGAAGCAATCGAAGCTCTTGATCAGACCCTACCCACCGGGTCCGACATTTGGCCCGGTAGTTGATGCAAGCCCGTGCCACAGGTGATTGATTCCCAGCCCGGAGGCCTTTCAGCCGCCCGACAACGTCCGGACCAGCTCCTCCGCCGTACGACAGCGGTCGAGGAGGTCCTTCACGTGTTCCTTCGTCCCGCGCAGCGGCTCCAGGGTGGGCACCCGCTGCAGGGAGTCGCGGTCCGGCAGATCGAAGATCACCGAGTCCCAGGAGGCCGCCGCCACGTCGTCGGCGTACTGCTCCAGGCAGCGGCCCCGGAAGTAGGCCCTGGTGTCCTCCGGGGGCGCCGTACGGGCCCTGGTGACGTCGCCCTCGTCCAGGAGGCGCTTCATCTTCCCGCGGGCCGCCAGGCGGTTGTAGAGGCCCTTGTCGGGCCGTACGTCCGCGTACTGGAGGTCCACCAGATGCAGCCGGGGGGCGTCCCAGTCCAGCGCGTCGCGGCGGCGGTAGCCCTCCATGAGCTCCCGCTTGGCGATCCAGTCCAGCTCGCCCGACAGGCTCATCGGATCGGTCTCCAGCCGGTTGAGGGTGTCCTCCCAGCGGGTCAGGATGTCCTTGGTCTGCTCGTCGGCGTCCGCGCCGTACCGCTCGTCGACGTACTTGCGGGCCAGCTCGAAGTACTCCATCTGGAGCTGGACCGCGGTGAGTGTCCGGCCGCTGCGGAGCGTGATCAGCTGCCGCAGGTCCGGGTCGTGGGAGACCTGGTGCAGGGTGCGCACGGGCTGGTCGACCGCGAGGTCGACGTTGATGAAGGCATCCTCGATCATCGACAGCACCAGGGACGTGGTACCGAGCTTGAGATAGGTGGAGATCTCCGAGAGGTTGGCGTCGCCGATGATCACATGGAGCCGGCGGTACTTCTCCGCGTCGGAGTGGGGCTCGTCCCGGGTGTTGATGATGGGGCGCTTGAGCGTGGTCTCCAGGCCGACCTCGACCTCGAAGTAGTCGGCGCGCTGACTGATCTGGAAACCGTGCTCGTGGCCGTCCTGGCCGATGCCGACCCGGCCCGCGCCCGTGACCACCTGGCGCGAGACGAAGAACGGCGTCAGATGGCGCACGATGTCCGAGAACGGCGTCTCCCGCTGCATGAGGTAGTTCTCGTGCGTGCCGTAGGAGGCGCCCTTGTTGTCGGTGTTGTTCTTGTAGAGGTGGATCGGCTGGGCGCCCGGGATGGCGGCCGCCCGCTCGGCGGCCTCCGCCATGATCCGCTCGCCGGCCTTGTCCCAGAGCACCGCGTCGAGCGGGTTGGTGATCTCCGGGGAGCTGTATTCGGGGTGCGCGTGGTCGACGTACAGCCGGGCGCCGTTGGTGAGGATGACATTGGCCAGGCCGATGTCCTCGTCGGTGAGCTGGCTGGAGTCGGCGGTCTCACGGGCGAGGTCGAAGCCTCGCGCGTCACGCAGCGGATTCTCCTCCTCGAAATCCCAGCGGGCGCGTCGCGCCCGGTGCATCGCCGCCGCGTAGGCGTTGACGATCTGGGACGAGGTGAGCATGGCATTGGCGTTGGGGTGGCCGGGGACGGAGATCCCGTACTCCGTCTCGATGCCCATTACTCGCCGTACGGTCATGCGGCCCTCCTTGCCCGGCGTCGGTCCCCTCCGGGAGCGACGCTCAAGTACCGCTGCTGTGTCCGGTGCGTGTGCGGTGCCCGTCACCGCACTGCGCGACTCGGCGGTACCGCAGAGCCTAGAGCGCCTCTGCGCCGGTGGGGAGATCAATTACGACATTGCTCCGGCATGGCCGGAACGGGGGAATGCAACCGGCTGCGGAGGCCCCCGGGGGCTTCCGCAGCCGGTCCCACGTATTACAGGTACTGGCCGGTATTGGCCACCGTATCGATGGAGCGCCCGGTGTCCGCGCCCTGCTTTCCGGTGACGAGCGTGCGGATGAAGACGATCCGCTCACCCTTCTTGCCGGAAATCCTGGCCCAGTCGTCCGGGTTGGTGGTGTTCGGAAGGTCCTCGTTCTCCTTGAACTCGTCCACGCAGGCCTGCAGGAGATGAGCGACCCGCAGCCCCTTCTGGCCCTGTTCCAGGAATGCCTTGATGGCCATTTTCTTTGCCCGGTCGACGATGTTCTGAATCATCGCGCCGGAGTTGAAGTCCTTGAAGTAGAGGACTTCCTTGTCGCCGTTTGCGTAGGTCACCTCGAGGAAGCGGTTCTCCTCGGACTCCGTGTACATCCGCTCCACGACGGACTGGATCATGGCGTGAGCGGCGGCCGGCCGGGAGCCGGTGTGCTCGGCCAGATCGTCCGCGTGCAGCGGGAGCGACGGGGTCAGGTACTTCGCGAAGATGTCCTTCGCCGCCTCGGCGTCCGGACGCTCGATCTTGATCTTCACATCGAGTCGGCCGGGGCGCAGGATGGCGGGGTCGATCATGTCCTCGCGGTTGGAGGCGCCGATGACGATGACGTTCTCCAGGCCCTCCACCCCGTCGATCTCCGCGAGCAGCTGCGGGACGATGGTGTTCTCCACGTCCGAGCTGACGCCGCTGCCGCGGGTGCGGAAGAGGGACTCCATCTCGTCGAAGAAGACGATGACGGGGGTGCCCTCGCTCGCCTTCTCCCTCGCACGCTGGAAGACCAGGCGGATGTGCCGCTCGGTCTCGCCGACGTACTTGTTGAGGAGCTCGGGGCCCTTGATATTGAGGAAGTAGCTCTTCCCCGCGGGCTGCCCGGTCACCTCGGCGACCTTCTTGGCGAGCGAATTGGCGACGGCCTTGGCGATGAGCGTCTTGCCACAGCCGGGCGGGCCGTAGAGCAGGATGCCCTTCGGCGGTCGCAGCTCGTGCTCCTTGAAGAGGTCGGGGTGCAGATACGGAAGCTCGACCGCGTCGCGGATCAGCTCGATCTGGTCGCCCAGGCCGCCGATCTTGTCGTAGTCGATGTCCGGGACCTCTTCGAGGACGAGCTCCTCGACCTCGCTCTTGGGGACCACCTCATAGACGTAGCCGGACCTGGAGTCCAGGAGCAGGGCGTCGCCGGGACGGATGGTGATGTCCAGCAGGGGCTCGGCGAGCCGCACCACCCTCTCCTCGTCGGTGTGCCCGACCACCAGGGCGCGCTCGCCGTCCTCGAGGATCTCCTTGAGAGTGACGATGTCCCCGGCGCGCTCGAACTCCATGGCCTCGACCACGTTGAGCGCTTCGTTGAGCATGACCTCCTGGCCACGCCGCAGATCTTCGAGCTCGACACTGGGGCTGACGTTCACCCGGAGCTTGCGGCCCCCGGTGAAGATGTCGCAGGTGCCGTCCTCGTTGGCCTGAAGGAAGACGCCGAAGCCGGCCGGCGGCTGCGCGAGCCGGTCGACCTCCTCCTTGAGGGCCACGATCTGGTCACGCGCCTCCCGGAGCGTGTTGGCGAGCCGCTCGTTCTGCGCGGACACGCCTGCCAGATTCGTCTGCAACTCGACGATCCGCTCTTCGAGAATCCTCGTATGACGCGGAGAGTCGGCGAGCTTACGTCGCAGGACGGCGATTTCCTGCTCGAGATAGGCAACCTGGCCGGCTGGGTCCTCTGACCCTCGCGCGGGCCGGATGCCGCGGTTGATGTCGTCGTCGTGGGCTGCCACGGTCCTCACCTCCTCCATGGGGAGCTGGACGCTTCCTGACCCTACCTGGGTGGGTGGTGATTGAAACCCCTAGATCACAAAGACTGCGGGGTGTGTCCGATCTTCACCCTTGCGCTCTCCCTCACGTCAAGGGAATACCCACCCTTCGGCACCGGAAAGCCGCCGGTTGTATCGTCGAAGTGTTCAACACCCGTCAGGGCTGGCTCCAATTGGTTCAGATACGCAGGAACGGCAGGACACATGACCGTGCAGCAGGACTCGCCGGGCGACAGTGACACGCAGGACCTGGAGGTCTGGATCGACCAGGACCTCTGCACCGGGGACGGCATCTGTGTGCAGTACGCCCCCGATGTCTTCGAGCTGGACATCGACGGCCTGGCATATGTGAAGAGCGGCGACGACGAGCTGCTGCAGGCCCCGGGGGCGACCACTCCGGTACCGCTGCCGCTCCTCCAGGACGTCGTGGATTCGGCCAAGGAGTGCCCCGGGGACTGCATCCACGTGCGGCGCGTCAAGGACAGCGTCGAGGTGTACGGGCCGGACGCCGACTAGCCGGTCGGCGCCGCGCGGCCCGGGTCCGCCCCGGAGCGCGCGCTCAGACGCTACGGGCGAGGTCCCCGGAGGTACGGACGAACGCCTGCCCCTTCCATCGCCAGGAGGCCTGTTCCTCCTGGTCGGGGCAGCAGCGGGGGACCTCCAGCGAGGAGTAGCCCAGCAGGGTCGCCGAGACGACCCCGTCGCGTACGGCGAAGTCCCCGACGGTCTTCTTGTCGGCGGGGTCCACCAGGGTCGCCACGACCCGGGGTGCGGCCCCGCTCGTCCGTGTCAGGACGTAGATGCCGCCGGGCGGGGTGCCCGATCCGGCGGCGCAGTGCACCACGGCGACGGTTTCCGGCCGCCCGTCGCCGTCGAGATCCCCGGGAGCCTGTTTCGCGACGGTCGTCCCGGCGCCGCCGCACTCCAGCGGGAAATCCACGCCGGCCGGGTCCGGGGCGGGCGCGGGGGCGCCGTTCTGCGTGGTGGTCCGCTGCTCGGGGGCCGTGGCGGTCGCCGTGGCCGAACGGGGCTGGAGCAGCCCGGCCAGCGCGACGACCCCGGCCATCGCCGCGGCCGTGGCGAGCCAGTGGATCGGCTTGGCGGCGGTGTGGGCGAGGTCCGGGAGCGCGGAGGTCTGCACGCGAAATGTCTCCTGATGGTTCCTGGAAGCCCGGTGAGGGGGTGGGGAACACCCCTGAGGGGTGGCCAGCATCGTGCCACACCTCACACCCGGGCGGAACGGCGGGGGCAACGAAAGGAAGCCGCCGCGCAGTTCCCCGGTCGGTCGGGGAACTGCGCGGCGGCTTCGGCGCGTTGCGCGGGTCAGCCGCGGTCGGCGGCGGAGCCTCCGCGGCTCTGGCTGCCCGGTCCCTCGTAGTCCTCGCCGTAGGCGCCCTTGGACGGGCGGCGGCGGCGCAGCGGCGGCTCGACGCCGTCCGCGAGGCGGCGGGCGGTGACCAGGAAGCCGGTGTGGCCGATCATCCGGTGGTCGGGGCGGACGGCGAGGCCCTCCACGTGCCAGTTGCGGATCATCGACTCCCAGGGCTGGGGTTCGGCGAAGCAGCCGATCTCGC
Organism: Streptomyces sp. man185; assembly: GCA_002551355.1. Taxonomy (GTDB): domain Bacteria; phylum Actinomycetota; class Actinomycetes; order Streptomycetales; family Streptomycetaceae; genus Streptomyces. Next base: position 62,246 of record NTHE01000051.1, on the reverse strand, counting down.
GGATGGACTCGACGGTGCGCGAGAGCTGGGTGGTGGTGGCGACGTAGGCGCAGAGGATGCCGCCGGGCACCAGGGCCTTGGAGACGGCCTCCAGGCACTCCCAGGGGGCGAGCATGTCCAGCACGACGCGGTCGACGTCGGTGTCGGAGAGGTTGTCCTGGAGGTCTCCGACGGTCAGCTGCCAGGCCGGGTGCGGGGAGCCGAAGTAGCGCTCGACGTTCTGCTGGGCGATCTCGGCGAAGTCCTCGCGGCGCTCGTAGGAGTGCAGCATGCCCTGCTCACCGATGGCGCGCAGCAGGAAGGTGCTGAGCGAGCCGGATCCGACCCCGGCCTCCACGACGCGCGCGCCGGGGAAGATGTCGGCGAAGGCCAGGATCTGGCCCGCGTCCTTGGGGTAGACCACGGCGGCGCCGCGGGGCATGGACAGGACGTAGTCGGGGAGCAGGGGGCGCAGCGCGAGATAGGCGACGTTTCCCGTGGTTCGGACAACACTGCCCTCGGGAGCACCGATCAGCTCGTCGTGCGGGAAAGAACCCTTGTGGGTGTGGAAGTTCTTTCCGGCTTCGAGCGTGAAGGTGTAGTGGCGTCCCTTGGGGTCGGTGAGCTGGACCTGGTCCCCGACCTTGAAGGGCCCACGTCGGCGGGCGGCACCGGTCGGTTCAGACATGTGACCAGCCTACCGGTGATTCCGGGGCCTCCTGCCGCCTGTCCCCCCGGCGCGAAGGGGGCTCAGGCGCCGGGGCGGGCCATGGCCTTGACGAAGGCGCGCTCCACATCGGCGGTGGAGAGGACCCCGTAGATCTCGCCGGTCTCCTCGACGACCAGGTATTCGGTGGCGGGGGTGGCCTTGAGCCGGTCCAGGAGGGCTTCGCCGGCCAGTTCCGCGGGGACCTTCATGCCGTCGGTGAGGTCCTGGGCGAGGCCGCTGACGGCGACCCAGGGGCGGCGGTGCTCGGGGACACCGACGATGGCGGCCTCGCGGACGACGCCCTTGGGGTTGCCCTGTCCGTCGACGACGACCAGGGCGCGGGCGCCCGCCTCGTTGGCCCGGCGCAGCGCTTCGGAGAGCGGGGTGGCGGACTCGACGGGGACGGCACGGCGGGTCAGGGTGCGGGCCCGGAGGTCGGGCAGGTGCTCGCGGAGGCGGGCCACGCGCAGGCTGTTCCCGGCACCGGTCCAGATGATGCCGGCGAGAATCGCGGCGAGCAGCGCGTCCATGACGGTCTCGACCCCGCCGATGTCCTGGGCGCTGCCGCCCAGCGTTCCGGTGTGGGTGAGCAGCGGCAGTCCGATGAGGACGACGACGGCGAGGCCGCGGCCGACCCAGGCCGCGGCGATGGTGCCGCTCATGGGCTTGCCGGTGATCTTCCAGACGACGGCGCGGAGCATGCGGCCGCCGTCGAGGGGCAGGCCGGGCAGCAGGTTGAAGGCGGCCACGATGAGGTTGGAGATCATCAGGCCCGCGAGCAGGACGCCGGGGACCGTGCCGGGCTCGACGAGCTGCATCGCCCCGTAGAAGACGCCGCCGAGAACCAGGGACAGGAGCGGCCCGACGAAGGCGAGGACGAACTCGCGGCCGGGCGTCTCGCTCTCCTTCTCGATCTCCGAGACCCCGCCGAAGAACTGGAGCTGGATGCGGCGGACGGGGAGTTCGTAACGCAGGGCCGCGACCGTGTGGGCCAGTTCGTGGACGAGCACGGAGGCGTAGAAGGCGATGGCGAAGAACAGGGCGACGAGGTAGCGGGCGCCGCCCAGCTCGGGCAGCACGCGGTCGAGCTGGCCGCCGAAGACCCAGGTGATCAGCGCGGCGACGACGAACCAGCTGGGGGCGACGTAGACGGGCACGCCGAAGGGGCGGCCCATGAGCAGGCCGCCACCCGGCTCCGCGGGGCGTTTCGGCTTGCCGTCGTCGGGGCCGGTGCCGGGGGCCGTTCCCCCTGCGCCGGGCTGCGGCCGCCCGCTGTCGCCGCTCTCGTCCACGGGGTCCCTTCGGTTCGGTGAGTGGCCTGTGCCACGATCATGCAGTGTGCGAGGGTCTGCCGTCGATGGTATGCCGCTCGCTGTCAGTGGCGGGCCGTAGGGTCTTGAGACATGACCTCCGTGCCGCGGCCGCCTCAGCCGCCTTCGTCCCTGTCGCCGTCGCGGGCGAGCGATTTCATGCAGTGCCCCTTGCTCTACCGCTTCCGGGTCATCGACAAGCTGCCGGAGAAGCCCAGCGAGGCGGCTACCCGCGGCACGCTGGTCCATGCGGTGCTGGAGCGGCTCTTCGACGTCCCGGCGGCCGACCGTACGGCGCCCCGGGCGCGGGCGCTGATCCCCGGCCAGTGGGACCGGCTGCTGGAGTCGAAGCCGGAGCTGACCGACCTGTTCGCCGGGGACGCCGAGGGCGAGCGTCTGACGCGCTGGCTCGGCGAGGCGGAGCGCTTGGTGGACCGGTGGTTCTCGCTGGAGGACCCGACGCGGCTGGAGCCGGCGGAGCGTGAGCTGTTCGTCGAGACGGAGCTGGAGTCGGGGCTGCGGCTGCGCGGGGTGATCGACCGGGTGGACGTCGCGCCGAGCGGCGAGGTCCGGATCGTCGACTACAAGACGGGCAAGGCGCCGCGGCCGGAGTACTCCGAGGGGCCGCTGTTCCAGATGACGTTCTACGCGCTGGTGGTCTGGCGGTTGAAGGGGGTCGTGCCGCGCCGCCTCCAGCTGGTCTATCTGGGCAGCGGGGACGTGCTGACGTACGACCCGGTGGTGGCGGATCTGGAGCGGGTGGAGCGCAAGCTGCTGGCGCTGTGGGACGCGATCAGGCTGGCGACGGAGACCGGTGACTGGCGGCCCCGGCCGACGAAGCTGTGCGGCTGGTGCGATCACCAGGCGGTGTGTCCGGAATTCGGCGGGACTCCCCCGGTATACCCGCTGTCGGTCCGCCCGGCGGATTCGGGCGAGGATGGCCAGGGCAGAATGGGACCGGTCCAGGCCGAGGCCGGCCGAGCCGTGGCCCTTGAAGGCCCTTAAGGAGTTCCTGTGGCGATCCGCGTCCTTCTGGTCGATGACCAGCCTCTGCTGCGCACCGGTTTCCGGATGATTCTGGAGGCCGAAGGCGATCTGGCGGTGGTCGGCGAGGCCGGTGACGGTCTGCAGGCCATCGACCAGGTGCGGGCGCTGCAGCCCGATGTGGTGCTCATGGACATCCGGATGCCGCGGATGGACGGGGTGGAGGCGACCCGTCAGATCACCGGCCCCGGCAAGGACGGCCCGGCGAAGGTGCTGGTGCTGACCACCTTCGATCTCGACGAGTACGTGGTGGAGGCGCTGCGTGCGGGGGCGAGCGGTTTCCTGCTGAAGGACGCTCCGGCGGCCGAGCTGGTGCAGGCGATCCGGGTGGTGGCGGCGGGCGAGGCGATGCTCGCGCCGAGCATCACGCGCCGGCTGCTCGACAAGTACGCGGACCATCTGCCGTCCGGTGAGGACCCGGTGCCGGATGCCCTGCACACGCTGACGGACCGTGAGGTCGAGGTGCTGAAGCTGGTGGCGCGCGGGCTGTCCAACGCGGAGATCGCGGCGGATCTGTTCGTCAGCGAGACGACGGTCAAGACGCATGTGGGCCATGTGCTCACGAAGTTGGGCCTGCGCGACCGGGTGCAGGCCGCGGTGTACGCGTACGAGAGTGGACTGGTGCGCCCCGGCGCGCAGTAGGGCCCCGCAACACGCGAAGCCGTCCGGCCCGCACCCCTCGTGTCACGAGGAGGGGTACGGGCCGGACGGCGTTGCGGTCGGGGCTCAGACGCTGGGCCGGTTGAGCTCCCAGAGCTGGAGCTCGGAGGTGGCGCTGACGGAGCGCTCCACCCCGGCGATCCCGTCGCGGGATGCCACGTACTGCTTGCCCTGCCAGATCGGGAGCACCGGTACGTCGGTGGCGACGATGTCCTGGAGCTTCTCGTAGGTGGTGGCGGCGGCGGCGCGGTCGGCCTCGCGGCGGGACTGCGGGATGAGGACCTTCTCCGCCTCGCGCGACCGGTAGGGCGAGTTGAGGAAGTTGTTCGCGTCCAGGAACGGCGCGGTGTAGTTGTCCGGGTCCGGGAAGTCGGGGAACCAGCCCATGCCGTAGGCCGCGTAGTCGCCGCGCTTCTGCTCGGGGCGGTACTTCGACCATTCCTCGCCCTGGACGGAGACGTCGAAGAGGCCGGAGCTGTTCAGCTGCTGCTGGATCGCCTTGAACTCAGCGGCGGTGGCCGGGCCGTAGTGGTCGTTGGTGTAGTGCAGGGTGAACTTCACCGGCGTATCGATCCCGGCGGCACGGAGGATCTCCGCGGCCTTGGCGGTGCTGGGCTCGCCGTACTTGTTGAAGAAGGCGTTGGTGTGCCCGGCGATGCTGGAGGGGATCAGCGAGTAGAGCGGTTCGGCGGTGGTGCCGTACACCTTGCCCGCGATCTCGCCCCGGTCGATGATCTGCGCCATGGCCTGCCGGACGGACTTGTTGACCACGGGGTCCTTGGTGTTGAACCCGAGGTAGCTGATGGCCAGGCCGGGCAGTTCGGTGAGCTCGATGCCCTCCTTCGGCTCCACGAGCATGTCGTGGGCCTGCTCGGGCGACATCGCCCGGGTCATCATGTGGATCTTGTCCTCGTCGAGCGCCTTGCCCATCGCCTCGGCGTCGGGGAAGAGGTCCATCTCGACCTTGTCGTTGAGGACCTTCAGCTCACCCTTGTACGAGGGGTTCTTGGCGAAGGAGATCTTGACGACCCGGCCGTTCTCGACCTGCGGCTTCATGGTGTAAGGGCCGGAGCCGTTGACCTGGAAGCCGGTGCGCGCCGCCTTCGCCGGGTAGTCCGCCTTCGGGACGATGCCGGCGGCGGGGGTGGCGAGCTTGTACGGGAAGGTCGCGTCGGGCGTGTTCAGGTGGAAGATCACCTGGTCCTCGCCCTTGGTCTCGATCATGTCGATGTTGGCGAGCAGGCCGACCGGCCCGCTGTCCGAGTCGATGTCGATGACGCGCTGGATGGAGTGCTTCACGTCCTCGGCGGTGACGGGCGTCCCGTCGGCGAAGGTGAGGCCCGCCCGCAGGGTGCAGCGGTAGCTCTCGTTCGCGGTGTCGGTGAAGGTGCAGCTGCGGGCGGCCTCGGGCACCGGCTCGCCGCCGCCGTTGGGCACCGCGGTCAGGGTCTGCACGGTCTGCCGCAGGACGTTCCAGACGCCCGCTTCGTAGCCGATGGCCGGGTCGAGCGGCGCGGGGTTCTCCTTCGAGGCCACGAGCTGATCCGTGGTGCCGACGACGATGGCCCCCTTGCCACCGGCGCCGCTGTCCGTGCTGCCGCAAGCGGCGAGCACGGGGGCGAGCAGGCCGACCACGGCCGGCAGCACCAGGGTCTTGCGGTTCATCTGGACGTTCTCCCTCATCCCGGCAGGTGAGGAATCAAAGTTAGTAGCCGTGGGTGGCCCCTCCGACCGTCCGGCGGGCGGCTCATACTCCCTCGGCGACCGGCGGGGCCGACATACGATCATCATTGCGGACAGCTCACCCGATCTCGGCGGGCCACCGGAGGCCTTCGAGTGAGCAAGGTCACTCGCGCACCCTCTTCACATATCCGCCCTGCGGCTGATCCACATCCACGGAACGTTGCCGGAAAGCGCACGGAGGGGGGCAGAAAATCCACTCTTCGTTCACAAGCGGCCGCCCGGCGCGCGGGGATGCCGGATGCCGTCAGCCCGTTCCGCTCGATCCGGTGATGAGCCCCCGCAGAAAGGCGAGGTCGACCTCTTCGAGGGAGCCGACGACCACGCGCCCGGCCGCCGGCGCGATGGGGGCGACGGACGGCACGGCGACGACCCGGCAGCCGGCGGCCTCGGCGGCGGCCACGCCGGTCGCGGTGTCCTCGATGACGGCACAGCGCCAGGGGTCGGCGCCGAAGCCCGCGGCGGCGGTGAGGTAGGGCTCGGGGTGGGGCTTGGTCCGGGCCACCTCGTCGCCCGCGACCGTGAGCGCGAAGTGGTGGTGGCCCACCGAGTCCAGCACCCGGTCGATGATCCGGCGGTGGGAGGCCGAGACGAGCGCGGTGGGCACCTCGTAAGCGGCCAGTTCGGCGAGCAGCCGCTCGGCCCCGGGCATCAGCGGCACACCCCGGCTGATGCGGCTCTCGAATCCGTCGTTGAGCAGTACGGTCAGCTCGTCCAGCCGGATGTCGGCGCCGGTGACGTCGACGAGGTAGCCGGCGCTGCGGGTCATCGGACCGCCGACGACCACGTCCCGCCAGGACTCCTCCAGCCGGTGCCCGAGTCCGGCGAAGACCTCTTTCTCCACGTCCCACCAGAAGCCCTCGGTATCGACCAGGGTGCCGTCCATGTCGAGAAGGACCGCCTGCAGGGCGGCGCCTTCGGCCGTGCGGGTCAAGGACGCGGGGACCGTACTGGTCATCCGGCACACCTTCCGTAAGGGACGAGAAGGCCGGCCGCCATTCCCAGAAGTGGGAGGGCGACCGGCCTGCGCTGGACCGACCAGTGTACGACGTGTCGCCCCGCGGTGCGCGAGAGGCGCGTGAGCGCGGGGCGAATTCCTTCCTACCGGGCGTTGAAGTACTTCGCCTCGGGGTGGTGGATGACGATGGCGTCGGTGGACTGCTCGGGGTGGAGCTGGAACTCCTCGGAGAGGTGCACGCCGATCCGCTCCGGCTGCAGGAGGTCGGCGATCTTGGCCCGGTCCTCCAGGTCCGGGCACGCCCCGTAACCGAGCGAGAACCGCGCGCCGCGGTACTTCAGCGCGAACATGTCCTCGACGTCCGCCGGGTCCTCCCCCGCGAAGCCGAGCTCACTGCGGACCCGGGCGTGCCAGTACTCGGCGAGCGCCTCGGCGAGCTGGACGGAAAGGCCGTGCAGCTCCAGGTAGTCGCGGTAGGAGTTGGCGGCGAACAGCTCGGCGGTGGCCTCGCCGATCCGGGAGCCGACGGTGACGATCTGGAGGCCGATGACGTCCGTCTCTCCGGACTCCTCGGGGCGGAAGAAGTCCGCGAGGCAGAGGCGGCGGCCGCGGCGCTGGCGCGGGAAGGTGAAGCGGGTGCGCTCGGAGCCGTCCTCGTGGAGGAGGATCAGGTCCTCGCCCTTGGAGACGCAGGGGAAGTAGCCGTAGACGACGGCGGCTTCCAGGAGGTTGTTGGACTGGAGGTGGTCGAGCCAGCCGCGCAGATGCGGGCGCCCCTCGGTCTCCACCAGCTCCTCGTACGTCGGCCCGTCGCCGGTCCTGGCCTGCTTGAGGCCCCACTGGCCCTTGAAAAGGGCGCCCTCGTCGAGCCAGGAGGCGTAGTCCTTGAGCGGGATGCCCTTGATGACGCGGGTGCCCCGGAACGGCGGCTCGGGGATCGGATTGGTGATGGAGACGTCCGAGCGCACCGAGCCCTCGGGCTCCTCGACCTCCAGCACCGCCGCCACGTCCTTCTTGGGCACGCGGCGCTGCTTGAGCTCGGGAAGGGCCGCGCCCGGCACGCCGCGCTTGACGCCGATGAGCGCGTCCATGAGGCGCAGGCCCTCGAAGGCGTCGCGGGCGTAGCGGACCTCGCCCTCGTAGATCTCGTGCAGGTCCTGTTCGACGTAGGCCCTGGTCAGCGCGGCGCCGCCGAGGATGACGGGGAAGTCGGCGGCCATCTTGCGCTGGTTGAGCTCCTGGAGGTTCTCCTTCATGATCACGGTGGACTTCACCAGGAGACCGGACATGCCGATGACGTCGGCGCGGTGCTCCTCGGCGGCTTCCAGGATCGCGGAGACGGGCTGCTTGATGCCGAGGTTGACGACGTTGTAGCCGTTGTTGGACAGGATGATGTCGACGAGGTTCTTGCCGATGTCGTGGACGTCGCCGCGGACGGTGGCGAGCACGATGGTGCCCTTGCCGTCGTCGTCGGTCTTCTCCATGTGCGGCTCCAGATGGGCCACCGCGGTCTTCATGACCTCGGCCGACTGGAGGACGAACGGCAGCTGCATCTGGCCGGAGCCGAACAGCTCGCCGACCACCTTCATGCCTTCGAGCAGCGTGTTGTTGACGATGTCGAGGGCCGGGGTGTCCTGGAGCGCCTCGTCGAGGTCGGCCTCCAGGCCGTTCTTCTCGCCGTCGATGATGCGGCGCTGGAGCCGCTCGTCCAGCGGGAGGGCCATCAGCTCCTCGGCCTTGCCCGCCTTCATCGACTTCATGTTGACGCCCTCGAAGAGCTCCATGAGCTTCTGGAGGGGGTCGTAGCCCTCGCTGCGGCGGTCGTAGATCAGGTCGAGGGCGACCTTGACCTGCTCCTCCTCCAGCCGGGCGATCGGCAGGATCTTGGAGGCGTGCACGATCGCGGAGTCCAGGCCCGCCTTGACGCACTCGTCGAGGAAGACGGAGTTCAGCACGACGCGGGCGGCCGGGTTGAGGCCGAAGGAGATGTTCGAGAGGCCCAGGGTGGTCTGGACGTCGGGGTGGCGCTTCTTCAGCTCGCGGATCGCCCCGATGGTGGCGATGCCGTCGCCCCGGGACTCCTCCTGGCCGGTGCAGATGGTGAAGGTCAGGGTGTCGATGAGGATGTCGGACTCGCGGATGCCCCAGTTGACGGTGAGGTCCTCGATCAGCCGCTCGGCGATGGCGACCTTGTGCTCGACGGTGCGGGCCTGGCCCTCCTCGTCGATCGTCAGGGCGATCAAAGCGGCGCCGTGCTCGGCGGCCAGTGCGCTGACCTGCGCGAAGCGGGACTCGGGGCCGTCGCCGTCCTCGAAGTTCACCGAGTTCAGCACGGCCCGGCCGCCGAGCTTCTCCAGCCCGGCGCGCAGGACGGGCAGCTCGGTGGAGTCCAGCACGATCGGCAGGGTGGAGGCGGTCGCGAAGCGGCCGGCCAGCTCCGCCATGTCGGCGACGCCGTCGCGGCCCACGTAGTCGACGCAGAGGTCGAGCATGTGCGCGCCCTCGCGGATCTGGTCGCGGGCCATCTCGACGCAGTCGTCCCAGCGGGCCTCCAGCATGGCCTCGCGGAACTTCTTGGAGCCGTTGGCGTTGGTGCGCTCCCCGATCGCCAGATAGGCGGTGTCCTGGCGGAAGGGAATGTGCTGGTAGAGGGAGGCCGCGCCGGGCTCGGGGCGCGGGTCCCGCTCGGTTGGCGTCAGCTCGCGGGCCCGCTCGACGACGACCCGCAGGTGCTCGGGGGTCGTACCGCAGCAGCCGCCGATGAGGGAGAGGCCGTAGTCCCGGACGAAGTGCTCCTGGGAGTCGGCGAGACCCTCGGGGCCGAGCGGGAAGTGCGCGCCGTCCTTGGTGAGGACGGGCAGGCCGGCGTTGGGCATGCACATCAGGGGCGTACGGGAATGGCGGGCGAGGTAGCGCAGGTGCTCGCTCATCTCGTCCGGGCCGGTGGAGCAGTTCAGCCCGATCAGGTCGATGCCCAGCGGCTCCAGAGCGGTCAGGGCGGCGCCGATCTCGGAGCCGAGGAGCATGACGCCGGTCGTCTCGAAGGCGAGGGAGCAGATCAGCGGCACCTGGAGGCCGAGGGCGTCCATCGCCCGGCGTGCGCCGATGATGCTGGACTTGGTCTGCAGCAGGTCCTGGGTGGTCTCGACGATCAGGGCGTCCGAGCCGCCGGCGAGGAGTCCCTCGGCGTTCTTCTGGTAGCCGTCGCGCAGGACGTCGTACGTGGTGTGGCCGAGCGAGGGCAGCTTGGTGCCGGGGCCGATCGAGCCGAGGACCCAGCGCTGGCGGCCGTCCTTGGCGCCGAACTCGTCCGCGACCTCGCGGGCGATCCGGGCGCCCGACTCGGAGAGCTCGAAGATCCGGTCGGCGATCTCGTACTCGTTGGCGGCGGAGTGGTTCGCGCCGAAGGTGTTGGTCTCGACGCAGTCGACGCCGACCGCGAAGTACTCCTCGTGGACCGAGCGCACGATGTCGGGCCGGGTGATGTTGAGGATCTCGTTGCAGCCTTCGAGGTTCTCGAAGTCCTCCAGCGTGGGGTCCTGTGCCTGGAGCATGGTGCCCATCGCCCCGTCGGCCACCACCACGCGGGTGGCGAGTGCCTCTCGGAGTGCTTCTGCGCGGGTCCGGCTGTCGGCGGCGGATGTCGGCAACGAGGCCATGGATGATCTCCCAGGGATGCGACGGCTGTCGGCTTTGCGTCCTTCTTGGGGAAGGCGCACCTCGCCAGCCTAGCCCGACGGTGCCCGGGACCGTAGGGGCGTCCATGAGACGGACTGCGTACGGACTGCATGCTGTGGCGAATGCGGCGCGTGGGGCCGGGTGGCGGAGACTTTCCCCCGGAGTCCGGCGCAGGTCGGCATCGACCGATAGTGTTCAGCATTGTCGAACCGAGGTGGAGGAGTACGGCGCGATGGCCAAGAACATCCAGTCGCTGGAGCGGGCGGCCGCGATGCTGCGTCTGCTGGCGGGCGGCGAGCGCCGGCTCGGGCTCTCCGACATCGCCTCCTCGCTGGGGCTGGCCAAGGGCACCGCGCACGGCATTCTGCGCACACTCCAGCTGGAGGGCTTCGTCGAGCAGGACGCGGCGTCGGGGCGCTACCAGCTGGGCGCGGAGCTGCTGCGTCTGGGCAACAGCTATCTGGACGTCCACGAGCTGCGGGCGCGCGCCCTGGTCTGGACGGACGACCTGGCCCGCTCCAGCGGAGAGAGCGTCCACCTCGGGGTGCTGCACCAGCACGGCGTCCTGATCGTCCACCACGTCTTCCGTCCCGACGACAGCCGCCAGGTGCTGGAGGTCGGGGCGATGCAGCCCCTGCACTCAACGGCGCTGGGCAAGGTGCTGTCCGCGTACGACCCGGTGGCCCACAGCGAGGTCATGGAGGCGGAGCGGCGCTCCTTCACCGGGCGCACCGTCACCGCCGCCGACGCCTTCGAGTCGATGCTCGACCTGATCCGGGCCCAGGGCTGGGCCGCCGACGCCGAGGAGACCTGGGAGGGCGTCGCCGCGGTGGCCGCCCCGGTCCACGACCGGCGCAGGATGCCCGTGGGCGCGGTCGCCGTGACCGGTGCGGTGGAGCGGGTGGCCCCGGGCGGCACGCTGCGCCCCGAGCTGATCGCGGCCGTACGGGACTGCGCCCGCGCGGTCTCCCGGGATCTGGGCGCCGGCCGCTTCTGACGGCCGGCGCGGCCCGCTCCACCGGCTCCCCCTGCGGCCGGCTGCCGCCCCGCCCCCGCCCCGTGGGCATCACTCCCGCCCACCGCCGGTAACGATCCCGTCGCGCACCGAGTCGTGCACCACAGAACCCTTGACGCTTCCTTCACTTCGGGGAAACACTGCCGTTCAACGGTCGGCATTGTCGAACGCCTAACGGCAATACGCGTTAGGGTGTGACAGTGCCAAGGGCCGGTCAAGCCCTTACAGGTGGGCTGCCCACGCTTCGTGGATACCCATCTGGGGCGCGGAACACCGGCGGGACCGGTGCTCCGCTCTCCCCTGGACGAAGGACAAAGGAGTCGCGGGTGTCCAGCTCCGACATTTTCATCGGCGAGACCATAGGTACCGCCGTACTCATCCTGCTCGGCGGCGGTGTCTGTGCCGCCGTCACGCTGAAGCGCTCGAAGGCCCAGAACGCGGGCTGGCTCGCCATCACCTTCGGGTGGGGCTTCGCCGTGCTGACCGGCGCCTACCTCGCCGGCGGCGTATCGGGCGCCCACCTCAACCCCGCGGTCACGGTCGGCCTGGCCATCCAGGGCGGCACGGAGTGGGGCCACGTACCCCTCTACCTCGGCTCGCAGCTGCTCGGCGCGATGATCGGCGCCCTGCTGGTCTGGGCGGTGTACTACGGACAGTTCCACGCCCACCTGACCGACCCGGAGATCGTCGGGACCAAGTCCACCGACGAGGGCATGGTCGACCAGACCGCCGCCCCGAAGGCCGGCCCGGTGCTCGGGATCTTCTCCACCGGTCCGGAGATCCGCAACGGCGTCCAGAACGTCATCACCGAGATCATCGCGACGGCCGTGCTGGTCCTGGCCATCCTGACCCAGGGCCTCAACGACGGGGGCAACGGCATCGGCACGCTCGGCGCGCTGATCACTGCCCTGGTCGTCGTCGGCATCGGCCTCTCGCTCGGCGGCCCGACCGGCTACGCCATCAACCCGGTCCGCGACCTCGGTCCGCGCATCGTGCACTCCCTGCTGCCGCTGCCGAACAAGGGTGGTTCGGACTGGGGCTACGCATGGGTACCCATCGTGGGTCCGCTCGTCGGCGGCGCACTCGCCGGCGGGCTCTACAACCTCGCCTTCGCGTAGCCCGAGCCGCACCTCCACCACTTCACAGACTTCCGGGAGCACACCGTGACCGACGCACACACCACCGGCACCCACGGCACCGGGCCGTTCATCGCGGCCATCGACCAGGGCACCACCTCCAGCCGCTGCATCGTCTTCGACAAGGACGGCCGGATCGTCTCCGTCGACCAGAAGGAGCACGAGCAGATCTTCCCGAAGCCGGGCTGGGTCGAGCACGACGCGACCGAGATCTGGGAGAACGTCCAGGAGGTCGTCGCCGGGGCCATCGTCAAGGCCGGCATCACCTCCGCCGACGTCAAGGCGATCGGCATCACCAACCAGCGCGAGACCACCCTGCTGTGGGACAAGAACACCGGTGAGCCGGTGCACAACGCCCTGGTCTGGCAGGACACCCGCACCGACGCGCTCTGCAAGGAGCTCGGCCGCAATGTGGGCCAGGACCGGTTCCGCCGCGAGACCGGGCTGCCGCTCGCCTCCTACTTCGCCGGGCCCAAGGTCCGCTGGCTGCTCGACAACGTCGAGGGGCTGCGCGAGCGCGCCGAGGCCGGCGACATCCTCTTCGGCACCATGGACTCCTGGGTCATCTGGAACCTCACCGGCGGCACCGACGGCGGGGTGCACGTCACCGACGTCACCAACGCCTCCCGCACCCTCCTGATGAACCTGCACCGGATGGAGTGGGACGAGAAGATCCTCTCCTCCATCGGCATCCCGGCCGCGGTGCTCCCCGAGATCCGCTCCTCCGCCGAGGTGTACGGCCACGCCAAGGGCGGCATCCTCGACGGCGTGCCCGTCGCCTCCGCGCTCGGCGACCAGCAGGCGGCCCTCTTCGGCCAGACCTGTTTCGCCGAGGGCGAGGCCAAGTCCACGTACGGCACCGGCACCTTCATGCTGATGAACACCGGTGGCACCCCGGTCAACTCGTACAACGGGCTGCTCACCACCGTCGGCTACCAGATCGGCGACAAGCCCCCGGTGTACGCGCTGGAGGGTTCCATCGCGGTCACCGGTTCGCTGGTGCAGTGGATGCGCGACCAGATGGGTCTGATCAAGTCGGCCGCCGAGATCGAGACGCTGGCCTCCTCGGTCGAGGACAACGGCGGCGCCTACTTCGTGCCCGCCTTCTCCGGTCTCTTCGCCCCCTACTGGCGTCCCGACGCCCGTGGGGTGATCACCGGTCTCACCCGCTACGTCACCAAGGCGCACATCGCCCGTGCCGTCCTGGAGGCCACCGCCTGGCAGACCCGCGAGATCAGCGACGCCATGACGAAGGACTCCGGCGTCGAGCTGACCGCGCTCAAGGTCGACGGCGGCATGACGTCCAACAACCTGCTGATGCAGACGCTCGCCGACTTCCTGGACGCGCCCGTGGTGCGCCCCATGGTCGCCGAGACCACCTGCCTCGGCGCCGCCTACGCCGCCGGCCTGGCCGTCGGCTTCTGGCCGGACACCGACGCGCTGCGCGCCAACTGGCGCCGGGCCGCCGAGTGGACACCCCGCATGGACGCGGACACCCGTGCCCGCGAGTACAAGAGCTGGCTCAAGGCCGTCGAACGGACCATGGGCTGGGTCGAGGACGAAGAAAGCTGACGAGGAGCATCACCATGACCACCCTGCAGAGCGTTCCCGCCCTCGGAACGCACCCGGCCTCCGGCTCGCTGCCGAGCCGCGCCGAGACCCGGGACCAGCTGTCCCGGGCCACGTACGACCTCCTGGTCATCGGCGGCGGCATCCTGGGCATCTCCACCGCCTGGCATGCCGCGCAGTCCGGGCTGCGGGTGGCACTGGTGGACGCCGGCGACTTCGCCGGCGCCACCTCCTCCGCTTCCTCCAAGCTGCTCCACGGCGGTCTGCGCTATCTCCAGACCGGCGCGGTGAAGCTGGTCGCGGAGAACCACTTCGAGCGCCGCGCGGTCTCCCGCGAGGTGGCCCCCCACCTGGCCAACCCGCTCACCTTCTACCTGCCCGTCTACAAGGGCGGCCCGCACGGCGCGGCCAAGCTCGGCGCGGGCGTCTTCGCCTACTCCGCGCTCTCCGCCTTCGGCGACGGCGTCGGCCATGTCATCTCCCCGGCCAAGGCGCAGCGCGACGTGCCCGAGCTGCGTACGGACGACCTGAAGGCGGTGGCGGTCTACCGCGACGACCAGATGAACGACGCCCGCATGGCGCTGATGACGGTCCGCGCGGCCACCGACGCCGGCGCGGTCGTCCTCAACCACGCGGCCGTCACCGGGCTGCGCTTCACCCGGGGGCGGGTGACGGGCGCCGAGCTGAAGGACAGCACCGACGGCACCGAGTTCGGCGTCGACGCCCGGCTCGTGCTGAACGCGACCGGCCCCTGGGTCGACCACCTGCGGAAGATGGAGGACCCGAACGCGGCCCCCTCCATCCGTCTCTCCAAGGGCGCGCACCTGGTCCTCAAGCGGACCCGGCCGTGGCGGGCGGCGCTGGCCACCCCGATCGACAAGTACCGCATCACGTTCGCGCTGCCGTGGGAGGACATGCTGCTCCTCGGCACGACGGACGAGGAGTACGAGGGCGATCCGGCGGACGTCTCGGTGACCGAGGCGGACACCGCGCAGATCCTCGACGAGGCGGCGTTCTCGATCAAGGACCAGCAGCTGTCGCGCGATCTGATCACGTACTCCTTCGCGGGCCTTAGGGTGCTGCCCGGCGGGCCCGGCGACACCTCCAAGGCCAAGCGCGAGACGGTCGTCACGGAGGGCCGCGGCGGGATGCTGTCGGTCGCGGGCGGCAAGTGGACGACCTTCCGCCACATCGGCCGCACGGTCATGAACAAGCTGGCCGCCCTCCCGGGTCACCCGCTGGCCGAGGACATGGAGCCGATGAACCGGCTGCCGAGGAAGCTCCCGCTGCCCGGTATCGCCAACCCGAACGCGGTCGCGCACCGGCTCCTGATCGACGGCCCCGCCCCCGGCCCCCGGATGGCGCCGGACACCGCCCGGCACCTGGCCACCCACTACGGCTCGCTCGCCTTCGACATCGCCCGCCTGGCGAACGAGAACCCGGCCCTCGCCGAGCGCGTCCACCCGGACGCCCCGGAGATCTGGGCCCAGGTCGCCTACGCCCGCGACCACGAGTGGGCCGAGACGGCGGACGACGTGCTGCGCCGCCGGACCACGCTGACGATCCGGGGCCTGGCGACGGACGACGTGCGCGACGGCGTCGAGAAGCTGCTGGCCGACCGGGACTGATCCACCGACCACCCCCCACGGGTGCGCGGACGGGGGCGGCTTCCTCGCGGGAGCCGCCCCCGTTCCCGTACCCGCGCACACCGGACCGGTGCCACACTCCCGCCATACGCGTGCAACGTGCCGCGAGGAGAGTGGAGTTCATGAGATTCTCCGTGCTCTCCCTGATCGGTCACGACCCGCACCCGCTGACCGGTGACGTTGCCTCCGCCGCCGACCGGTTCGAGGAGGTGATCGACACGGCCTCCGTGGCGGAGGAGCTCGGCTTCGACGCGTACTCCGTCGGCGAACGGCACGCCGGGGCCTTCCTCTCCTCCAGCCCGAGCGTGGTGCTGGGCGCGATCGCGGCCCGTACGAGCACCGTCCGGCTGCTCACCGGGGTGACCGTCGTCGCGATCCTCGACCCGGTCCGCGTGGCGGAGGACTTCGCGACGCTCGACCAGATCTCCCGGGGCCGGATCGAGCTGGTCGTCGGGAAGGGCGCGGAGGCGGGCCACTTCGGCCTGTTCGGGCTCGACGAGGAGCGGCAGTGGGACCTCCAGATGGAGAAGTACGAGCTGCTGCGGCGGCTGTGGAGCGAGGAGGGCGTGGACTGGGAGGGCGAGTTCCGGCCGCCGCTGAAGAACGTGACGACGGTGCCCAGGCCGTACGCCGGGCTCCCGCGCATCTGGCACGGCTCGGCGACCAGCCTCAACTCCCCCGAACTGGCGGCGAAGCACGGAGATCCGCTGTTCACCGCCAACGCCATCCAGCCCCGTGAGGCGTACGCGAAGCTCATCGCCCACTACCGGGAGCGGTTCGAGGCGTACGGGCATGATCCGGCGGACGCCAAGGTGGCGGCGGGTTCGGGCGGGCTGCTCATCGCGGACAGCTCGCAGGCGGCCGTCACGCGGTACAAGAAGCTGTACGAGGCGCGGGTGCGGCAGACCTTCAAGCCGCATCTGGCGGGCAAGGCCGGCTACAACACCCCGTTCCGCACGATCGAGGAGGCGATCGTGGGCGGCCCGCAGTTGATCGGCAGTCCGCAGCAGATCATCGACAAGATCCTCGGCTGGCACGAGGTCTACCGCCACGACCTCCAGTCGATCACCGTGGACGGGTTCGGGCTGAGCCGGCCGGAGCAGTTGGAGACGCTCCAGCGGTTCGTGGAGGAGATCGCCCCGGTGGTGCGGCGGGAGGCGCCGTCCTCGCTCTGGGAGTGATCGAACAGGGTTCACCCGGCCGTGCAAGAGGGCTGCGGCCGGGGGCCCCGGAAGCCGTAAGGTTGCTCCGTACGTACGGAGACATCGGAAGGAGGCCCGGGTGATCGAGCTCGAGTCGGTGCCCGAGCTGGTCGACCCGGTCATGGTGGCCGCGTTCGAAGGCTGGAACGACGCCGGGGACGCCGCCTCCACAGCGGTCGGTCATCTGGACCGGGAGTGGAAGGGCGAGGTGTTCGCGGCGCTGGACGCCGAGGACTACTACGACTTCCAGGTCAACCGGCCCACGGTGTGGCTGGACGGCAACACGCGGAAGATCACCTGGCCGACGACGCGGCTGTCCGTGGTGCGGGTGGGCGGCGACAAGCCCCGGGACCTGGTCCTGGTGCGCGGTATCGAGCCCTCCATGCGCTGGCGGTCGTTCTGCAACGAGATCCTCGGCTTCGCCCATGAGCTGGGCGTCGAGATGGTCGTCATCCTGGGCGCGTTGCTCGGCGACACCCCGCACACCCGGCCGGTGCCGGTGAGCGGGGTCACCTCCGACGCGGATCTGGCGCGGACGATGGATCTGGAGGAGACGCGCTACGAGGGCCCCACGGGCATCGTCGGCGTCCTCCAGGAGGCGTGCACGCATGCCGGGGTGCCCGCGGTCAGCCTGTGGGCGGCGGTCCCGCACTATGTGTCGCAGCCGCCGAACCCGAAGGCGACGCTGGCCCTGCTGAACCGTCTGGAGGACCTGATCGGGCTGCGCATCCCGCTGGGTGAGCTGCCCGAGGACGCGCGGGCCTGGCAGCTCGGGGTGGACCAGCTGGCCTCGGAGGACAGCGAGGTCGCGGAGTACGTGCAGACGCTGGAGGAGGCGCGGGACACCGCGGAGCTGCCCGAGGCGTCCGGCGAGGCCATCGCCCGGGAGTTCGAGCGCTATCTGCGGCGGCGGGACGGCGGTCCCGGGCAGGGGCCGGGCGGCCACGCGACGGAGAGCGGGGACGGTTCCTATCTGCGCGATCCCGGCGGCCGCACCCGCCCGCCGAAGCCGCCGCGACCGGAGCCGGGGCGCGGGAAGGCCTTTGACGACAAGGGCGCCAAGGGTTCTGACGACGCGTCGGAGCCCGAGGGTGAGGACGGCTCCGGCGACCGTCCCGAGGAGGACTGAGCGGACCGGGGGGCCTGACCGGAGCGGTGACCGACCGCGGAGCGCCGCGCGGGGACGATCCCGTGCGGCGCTCCTGTGCGTGGTCCGGGGTGCGACTCAGGAGCAGTGGAACTTCGCCGCCGCCCAGTCGCCGTGGTCGCCGGTCTTGGACCCGTTGGTGTCGGTGGCCTTCAGCCGCACCTGGCGTACGCCGTCGAGCTTCACGTCCACCGGCAGGGTCGCCGAGGCGCCGGTCAGCTTCGGCGAGGTCCACAGCACCTTGCCGTCGCCCTCGACCGAGAACGCCACCTCGCCGTAGCCGTTGATCTCGTCGTCGATCCCGACGTCAGCCGTGAACGCGGTGCACCGGCCGCCGAGATGGAGGGCGATGTCGGAGTCGGCGTGCGTGCCGATCCCCTTCTCGTACGTCTCTCCCGCCAGCGTCAGCGTCTTCCCGTCGCTCGCGCCCGACTCCCCGTTGGAGCGGTCGCGTTCGGCGGGGCCGTAGCCGTTGGTCTCGGAGAGCCAGACGAGGTCGCTCGCCCAGGCCTCGCCCTCGGGCGGCGGCGGCAGGACGGAGACGGCGAGCCGCTGCTGACTCGTGCGGGCCTCGCCTGCGGCCCGGTAGCGGGACAGCGCCGTCAGCGTGGTCTCGCGTACGTCGGCGTCCTTCGCCGGGGTGACCCGCACCTCGACCCGGCGGGTGGCGCCCGCCGGGATCCGGCCCGGGACCTTCGCGGTGGCGGCCCGCCAGCCCTCGGGGACCTGGAGGGAGACCGTGGTGTCGGTGAGGTCGGACCGGCCCGCCGTCACGTCGACCTGGACCGTGCCGGGCGTGCCCGCTCCGGCCTCCTGCCCGGCGGGGGCGGTGAGGGCGGCCGCGGCCGAGGCCTTCTTGCCACCGACCGCGCTGGTGCCCAGCAGCTTCACCGTGAACTTCTTCGCGGTGCTCAGGGGCGCGGTCTTCACGTGCACCACGCCGCCCCGGTCGTCACGGTCGTACCACCACCCCTCCCGGGCCTTGTCGTACGCGCTCCTGGAGGTCAGTTCGGGCAGCGTCCGGTCCAGCTTCACCGCGCGGGGCTCGGAGCCGGTGTGGACGGTGAACGCGTAGGGGCGGGCGGTCTGTTTGCCGGTGAAGCTGCCCCGGCTCTCGTTGATCGTGACGGAGACGTCGCCCGCGCCGTGCTTCGGGGCCCGGACGTCGGCGCGCTGGGTGGCGTACTCGCCGTCCCGGTGCCGGCGGGTGACGCCGTCGTCCTCGTACAGGGTGAAGGAGCTGTTCCCCTGCGGGTAGACGTCCCAGGCCAGCGGGGAGTCGGCGGTGCGGTCGCGGTACGAGCGGATGCCGGGCCACATCGGGACGGCCGCGCCCGCCTTCACGAAGAGCGGCAGGGTGTCGAGCGGGGCGTTGTAGGTGTCGATGGTGGTGGGGCCCTGGTAGGTGCGGCCGCTCCAGTAGTCGATCCAGGTGCCCTCGGGGAGGTAGATGTCCTTGCGCTCGGTGGTGTCCTGGTAGACGGGCGCGACGAGGAAGTGCTCGCCGGAGAGGAATTCGTACTTCGCGGTCTCCGTCGACGCCTTCGGGTCGTCGGGGTATTCGAGGACCAGCGGGCGGACCATGCCGACACCGGTCTCGGTGGCCTCGTGGGCGTAGCTGTACTGGTAGGGCAGCAGTGACTCCTTGAGCTTGAGGTAGTCGCGGTTGACCGAGGTGTAGGGCTCCCCGTAGCGGAAGGGCTGCTTGTCCATGGGAGCCCAGCCGTCCATGGTCATCGTGGTCCCGAGGAACATCTTCCACTGGAGGTCGCGGGTGTACGTCTTGGCGCTTCCGCCGAAGATCCCGTCGACGTCACCGGTGGTGTAGGCGAGTCCGGACATGGTCGCGCCCGCGTAGGTGGGGATCTGCCAGCGGATGTACTCCCAGGTGCCGGACTGGTCGCCGGACCACTGGACGCCGCAGCGCTGGGCGCCCGCCCAGCTCTCGGGGGCCCAGGTGAAGCCGCGGGCGTCGCTGTGGGCCTCGATGCCCTGGTAGGCGTCCTTGCAGGCGTCGAGGGCGAACTTGTAGCCCGGTCCGACCCAGGCGACGTCGAGCTTGGCGACCCGCTGCCCGGCCTCGACCTGGGCTTCGAGGTTCTCGATGCCGTCCTCGGTCCACAGGCCCAGCTCCATGTTGCGGTCCTTCAGCCCCTGGGCGGTCTCCTCCAGGTCCTCGTAACCGCAGCCGTAGCCGTCGTTGACCAGCATCCAGCCGTTGGGCATGTCGTTCTCGACGTAACCGTCGGCGACCTTCAGCGAGTCCAGGGTGCGGCGCTCGCCCCGGTTGGCGTTGTGGAGGTAGCAGTCGGCGTCGCCGATCTCCATGCCGTAGACGGGCGGCAGGAACGGTTTGCCGGTGAGGTCGGTGTACTGCCCGATGACGTCCTTGGCCCCGTCGGCCCCCTTGCCCGCGAAGTAGTAGGCGTCGAAGCGCCGTTCCTTCGCACTGGTCGTCACCGGGTCGGTGAACGCGTAGGTGTTGGGTGCGTAGGTGTTGCGGAAGACGCCGTAGCCGGCCGAGGAGAGGTAGAACGGGACGGAGTTGGGGTGGCCGCCGTCGTCCCAGTTGTAGTCGACGGCGACCTCGACGGTCTTGTCGCGGTGGGTGGTGTTGCCGCGGCCGTTCTGCATCCCGGCCCCGTAGAACTGCTCCCCCGCTCCCCGGGCCAGGGTCTGGACGGTCTGCTCGCCGGTCCAGCTCAGGCCCTTGGACTCGGACCAGATCCGGCTGCCGTCCGCCCGGTGCAGGGCGAAGCGCAGCGGCTTCTTGTAGGCCCGCAGCGTGACCTCGTCCGTCGACAGCTCGTAGCGGTCGCCGCGGTCCTTCCAGCGGGTCCGGGGCGGCTTGCCCTGCGGCAGGACGATGTCGTCGCCGGTGGGGTCGGTGAACGTGCCGTCGGGGGCGAGCTCGATCCGGAAGGTCTCCTCCGAGACGAAGCTGACCCGGGCCTGGGCCTGCCCGGCGGTCAGCCGGTAGACCGCCCCGTCCGCGCGGAAGCCGGTGACATCCCCGACGGTGGTGGTCCCCGCGCTCTCCGGCGGGGCCTCGTCGGCTTGGGCCCCGCCGGGCCCCGTGAGGACCGCGAACAGTCCGAGCAGCGCAGCAACTGTTGCCACTCTCATGCGCGTTGATGTTTGCATAGGGAGCTTTTAGCGCAACTTCGAGCACGTCACCAGGGACAAAAAGGAACCGGCCCCGAACTTCGTAGAGAAGTCCGAGGCCGGTTCGAGTCGGCGGGCGGGCGGCGGAACCCCCTACAGCGCGACCCCCAGCAGGGCGTCGACCGTACGCGAGACGACGCCGGGCGCACCCTCGTCCGTGCCGCCCTCCGCGCCCTGGAGCACGGCCCAGCGGTCCACCGCGGCGAGCGCGGCGGGGCTGTCCAGGTCGTCGGCGAGGGCTTCGCGGACCTCCTCGACCAGCGCGTCGGCGGACGGGCCGTCGGGGCGCGAGACTGCGGCCCGCCAGCGCGCGAGGCGCTCGACGGCGTCGGCCAGCACCTGGTCGCTCCACTCCCAGTCGGCGCGGTAGTGGCGGGAGAGCAGCGCGAGCCGGATGGCCGCCGGGTCCACGCCGTCGCGGCGCACGGCCGAGACGAAGACCAGGTTGCCCCGGGACTTGGACATCTTCTCGCCGTCCAGGCCGACCATGCCCGCGTGGACGTAGGCCTTGGCGAACGGGTGCTCTCCGGTCAGCGCCTGGGCGTGGGATGCGCCCATCTCGTGGTGCGGGAAGGCGAGGTCGGAGCCGCCGCCCTGGATGTCGAAGCCCATGCCGAGGTGGTCGAGCGCGATGGCGACGCACTCGATGTGCCAGCCCGGGCGGCCCTCGCCCAGGGAGGCCCCGTCCCAGCTCGGCTCGCCCGGGCGGGCGGCCATCCAGAGCATCGGGTCGAGGGGGTTCTTCTTGCCGGGGCGCTCGGGGTCGCCGCCGCGCTCGGCGGAGAGCAGGCGCATCGCTTCGGCGTCGAGGCCGGAGACCTCGCCGAAGTGCGGGTCGGCGTCGACGGAGAAGTAGATGTCCCCGTCCAGGTCGTAGGCGGCGCCCGCGTCCCGGAGGCGTTCGACGAGGGGCACGATGCCCGGTATGGCTTCGACCGCTCCGATGTAGTGCTGCGGGGGCAGCATCCGCAGGGCGGTCATGTCCTCGCGGAAGAGCGCCGTCTCGCGCTCCGCGAGCTCGGTCCAGTCCTGACCGTCGCGCACGGCCCGCTCCAGCAGCGGATCGTCCACGTCGGTCACGTTCTGGACGTAGTGAACCTGCCGCTTGGTGTCGAGCCACACGCGCTGAACGAGGTCGAACGCGTTGTAGGTCGCCGCATGACCCATGTGGGTCGCGTCGTACGGCGTGATGCCGCAGACGTAGATGCGGGCGACGGGACCGGGGTCAAGGGTGATCCGTCCGCCGGTCGCGGTGTCGTGGATCCGAAGGTCGCGGCCCTTGCCAGGCAGGGCGGGGACCTCAGAAGCGGGCCAGGCATGCATGTCATGAGCGTAACCGGACGATGCTTCCGGATACGAACCGGCTCCGGAAACCTGTCCGAAGAGGCCCTCTTGCGTGAAACCTCTGGCAAGCCTGAGAAAAGCGCCCCCACCGCGCGAACCGCCAGCCGGACACCTGCTAGACCGGCGGCCAGGGGATGGGCGGCCACTGGCCGCTCGGCTGCGGGTGCACGGCGCTCTTCAGCAACCCGGCGACCCGCTCCCGCAGGGCCTTCAGCTCGGCCGGTGTGATGAGTTCGGCCATCCGGGTGGTGAGGGCGGTCCCCGGCGCCAGCTCGGCGGCGAGCCGGCCCAGCACTGCGAGGGCCTCTTCGGTGAGCGGCCGGCCCGCCCAGCCCCAGAGCAGGGTCCGCAGCTTGTCGTCGGCGTTGAAGGTGACGCCGTGGTCGATGCCGAAGAGCCGGCCGCCGGGCGCAGGGAGCAGATGCCCGCCCTTGCGGTCGCCGTTGTTGATCACCGCGTCCAGCACCGCGAGCCGCCGCAGCCGGGGGTCGTCCGCGTGCACGAGCAGCGCGGTCTTCCCGTCCCCCACGTCCGCGAAGCCCACGGCCTTCCAGCCGTCGCCCGGCTCCTCGCCCTCGACGAGCGCCAGCAGTTCGGGGATGTCGGCGTCGGACTCGGGACCGTCGATCCAGAGCTGGCACATGCCCTGCCCGTACGGCCCCTCCCGCAGCACGGTCGGCGGCACGAGGTCCCAGCCGGTCGCCCGGGAGATCTCGTAGGCGGCGACCTCCCGCTGGGCGAGCGTCCCGTCGGGGAAGTCCCAGAGCGGCTGCTCGCCGGCGACCGGCTTGTACGCGCAGGTGCGCTCCTCGCCCTCGTACGCCACCGTGCAGTGCAGCACCGCGTTGGACGCCCCGCCGACCTGCCCGAGGACGGTGAGCGCGCCCTCCGTGAGCAGGGTGAGCAGCTCGGTGTCCGTCAGGCTCCGCGACGGTATCCGTTCTGGCGCGGGCATACGTGTCCTTCCGGATCGAGCGGCAGGCTGCACAGCGGGCACGGCGGGCGGCCGGCGTTGACGACGTCCAGGGCCCGCTTGGCGAAGGCCCGGGCCTGGGCGCCGCTGAGCCGGACGCGGAGCATCGGCGGGCCGTTCTCCTCGTCCTGGAGGAGCTTCTCCTCGGCCTCCGCGAGGTCGTCCTCGGAGTCGGCGTCGAGTTCGACGAGGGCCTGCGCCTCGACGATCATGCGCTGTTCCTCGCCGTCCCAGGCCAGAGCCATGGTGCCGACGCGGAACTCCTCCTCGACGGGAACGTCGAGCGGAGCGGTGTCGGAGACGTCGGTGGGGGCCACCGCGGGCACCGGCGAATTGCCTCCGGTGCGGCGTACGACCTCGTCGAGCAGTTCGTCGATCCGCTCGGCGAGAGCGGCGACCTGGGCCTTCTCCAGGGCCACGCTGGTGACCCGGCCCTGGGAGGACGCCTGCAGGAAGAACGTACGGCGGCCAGGCAACCCGACCGTACCGGCCACGAATCGGTCCGGTGGGTCGTAGAGGAACACCTGACGGGACACGTCCTGCTCCCTTGAGCTTCGATGGTGGTTGGGCGGCGCTACGGCGCGTCCACCCTACTGCCCGGAGCGATCACGGCGCGCCCGCGCCGCCCCCGACCGTCGCGTCCGCCGAACCGTCGCCCGCGGGGGAGACCGCGGCGTCCGCCCCGACGGAGTGTTCGCGGGGGGCCAGGGAGGCGAGGTCGCCGGTGTCGCCGAGCCTCAGGAGGAAGGGGCGCAGCCGCGTGTAGCGGATCGCGGTGACCGAGCAGGGGTCGACGTGGATGCGCTGGAACAGGTCCAGGTGCATGCCCAGCGCGTCGGCGACGAGGGACTTGATGATGTCGCCGTGCGAGCACATGACGTACGTCGCGTCCTCGCCGTGCTCCGCCTCGACCCGGCCGTTCCAGTCGCGTACGGCGTCGACGGCGCGGGCCTGCATCGCGCGCATGGACTCGCCGCCGGGAAAGGCCGCGGCGGAGGGGTGCTGCTGGACGACGGACATCAGCGGCTCGTCGGCGAGTTCGGCCAGCTTCCGTCCCGACCAGTGGCCGTAGTCGCACTCGCTGATCCGGTCCTCGGTGTGCAGGGGCAGGCCGGGGAGGGCGTCGAGGAGCGGCTGCAGCGTCTGGCGGCAGCGCTCCAGGGGGCTGCTGACGGCGAGCACCGGGGCCAGGGCGGCCAGCCGGGCGGGGAGGCCCGCGGCCTGATCGGCGCCGCGTTCGTCGAGGAGGACGCCGGGGGTGCGGCCCGCGAGCACTCCGGCGGTGTTGGCGGTGGAGCGTCCGTGGCGTACGAGGATCAGCGTGGGCATACCCGCCAGCGTACGGCGGAGGTGCGTGGGGGCGGGTTCACGGGGAAGAATGCCCGCCGTGATCGTGGACTGTGCCATCTACCGGGACGGGCGCCGTACCGAACGGCCCGACGACTTCTCCGACGCCCTGGACGAGGCGCGGACCTCCAGGGACGCGTTCTTGTGGATCGGGCTGCACGAGCCGACGGAGGAGGAGTTCGACCTCGTACGGGACGAGTTCGCTCTGCATCCGCTGGCCGTGGAGGACGCGCTGCGGGCGCACCAGCGGCCCAAGCTGGAGGTGTACGACGACTCCCTGTTCGCGGTGCTCAAGCCGATCGTCTACGAGCCCGAGAGCGACACGGTCAGCGCGGACGAGCTGATGGTCTTCATAGGGGACTCGTTCGTGGTGACGGTCCGGCACGGCGAGGGCGCCCCGCTGGCGGCCGTGCGCCAGCGGCTGGAGTCCGAGCCCGAGGTGCTCAAACACGGTCCGACGGCGGTGCTGTACGCGGTGAGCGACGCGGTGGTGGACCACTACATGGATGTGGCGGGCGAACTCCAGGTCGACCTGGAGGAACTGGAGACGCAGGTCTTCGCGCCGACCGGCTCCGGCGACTCCAAGAACACCGCCGCCCGGATCTACACCTTCAAGCGGCAGGTGCTGGAGTTCCGCCGGGCGGCCGGTCCGCTGACGGCGCCGATGGCCCGGCTCGCGGGGGCGGGCGTGCCGTTCGTCCACGAGCACGCGCAGCCGTTCTTCCGGGACGTGGCCGACCACCTCACGCGCGCCAACGAGCAGGTGGAGGGGCTGGACCGGCTGCTCTCGGACATCCTGTCGGCGCATCTGGCGCAGATGGGCGTGCGGCAGAACGACGACATGCGCAAGATCTCCGCCTGGGCGGCCATGGCCGCCGTCCCGACGATGGTGGCGGGCGTCTACGGCATGAACTTCGACCACATGCCGGAGCTGCACTGGACGTGGACCTACCCGGCGGTGGTCCTGCTGATGGTCGGCGCCGTGTTCGGCCTCCACCGGCTGTTCAAGCGGCGCGGCTGGCTGTGAGGGCCCCACCGGGGATCGCGGATGTCCGGCCGGGCCCGTGGGTCCGGTGGGGCTTCAGGCGTATTCGTGTTCCGGTACGGCGGGGCTGCCCAGCGCGTCACGCCGCTGCGGCATCGCCAGGCTCACCATGCGCCGCCAGCCGATGAGGCGCTCGTACGCGTACACCGCGTGGATGCCCGCGGCGAGGACGGCGGCCTTGGGCCGCGACCAGCCGAGCACGCGGCCCATGTTGGCCATCACGGCGAGGCTGACGTCGCGGTAGACGCGGATCTCGGCCAGGGCGCACTCGCGCATGATCCGCTGGATGGTGCGGCCGTGTCCTGCGCGGGCGAGGCCGAGGAGTTCCTCGTGGCAGTAGGCGAGGTGGTTGTCCTCGTCGTTGGAGATCATCCTGACCGCGCGGCCGATGTCGGGGTGGTCGGCGAAGTACCGGCGCAGCAGCTGCATCTGCTCGGAGGCGCGCTGCTCGGTGACGCGGCTGTGGGCCAGATAGGTGATGATGTCGCGCTCGGTGAGCCGCTCCTCGCCCCGCAGCCGGGAGTGCGCGAGGCCGATCCCCTGCTGTTCCAGGAGCATCGTGTAGTCGGTCTCCGGCGGGACCTCGACGGGCGGCAGTCCGCGCTTCTTCAGGAGGGCGTTGAAGATCCGGCCGTGCTTGTCCTCGTCGGCGCCGTGCCGGACGATCTTGGGAGCCAGGTCGCGGCGGCCCTCGGGGACGAGGGCGGCGATCCGGGCGTTCTCCCAGCCGCCCTGGGCCTCGCCGCTCGCGGCGATGGAACAGAAGAGCCGGTAGGACTCGTCGTTGTCCAGGATCTCCTGGAACAGGGTCTGCGCTGAGAGCATGACGGCCACCTCCGTACCCGTTGCCCGCGGAGCCGAACTCCGTGGAGCAGTAGTGCGCAGAAAGAGTCAAATGCGCCGCGGGGCAGTCGGCAACCGGAACGGTCACGGACCGCGGCCACCGGGACGGCGTAACCCCTGGGCGTGCTGAGCGTTGTTCCGGGTGACGGCCGTGGCGGGGAAGACCCCCGAGCCCCCACCACGGCCGTAGTGCTGTCCCGGGACCCGTCAGGCGAGTCCGGAGCGCTCCAGGGCGTCCGTGCCGGCGCGCAGCGCGGTGAGCCGCTCCTCCAGGGTGAAGCCGGCCGGGGCGAGGTTGAGCGTGGTGACCCCGGCGGCGGCGTAGGCCTGCATCCGCTCGGCGATCCGCTCGACGGGGCCGAGCAGCGCGGTCTGGTCGATCAGCTGGTGCGGTACGGCGGCGGCGGCCCCGGCCTTGTCCCCGTCCAGGTACTTGTCCTGGATCTCGGCCGCTTCCTTCTCGTACCCCATGCGCTGGGCGAGCTGGTTGTAGAAGTTCTGCTTCCGGCTGCCCATCCCGCCGACGTAGAGGGCGGTGTACGGGCGGAACATGTCGGCGAGGCCCATCACGTCGTCGCCGACGGCGAGCGGCAGCGTCGGGCTGACGTCGAAGCCCTCCATGGTCTTCCCGGCCTTCTCCCGGCCCGCGCGCAGCGGCTGGATCGCGGTCTCCTCCAAGTGCTCGGCGGAGGGGAAGATCAGCAGGGCGCCGTCGGCGATCTCACCGGTCTGCTCCAGGTTCTTGGGGCCGATCGCGGCGATGTAGAGCGGGATGTGCTCGCGCTGGGGGTGCACGGTGAGCTTGATCGGCTTGCCGGGGCCGCCGGGCAGCGGCAGCGTCCAGTGCGCCCCCTCGTAACTCACGCGCTCGCGGGTCATCGCCTTGCGGACGATCTCCACGTACTCACGGGTGCGGGCCAGCGGCTTGTCGAACTTCACGCCGTACCAGCCCTCGGAGACCTGCGGCCCCGAGACGCCGAGGCCGAGGCGGAAGCGGCCGCCGGACAGCGAGTCGAGGGTGGCGGCGGTCATCGCCGTCATGGTGGGCTGCCGGGCCGGGATCTGCATGATTGCGGAGCCGACGTCGATCGATTCGGTCTGGGCCGCGACCCAGGTCAGCACGGTCGGGGCGTCGGAGCCGTACGCCTCGGCCGCCCAGCAGACGTCGTAGCCGAGCCGGTCGGCCTCCTGCGCGACGGCGAGGTTGTCGCCGTCCATGCCGGCGCCCCAGTAACCGAGATTGATGCCGAGCCGCATAGCCGCTCCCCTTACTGATCAGTAACGTCCCTTTCTCCGGACTCTAGCGCGGGCGACGGCGATCCGGCAGGCCCGGCGGACCTCCGGTTGTCCACAGGCTTCCACTCGGTGGGGCCATGGCCAGTAATCTCAGCGCCCATGGAGCAGAGGCATCTCGGCCGTACCGGCCTTCGCGTGTCCCGGATCGGACTCGGCACCCTCACCTGGGGCCGGGACACGGACGAGCACGACGCCGCCGACCAGCTCAAGGCCTTCTGGGACGAGGGCGGCACTTTGGTGGACACGGCCGATGTGTACGGGGGCGGCGAGGCCGAATATCTGCTCGGGCGGCTCGTCGGCAGCCTGGTCCCCCGTCAGGATCTGGTCATCGCCACCAAGGCCGGAAACGTCCCGGACCCCTACCGCCGCTTCAACGGATCGCGCGGGCACCTCCTGGCCGCCCTGGACGCGTCCCTGGAGCGGCTCGGCACGGATTACGTGGATCTCTGGCAGGTCCACGCCTTCGACCCGGCGACCCCGCTGGAGGAGACCCTCCAGGCGGTGGACCTCGCCGTCTCCTCCGGCCGCGTGCGGTACGCGGGCGTGTCCAACTTCTGCGGCTGGCAGCTGGCGAAGGCCGCCACCTGGCAGCTCGCCGCGCCCGGGGTGCGCACCCGGCTGGCCAGTACGCAGATGGAGTACTCGCTGCTCCAGCGGGGCATCGAGCGCGAGGTGCTGCCCGCCGCGCTGGACCTCGGGATCGGGCTGCTGCCGTCCTCGCCGCTGGGCCGGGGCGTGCTCACCGGCAAGTACCGCCAGGGCACCCCGTCCGATTCGCGGGGCGCGTCCGAGCGGCTCGCCCCGTTCGTCGAGCCGTATCTCGACGACGCGGCGGCCCGCATCACCGACGCGGTGGCGACGGCGGCGGACGGCCTGGCGACGAGCCCGCTCCAGGTGGCGCTCGCCTGGGTCCGGGACCGGCCCGGGGTGGCCGCGCCGATCGTCGGTGCGCGCAACGCCGGGCAGCTCGCGGAGGCTTTGTCGGTGGAGGCGCTTAGTCTTCCCTACGAGATCTGCCAGGCGCTCGACGATGTGTCGGCGCCCGTGCACCGCTATCCCGACCAGGACTGGAGCACCCTGTGACTGCGCTTCCCGGGGAGACCCCCGGCACGGACGACGTGGCGGCCGAGGACCTGACGGCCGAGGCGGCCGCCGACCCCGCGCCCGCCGAAGCGCCCGGAACCGCCGAGGACGCGGAGGCCCAGGCCGGGGAAGCCGGAGCGGCCGCCGAAGACCCGTCCGCCGACGCCACGCCCGCGGACGGCACTGCGGGCGGCGGCGCCGACGCGTCGCCCGCCCCGGAGCTCTCGGAGGCGCAGGCCGAGCTGGCCGCCCAGCGCGAGCTGCGGGAGCGGATCGAGAAGCGCAAGGCCGAGAAGGCCGAGCCCGTCGCCGCCGGTGCTGGTCTGAGCGGCACGGCCGCTGATCTGCTCGCGGCCGTCCGGGCGGTGGAGAGCGGTGAGAAGGCGGGCTCCGCGTTCTTCGCATCGCCCACCGCCGCCCCCCGGCGATCCGCCCCGGCCGCCGCACAGCCGCCCCGGACCCCCGCCCCCGAGGCCGCCCCCGCACCACAGGCCGCCACACCGGAGGCCCTGGACGCGGTGCGCGCGGTGCTCGTGGAGGGCGGGGCCCCCGAGGCGCTGGCCCGCCCGGTCGTCGGCGTGCTGGGCGAGCAGGCGGCCGAGCTGCTGCGCACCGACCCCTGGCAGTTGCTGGCCGCCCCCGGGGTGCGGCCGGAACAGGCCGACGGCTTCGCCCGGGCCCTGCTGGGCTCCGACTGCGGCCCGGACGACGGCCGCAGGACGGCGGCCCTGGTCGGCTGGCTGCTGGAGCGCGCCGCCCTTCAGGGCCACACGGCGCTGGACGCCGGAGCCGTACGGGCGGCGCTCGCCGAGCGTGCGGTGAGCGACCCGGACGCGGCGGTGCGCGAGGCCGTCGAGGAAGGCGTCGCCCTGCTCTTCCAGGAGGGCGAGGAGCTGGAGCCGGACGACACCGGGGCCGAGGACGGCGAAGCGGACGAGGCGGGCCCCGCGGAGGACGCCGAAGCCGAGCGGGAGCCGGTCCAGGTGCTGCTGGGCCTGGACCGTTACGCCCTGGCCGAGGAGAGCCTCGCCGAGGGCCTGGCCCGGCTGGTCAACGCCTGCGAGAAGGCCGCCGACTGGGCGGAGGCCGCTGCCGCCGCCCCGAGCCCGTCGGCCGCCGAACTGATCCGTACGGCGGCCGCCGCCGGACTGGTCGCACACAGCGGCGGCGAGGCGGCGCGGGCCGAGCCCGCCGCGCTGATCGCGGCGGCACGGGGCCTGGGGCTGCGGGCCCTCGGCGCCACCCACAGCGAGGACGGCCGACGGCGGCTCGCGGCGGCCGTCGGCGATCCGGATGCGGCGGTCACGCTGGCCGGCCTCCTGTCCGGCGCGCAGGGCCCCGGCCGGGACGAGGACGGGGCGCTCGCCCTGGACCTGCTGGTCGTGCTGGACGCCCCGCAGCTGGACGTGGAGAGTGCGGCGATCCTGGTCGAGGCGCTGGCCGACGGCGTCCGGCTGGTGCTGAGCGGCGACCCGGGCGTGCTGGGCTCTGCGGGCGCCGGACGGGTGTTCGCCGATGTGCTGACGGCCCGCGCCTGCCCGCAGGTCGTCTCCCGCACCCCGGACCCCGGGCCGATCGGCGAGCTGATCTCCGGCATCGGCATCGGCGAGCTGAACCAGGTCGACGCCCCGGGCAAGGAGGTGGTGATCGTCCCCGTCCGCGACGCGGGCGAGGCGGTCCACCGCACCGTGCAGCTGGTCGCCGACTCGGTGCCCCGGGCGTTCTCCATCCCCGCGGAGGAGACCCAGGTGATCACGGTGGGCCATGGCGGAGCCGCCGGGACCAGGGCGCTGAACGAGGCACTGAAGCAGCGGCTCAACCCGGGCCCCGGCCGGTTCGGCGGGTTCGACCCGGGGGACCGCGTCGTCCATGTGCCCGCTCCCGGGCGGGCGGTGCCCGGGGTGGTCCGCTCGGCCGACGCCGAGGGGCTGCGGCTGGACTGCGGGGGCGTCCCCGTCGTCGTACCGCAGGAGCGGGTGGAGTCGTCGGTGCGGCACGGCTGGGCCCTCAGCGCCCACCAGGCGGCCGGGATGCGCTGGCCCGCCGCGGTCGTGGTGCTGCCGGGCGACGCCGCGCAGGGTCTGAGTCGGCCGTGGGTGTACACCGCGTTCGGCCGGGGCGAGCGGCATCTGTCCGTGGTGCACGGGGTGGTCCAGGCGCTCCCGCACGCGGTGGCGCAGGTTCCGGCCCAGGAGCGGACGACCCGGCTGCGCCCCCTGCTGGAGGCGCTCCCGACGCCCGACGCGGCCTCCTGAGCGGACGGTCCGGATCCGGACAGCGGTGGGGCCCCGGTGCGTCGTACGTGCGCCGGGGCCCCACCGTCACGTCCGGTGCGGGAGGGAGGAAGAAGGGGAGAGGGTCAGAGGCCGCCCACCGCGGGCCCGGCGAAGTCCTCGTCCGACTCGTCCTCCTCGTCGAAGACCGCGCTGACGTCGAAGCGGCAGACCACCAGCTCGGGGTCGGCGTCCTCGAACGGGGCACCGAGCCACTCCCCCGGCTCCGGTGCCGTCTCGCCGGCCGAGACCCAGAGGGTGGAGTCGCCCTCCTCCAGGCCGAACTCCTTGTGCCGGGAGGCGATCTCGTCCGGTTCGTACTCGCCGAAGAGCACGCCGAGCGCGGCGTGGACGCTGGTGCCGACCACTGGGGTCGTGTCCCCGCCGACGTCCGGACCCGCGTCGAGGTCGGCGAGGCGCTGAGCCTGGGCGAGCAGGCGCGGGGGCTCCGCGACCACGTAGTCGCGCCGGATCAGGACACTGAGCGCGCTGGGCTCCGCAGGGCCGGCGTAGGGCGGCAGGGAGTCGTCCGCGCCGGGGATCTCGAAGGGGGTGACTTCGTCGTAGCGGTCGTAGAGGAGTTCGTCGTAGACCTCGGCGGCAGCGGCAAGGGCGTTGAACGCGTCGTAGACGGCGGGGTCGTCGTCCCCGGTACGGCGTTCGACCGCGTCGAGGTGACGGTCGATCGCGGCTTTGACCGCTTCGGCGGCGGCACGTACCTCGGCAGCGGTGGGCTGCGCAGCATCAGACATAGTGCAGACGCTATCCGTACCGGGGCTCTGCACGCACAATAGATGCGATGCCGGAATACGAATTCATCGACGTGTACGTGCCGCGCGGGGTCTCCCGCAAGGAAGCGGCCCGACTCCTGACCGACCACGCCGAGTACGGACACTGGGAGCTGGACCGCCTGACGCTCCGCAGGGACGGCAGCCGCAGGGTGCGGCTACGCAGACGGATCATCCGTCAGCTACGGGCCACCTGGTGACAGGGAGCGGGCCCCGCGGTCGCGGGGCCCGCTCTCTTGTCCGGGCTGTGCCGTGCGGTGCGCGCTCGGATCAGGCGGCGCTGCGCGAGCGGCGGTAGAGAACCGATCCCGCACCGGCGAGCAGCAGTCCGGCACTGGCCGGGATGAGCAGGTCGAGCCCGCCCCCACCGGTCTGCGCGAGCTGCTCCTCGGGGAAGTGCTGGGGCTCGGGGGCGTTCGGCTCGGGCGGCTGGTTGGCCGGCGGGTCGACCGGCTTCTCCGGCGTGACCGGGGGCTTCTCCGGCTCCTCGGGCGGCGGGGGCGGAACCTCGGCGTCGTTGGAGCAGCTGTTGCCGAAGACGGGGTTCAGCAGTCCGCCGATGGTGACGCTGTTCCCGCAGAGGTTCACGGGAATGTCGATCGGCGCCTGGATCGCGTTGCCGGAGAGGATGCCGGGCGAGCCCTGGGCGACACCTTCGGCCGTTGCGCCGCCGCCGTCCGGGGCCCGGTGCCGGCCGGTGCCGGGCTCGGAGTGCCGGTCCGAGGCGGTGGTGTCGCCGGCCCGGGCGCCGTTCCCGGAGCCGCCGGGGACCGAGCGGTCCCGGGGACCGGCGGACCCGTCGGACCGGCCCGACTGTGCGGATCGGTCGGACTGTGCGGACCGGTCGGATCCCGCTGATCCGTTTCCGCAGTCGTTTCCGCTGGCGGGGTTGAGCAGTCCGCCGACGCTGACGGAGTTTCCGCAGACGTTGACCGGGATGTCGATCGGGACCTGGACCGAGTTGCCGGACAGCACACCCGGCGAGCCGGAGGCGGCGCTCGCCGCTCCGGAGTCTGCGTGGGCGTATCCGCCACTCAGCGCGAGCACTCCGCCCGCAGCCGCCATGGTGATCAGGCCTTTACGAGTGACCTGTCGCATAGGTTCGTTTCCTGCCTTCTGGCTTCCGAAAAACCCCCGGACATGACCGTGCGGGAGCCGAATGCCGAACGGTCCCGGAGTGCATGGAGTGCACTCCGGGACCGGTCGAGCTCAAACCCTTACGGGTTGACGTTCAACGATCAGGCGTTGACGCAGGTGTTGCCGAAGGCGGGGTTCAGCAGACCGATCACGGAGACCGTGTTGCCGCACACGTTGACCGGCACGTGGACCGGAACCTGGACGACGTTGCCGGAGAGCACGCCGGGGCTGCCGATGGCAGCACCCTGGGCGCCCGCGTCGGCGGAAGCCATGCCCGCACCCGCGAGAACGAGGCCACCGGTGGCAGCCGCAACTGCGACGACCTTCTTGATCATGATTCCTCCTAGTTGGAAAATGCGGTCCCAGCCGCGGACCGCAAACCTTGTAACGAGGAGAAATTGGCGGGGCTACGTGTGAACGGCTCGTTTCACTCGTTCGGACATGTCCGCACAGGTGGCCGAATCGACGACGAACCGATGGCGGATCGGTCGCGTGGCGGTCAGGAGTGGTCGATGAACCGGTCGAGCACCCGCACGCCGAACTGCAGACCGTCGACCGGCACCCGCTCGTCGACGCCGTGGAACATCCCGGCGAAGTCCAGCTCCGGCGGCAGCTTCAGCGGGGCGAAGCCGAAGCCCCGGATGCCCAGGTCGTCGAAGGACTTGGCATCGGTGCCGGCCGAGAGCATGTACGGCACGGCCCGGGCGATCGGGTCCTCGGCGACCAGCGCGGTCTGCATGGCGTCGACCAGCGCGCCGTCGAAGGTGGTCTCCAGCGCCTTGTCCGCGTGCACGTCCTCGCGCCGGACGTTGGGCCCGAGGATCCGGTCCAGGTCGGCGAGGAACTCCTCCTCGTACCCGGGCAGGTAGCGGCCGTCGACGTGGGCGGTGGCCTGGCCGGGGATGACGTTGACCTTGTAGCCGGCGCCGAGCTGCGTCGGGTTGGCGGTGTTCTGGAGGGAGGCGCCGATGAGCTTGGCGATGCCGCCGAGCTTGGCGAGCGTCTCGTCCATGTTCTCCGGGTCCAGCTCGGTGCCGAGCGCGTCGGAGAGCTCGTCCAGGAAGTGCCGCAGCGTCTTGGTGACCCGGACCGGGAACTTGTGCCGGCCCAGTCGCCCCACCGCCTCGGACAGCTCGGTGATGGCGTTGTCCCGGTGGATCATCGAGCCGTGTCCGGCGGTGCCGTCGACGGTCAGCTTCATCCAGTGCATGCCCTTCTGGGCCGTCTCCACCAGATACAGCCGCAGGTTCTCGTTGACGGTGAAGGAGAAGCCGCCGACCTCGCTGATCGCCTCGGTGACGCCCTCGAAGAGTCCGGGGTGGTTGTCGACGAGGTAACGCGCCCCGTACGTACCGCCGGCCTCCTCGTCGGCGAGGAAGGCGAGCACGATGTCGCGCGGGGGCTTGCGGCCGGTGCGCATGCGCTCGCGGACGACCGCGAGGGTCATCGCGTCCATGTCCTTCATGTCGACCGCGCCCCGGCCCCAGACGCAGCCGTCCGCGATCTCCCCGGAGAACGGGTCGTGCGTCCAGTCCGCCGCGTTGGCCGGGACGACGTCGGTGTGCCCGTGGATGAGGAGGGCCGGGCGGGAAGGGTCCTCGCCCTCGATCCGGGCGACGGTGGAGGCCCGCCCCTTGTGCGACTCGAAGATCTGCGGCTCCAGACCGACTTCCGCGAGCTTCTCCGCGACGTACTCGGCCGCGAGCCGCTCACCGGGGCCGGAGTGGTCGCCGTAGTTGCTGGTGTCGATCCGGATCAGGTCACGACAGAGGTCGACGACCTCCTGCTCGGCGTTGCCACCGGTGACGGTCCGGCCCGTGCTGCTCTCGCTCACGCTGGTTCCTTCCACTGTCGCTGTGGTGCTCCTTCTCATCCTCCCGCGCCCACGGCGTACGCCCAAGGCCGTGCACCCCCCGTCACGCACCGTTCACAGCCATCGGGGCGTGATCGAGCACCCTCGAATGTTTGCTATGGTTTTCCACGTCGGAACGGGCACGGGCCCGCGAGACAGACACCTTGTCCGGGTGGCGGAATGGCAGACGCGCTAGCTTGAGGTGCTAGTGCCCTTTATCGGGCGTGGGGGTTCAAGTCCCCCCTCGGACACCNAGACACCTTGTCCGGGTGGCGGAATGGCAGACGCGCTAGCTTGAGGTGCTAGTGCCCTTTATCGGGCGTGGGGGTTCAAGTCCCCCCTCGGACACCAGCAGGAGCCCCACTTCGGTGGGGCTCTTTTGCGTCGTCGGACGGTTGTGGAGAGGGGCGATGATGCGGGGTCGCAGGAAGCCGCCCGCCGCCCCGCTTCCCCAGCGGGACGGCGTCGATGCCGTACGGGTGCGGTTGCCCGAGGATCCGGGGCCGATCTGGGCCACCGTAGGGGAACATCTGGTCGACCGGTTCGGAGGGGCGATCGGGGCGGACCGGGTGGCCGGGATGCTCGACGCCGGGCGGTTCGTGGGGGCGGACGGGGTCGCCGTGCGGGGCTCGGAGCCGTACGCCGCCGGGCGGTATCTCTGGTTCCACCGGGACTTCGCGGCCGAGGAGCCGGTGCCCTTCCCGGTCGGGGTGGTGTACCGGGACGAGCGGCTGGTGGTCGCCGACAAGCCGCACTTCCTGGCGACGATGCCCCGGGGGCGGCACATCACCGAGACCGCGGTGGCCCGGCTGCGGCGGGAGCTGGAGCTGCCCGAGCTGCAGCCCGCGCACCGGCTGGACCGGTTGACGGCGGGGCTCGTGCTGTTCGTGGTGCGGCCGGAGGACCGGGGCGCCTACCAGACGCTGTTCCGGGACCGGCTGGTGAGCAAGGAGTACGAGGCGCTGGCCCCGTACGACCCCTCGGTGGCCCTCCCCCGGACCGTGCGCAGCCGGATCGTGAAGGAGCGCGGGGTGCTCGCCGCCCGGGAGGAGCCGGGCGAGGCGAACAGTGAGAGCCGGGTGGAGCTGGTGGGGCACCGGGGCGGGGTCGGGCGGTACCGGCTGCTGCCCGCGACCGGGCGGACGCATCAGCTGCGGGTCCATATGAACGCCCTGGGGCTGCCGATCGTCCACGATCCGCTGTATCCGGTGGTGGAGCCGGAGGGCGCCGCGGACGACTTCTCGCGGCCGTTGCAGTTGCTGGCCCGGGTACTGGAGTTCACCGATCCGGTCGGCGGACAGCCGCGCCGCTTCGAGAGCGGACTGCGGCTCTCCGCCTGGCCGGACCGGTGACGTACGCGGCGCTCAGTGGCCGCGCTTGATCCACTCGTCGAGCTGCGGGGCCTCCGCGCCGATGGTGGTGGGGTCTCCGTGGCCGGTGCGGACGGCCGTGTCGCCGGGGAGGGTGAGCAGCCGGTCCCGGATCGAGTCGATGATCGTGGGGAAGGACGAGAAGGACCGGCCGGTGGCGCCGGGGCCGCCCTGGAAGAGCGTGTCGCCGGTGAAGACGACTCCCAGCTCGGGGGCGTACAGGCAGACCGCGCCGGGGGCGTGGCCCGGGGTGTGCAGGACCGTGAGCGTGGTGCCCGCGACGGTCAGTTCCTGACCGTCGGTGAGGGCGCCGTCGGGGGTGTGCGCCGAGTGGGTCTGCAGCCAGAGCGGCAGGTCGTCCGGGTGGAGCAGGATCGGGGCGCCGGTGGCCTCCGCGAGGGCCGGGGCGGCGTCGATGTGGTCGTTGTGCGCGTGGGTGCAGACGATGGCGCGCAGCGTACGGCCGCCGAGCGCGGCCTCGATGGCGGCGGCGTCGTGGGCGGCGTCGATGACGATCGCCTCGGTGTCGTCGCCGACGATCCAGACGTTGTTGTCGACGTCCCACTCGCCGCCGTCGAGGGCGAAGGTGCCGGAGGTGACCAGGTGGTCGATGCGGGCGCTCATCAGAAGACCACCACCGAGCGCAGGACGTCGCCGTCGTGCATGCGGGCGAAGGCCTGCTCGATGTCGCCCAGGCCGATCGTCTCGGTGACGAAGGCGGCGAGGTCGAGGCGGCCCTGCTGGTGGAGGTCGACGAGCATCGGGAAGTCGCGGGAGGGCAGGCAGTCGCCGTACCAGGAGGACTTGAGCGAGCCGCCGCGGCCGAAGACGTCCAGGAGCGGCAGTTCGAGCTTCATGTCGGGGGTGGGGACGCCGACGAGGACGACGGTTCCGGCGAGGTCGCGGGCGTAGAAGGCCTGTTCGTACGTCTCCGGGCGGCCGACGGCTTCGATGACGACGTCGGCCCCGTTGCCGTCGGTGAGGGCGCGGATCGCCTCGACGGGGTCGGAGGAGCGGGAGTTGACGGTGTGGGTGGCGCCCATCTTCTTCGCCGTCTCCAGCTTGCGGTCGTCGATGTCGACCGCGATGATCTTCGCTGCTCCGGCCAGCCGGGCCCCGGCGATGGCGGCGTCGCCGACACCGCCGCAGCCGATGACGGCGACCGAGTCACCGCGGCCGACCTGGCCGGTGTTGATGGCCGCGCCGATGCCTGCCATGACACCGCAGCCGAGGAGTCCGGCGACCTCGGGGGCGACCTCCGGGTCGACCTTGGTGCACTGGCCGGAGGCGACCAGCGTCTTCTCGGCGAACGCGCCGATGCCGAGGGCGGGCGACAGCTCCGTGCCGTCGAGCAGGGTCATCTTCTGCTTGGCGTTGTGGGTGTCGAAGCAGTACCAGGGGCGGCCGCGCAGACAGGCGCGACACTGGCCGCACACCGCACGCCAGTTGAGGATGACGAAATCGCCGGGGGCTACATCGGTGACGCCCTCGCCGACCGACTCCACGACACCGGCGGCCTCGTGGCCGAGGAGGAAGGGGAACTCGTCGTTGATGCCGCCCTGCTTGTAGTGCAGGTCGGTGTGGCAGACGCCGCACGCCTGGATCTTCACGACCGCCTCGCCGGGACCGGGGTCCGGGATCACGATCGTCTCGACCCTGACCGGCTCGTTCTTGCCCGGTGCGATGACCGCTTGCACCTGCTGTGCCATAACCGTGCTCTCCCTGCTCCCGCGCTTCGCGAAGATCGATCGCGGACCACCGTACGCCTTGGGACACCCCCTAGGGAGCGAGCACGTCCAGTTCGTGCAGGGCGCCCACCGCGATCTCCTTGGTGATCCGTTCGGCGGCCTCCGGGTCGCCCTCGCGGACCGCCTCGGCGAGCCGTACGTGCAGGGTGACGGCGGCCGGGTCGGGGTCCTCGAACATCACCTGGTGGTGGGTGCGGCCCGCCAGGACCTCGGCGACGACGTCCCCGAGGCGGGCGAACATCTCGTTGCCGGAGGCGTTGAGGACGATGCGGTGGAAGGCGATGTCGTGTTCGAGATAGCCCTCCAGCTGCTGGCCGCGCGAGGTGGCGACCATGCCGAGGGCGCGCTCGGTCAGCTCGGCGCACTGCTCGGCGGTGGCGTGGCGGGCGGCGAGGCCGGCCGCGACCGGTTCGATCGCGGAGCGCAGCACGGTGAGGGAGCGCAGCTGGCGGGGGCGGTCGGCGCCGGCCAGCCGCCAGCGGATGACCTGGGGGTCGTAGACGTTCCAGGTCTCGGTGGGTCGGACGGTCACGCCGACGCGGCGGCGGGACTCGACCAGGTGCATCGATTCCAGGACCCGGACCACCTCGCGGATCACCGTACGGGAGACGTCGAAGCGCTGGGCGAGCTCGTCGGTGCGCAGGACGCTGCCGGGCGGGAAGTGGCCGGAGGAGATCTCCAGACCCAGGGTGTCCAGCACATGTGTATGCAGTCCCTGGCTCTGTGTGGTCATGGGGCAAGCCTACGGGGCGCCCTTGGGAACAAAAAGTACGACGTTTATGTCACAGACCCTTGAATACGTCGTACCTAATAGGTTTCAGTAGCGCGACGGACCGATGTCGAAGAAGACAGCGAGACACCCCCATGAACACCGCACCCCCCATGAGCACCCCCCACGTCGTCGTGGTGATGGGCGTAGCAGGAACCGGCAAGACCACGATCGGTCCCCTGCTCGCCGCCGAACTCGGCGTTCCGTACGCCGAGGGCGACGACTTCCATCCCCCCGCGAACATCGCCAAGATGTCGGCCGGCACCCCGCTGGACGACGACGACCGCCGGCCCTGGCTGGACGCCATCGGTGAGTGGGCGCACGGGCGGGCGGGGCTCGGCGGGGTCGTCTCCAGCTCCGCGCTCAAGCGGGTCTACCGGGACCGGCTGCGGGACGGGGCGCCGAACGCCCTCTTTCTGCATCTGACCGGGGACCGGGCGCTGATCGAGGAGCGGATGGCGGACCGCAAGGGCCACTTCATGCCCACCGCGCTGCTCGACTCGCAGTTCGCGACGCTGCAGCCGCTCCAGGCCGACGAGGCCGGCGTGAGCGTCGACGTGTCCGGCACCCCTGAGGAAATCACCCAGCGAGCCGTCGCCGCGCTGCGTCGGCTCGATACCTAAGGACCATCACCGTGACCAGTCTCAGCGTCGAGATGCTGGCAGCGGACGCCGCCGAACCGATCACCTCGGCAGGCAACGCTCAGTTGGGCATCGCCGTCCTGGCGGGCATCGCCGTCATCGTTCTCCTCATCACCAAGCTCAAGATGCACGCGTTCCTGGCGCTGACCATCGGTTCGCTGGCGCTCGGCTCCTTCGCGGGCGCCGCTCCGGCCGACACGATTCTCAGCTTCACCGCGGGCCTCGGCTCCACCGTCGCGGGCGTGGGCGTCCTGATCGCACTCGGCGCGATCCTCGGCAAGCTTCTCGCCGACTCCGGCGGGGCCGACCAGGTCGTCGACACCATCCTGGCGAAGGCGAGCGGCCGGGCCATGCCCTGGGCGATGGTCCTGATCGCCTCGATCATCGGGCTGCCGCTGTTCTTCGAGGTCGGGATCGTGCTGATGATCCCGGTCGTGCTGCTCGTCGCCAAGCGCGGCAACTACTCCCTGATGCGCATCGGCATCCCCGCGCTCGCCGGGCTCTCCGTGATGCACGGACTGATACCGCCGCACCCCGGCCCGCTGGTCGCGATCGACGCACTGGACGCCAACCTCGGTGTGACGCTGGCGCTCGGCGTGCTGGTCGCCATCCCGACGGTGATCATCGCCGGTCCGGTGTTCTCCCGCTACGCCGCGCGCTGGGTGGACATCAAGCCGCCGGAGAACATGATCCCGCAGCGCCCGTCCGAGGATCTGGACCGTCGCCCGAGCTTCCGCGCGACGCTGGCGACCATCCTGCTGCCGGTCGTCCTGATGCTGCTGAACGCGCTCGTCGAGATCGTGGTCGACAACCCCGAGAACGGTCTCCAGAAGGTCACCGCGGTCATCGGCTCGCCGCTGATCGCCCTGCTCGCGGCCGTCCTGGTCGGGATGTTCACGCTCGGCCGGGCCGCCGGGTTCACCAAGGACCGGCTCGCCGGCACCGTGGAGAAGTCCCTCGCCCCGATCGCCGGGATCCTGCTCATCGTCGGCGCGGGCGGCGGCTTCAAGCAGACGCTGATCGACGCCGGGGTGGGCCAGATGATCCTGGAGTTCTCCGAGAACTGGTCGATCCCCGCCCTGCTGCTGGGCTGGCTGATCGCCGTCGCGATCCGCCTCGCCACCGGCTCGGCCACGGTCGCCACCATCTCGGCCGCCGGTCTGGTGGCCCCGCTGGCCGCCGACATGTCGACCTCGCACGCGGCCCTGCTGGTGCTGGCCGTCGGCGCCGGTTCGCTCTTCTTCAGCCACGTGAACGACGCCGGGTTCTGGCTGGTGAAGGAGTACTTCGGCATGGACGTCGGCCAGACGGTGAAGACCTGGTCCGTGATGGAGACGATCATCTCCGTGGTGGCCATGGCCTTCATCCTGCTGCTGTCGCTGTTGCTGTAGCGCCTCCCGTACGGCAATGACGGGCGCCCGCCCCGGTACGTCACCGGGGCGGGCGTTTCGCGTACGTACGCGGGGTCAGCGGCGGGCCGACTCGCTCCCGGCCGCCTTCTCCAGCTGGAACGCCTCGTTCCCGAGGCCGATCCGGGCGTGCACCTCGGGCTTGACCGAACGCAGCACCGCCCCGTACACCAGGCCCCCGGCGAGCGCGAGGATGATCACGCCGGGCAGCAGCCAGTTGAGGGCCGAGCCGGGACCGGAGCCGACGAGGACGTCGAAGTCGCGGACCGTGAAGACGGCGATCGCCAGGAGCGCGAGTCCGGCGAGGGCCGAGGCGACCAGCCGCGGGGCCTGCGCGCGGCCCGCGCCGCGCTTGACGAAGAAGGCGATGACGGCGAAGGAGGCGGCGGCCATCAGCAGGATGACGCCGAGCGCGCCGACGTTGCCCATCCAGGTGAAAAGCCGCAGGACCGGGGCGGTGGGGTCGCCGACCGGGTTGTCGTCGGTGAACGCGAACGCCGCGATGATCACCACGGAGACGGCGGTCTGAAGGAGCGAGCCGGTGCCGGGGGCGCCGCTCGCCCGGTTGGTGCGGCCGAAGCGGGCGGGCAGCAGGCCCTCACGTCCCATGGCGAACGCGTAGCGGGCCACCACGTTGTGGAAGCTGAGGAGCGCCGCGAACATCCCGGTGACGAAGAGGATGTGCAGGACGTCGGTGAAGGTGGAGCCGAGCCGCTCCTCGGTGAGGCCGAACAGCATGCCGGGGCCCTCCTTGAGGGAGGTGTCGGCGATGGAACCGGGTCCGGCGGCGACGGTCAGGGCCCAGGAGCTGATGGCCAGGAACAGTGCGGCGTAGCCGACCGCGAGGAACATCACCCGGGACACCACGATCTGCGGGCGGCTGGTCTCCTCCGCGTACACCGGGGCCTGCTCGAAGCCGACGAACGCGGCGATGCAGAAGCAGAGCGCCGTGCCGAGCCCGGCGCCGGTGAGGGTCTCGGGGTTGAAGGCGTGCAGCGACAGGCCCTCGGGGCCGGGCTTGCTCACGGCGGCGATGTCGAAGATCACGACCAGCGCGCACTCGATGACCAGCAGGACGCCGAGCACCTTGGCGTTGAGGTCGATCTTCAGCCAGCCGAGGACGCCGACGACGGCCGCCGCGACCAGGGCCGGTATCCACCAGGCCAGCTCGATGTCGAGGTAGGTGGCGAAGATGCCGGAGACCTCGAAGCCGAGGATCCCGTAGATGCCGACCTGCATCGCGCTGTACGCCACCAGCGCCACGAGCGAGGCGCCGGCGCCGGCGGTCGGGCCGAGCCCGCGGGCGATGTACGCGTAGAACGCCCCGGCGTTGTGGACGTGCCGGCTCATCTCCGCGTAACCGACGCTGAACAGCATCAGGACGATGCCCAGGATGATGTAGAGCAGTGGCTGGCCGACGATGCCCATCACGCCGAAGACCGTGGGCATCACGCCGGCGACCACCATCAGGGGGGCGCTGGCCGCGACCACCGACAGCAGGAGGCCGGGGGTGCCGAGCCGGTTCGCGCGCAGGGCGCGTTCCTCGCCCTTGTAGGTGTTGATACCGCCGGTATCGGCCGTTCCCCTCGTGGTGCCGGTCTCACTGGAAAATGAACTGCCGGTCGACATGGCGGGGTTGGTCCCTTCTTCATGGTGAGCGTGGTGTGGTGAGCGCGGTGGGTGGTGTCCTTCGTGGTTCGCTTCGTGCTTCTCTTCGTGCTTCACGGGGTGCCGAGCGCATAGGTGCGCGCGGCGGTGAACTCGGCGTGGGGTTCCCGGCCGGAGTACGACCAGGGCGCGGCGGTGGCGTACGGGCCGATGCGGTGGAAGAGGGCCGCGGCCTCGGCGGGCCGGCCCTCGCAGACTTTTGCATGCGCCAGGAAGTTCAGGTCGAGGCGGTGGCGCGGGTGGTCCTCGCGCTCCCATTCCAGCCACCAGTCGAAGGCGGC
Source organism: Streptomyces sp. man185 (assembly GCA_002551355.1). GTDB lineage: Bacteria > Actinomycetota > Actinomycetes > Streptomycetales > Streptomycetaceae > Streptomyces. Next base: position 19,421 of record NTHE01000051.1, on the reverse strand, counting down.
CTTCATCACCTGGCGCGCCCGGCGTCCGGACCAGTGCTCGGAGAGCGCCGGGTCGTCGGGCTCGATGCCGGCGGCGGCCAGGACGCGGTAGCGCTCGGCGTGGGCGATAACCGGGAGCACGGCCAGCGGGGAGTCGGCGGGGGCCAGTTCCGCGGCCCAGGCGGCGAAGTCGTACACCTCGTGGAGCGGGTCGTGGCCGCTTTCGGGGTTGCTCTCGGCCAGCAACGCGGCCATCACGTGGTGGGCGTGGTGGTGGTCGGGGTGGCGGGAGCGCACCTCCTCGAAGAGCCTGCCGGTCTCGTCCGTTCCGTCGTCGCGCCCCCGGTCCAGGAGGAGCAGCGCGAGCCAGGGAGTGGGGTCGTCGGGGGTGAGACGGGCGGCGGCCAGGCAGGCTTCCCGGGCGCGGGCGGCGTCGTTCGCCTTGGCCTTGGGCCGCAGCGCGCGGGAGACCCGGGCGCAGGCGAGCAGGGTGGCGGCGTCGGCGCTCTCGGGTTCGACGAGCAGCCAGTCACCGGCCCAGTCCACCGCGGACGAGGTCTCGGCGAGGGCCAGCAGGCGGTGGGCGCGGCGGTCCCAGTCCCGTCCGGTGTCCACCAGCAGGGTGCGCGCCTCCGACCATCTGCCCTGGGTGAACCGGCTGCGTGCGGCGATGAGTTCGTCGTCGTCGAGGGCCGGGTCGAAGACGTGGTCCGAGCGGCTGCCCCGACGACGGGAGCGGCCCAGGGGCGGCGGAGGCGGGGGCATGCCGCGGGCTTCTTTCGATGCGGTGTGCGAGCAGATGATCGCGCACAGCAAAGCGGCAGGCAATGGTCCACGTCAAGGGGCGCCTCCCGCCAACGACTCCGGCTTACCGGCCAGTTGGCTTGATCCGGTCGAACCGTCGAAGGTATCGGCGCAGCGTGCGGGTGGGGTGGGTGGGGCGGGGGTGACCCCTGCCACACCGGGGCCGCACCCCTGCCACACTGGTCGCATGGAGCGACGCGAACCCCTGAAGCCCTTCCTCCTCGCCTTCCCCGGGCCGCTGCGCGACCGGTTGGTGGCGGCGGTCCTCTCCGGCGAGAAGGTGTCCACCACCGGGTTGCTGTGCGAGTACGAACTGGAGCAGGAGGAGTTGCCTCCGGTGGGCGAACGCTCCGCGCTGATCGACTCGGACGGCCGGGAGGTCGCGGTGGTCGAGGTGACCGATGTGCGGGTGCTGCCGCTGGGGGCCGCGGATCTGCGGCACGCGTTGGACGAGGGCGAGGGGTACGCCTCGGTCGCCGAGTGGCGGGCGGGGCACGAGCGGTTCTGGCACAGCGATGAGATGCGGGAGGCGTTGGGGGATCCGTCGTTCACGGTGGACGACGGGACGATGATTGTGGCGGAGCGGTTTCGGGTGGTCGAGCGCCGGGGGTGACCGGGCGGTGGGGTCGTCCGGGGCTCGGGCGTCCGCGGGGTGAGGGGGGCCTTCGCCCGGGTGACCGTCGGGGCTCCGCCCCGAATCCCGCTCCTCAATCGCCGGAGGGGCTTGAATTGCGGGCTTGATTCGCGGCCCGGTCTCCCCGGGTGCGGGGGCGTCTACAGTGCCTGTGCCGCCGCCCTGCCCGCCGCTCGGCCCGAGAAGATGCAGCCGCCCAGGAACGTGCCCTCCAGGGAGCGGTAGCCGTGGACTCCACCGCCGCCGAAGCCCGCCGCCTCGCCCGCCGCGTACAGGCCCGGGAGCGGGGTGCCCTCGGCGGTCAGGACGCGGGAGGACAGGTCCGTCTCCAGGCCGCCCAGGGACTTGCGGGTGAGGATGTTGAGGCGGACGGCGATCAGCGGGCCCGCCGCCGGGTCCAGGATGCGGTGCGGCTTCGCGGTGCGGATCAGGCGGTCGCCGAGGTAGGCGCGGGCCCCGTGGATCGCGGTGACCTGGAGGTCCTTGGTGAACGGGTTGGCGATCTCGCGGTCGCGGGCGGTGATCTCGCGGCGCAGCTCGGCCGCGTCGATCAGGCCGTCGCCCGTCACCGCGTTCATGCCTCGGACGAGTGCGTCGAGATCCTTCTCCACGACGAAGTCGGCCCCGTGGTCCATGAACGCCTTCACCGGTGCGGGCACGTCCGCGCGGGCCCGGCCGATCACGTCGCGGATGGACTTGCCGGTCAGGTCCGGGTTCTGCTCGGATCCGGAGAGCGCGAACTCCTTGCCGATGATGCGCTGGTTGAGCACGAACCAGGTGTAGCCGTGGCCCGAGCCCATGATGTGTTCCAGGGTGCCGAGCGTGTCGAAACCGGGGAAGAGCGGGACCGGCAGCCGCTTGCCGCGCGCGTCCAGCCAGAGGGACGAGGGGCCGGGCAGGATGCGGATGCCGTGCTTGGACCAGATCGGGTTCCAGTTCTCGATGCCCTCGGTGTAGTGCCACATCCGGTCGCGGTTGATGTGGTGCGCGCCCGCCTTCTCGGCGATGCCGAGCATCAGGCCGTCGACGTGGGCGGGGACGCCGGAGAGCATCTTCTCGGGCGGGGTGCCGAGCCGTTCGGGCCACTGGGCGCGGACCAGGTCGTGGTTGCCGCCGATGCCGCCGGAGGTGACGATCACCGCCTGGGCCTTCAGCTCGAAGGCATCAGTGGCTTCCCGGCTGCTCGCGGTGCCGCGCTCGGCCGCGCTGGGCTCCAGGATCTCCCCGGTGACCGTGTCGAGCGCCCCGGCGGTACGGGCGAGGCCGGTGACCCGGTGGCGGAACCGCAGCTGGACGAGCCCCTTGGCGACGCCCTCGCGGACCCGCCGCTCGAAGGGGGCGACGACACCGGGGCCGGTGCCCCAGGTGATGTGGAAGCGGGGCACGGAGTTGCCGTGTCCGGTCGCGTCGTAACCGCCGCGTTCCGCCCAGCCGACGACGGGGAAGATCCGCAGCCCCTGCTGGTGCAGCCAGGACCGCTTCTCACCGGCGGCGAAGTCGACGTACGCCTCGGCCCACCTGCGCGGCCAGCGGTCCTCCTCCTCGCGGTCGAAGCCCGCCGTGCCGAACCAGTCCTGGAGGGCCAGTTCCCGGCTGTCCTTGATCCGCAGCCGGCGCTGTTCGGGCGAGTCGACGAAGAAGAGGCCGCCGAAGGACCAGTGCGCCTGGCCGCCGATGGACTGCTCGGGCTCCTGGTCGAGAACGATCACGGAACGGCCGGCGTCGACCAGTTCGGCGGTGGCCACGAGCCCCGCGAGTCCTGCCCCGATCACGATCACATCAGCGTCGTACGCCATGGGTTCCATCCTGTCGGGGAGGGGCAGCCGGGAGACAAGTTACCCGTGCGTCAGATCTTGGGTACCCGCCGCTGCCACGTCAACCGTCCGGGTGCTGTTGGATGAGTCGCATGAGGCCCTCTGACGAGATTCTGGACATCGTCGACGAGAACGACGAGGTCATCGGACAGGCCCCGCGCGGCGAGGCGACCGCGCGCCGGCTGCGGCACCGCTGCGTGTTCATCGAGGCGCGCGACGCGGAGGGGAGGATCTTCGTCCACCGGCGTACCCCCACGAAGCTGGTCTTCCCCTCGCACTACGACATGTTCGTCGGCGGGGTCGTCGGTGCGGGCGAGTCGTACGACGAGGCGGCGCTGCGCGAGGCGGAGGAGGAACTGGGCGTCTCGGGGCTTGTGCAGCCCGAACCGCTGTTCCGGTTCCTTTACGACGGTGAGCACACCTGGTGGTCGGCCGTCTATCAGGTGCGGTGCGAGCTGCCCGTCTCCCCGCAGGTGGAGGAGGTCGCCTGGCACACGTTCCTGGACGACGCCGAGCTGGAGCGGCGGCTCGGTGAGTGGCCCTGGGTGCCGGACGGGATTGAGGCGCACCAGCGGCTGCGGGAGTTCCGGTCCGCGTGATCCGGCCTCCCCGACAGGACACCCCCTGGGGTGCCCGTGTGCACAAGATCGCGCAGAGCGTACGGCTGTGGTTCGCGCCGCAGCGGATCCGGGAGGAGGGGGACACCCCCGACTACCGGTTCTCGCTGGCCAACGAGCGGACGTTCCTCGCCTGGATCCGGACGGCTCTGGCCCTGATCGGCGGGGGTTTCGCCGTCGACCAGTTCCTGCCGGAGCTGGTGTGGGGCGTCCGGGCCGGGCTCGCCCTCGGGCTGCTGGCCGCCGGGGTGCTCTGCGCCCTGCGGGCGGTCAACCACTGGGTGCGGTGCGAGCGGGCGATGCGGCGGGGCGAGGACCTGCCGGTGTCCCGGTTCCCGACCCTGCTGAGTCTGGTGGTCGCCGTCGTCGCCGTGGCGATGGTGGCGGTGGTCCTCTTCGGCTGGGAAGGCGTGTGACGGCGGCGACGGACCGGGACCCCGGGCTGCAGCCGGAGCGCACGCGGCTGGCCTGGCGGCGCACGACCCTGTCCGCCACGGTCGTCGCGCTCCTCGCGGTGCGGCAGGCGCTGCACGGCGGGGTGACTCCGGCCGGGCTGGTCGCGGTGGCGCTGAGCGCGCTGGCCTGGGTGGGGTTCCTGCTGGTGGCCCACCGCCGGATGCTGCGGATGGAGGCGGCACGGCCCGAGCCGCTCCCGCCGCGCGGGGCGCTGGCGGCGACGCTGTGCACGGTGGCGCTGGCGGTGTTCGCGGCGGCGATGCTGTTCTGAGCCCGAGCCGCCGGGGCGGACGCCTCTCCAGCCCCGGCCACCTCTCCCGCCCCGGTCGTCTCACCGATCCTGGACGCCTCACCCGTCCCAGTCCACCGTCACCACGATCTTGCCGCGCGTCCGCCCCTCCTGGTTGAGCCGGTACGCCTCGGCGGCCTGTTCCAGCGGGAACACCCGGTCCACGTGGACGGTGACGATGCCCCGCTCGGCCAGCTCCGCGACCTGGGCCAGGTCGTGCGCGTCGGGGCGCACGAAGGCGTAGCGGCCGCCGTAGGAGAAGACCTCGTCGTCCGCGATGGAGGCGAGCCGGCCGCCCGGGGCGAGGGTGTCGGCCGAGGCCCTCAGGGCGTCGCCGCCCACCGTGTCGAAGGAGGCGTCGAAGCCCTCGGGGACGAGTTCCCGCAGCCGTTCGACGAGGCCCTCGCCGTACTCCACCGGCTCCGCGCCCAGGCTGCGCAGGTGCTCGTGGTTGCGGGGGCTCGCGGTGCCGAGGACCCGGCAGCCGGTGTGCCGGGCGATCTGGACGGCGAGCGACCCGACGCCGCCGGCCGCCGCGTGGACCAGGACGGTGTCGCCCTCGCGGATCTTCAGGGTGCGGTGCAGCACCTGGTACGCGGTCAGCCCGGCCAGCGGCAGGCCCGCCGCCTCCTCGAAGCTCAGGCTGAGGGGCTTGCGGGCGAGGGTGCGCACGGGGGCGGCGACGTACTCGGCGAACGTGCCCCGGGAGAGGAAGTCCTCGCGTACGTAGCCGATGACCTCGTCGCCCACCCCGAACTCGTCCACGGCGACGCCCGGTTGCACGACGACCCCGGATACGTCCCAGCCGGGGATCACCGGGAAGACGGCTTCGAGGGCCCCTTGGAGGTAGCCCTCACGGGCCTTCCAGTCGACCGGGTTGACGGCGGCGGCCCGTACCTTCACCAGGACGCTGTCGGGGCCGACCTTCGGGTCGGGCCGCTCGCCGTACTCCATGACGTCGGCGGAGCCGTACGCGCTGTAGCTGATCGCCTTCATCCCTCGACCTTCCGTGCAGGTCAGGGTCGCCGCAACTCAGGCGGTTACGGCCGTGGGGCCCGCCCCTCACCAGCGCGGGACCGCCGGCGTCGTCCAGCTCGGGTCGGCGGCGCGCATCGCCGCCGCGTCGTCGCGCTCGCGGTAGGTCCCGTCGTCCTCCAGCCAGCGCCGGTGCAGCGCGGCGAGGCGGTCGCGGTCCAGCTCGACGCCGAGGCCGGGGGCGTCGGAGACCGTCAGCCGGCCACCGGTGAAGGTGTGGCGCTCGGTGATGACGTCCTCGGTCTGCCAGGGGTAGTGGCTGTCGCAGGCGTACGCGAGATCCGGCACGGTGGCCGCGACCTGGGTCATCGCGGCGAGGCTGATGCCGAGGTGGGTGTTGGAGTGCATGGAGAGTCCGACGCCGAACGTGCGGCAGATGCCCGCCAGTTCCCGGGTCCGGTGCAGTCCGCCCCAGTAGTGGTGGTCGCTCAGGACGATCTGGACGGCGTCGCGGGCGAAGGCCTCGGGGACCTCGGCGAGGGTGGTGACGCACATGTTGGTGGCGAGCGGGACGTCCGTGCCCGCCGAGACGGCGGCCATGCCGTCCGTGCCGCTGGTGGGGTCCTCCAGGTATTCGAGGACGCCCTTCAGCCGGTCGGCGACGTACAGCGAGGTGGGGACGGACCAGGCGCCGTTCGGGTCCAGGCGCAGCGGGCGGTCCGGGAAGGCCTCGGCCAGGGCGCGGATCGCGGCGATCTCCCGGTCGGGCTCGAAGACGCCGCCCTTGAGCTTGAAGGAGCCGAAGCCGTGGGTGTCGGCGAAGCGGCGCGCCTGGGCGACGACGCCGGCCGGGTCGAGCGCCGCGCCCCAGTCGTCGTGCTCGCCGGGAACCGGGTGGTCGGCCCAGCGGTAGAAGAGGTACGCGCTGTACTCGACGGCGTCGCGGACCTTGCCGCCCAGCAACGCGTGCACCGGCAGGCCCAGCGTCTTGCCGAGGGCGTCCAGACAGGCCACCTCGAAGGCGGAGGCGACCGAGAGCCGGATCTTCTCGGCGTTCCGGACCCCTCGCAGTCCCCCGGCGTCGACCCGGTCGTCGACCCGGCGGCCGGTCCGGTCGCCGCCCCCGCCGTCGGCCGGGCGCGATGCGCCGCACGCCTCTTCGGCCGACGCGAACAGCCCGTTCAGATCGGTGACCGTCCGGCCGGGGAGCGCCTCCGCCAGGGACCGCGCGGGCTCCAGGTAGGCGCCGTCGCCGTACGTCTCCCCCACGCCGGTCGCTCCGCCCCGGGTGACGACCTCCACGATGAGGCGCGGGGTGTACGGCTGGTGGACGCCCTGCGTGTTCAGCAGGGGCGGATCGGCCACGAGGATCGGGGTGAGCCGGACGTCTTCGATCACCAGAGCTGTATTCATACGTGAACCCTATTCAGGGATGCGTTTCTCCACCAGGGCCGGGACCCACTTCCCGCCCGCCGGTTCCGGAGAGGCACTGGACGACATACCGACTGGTCGGCATCATGGTTCCGATCGTCCAGTCGCCTCGTTCCGTCGCCCGGAGGTACGCACCATGAGCCCAGTCCCCCCACCCGGTCTCGACCCGGAGTCGCTGCGTGGCCATCTCGACCGCGAGCGTCCGGGGCTGGTGAGCGGACCCCTCGAAGCGCGGCTCATCGAGGGCGGCCGCTCGAACCTCACGTATGTCGTCGGCGACGGGACCGGGCAGTGGGTGGTGCGCAGACCTCCGCTCGGCCATGTGCTGGCCACCGCGCACGACATGACGCGCGAGCACCGCGTGATCAGCGGACTGCACCCCACCGCCGTGCCGGTGCCGGAGCCGCTGCTGCTCTGCGAGGACGACAGCGTGATCGGCGCCCCGTTCTACGTGATGGAGTACGTCGAGGGCACCCCGTACCGCACCGCCGAGCAGCTCGCCCCGCTGGGGCCCGAGCGCACCCGGGCAGCGGTCCTCGGGCTCGTCGACACCCTGGTCGACCTGCACGCCGTGGACCCGGAGGCGGTCGGGCTCGGGGACTTCGGGCGTCCCGAGGGCTTCCTGGACCGGCAGTTGCGGCGCTGGGGCAAGCAGTTGGACGCCTCCCGCAACCGTGACCTGGCGGGCATCGACGAGCTGCACGCCGCCCTGGGCCGCGCGCTGCCCTCCTCCCCCGGCCCCACCGTCGTCCACGGCGACTACCGCCTGGACAACGTGCTGCTGGGCTCCGACGACCGGATCAGGGCCGTCCTGGACTGGGAGATGTCCACGCTCGGCGATCCGCTGACCGACCTCGGGCTGCTGGTGATGTACAGCTCCGACCTGGACCTGCCGGAGTCGCCCGTCTCCACCACCAGCGGCGCGGCCGGGCATCCGTCCCCCGCCGAGCTGATCGAGCGCTACGCGGCCCGCTCGGGCCGGGACACCTCCGCCATCTCCTGGTACACCGCGTTCGCGTGGTTCAAGCTCGCCGTGATCCTGGAGGGCATCCACTACCGCTACACCCTCGGCCAGACCGTCGGCGCGGGTTTCGACCGGATCGGCGATCTGGTCCCCGTCTTCATCGCGCACGGCCTCACCACCCTCCAGGAAGGCTGACCCCATGGACTTCGCATTCGACGCCCGTACCGAGGAGCTGCGGAGCAGGCTGCTCGCGTTCATGGACGAGCACGTGTATCCGGCCGAGCAGGTCGCCGACGAGCAGCGGGCCCGGCTCGCCTCGCCGTGGGACACCCCGGCCGTCGTCGGGGAGCTGAAGGCCGAGGCGCAGCGGCAGGGGCTGTGGAACCTCTTCCTGCCCGACGCGGAGTACGGGGCCGGGCTGACGAATCTCCAGTACGCGCCGCTCGCGGAGATCACCGGCCGCTCCCCGCACCTCGCGCCGACCGCGACGAACTGCGCGGCCCCGGACACCGGGAACATGGAGGTGCTGTTCCAGTTCGCCACCGACGAGCAGAAGAAGCAGTGGCTGGAGCCGCTGCTCGCCGGGGAGATCCGCTCCGCGTTCGCGATGACGGAGCCGGACGTGGCGTCCTCGGACGCGACGAACATCGAGACGCGGATGATCCGGGAGGGCGATGACTACGTCATCAACGGGCGGAAGTGGTACATCTCCGGGGCGATGAACCCGGACTGCGCGGTCTTCATCGTGATGGGCAAGACCGACCCGGACGGCGAGGACATCCGCCGCCAGCAGTCGATGATCCTGGTGCCCCGCGACACCCCGGGCGTCGAGGTGCGGCGCGCGATGCAGGTGTACGGGTACGAGGACCACTCGCACGGCGGTCACGCCGAGGTGGTCTTCCACGACGTACGGGTGCCCGCGACGCATCTGATCGGCGAGGAGGGCGGTGGCTTCGCCATCGCGCAGGCGCGGCTGGGTCCGGGCCGGATCCACCACTGCATGCGGCTGATCGGGATGGCGGAGCGGGCCATCGAGCTGATGTGCCGGCGGGCCGTGGCGCGTACGGCGTTCGGCAAGCCGCTGGCCGCGCAGGGCGTCGTGCAGAACTGGATCGCGGACGCCCGGGTGACGGTGGAGCAGTTGCGGCTGCTGGTGCTGAAGACGGCCTGGCTGATGGACACCGTGGGCAACAAGGGCGCGCACACCGAGATCCAGGCCATCAAGATCGCCACCCCGCGCGCGGTGGTGGACATCCTGGACTCCGCGGTGCAGCTGTACGGCGCGGGCGGGGTGAGCCAGGACTTCCCGCTGGCGGAGCTGTGGGCCTCTGCGCGGACGCTGCGGCTGGCGGACGGGCCGGACGAGGTGCACCAGCGGTCGCTGGCCCGGCGGGAGATCAAGCGGTACGTGTGACGGACGGCGTGTGGCCCCCGCGAGAGCGGGGGCCACACGCGTACGCGCACAGCAGGGCCCAACAGGGCTCAGAAGGTGAGCTTCCAGCTGTCGATGTAGCCGGTGTCCTGCCGGGCGACGTCCTGGACGCGGAGCTTCCAGGAGCCGTTGGCCACCTCACCGGAGGCGTTGACCGTGTACGTCGTGATGACGTTGTCGGCCGAGTCGCCGCTGCTGGAGTTCTTCAGCCGGTAGGCGCTGCCGTCCGGTGCGAGCAGGTCGACGACCAGGTCGCCGCGGTAGGTGTGCTTGATGTCGACGCCGACCTGAAGTGCGGTCGGGGCGTTGCCCGTTCGTCCGGTGACCGCGATCGGCGAGGTGACCGCCGCCCCGGCGTCCGGGATGGCCACGTCGGCGGTGTTGCTGAACACTCCTTCACCGGTGGGCGGTTCGCCGGTGCCCGAGGACAGGGTCCAGACGGCGTGGGCGGCGGCGTCGCTGTTGCGGTCCAGGGCGGTGTCGTTGATGTTGCTCAGGTTGTCGCAGGACGAGTGGTAGCAGCGGTCGAAGGCCTGGCCCGCCGTGCCGCCCCACTTCTGTGCCTGGGCGGCGGACTTGGTGTAGCCCGCGCCGGTGAAGAGTCCGCCGACGGGGACGCCGACGTTCTTGAACGGGGCGTGGTCGGAGCGGCCGTCGCCCTCGGTCTCGATCTCGGTGGGGACGTTCAGGCCCGCGAAGTAGTCCTTGAAGGTCTTCTCGATGACCGGGTCGTCGTCGTAGACGAAGTAGCCGGCGTTGGGCGAGCCGATCATGTCGAAGTTGAGATAGCCGGAGAGCTTGGAGCGCTCGGCGGACGGCAGGTTGTTGACGTAGTACTTCGAGCCGATCAGGCCCAGCTCCTCCGCGCCCCACCAGGCGAACCGCAGGTGCTTGTCGGGCTGGTACCCGGCGCGGGAGACGGCGAGCGCGGTCTCCAGCACGGCGGCCGAGCCGGAGCCGTTGTCGTTGATGCCTGCGCCGGAGGAGACCGAGTCGAGGTGGGCCCCGGCCATCAGGACCTTGTTCGGGTCGCCGCCGGGCCAGTCGGCTATCAGGTTGTAGCCGGTGGCTCCGTTGGAGGTGAACTGCTGCAGCGTGGTGGTGTATCCGGCCGCGTCGAGCTTGGCCTTCACATAGTCGACGGACGCCTTGTAGCCGGGGCGGCCGTGGGCGCGGTTGCCGCCGTTGTTGGCGGCGATCGTCGAGAGCTGGGAGAGGTGGGCCTTGACGTTGGCCACGGGGATGTCGGGGGCGGCCGCGGCGGCTGCCTCCGGTGTCGGCGCTCCGGCGGCCTGCGCGCTGGGCGCGGCGGTCGCGAGAAGGGCCGCGAGGGCTACGGCGACGACGGCCGCCGGGGATCTGCGCAGGGTGAAGCGGTTCGGTCTCATTCACGGGCTCCGGATTCCGTTGGGGACTGACGGAACGTGCGGGGGGTACCCGGCCGCGCGGTGCCCGGTCGGGTCCTGGAGCTGGCTGTGCGCGATGCGTGACCGATGCTCAAGGAAATGACAGTGCTCCGTCAAGAGCGGAAACCGGACAGGTCCGTTCTATTAACGAACGGACCTTCGCCCGTGAACGCTGACGCCTCCGGAGGAGGCCGGACATACCTCATACATCCAGACTCGCCCCGTCGCGCGGAGCGGGCCACCGGATCGCCCCGCCGGGCAGGGCCCTCTACGGGCGAAGGGCCCGCAGCAGCAGGTCCGCGAGGTGGTCGGCGACCTCCTGGCGGCTGAGCGGGCCGTCCGGGCGGTACCAGGTGGAGAGGTGGTGGACCGAACCGAAGTGGTAGTCGACGACCAGGTCGGCGGGGGTGGCCGAGGAGAACACGCCGCTGTTCTGCCCCTCCTCGATCAGCGCCCGGAAGCGCTCGTGGTAACGGCGGCGCTCGACGCGCACCTGCTTGTTCTTCTCGGGGCTCAGGTGGTGCATGGAGCGGAAGAAGATCGCCGCGTCGTCGAGGTTGTCGATGGTCGTGACCACCACGTCGGCCGCCGCGTCGCGCAGCCGCTGCTCGATGGGGGCCTCGGCGTCCGCGAAGGCGTCCAGGCGCTCCTGCTGGAGCCGCAGCACCCGGGCGTAGACCTCCTGGAGCAGGTCCTCCTTGGAGCCGAAGTAGTGGTAGAGCGCCCCCTTGGTGACGCCCGCCGCCTCGACGATCTCCTGGACCGAGGTGCGGTCGTACCCGCGCTCGGCGAAGAGCCGGGTGGCGGCGGCCAGCAGCCGTTGGGGGACGGGAGTGCCGTTCTGGTCCGTCGCCTTGGCCATGAGCCGCCACCTTCCTTTCGTGCCGTGCGTACGCTGTTTCGACGCGGTTCTAACGGGGGGAACGCAGTTCCCGCCTGAGGATCTTCCCACTCGCCGTCTTCGGCAGCTCGGTCAGGATCTCCACCTCGCGCGGATACTTGTACGCGGCGAGCCGTTCCTTGCAGTACGCGCCCAGCTCGCCGGGCTCCACCGAGGCCCCCGGACGCAGACTCACGTACGCCCGGACCGTCTCGCCCCGGTAGGCGTCGGGCACGCCCACCACGGCCGCCTCGCGCACCGCCGGGTGGGTGTAGAGGACGTCCTCCACCTCGCGGGGCCACACCTTGAACCCGGAGGCGTTGATCATGTCCTTCTTGCGGTCGACGACGTACAGCCAGCCCGCCGCGTCCATGAACCCGATGTCACCGGTGCGCAGCTCGCCGTCCGGAAAGGCGGCGGCGGTGGCCTCGGGGAGGTTCCAGTAGCCGGAGACGACCTGGGGGCCGCGCACCGCGATCTCGCCCTGCTCCCCGAAGGGCACCTCCCGCCCCTCCTCGTCGAGGATCCGTACGACGGTGTCGGGCCCGGGGACGCCGACCGAGAGCGTGCCCGAGACCGGGTCCACGGGGGCCTCGCGCTCGGGCGGGACCGAGGCGCAGGGGGCGGTGCACTCGGTGAGCCCGTAGCCGTTGCGGATGTACGGGCCGAAGCCCGCGCGGAACTTCTCCACGAGCGCGGGCGGCAGGGGCGCGCCGCCGGAGGAGATCACCTGGAACGAGGCGAAGTGGTCCGGCGTGACGTCCGGGTGCGCGGCCAGGGCCATGAAGGCGGTCGACGGGCCGACGGTGTAGGCGGGCCGGTGGGTGGCGAAGGCCTCCAGGACGACGCCCGCCTCGAAGCGGTGGGCGAGGACGAGGGTGCCCGCGTTGGCGACGCAGGCGGAGAGCTGGCAGACCATGCCGGTGATGTGGAAGAGCGGGGCGAGCGCGAAGTAGGCGGAGCCCTCGGGGATCGGGTGGCCGGTGCGCTGGCGTTCGGCGTTGACCATGATGTTGCCGTGGGCGTTCATCGCGCCCTTGGGGGTGCCGCTGGTGCCGGAGGTGTAGCTGATCAGCGCCGTGTCGGCGGCGGTGAGCTCCCGGTCCGCCGGGGCCGGGTTCCCGGCGCGGGCGGCGGTCAGCAGGTCGTCCGCGAGGTCGTCGGGGCCGGGGGCGGGGAGCCGCTCGAAGCCGAGGACGCGCGGGTCGTTCACGCTCTGGAGGTCCAGCTCGCAGGCGGTGAGCGCGATACGGAGGTCCGGGGCGGCCGCCGCGGTGTCCCGCAGATACGCCTCCCACGCCCGGTCCGAGCAGATCAGCGCGGTGACCCCGGCGTCGGCGAGGACGTGGCCGACCTCGCCGGACTTGTACATCGGGTTGAGCGGGACGACGGTCGCGCCCGCTTTCCACGCGCCGAGCAGCGCGAGGACGAAGTGCGGGCTGTTCTGGAGCATGATCGCGACCCGGTCGCCGCGGCGCAGCCCCCGGGCGGCGAGGTGCCCGGCCACCGAGTCGGACAGCTCGTCGGTCTCGCGGTAGCTCAGCCGCCCGTCGAAGTAGGCCAGGGCGGTATGGTCCGGGGCCCGGTCCACGGCCGCCCGCCAGGCGTGCGGCACGGTCGGGGCCGGGGTGACGGGAGCGCGCTGGGCCTCGCTGAGGAGGGCGAGCCAGGGCCGGGCTGCGTAGATCGAGCCGGCGGTTGTGTCGCTCATGCCCCGCCCGCCTCCTCCCACTGCCTCTGGAGCCGGTTCATCCCGCGCATCCACCGGTCGGGATCGGCGGCGCGGGCCTGGTAGTAGCCCGCCACCTCGGGGTGCGGCAGGACCAGGAAGCGGTCCGCGTCCATCGCCTCGAACAGGGCGTCGGCGACGGCGTCCGGCTCGATGGCGCCGGGCGCGAGGACCAGGTCGCCGGCCGAACCGGCGGCGGTGAGCATGTCGGTGCGCACGCCCTGCGGGCAGATCGCGTGGACCTTGATCCCCCGGTGGCGGTAGGTGAGCGAGAGCCACTCGGCGAAGGCGACCGCCCCGTGCTTGGTGACGCTGTACGGGGCCGCGCCGATCATCGTCAGCAGCCCGGCGGCGGATGCGGTGGTGACGAACCGGCCGCTGCCGCGCTCCAGCCAGTCCGGCAGGAGGGTCCTGGCCGCGCGGACATGGGCCATCACATTGACGTCCCAGGCGGCGGCCCAGACCTCCTCGTCGGCGAACACGTCACCGGGCGAGGCCAGACCCGCATTGGCGCAGTAGACGTCCACCGTGCCGTCCAGCGCGTCCCGGGCCGCGTCCACGATCCCCGAGGCGTCCCCGGCGACGGCGATGCCGCCGATCTCCTTCGCGAGCGGTTCGATCCGCGCGAGGTCGAGGTCGTTGACGACGACCCGCGCACCCGCTGCGGCGAACCTGCGGGCCAGAGCGGCTCCGATGCCGCCTCCGGCCCCTGTGACCACTACGCCGGCGCCCTGCACCGTACCCATCGTCATCCCGCCTTTCCCATCCGGCTGCACCGGCAGACTAACCGGTCGGTATGTAATCGGGGAAGGGTCGGGAACGGGCCGGGAGGAGCGATGCGTCCTGGACGGGAGGCATGGGGTGTCCGGCTCGGAGAACCGGCGCGGCCCAGGTCGTTCCGTGCGGCCCCGGCCCGCGCTAGCGTGCGTGGCCATGACAGTCGGCGCGATCATGGAGGTAGCGGAATGAGCCTGTCCCGACGTGGTGTGCTGGCCGCGGGAGGCGCCGTGGGAGCGTTCGCGGCGACGGCGGCCGGCACCGGTCCCGCCGGAGCCTCGGCCGTTCCCGGACGCGGCTCCGGGCCCGGGCGCGGCCGGGTGCGTACCGGCTTCGACCGGCTGGCGGCCGACGGCTACCGGCTGCTGCGGGGCCAGAAGGTCGGGATCGTCACCAACCCGACCGGCGTCACCGCCGACGTCCGGCACATCGTCGATGTGATGCACCCGGACACGCGGGTGAACCTGACCTCCGTGTTCGGCCCCGAGCACGGGTTCCGGGGCACCGCGCAGGCGGGCGGCTCCGAGGGCCGCTACGACGACCCGGCGACCGGGCTGCCGGTCTACGACACGTACCTCAAGAGCGGGCAGGACCTCGCGGACATCTTCACCGCCTCGGGTGTCGACACGGTCGTCTTCGACATCCAGGACGCGGGCGCGCGCTTCTACACGTACATCTGGACGCTGTACGACTGCATGGAGGCGGCCGCGCTGGCGGGCAAGCGCCTCGTCGTGCTGGACCGGCCGAACCCGGTCACCGGGCGGGCGGCACTGGGCCCGGTGCTGGACCCGGCGTTCGCCACGTTCGTCGGCCGCCGGGAGATCGCCCAGGCGCACGGGATGACGGTGGCGGAACTGGCGCTCTTCTTCAACGCGGAGTTCCTGCACGAGAATCCGGCGCGGCTGGACGTGGTGACGATGTCGGGGTGGCGGCGCTCGGACTTCTTCGACGCCACCGGGCTGCCGTGGGTGCCGCCGAGCCCGAACATGCCGACGCCCGAGACGGCTCTCGTCTACTCCGGCACCTGCCTCTTCGAGGGCACGAACCTCTCCGAGGGCCGGGGCACCACGCGCCCCTTCGAGCTCCTCGGCGCGGAGGGCATCGACCACCGCTGGGCGGCCGCCGCGAACGCGCTGGAGCTGCCGGGGGTCGCCTTCCGGGAGGCGTACTTCGCGCCGACGTTCTCCAAGTTCCAGGGGAAGACGGTGGGCGGGGTCCAGGTGCACGTCCAGGACCGGGAGGCCTTCGACCCGGTCCGCACCGGGATCGCCCTGCTGGTGACCGCGAAACAGACGTGGAGCGGCTTCGCCTGGCGGCCGGACAACTGGATCGACAAGCTCACCGGGAACACCCGGGTGCGCACGATGATCGACGCGGGCGCGGACACCGACACGGTGGTACGGGCGTGGCAGCGGGACCTGTCGGCGTTCCGGGCGAAGCGGCGGAGGTATCTGCGGTACGGCGGATAGCGGGGGCGGCCGGGCCGGATGCCCCGTCGGCTCAGCCGGTCAGGTCCAGGTCGCCGAGGTACTCGCCGTCGTCGGTGAGGCCCCGCTTGCGGTAGCCGAGCCGGAGGTAGAACTCCTCGGGGCCGCCCTCGCCGGGCTTCCACGTCACGGTCGAGACCGTCCCGCCGCGCCGGCGGACCTCCTCGTTGACCGCGCCCACGGCGAACCGTCCGTACCCCCGGCCCTGCTCATCGGCGGCGATGGCGAGCCGCCAGAGCCCGGAGCGGGGCGGGGCGTCCGGCACCCCGGCGTCGAAGTCGAACGGGAGGCCGAAGTACGCCATCACGAAGCCGACGACGCGCTCACCGTCACAGATCAGCCGCGGCCAGGCGAGGTCGGGATGCACATAGGCCTCGGCCAGGGACTGCGCGACCGGGGCGACGAACACGCGCTGCTCGGGTGCGACTTCCAGCCGACAGGCGGCAAGCACATTGTCGGGGGTGACCTTCTCCAGGCGCGGGCGAGCTGTTGTCATGGCGGAACCCAACCGCACGGAACGGTCGCTCCGCCATCGGTTTCCGCCACCCGCGAAAGAACCGCACGCCCTCGCACCACCTGCCCGTGCGCCGCTCCGCTTCCGCCCGTGGCACCCCGTCCCACATGGGGAGTCTCGGCCAATGGACGGATTTCATCTTTCGATGGAGCCGAAACGGGCAGGCGTACGTCCATTCCTTGACGTCCAAGGACGAGCGACGGAGGTGGCGGTGTCATGGCCGGTTTCCGGAGTCTTGCGAGACAGGTCCGAGATCCGCTGGGTGATCTGGCCCTACGGCGGTATTCGCTGCGCAAGTGTTTGGAGAGGTTCGCCCCGTACGGGCACCGGGCGACCTGGGACCATCTGTGCGCCCGGCACGGGATCGGTCCCGAGGACCGGGCGCCCGATCCGGTGCGCCTGATGCGCGCGCTGGACGAGCTGGAGGAGGCGCGGGCCGTCTGGCTCGCGTACGAGGCGGGGTTCGCGGAGCGACGGCGGCGCGAGAAGCACGCGGGGGTGCGCCGGCCCGGCGCGTTCGACGACTGGCACCGCCGCACCTGGGGCGGGCACGGGGTGGCCCGCTGCGCCGACCCGGGCGTCCATCCCACCGAGCCGCTGGCGGAGGTCCTGCGCCGGCTGATCGCGGCTCTCGGCTCCGGCCCCGGCTCCGCCTGCCCGGTCTGTGCGGGCACCGGCATCGAGTGGCGGCAGGAGCGGGGCGAGGCGCCGTGGGCGGGCCCGGTGTGCACGGGCTGCGGGATCGCGGTGCCGCAGCCCGCCCTGACCGACCGCACGCTGGCCAGGGCGCGGCTGCCGCGGCACCGGAGGCCGGCCGCTGTGGCGGCGGCGTGAGCACGCGTGCCCGACCGGCCTCCCGACCTCCCGGCCCCCGAAGGGCCGGGGGCCAGGAGGGGCTCGGAGCGCCGGACACCCCCCCAGGGCCTGTCCGGCCATCCCCTAGGGACGCAGGACGGGTTTGAGGCAGCGGCGGGCGTCCATGGCGTGGAACGCCTTCGGCGCGTCGGCCAGGGAGTAGGCCGCGTCGAACACCTCGCCCGGCCGCAGCGTGCCGTCGAGCACGTCGCCGAGCAGCCCCGGCATCGTGACGCGCACGTTCGCGCCGCCACCGGCGAGGGTGAGGTTCTTGCCGAACAACTCCCACAGCGGCAGCGTGACGCCCCAGGGCAGACCCACGTAGCCGATGCGGCCGCCGGGTCGTGCGCAGCCGATCGCCTGCCGGACCGACTGCAGCGACCCGACCGCCTCGATCACCTGGCCGCTGCCTCCGTCGAGCAGGTCGACCACCTCCGCCGCCCCCTCCTCTCCCCGGGCGGCGACCAGGTCGGTGGCCCCGTGGGCGCGGGCGAGCCGCCGACGCCACGGGTCGCGTGACATGACCACGATCCGGGCCGCGCCCAGCCTGCGGGAGGCCAGGACCGCGCACTGGCCGACGGCCCCGTCGCCGACGACCACGACCGTGGACCCCGGGCCCACTCCGGCGTGCACGGCCGCCTCGTGTCCGGTGGACATCACATCGGTCAGGGCCAGCAGCGACGGAACGAGGCCGTCGGGCGGCGTCCCGGGAACGGCCACCAGCGTCGTGTCGGCCAGGGGTACGCGGACGAACTCGGCCTGTCCGCCGTCGAGCACCGATCCGTCGGGCCCGAACTCGCCGAACAGCCTGCCGTTCTCACAGGCGATCGGCAGACCTCGGCGGCAGTGCGGGCAGTCGCCGTCCGAGGTGCTGAACGGGGCGAGGACGAAGTCCCCCGGGCGCAGGGCCGTCACGCCCGCGCCCGTGTCCTCGACGAGGCCGACGAACTCGTGGCCGCTGCGGACCGGCCGGGGCAGGGGCGAGAGACCCCGCAACACGGACAGGTCCGAGCCGCAGACTCCGGCCGCCACCACCCGTACCAGCGCGTCCGTCGGTTCCTCGATGTGAGGCTCCGGCACCTCCTCGACGCGCACGTCGCCCGGGGCGTGCATGACCACAGCGAGCACAGTGTGTCCTCCTCTCAGATTCCGGCGAGCGCGGTGCTGCGCATGAGGAACTCGGCAAGGTAGCCGTCGTGCGGTTTGTCCGGCGGCAGCCACCAGGTGGGCCGGTCCAGGCCGTAGACATTGCGGACGGACGGCTCGTCCAGCAACGCGTCCACCAGAGCGGTGTTCCCGCCGGCGACGCCGACCACCAGCGATCCGCGCAGCGGGGCCACGCCGTGGTCCGGGGACCAGGGGGCGACCCAGACGCAGGGGAACGGCAGCTCCAGGCCGAGCTGTTCGGCCGACGGATCGTCCACCAGGTGCACCGCCGGCCGGAGCGCCGCGCTGCCGTCGCCCAGGTCGTGCACGACGGTGTCGCCGAGGACCGGCTCGCAGTCCGTCGCGCCTCGGCGCAGGGCGTCCTCGACCCGCCGGGCCTCCGCCAGGGGCAGGCACGGAAGCTGGGCGTCCTCCTGCTCCGGCGTCCCCGGCCGCAGCTTCGCGAGCCGCTGCGCCAGGGCCTCGGCGAAGCCTCTGGCGTCGTGTTCGACCAGAACCGCGGTCGTGTTGAGGCACGAGACGCCGCCCAGTCCGCCGACCGAGTCGGCGATGGTGCCGAGATACGGCTCCCACCGCCCCCTGACGAGTACTTTCACCCGGCCGGGCCCCTGCGTCAGGACCGGTGTCCCCGACGCTCCGCCCGCGTAACGGCGTACGGTCTCGTCCCCGCCGAAGACCATGGCGAGGTCGCTGCCGCGGACCAGTTCCTCGGCGGTGCCGTGGTCGCACGGCAGGGTGACCACCTCGTCGTCGGCGAATCCGGCCGAACGCAGGGCCAGCACCAGCCGGTGGGGCGTGAACGGGTCGCGGCGCGAGGGGCGCACCGCGACGCGGTACCCCAGGGCGAGCGCTTCCAGCCACAGCGAGTGGACGGCCGGGTGGTTCCCGGACGCGTTGACGCCGAGCAGCCGGCCGCGACGACGCCAGACGACGGCGCCGGGGTCGATGCCGGCGCCGGGGTCCGGGGCGTGCCGCCGGCCCGGTGGCAGCGCCGCACGGGGGCGGGCACCGGCCGCGGTGTCGACCACCTCGGCCAGCACGTCCGCGATGGTCGCCGTGGCGGCCCGGACCACCGGCACCGGCACGCCGGCCGACCGTGCCACCAGCAGGTCGTGCTCCTTCGGTGTCAGCCCGCCCAGCGTGTCCGAGGCGAAAGCCTCGCTCGCGGCCCGGAGCCGGCGGGCGAGCAGGGCCGGAGACCGGCCCTGCTC